>JADLHZ010000117.1 GCA_020848545.1 Deltaproteobacteria bacterium | reverse complement strand
TTTTTTGCGATTTGTGCCAGCCAAAACGTTCTACCGCGCAGCCAACGGCGTCGAGCGAGTCCTGCTTTCCTGTCTTCAGCATCATTCATGACGCCCGCAGTTTGGCGTCATGAATGATGCGAGCTAGCGTCCTCGCTCCTCCTGCTCGTGCACGGATGCGTGCGATGCGTGCGCGTGCACGGGACCGTCGACGTTCCCGTGCCGGAGCACGAGCACGAGCAGGTCGACGAGCACGAGCAGGGGGAGCGTGAACGGGCTTTAGAGATCGTCGTCGTCGTCCTCGACGACCTTCTTCTTCGGCGCGTCCATCAACCCGTCCGGCATGCCGTCCGTATCCATCTTGATCCCGAGCGCCTTGTTCATGAGCTCGAACATCTTGGCGACGGCCTTCGACTTCTTCCGCCGGTTGTACTCTTCCTCGGCGAAGTCGTTCGGATCTTGATCATTCGGCGGGATCTTCTTGCCGAACTTCTTCTCCCGCAGCGCGGCCCGCTCCTGCAGCTTGTTCAGCCGCTTCATGAACTTCTCGGGCTTCGCCTCGATTTGCCCGATCGTGCGGCTCAACAAATCCGACAGATCGAACTTGAACGGCGCCTGCGTATTCGCCTTGCCGCCGAACGAGGAGACCTCGCTCGGATCGGCCATCTTCTCCAACTTCGGGAGCACGACGAGCTTCAAATTGCGCGCGTCCTGCATGCCGGCCGCGCCGCCCGCGGTGTTGCCACGCAGCGCCCGCGCCGCGTTCGTGTCCATGTTCTTCTCGACGCCGACCTTGTTGAAGTACTGCTTCTTCAGCTCGGTCGGGCTCTTGGCGCCGCCTTCCAACTGCGTCGACGAGCCCTTGTCGGTCGTGACCTTCTCGACCTTCTGCTCGAGCTTCTGCTGCACCTTCGCGACGAGATCGTCGAGCCCGGAGGAGCCGATCTCGCGCGAGCCTTTCTTCTGGACGCTCGGGTCATTGCTGGTCTCGCCCGGCCGAACTTCTTTCACCGCCACGCACGCACCTCAATCGAAGGTCGAAGTCCTGCAAATGTAGCCGAAGTGTGACACTGAGACCAGCCATGACCAAGCGGATGATCATCGCCGGCGGCAGCGGCTTCGTGGGCAGCGACTTGAAGCAGCGCGCCAAGGCCGCCGGCTACGAGGTGACGATCCTCGGCCGCAGCGCCGGCCCAGGCGTCGAGCGCTGGGATCCGGTCGCGGCGTCGCACCAAGATACGGCGGCCATCGCCCACATCGCCAACGTCTTCGAAGGCGCCGACGCCATCGTGAATCTTGCCGGAGCCTCGATCGGTCACGGCCGCTTGGACGCCGCGCACAAGGCGAAGGTGATCGGCAGCCGCGTCGAGGCCACGCGCGCGACGGCCTACGCGATCGCCGCCACGAAGCAAAAGCCGCGAGTGTGGTTGAACGCGAGCGCCACCGGCTACTACGGCGACACGGGCGAAGACCGCTGCGACGAGCAGCACCCGCCGGGGAACATCTTCCTCTGCGAAGTCTGCACGACCTGGGAGCGCGAGGCGACCCAGGGCCACGCCGCGATCGAGAAGAACGCGCCGCGCTTGGTCATCGCCCGCATCGGCATCGTCTTCGACAAGGGTTCCGAGGCGTGGAGCAAGATGGCCGTGCCCATTCGCTACGGCGTCGCCGGGCCCCTCGGCAGCGGCAAGCAGTGGATGGCATGGATCTCGCTGCCCGATCTCGGCGACGGCCTCATGCACCTCATTGCGAACGACGCGGCCAAGGGCCCGTTCAACCTCGTGGCGCCAGAAGCGATCCGCCAGATCGACCTCGTCAAGCAGGCCGCGCGCGCGCTCAAGCGACCCGCGTTTCTGCCGGCGCCCGCGTTCGGCCTCAAGCTCCTCCTCGGCAGCGAGCTCGCCAAGAACCTGATCCTCTCGAGCTGCTACGCGGTGCCGAGAGGGCTGGAGGCGCTCGGCTATCGCTTCCAGCATCCGCGCTTTTCCGATCTTCTGCCGTCACTTCTCTGACCCGCGCCGCATCTCATACGGGGAGAGCCCATGCGTTTACTCTCGATCGCCATCATCGCCGTCGCCGCTTGCAACGCTTCCGCGTCACCGCCGCCGCAAGTCGGTACGAAGGCGCCGCCGATCGTCGGCCAGACCCACGACGGCCAAGCCTTCGATCTCGCGGCGAAGAAGGGGCAGTGGACCGTGCTCTACTTCTATCCGAAGGACGGAACGCCCGGGTGCACGAAGCAGGCGTGCGCGTTTCGTGACGCGACGAAGCAGCTCACCGATCTCGGCGTCGCGATCTACGGCATCAGCCGCGACTCGAAGGAGCGCCACCAAAAGTTCGCCGCTGAGCACCGCTTGCCGTTTCTGCTGATCGCCGACCCGGACGGCACGATCACGAACGCGTGGGGCGTGAGCGGCGCCTTCCGCATGAGTAAGCGCTGGACCTTCGTGATCGATCCCGAGCTCGTCGTGCGCGACGTGCAAAAAGACGTCGATCCCGCGTTGAACGCCGAACAAGTGGCCGCCGCTGTCAAGAGATTTCTCGCCGCGCCGGCGGCATCCCCCTGACGAGGCGTACCGAATTCGTGCGGCGTGAGACAAAAGGACGTATTCTTAGCGTACCCGTCCGGTGGAGGCGCGCACCGCATGAGCGATTCGCAGAAGTGGTTCGACAAGACTTACGTGCCGCTGTCGCCGAGCGAAGTCCCAGAGCTACCGAACCAACGCACCCGCGTCATCCAGCTCAGAGACCTCGAGGGCTTGGGGCGCGACGTCGAAGCGTTTCGCCGCACGCACATGGGCGCCTTCGAGCACGTCTACCAGTACGCGATGTCGATCGACGCGCCGGGCCTGGCCTACGCGCTGCTCGATCAAGAGGGCGCCGTCCGGACGCTGCAGCACGTCGGCGACTCACGCTTTCGCGCCAACAGCCTCGTGGTCGGCCGCCATAGCCACGTCGACAGCCCCACCGAGGCGACGAACCTCGCGCTCCGCCACACCGTCGTCACCCAGCGCGCCACCGAGCCGAGCATCGTCGAAGTGCGGGACTTGCGCAGCGCCACCGGCACGCGTCTGCTCGACGGCACGCGGGTCATCGCGGCGCAGCTCGACTCGCCGTGCGTGCTCGATCTCGGCGAGCTCTACCTCGTGCTCGCCTCGACGCCGGTGAAGCTGGATCGCGCCGACTGGATCGCGCGCTTGTTGTCGTCTTCGTACCAAACGCTCCCGCTCGCGCCTTCGCCGATCGGCCTGCGCCTCGAGCGCTTCGCCAAGCTTCCGCCGAACGGAGGGCGAGGGACGGGGAGCGGTGCGTTTCGCGTGGTCGACACCGACGATCTCGGGCCGGTCGAGCTGCGCTTGGAAGAGATGGTGGAGCTGACGCCCACGCCGGAGCAAGTGACGCGCGGCTTCCTGCTCGGCCGCTACGGGCGTTGCGATTGGCCGGCCAAGGGCGATGGCAACCCGAGCGGCCTCTCACGCGTGCATGCGATGGTGTTTGCGTCGCAGGGGCGGCCGTACATCGTCGACACTGGCAGCACGAACGGCGTGCGCCACGGCGCCAAGGGCTACGTGCGCTACAAGCACCTGGAGCTCGGCGATCAGCTGTGGCTCGGCCGCACCGTGCGCCTGAGCGTGGTCGAAGCCAAAGCCATCGAAGTTCGCTTGGACGCCTGAAGCGCGTCCCGACCCCCGAGCGTCCGCTGGATCTCTTGTCGCTTTTCGACAGGCGCGGGCGACGCAGCTCCGCAAAGACGGCGGGTCGTGCGGCGCGACCGATAAGGACGCATGGAGGCTACCATGCGAATTGTTTCGTCGTCCTTGTTCTTTGCTCTTGCGATCGGGGTCAGCAGTCAGGCGCACGCCGTGGCCGGCTACAATTTTCCGCTCTTCTGCGCGCCGCCGGCCGGCACGACGACCATGACCGTCGTCGACGCCGCGTTTGCAAAGACGGCGAAGCTCGACGCCTTTGCCCACGCGAGCGCGCTGCAGCAGATCGTCGCCGAGAAGGACGACGTTCGCGTCAAGCGCGAGCTCACGGCGATCGGGGTCGATGCCGAGGCGCCGCGCGCGCTCTTTGCCTTCGTCGGCGCGCGTGACAAGGCGATCCACTACGCGGCGGCAACGAAGCACCTCGGCATCAGCCCTGAGCAAGCGCGCGTCCTCGTCGACGCCGTCGCCGCTGCGCTGATGGGCTTCATCACGAGCGGCAAGTAGCGATGCTCGCCGCGCTGCCGTTTGCTCTCGCGTTTGCCGTGCATGCGGCGTGGCTCGGCCGTGCGCTGCGCGGCGTCGCGTTCTGGCGAGCGGCGCTCATCGTGCTCGGGCCGCTCGCCGCCGCCGCAGTGGCGGGACGGCTCGGGCACGCGATGGTCGACGCGCGGACGGATGGGAACATGTACTTTGCAGCGCTCCTCGGCCAGGTGCTGGCGACCGCGGCGTGCGTACGCATGGTCGACGAGCGGCGCGAGCCCGTGTGGCGCGCGATGATTCTCGCAGCGCCCTTGGTCTACGCGTGCATGCGCTTGGCATGCCTCGCGAACGGCTGCTGCGCGGGAACGCCGGCAGATCTTCCGTGGGCGATCGTCTACACCGGCGCGCATTCTCGGACGCCGCTGCTCGGCCTTCCGCTTCATCCGGTGCCGATCTACGCCGTCCTGCACGGCCTCCTTGCCGGTGGCGTCCTGTGGACGATGCGCCGGCGGCCGCTCATCGAGCTCGCGGCGACGGCCTGCGCGCTGCTCGGCGGCGGCCGGCTCGTCACCGACGCCTTTCGCGCTGACGCCGCGACGCTCGGTGGCGCAGTGAACCACGCGATCTCGTTGGCGCTGTGCACCGGCGGGCTGGTGATGTTCACGCCTTGGACTCGGCGCTTGGCGATCGCGTCGTTCCTCATCGCGTGCGACGTACGGCCGAGCGCGCCGGCGGTCGCGCCGCAGATCGAAGAAGGCATCGAGATCCATCGCTTCGGCTCGC
Source organism: Deltaproteobacteria bacterium (assembly GCA_020848545.1). GTDB lineage: Bacteria > Myxococcota > JADLHZ01 > JADLHZ01 > JADLHZ01 > JADLHZ01. The sequence goes on along the minus strand of JADLHZ010000117.1, from coordinate 37,201 downwards.
TTCCCCGCGGCCTCGTGATCGCGATCGCCGATCGCGCGCTCGACGAGAAGCTCTCGGGCCTCCTCGCGCGCGTGTATCCGGCCCCCGCGCCACGCTTCGACGATGTCGCGTTTTGGCATGTCGCCCCCGCGCTGGCGGCGAGCTACGGCACGGTGATCCGCGTTTCGGCCGCGGCGCTCGATCTGGCGACGCTCCGCCGCGCGATCGCGATGGCGGAAGCGCAGGGTGACTATGATCTGGCGCTCATCACCCATGGCTTCGATAATCATCTGCTCACCCGTCCGGGCACGGCGATCGCGTGGCGCGACGTGCAGGCGCTCTCGGCCCCGCATCTCGGCAGCGTGTTCATGCAAGCGTGCGTCGGCGCCTCGCTCGCGCAGGATTGGCTCGGCGCCGGCGCGAAGAGCGTCATCGCCTTCTCGGACCTCACGGACAACGTCGCGTTCTATGATCACTTCGTGCGCGCGCTCGCCGCGGCGAAGGGCAACGTCGGCGAGGCGTTCGCTGCGGCGAGCGAGGCGTCGGCGAGCGATCTGCGTCTCTCGATCTACCACTACTGGCGTGGCGGCGTGTGGAAACGCCGCTTCTCGACGCCGGAAATCTATTGGAGGAGTTGACCATGGGTGAGCCAGTGACTGCCGTCAGCACAGGGCGCGTCATCGCGGAGATCGCACCGACCTATCCGGTGGGAGTGCTCAGCGCGGTGAGCGATCAACGCATCACGCTGCGTCCAGGGCGCAGCGCGCTCGTCACGGTCGTCTTCCCGCCGGCGGCCGGCAAGGACGGCGCGGGGCGGGCGATCGACCTCTCGATCGGCGCCGGCGCCTCGTTGAAGCAGAAGACCGTCGTGACGAACACCGCCGGCTACGCGACCTTCGAGGTCGTCGCGGGCGATGCGGCGGGCAAGGTGTCGGTCGTCGCGAAGACCAAGAGCGGGCAAGCCGCGCGCTTCGTCATCACGATCCTGCCGCCACCGCCGCCGCCGCCTCCTCCAGCGGACGATCGCAGCACGCTGACGCTGCTGTTGGCCCTCTTCGGCCTGCTGTGACGCACCCAAGCATTTACTGAGCGCCGATTCGCAGCTAAGTCGGCGGCCCTATGTCGAACACGCTTCGCGCGCGCGGCTGGGTCCAAGAAGCCGCGCTGCGCATGCTCGAGAACAACTTGCATCCAGACGTCGCCGAGCGGCCCGAGGATCTCGTGGTCTATGGCGGCACCGGCAAAGCGGCGCGCAACCACGAGGCGCTCGCCACGATCAAGGCGACGCTCGCGCGGCTGAAAGACGACGAGACGCTGCTCGTGCAGTCTGGCAAAGCGGTCGGCGTCTTGCCCTCGCACGAAGAGGCGCCGCGCGTGATCCTCGCGAACTCGAACCTCGTGCCGGAGTGGGCGACGTGGGACGAGTTTCGCCGGCTCGAGGCGCTCGGCCTCACGATGTACGGCCAGATGACCGCAGGGTCATGGATCTACATCGGCACGCAAGGGATCTTGCAGGGCACCTACGAGTCGTTCGTGGCCGCGAAGAAGGCGAAGCCCGGCGCCAAGTGGGTGCTGACCGCGGGCCTCGGCGGCATGGGCGGCGCGCAACCGCTGGCGGCGAAGATCGCCGGCCTCTCGTCGATCACGGTCGAGGTCGACCCCACGCGCATCGAGAAGCGCCTGCAGCAAAAGTACTTGGACAGGCGCGTCGACGACTTCGCCGAAGCCGTGCGGACGGTGCAGCACGGCAAAGAAGCGCTGAGCGTCGGCGTGCACGCGAACGCCGCGGTGTTTCACCGGTGGCTGAAGCAGCAGAAGATCGCCCCTGACATCGTGACCGATCAAACGTCGGCGCACGATCCGCTGAACGGCTACGTGCCGGACATGCCGCTCGCGGACGCGCTGGCGCTGCGGGCGAAAGATCCCGCCGAATACGTGCGCCGCAGCAAAGCGACGATGGCCGAGCACGTCGAGCTGATGCTGTGGATGCAGGGCGAGGGGAGCGAGGTCTTCGACTACGGCAACAACATCCGCGCCTTCGCCAAAGAAGCGGGCTGCGCGCGTGCGTTCGACATCGTCGGCTTCATTCCGCTCTATCTGCGGCCGCAGTTCTGCGTCGGGCGCGGGCCGTTTCGTTGGGTGGCGCTCAGCGGCGATCCGGAAGACATCGCCGTCACCGACAAGGCGGTGCTCGAGGCGCTGCCAAAGGATCACGGCCAACGCCCGTGGCTCGAAGCCGCGCAGAAGCACGTGCGCTTTCAGGGGCTGCCCGCGCGCATTTGCTGGCTCGGGCACAAGGAACGCGAAGAGATCGGCCTCCTGTTCAACCGCCTCGTGCGCGACAAGAAGGTGAAGGCGCCGATCGTCATCGGCCGCGATCACTTGGACTGCGGCTCCGTCGCGTCGCCGAACCGCGAGACCGAAGCGATGAAGGACGGGTCCGACGCGATCGCGGATTGGCCCTTGTTGAACTTCGCGATCAACGCGGTGAACGGCGCGTCGTGGGTGTCGTTTCATCACGGCGGCGGCGTCGGCATCGGCTACTCACTGCACGCCGGCATGGTGATCGTCGCCGACGGCACCGAGCGACAGGAGCGCTGCCTGCGCCGTGTGCTGAACTCGGACCCGGCGATGGGCGTCTTGCGGCACGCCGATGCGGGCTACGAAGACGCGCGGGCGTACGCCGAGAAAGCCGGTATCGACACCGCGAGGCGCGCATGAGCTACGATCTCGAGTCCGTTTCACTGCCGCGGCTCGAGGGTGGCGCGCTCGCTCTGTCCGCGAGCTTGCTGACGGCGCCTGTTCTCGGCAAGTTGATCCTGAAGAAGCTGATGCACGACGCCGGCTTCGATCACGCACGAAAAGCGCAGATCGAGGAGCCGCCGTCGCTCTGGCCGCTGCGCCCGCATCCAAAGGACGTCGGCGCGCCGATCGCCAAGGATTTTCTGCAGCGGGTGCCGACCGGCGACGCCGCCAAGCTCCCGCGCCCGCGCGTGCGTGACTACGCCGCAGCTTATCGCAGCGGCAGCGTATCGCCGGAGCTCGTCGCCGATCGCATCCTCGCGGCGATCGAACGCGCAGACCAGGGATCGAAGCCGCTGCGCGCGTTCATCTCGGTGCTGAAGGACGACGTTCGGGCCCAGGCAAAGAAGAGCGCGGAGCGCCATCGCGACGGTCACCCGCTCAGCATCTTGGACGGCGTGCCGATCGCGCTGAAGGACGAGATGGATCAGGCGGGCCATCCGACGACGGTCGGCACGGCATTTCGCACGCAGCTCGTCTCGACGGACAGCGCGATCGCCGAAAAACTGCGCGCGCTCGGCGCCGTGCTCATCGGCAAAGCGAACATGCACGAGATCGGCATCAACCCGACCGGCATCAACGCGCGCTACGGGCAAGCCCGCAATCCGTATGCGCTCGATCACGACACCGGCGGCAGCTCGAGCGGCTCGGCAGCGGCGGTGGCGGCGGCGCTGTGCCCGATCGCGATCGGCGCCGACGGCGGCGGATCGATCCGCATCCCGGCTGGTCTCTGCGGCATCGTCGGCCTGAAGGCGACCTTCGGCCGCATCAGCGAACGCGGCGTCGTGCCGCTCTGCTACAGCGTTGGCCACGCCGGTCCGCTCGCGGCGAGCGTGGAAGACGTGGCGATAGCCTACGCGGCCCTGGCGGGTCCGGATCCCACGGTGCCCGAGACGCTGACCCAGCCGCCGCCGACGCTCGCGCGCTACGAGTCGGCGAAGATCCAAGGCTTGCGCATCGGCGTCTACAAGCCGTGGTTCGAGCACGCGACGGCGGACATCGTTGCCAGCTGCCGCGCGGCGCTCGATCGCTTGGTCGCGCGCGGTGCGACGATCGTCGACATCGAAATCCCGGAGCTCGACGCCATGCGGGTCGCGCACGCGGTGACGATCTTGAGCGAGATGGCGGCGAGCATGCACGTCATCGCCCCGGATTGGCGTGGGCTCGGCGCCATCCCGCGCGCGTCGTTGGCGTTGACGCGCGTGCTCACGGCGCAAGACTTCGTGTGGGCGCAGCAAGTGCGCACCCGCGCCGTCGCGAACCACGCGCGCGTGTTCGAACGCTGCGACGTCATCCTCACGCCAGCGACAGCGATCACCGCGCCGCGCGTGCCGCAGAGCGGGGTCGAATGGTCCGATCTGTCGGTGGCGACGGAGCTCATGCGCTACGTGATCGCGGGGAACCTCTGCGGCTATCCGGGAGTCGTCGTGCCCGTCGGATACGACCACGGCGGCTTGCCGATCGGCATGCAGGTGATGGCGCCGCACTGGGAGGAAGATCGCGCGCTCGGCGTGGCGCTCGCGCTCGAGCGTGACGCAGAGGTCCGCGCGCCGGCATTGTCCTTGTCTCCGCTCTAGAGCGCATTTGTCTGCGACAGCGTGGCGCGTGCTCTGAGACATGAGCGCCGGCAGCACTGGTCTCCCGACAATATGCGCGGTGATTGTACGCCTCTCGCTGTGCACAGCACTCTGCGCGCTCGCCTGCTGTCGCGACTTCACCCCGCGCGCCCTCGACGGTCACTTGGTGGGCCGGGCGCGCGCGGAGCGCTACGAAGCACCGGACTACGCGTGCGTGCGCAAGGCCGGGAGCGACCTTCGCGCGATGCCGAAGACCGCCGCGATGCCCGGCGAACCCGCGGTGTTTACGATCGTGTTTCCGGCCGGCGGCACCAAGGTCGACGCGCCGCTCGTCTTTATGCCGCACGGCGACTCGTTCGAGTTCATCGAGGAGATCGCGACCCGCACCATCCAACGGCTGCGCTTGGAGGACGATCCGCAGGCGCTCTTCGCCACGCTCGGCACGCCCGAGCAGAGCACGCGCGCGAGCGCCGAGGAGCGGATCGCGACGACAGAGTCGTCGGCGATCGCCAAGGCGTTGGTCGCCACTGGCGCGGCGCTCGTCATCCCCGGCAACTGCTGGGGCGACGGCGGCCATGGGGTGGGCGAGCGCGCGGCCTCGTTCTACACCGCGCAGAGATTCGGCGGCACCTTCGACGCCAAGGTGTGGCAATACGCCCGCGAGCAAGTGATCCATGCGGCCGATCGCGAGTGGGCGGTGGTGTGTAGCGGCGGCGGCCGGCGCGCGATCGAGCTCGTGCAACGCGATCCTTCGGCGTTCGACGCGATCGTGCTCGACAGCCCGGCCGACGATGTCACGGCGTTTCTCGAAGCGCCGCGCCCGGAATCGCTCGCGATCGCGGGCGTCGCCATGGACGACGCGGCGATCGGCGCGGTGTTCGAGCGTTTTTGGACGGGGATCTACGGCGGCAAGGCGAAGGCCTACGCGAGCTCGTTGGCCGATGATCTCGACGGCGGCCGCCTGCGCACCCCGATCTACCTCGCCTACAGCACGAACGATCCAATTGTGACGGCGCCGGTGACGCGCCGCCTGGTCGAGGCGATGGCGCGGGCCGCCAGCGCGACGCGGCGGACCGCCGTCTTCGACGAGAAGCGCCACTGTCAGCTGCAAGACGACGCGGCGATTCAGCCCGCGCTCGAGTGGCTGACAAGTGTCGGGCGCTGACGCGCGCCGGTCAAATGGCCCAGGCGGCCGGGGGAAGACGGCGCGTCGATAACCGACGCATGACTCGCGCCAAGCTCACCCCCTCGCTGCGCACGTGCGAACCCGTCGCCCCCGCTCCGGTGTGCGCGGCTCCCGAAGAGGCGCCGGTCGCCGAGCGCACCGCGCCGCCGCCGCCGGCGCGCCGCGCCCCCGAACGACAGGCGCCGACGCCGGTGCCGCCGCCGCCACGGGTCGCGACCGGTGTGACCCGGACGGCGCCGCCCATCGAGCTCTGTCGCGCCAACGCGTGGGGCGTCCCTGGCGAGATCGCGCACGTCGTCGGCTTCGAGCACTGGTGGATTCGTCACGGGAGCTTCGAGTCCGGGATGGGCGACGTGCTGGCGACCGCCGATCCCTTCGACGTCATGTACACGGATCATCGCGGCCGCGGCGACGAAGCGGGCTCCGAGTGCGTATCGCTCGCGGAGGTCTTCCCCGAGCACGGCAACGTCGATGCCGCCTGCGTCGAGCGCGTGATGGCGCCAGGCCGGGCGATCGGCACCTATGTCCTCGATGGCCAGTGTCACTCCGTCGTCACGGATGCCTTGGAGCTCTGCGATCCGGATACGCCGCCCGAGCCTGGTTCTTAGCCCTTCGCTCCTTGCGGCCTAGCGCGCGCAGGCATAGACTCGCCAAACCGGCATGGTGCGACTCGACGACATCCTCGACAAGGTCATCCACTACCACCCGCAGGCGAACCTCGAGCTCCTGAAGAAGGCGTATGTCTACTCTGCGAAGGTGCACAAAGGGCAAACGCGCGCGTCGGGCGAGCCGTACCTGATTCACCCGATCGAAGTGGCCAGTATCCTCGCTGACTTGAAGCTCGATGAAGCCGCGGTCGCCACCGGCTTCTTGCACGACACCGTCGAAGACACGCTGGCGACGCTCGAAGAGATCGAGCAATTGTTCGGCGCCGAAGTGGCGACGCTCGTCGACGGCGTCACCAAGCTCTCGAAGATCTCGTTCGCGAACAAAGAGGATCGCGCCGCCGAGAACTTTCGCAAGATGGTCGTCGCGATGGCGAAGGACATCCGCGTCATCCTGATCAAGCTCGCTGATCGCCTGCACAACATGCGGACGCTCGACTACATGCAGGAGCAGAAGCGCGAGCGCATCGCGCAAGAGACCGCCGAGATCTACGCGCCGCTCGCCAACCGCCTCGGTATCCACTGGGTCAAGAGCGAGCTCGAGGATCTCTCGTTCAAGTACCTGAAGCCGAAGGAGCACGACGAGCTGCGCGCGCGCGTCGAGCAAGCCGCCAAGCAGCGCCAGAGCTTCATCGAAGAGGTGAAGAAGACGCTGCAGGAGAACATGCGCGACGCCGAGATCCCGGCGCTCGTCACCGGCCGCGTCAAGCACTTGTTCTCGATCTATAAAAAGATGCGCCAGAACAACATCGACATCGATCAAATCTACGACATCTTGGCCTTCCGCATCCTCGTCGACAACGTGGGCCAGTGCTACGAGGCCGTCGGCATCGTCCACTCGCTGTGGCCGCCGATCCCCGGGCGCTTCAAAGACTACATCGCGATGCCGAAGCCCAACATGTACCAGTCGCTGCACACGAGCGTGGTCGGGCCGGGCGGCGAGCGCGTCGAGATCCAAATCCGCACGCACGACATGCACGCCATCGCCGAGCAAGGCGTGGCCGCGCACTGGGAGTACAAAGAGGGCGGGGGCTCTGGTGGCGATCGTGGGCCGCCGAAGCAGAATCCGAAGATGAAGAAGTCGGACGCCGCGCAGTTCGGTTGGCTGCGGCAGCTGATGGAGTGGCAACGAGAGGTCACCGATCCGACCGAGTTCATCGACACGGTGAAGGTCGATCTCTTCGCCGACGAAGTCTTCGTCTTCACGCCGAAGGGCAAGGTCGTCTCGCTGTCGCGCGGATCGTGCCCCATCGACTTCGCGTTCGCGGTGCACAGCGAGGTCGGCATGCACTGCTCGGGCGCGCGCGTGAACGGCCGTCTCGTGCCGCTGCGCTACAAGCTGAAGAACGGCGACATGGTCGAGGTGATCACGTCGCCGTCGCAGTGGCCGTCCAAGGACTGGCTGTCGATCGTGGCGACCGGCCGCGCCAAGAACCGCATCCGCGCGTACATCCGCATCGAAGAGCGGCGGCGCAGCGAAGAGCTCGGCCGGGAGCTCATCGATAAAGAACTTCGGCGCTACGGCAGCAACCTGAAGAAATTCCTGGGCAGCAAAGAAATGTCGTCGGCGGTCAACGCCGCGCGCGCGACGAACGAGGACGAGCTCTTCATCCAAGTCGGCTACGGCAAGGTGCTGCCGGCGCAGGTCACTGAGCATCTCATTGCCAAGGACGATCGGCCCGAAGAGAAGAACCCGTCGCTCATCGGCGACATGTTCCGGAAGATCACGCGCCGAGCGTCGCCGACCGGCGTCGTCGTCAACGGCGTCGACGACATGCTCGTGCGCTTCGCCAAGTGCTGCGCGCCGCTGCCGGGCGATCGCATCGTCGGCTTCGTCACCCGCGGCCGCGGCATCACCGTCCATGCGTTCACCTGCCCGCGCGCCATCGACATGGATCCCGAGCGGCGCATCGAGTGCGTGTGGGACAAAGAGACGAAGTTCACGCGGCCGGTGTCGATCCGCGTCTTGTCGGCCGACAAGCCGGGCATGCTCGCCACGCTCTCGCAGGCGTTCACGCAGATGGGCATCAACATCTCGCAGGCGAACTGCAAAGTGATCGGCGACGATCGCGCGGTGAACACCTTCGAAGTGACGGTGTCGGACTCGGATCAGCTGCGATCGCTGGTGCACAACATCGAGAAGATCTCCGGCGTCCTTACCGTCGAGCGCGTGTAAGCCTGGTGGTCGTCGAAGATTCCGCGCCGTGTGGTTCGCGAAGGGGTGCTTCGCGGTCGAGCGAGACTGGGAGAAGTGACGGGGACTCGCACCCCGGCAGCAACCCCGTGGCCGCGTCGATACTCCCCTCATGTACACTGCCGAACAGCTTCGAACGATGAGAGCGAAGGCTCGAGCACGCCGAACGGCGAGCGAAACGAACGGCGAGCGATGGCGTCGCGCGTTGGCCGTGAAAGGCGCGATCTCGCCGGTGGGGCAGCGCGGCGTAGGGGTCCTGGCGCTCCGATGCAAAGAACAGGGGGACCGCGATGATCACGAGTAGCCGACTGAAGGAGCTCAGAACGGAGAGCGTTCAGGCGTCGATTTCAATCGCGAAGTCGATCTTGGAGCAGGGGATCGACCCGTTCGTGACCAAAGAGCAAGAGCGCGCCGCCGTGGCGGACCGCAAAGGCTTCGTGCTGCAAGTGAAGATCTGCGGCGACGAAAAGGCGTTCTATGTGAGCGGCGAAGGCGGCCAGAACAAGGTCGAGGTGCCTCGCGCCAACGACCGAATCAACGACGCGCTCGGTCGGGCGCTTCAGACAGAGCTCGAGTCGGCTCTCCAGGCGGCAGGGTTTGATGTCATCAACGTCGAGATGCGGGTGATGGAGAACCTTCAGCATCGACCAGAGGCGATCAATCTGCGCATCTCCGCGTGCTTCTAGACAACGCGTTTGCCCGCACACACCGAAGCCGGCACGGCTGCCCGCGCAGGGCGTCAACCGCCGGGATGGCGCGAATCGACTTCTGGCGGGTATCTCGAGCGGTTGCCGGCTAATGTGTGCACGGATGGAGGCGCGGCCGTGGCGCCAGGACGGAGGTCTTTGGCGGCACTGAGCAGCGGTGTTGCCGATGACCCCACCATGGTCAAACGTGTGGTGATCACCCAAGCTCTGTTCTCGTCGCCCGGGCTCGAACCGATGGCGGAGTGGTTTTCGCAAAGCGTGGGGCCGCGAGTGCCAAGCCCCGGCCGAATCGATGCCGAAGAGGTCCGCCGAGCCAAAGCCGTGGTCGCTGCGGTTTACGCGGTGGCGAGCCGGGCCGACCGCTCCGAGCTGCGCCGCGACATCATCGCCATGCAGCGTGCCGGCCTGATCGACAAGCGCGCCGGCATGGCGTTGCAGCACGCGCAGGCGAGCGCCGCCGTGCTCGGGAAAGACTCGAGCCTGCAGCCGGCGCTCGTGCGGCTTCTGGCCGGGGTGGATGAGCGTTCGAGCTTTGCGCCTTCTTGCGCGCGCATCCCTCATTTTGGCGCCTCTTCCGATGCGGTGTTCAGCTGTCTTGCCAACCAGATGAACTGGGGCGAAGAGCGCTTGCTCTGCCAGCAGCTTGAAACGACGGCCACGCTGGTCATCGACGCGGGGCCGTCTGAGGCCGATGTTCGCGACCGTTCCGCCATGCGCGACGGGCTGCTCGCACTCGCCGCCTTGCTGCGCCGACGCAAAGCCGGGGGCAACGCTCTGCTCGAGATCGACAGTGCGCTCGATCGCTACACAGGGGCGTTTGGCATGGGCAACGCTCGCCTGCCGGCACCTCTCGTCGCCGAGCTGTTCAAGGAGTTGAAGCAAGGCCTCGTCGACCGCGAGCCCCATCGGCTGAGCCATGCCCACGTGGCGGCGTTCCTGTCGCGCTTCGAACACCTCGACTACGCCGTCAAAGGGCCCTACGCGCTGAGCGAAGACATCGCGCGATTCTTGGCAGACCTGGCGCCGAAGAAGCCCTACGGACGACGTTAGGAGTGTCCCCTTACTTCAACGGCGCCGCGATCGCTTCCTTGTACTCCGCCGACGCGAAGAACGCCGGGATCCCTGGCGCCGCGCGTTCGAGGGCGGCCGGATCGAGCTTCGCCAAGCGAAAGCACTCGGCAAACGACTCGCCGGGCAACGTGCGCCCATACGCCGTCGGCGACTTTGGCAGCGGCAGCTTGGCCAAGAACGCCTTCTCGACCGGGCTCGGCTGCGCTCCGCCTTGGCGCTGTGCCGCACCGAGCGCCGCCATGTTCTTCGACGCCGTGTTGAGCTCTTGCTGCATCTTCTTCAAGGCAGCGTTGTCTTCGTCGACGGCCTTCTTGAGCGCCTCGTCCTTCGTCTTTCGATATTCGTCGAGGCGCGCGCTCGCCGCTTTCTGCATCTCGACCGCCTTCGCCGCCAACGCGTCGTACGCGGCCTTTTGCGGCGCATAGGCCGCCTGGGCGTCACGGTGGGTCTTGCGCGAGATCGCGTGCGCCAGCTCGTGGACGAGCATGCTCACCGAGTTCGGCACCGGATGATCGACGCTGCCAACGAACTTGCGCTTGTCCGATTCGAGGGCCAACGCGTAGAGCTCGATCTGCGTGCCCGTCGGCTCTTGGCGGTACATCGCGACCGAGCGGCCGCGGACGGCCTTGTTCGAAGGATCCTTCTCCATGATGTGAAAGGGCAGGCCGGCGACGCCGGCGAGCTCATCTTTGGCGAGGGTCGCGAGCGCGGCGTCGACCAGCCAGAGCATTTCTTTCGTCCACTTGCTGCCAGCCTCGACGAAAGGCCCGACGCCATACTTCGTTTGCAGCTCGGCCGCGCTCGGACCTTCGCCATAGAGGCTCTTTTTCGGCGCGCCGATGCGGAAGGAGATGACGTCGCCGTCCCAGCGCGTCTCGACCGGGGTGAACTGGCCGTCGGCTTCGAGCATCATGTCGTTCTCGTTGCCGGGCTGCGATGACGCCGCGGCGAGCAACGCGGCGCGCTCCAAGTGCGTCATGCCAGCGATGTCGGTCGCGCCGCTCAGCACGTTCTTCACGGTGACGTTACGCGTCTTCAGCTGGTTCGTGAGGATCGAGGTGAGCTGCTTGTCCTCGAGCTGGAGGGCTTTGGCGATCGGCGGATCGTCGCCCTCGTAGAAGGGTGCTGGAGCCGGGGCGACGAGCGAGAGGGCGAGGAGGAAGGTGTGCATGCGCGGGTGTGTACCATGCGGCGTGGCGGCGCAGTACAATCGCTGCAGGTGACGTGGCTCAGTGTGCCGACGCGTCCACGAACGCGCCGATCGCACGGTTGAACGCGTCCGGTGCTTCCAAGTTCGACAGGTGCCCAGCGCCGGCGATGATGACGAGCTCGGCGTCTGGCTGCGCCTGCTTCATCGCCTTCGTGATCTCGGGCGGCATCAACGTGTCGCCCTCGCTGCCGATGAGCAGGAGCGGCACGGTGAGATCGTGCAGCACGTGCGTCGTGTCGCGCCGATCGCGCATGGCTTCCAATGCGCGCGTGGTCGCCTCTACCGGCTGCGCCGACATGATCGATACGACTTGCTCTCTGAGCTTCTCCGGCGCCGCCTTCGACAGCAGGTTCGGCAGGAGCGCCTTCGCCAGCGCCGAGACGCCTTTTTGCTCCACCAGGGCGACGTGCTCATCGCGCTTGTGCTTCGCTTCCGGCGTGTCCGGCGTGGCCTTGGTGTTCGCGAGCACGAGCGACGAGAGCCGATGCGCGTAGCGTTCGGCAAAGCACAGGGCTACGTAGCCGCCCATCGAGAGGCCGACGAGCGTGACGCGGTCCAAGTGTAGGTGATCGAGCAAGTGCGCGATGTCGAACGCGTGATCTTCCAAGTGCGTCGGCGGCGTCGCGGTCTGCGTCTGGCCGAAGCTCGCGAGATCGAGCGTCAACACTTGGTGCCGTCGCGACAGCGCTGCGATCTGCGGCTCCCACATGCGCGCGTCGAGCGGAAAGCCGTGCACGAGCACGATCGGCGAGCCGTCGCCCGTGATCTTGTGCGCGAGCAGCGGGTGGTGGTCCATCGATCGCTCAGCTCGGGCGCTAGAAGTAGCTGATGACGCCGGCTTGGCCTTCGAGCATGTTGAAGCCGGGGAAGTTGACGATGATGAAGCGCGAGTAGCGGGCGAGGATCGTGATGCCGATGTCGCGCGCCACGATGAACTCCATGCCGAACTGACCGTAGACCGCGGGCATCACCTTCCAGTTCGCCGGCATGATGTCGTTCGCCTGCGTCGTGTAGGCGGCACCCGCCAAGCGGATGCCGATCTCCAAGAAGGGCCGGATGTTGTCGGTAAGGAAGTAGTAGCGCGGGCCGAAGACGCCTTCCAGCCAGAAGACGACGCCGCCTTGGGCGATCTTGCCGGCGCCAGCGCCCGGGAACGGGCCGGCGGTGTCGTCGCGCACCACGGTCAGAAAGCCGATGTTGAGGCCGGTCTTCAAGAACCACGACTCCAAGCTGATCTTGAAGTTGAACTCGAAGGAGAACATCGCGTTGGCGAGCGAGAACGGGTTGCCCTGCGGCGCCGTCTCGCCGGTGGCCAAACGCCCGCCGTTCGAGGTGATGGCGAACTGCTTGTACCAGTCGAGGTTGTTGCTCGGCAGGATGATCGCGGCGCCGCCGTACGCGCCGAACGAGCTGTTCTTGTACTGCGCCTGCGCCTCTTCAGCGGCGGCGGTGACGAGCCCGAAGCAGGCGAGTGCGAAGAGCAGGCGCAAGGCGCTTAGGCTTTTCTTCTGCGGGTCGCGAAGCATCTCCGGTGGATAATTGTCACGACGCAGTCCGGCAAGTTTATTCGCGCCGCTTGGCGGTCCTTTGGGTGCGCAGCGAATGCTTGACTGTGTGACATTCCCAGGCAGAATTCTCCGAAAGGCCGTTCCGTCTTCCAACAGGCGTTCACAGAGGTGATCGTGCAGCGATGGCATCTATTCGTCCCTTTTTCGGTCCTCGTATTCGCCGTGCCCTTCGCCGGTTGCCCGGCGACGCCGATCCATCCGCTCGCAGTGCGTCATAGCGGCCTCTGTTCGGAGTACGTGCAAAAGGGCCTCTTGGAGCAAGCCGAGCAGAACGCCAAGCTGTCGATGGAGTACTCGCCGCGCTTCCACGAGCCGTATAACTGCCTGGCCCTCGTGCGCTTCCGTCAGGGCCGCCCCGATGACGCCAGGCGCTACTGGAAGCAGTCGATCTCGTTGAACAACGACTTCGCCGAGGCGCACAACAACTTGGGCTCGCTCTTCGCCGAGCAGGGCGACTTGAGCCAAGCCGCCGACCAGTTCACGCAAGCGCTCGAGATCGATCCGGGCTACGTCGCCGCGCGCTTGAACCTCGGCATCGCTTACTATCGCCAGAAGAAGTTCGACCGCGCGCGCGAGCAGCTCGTCCGCTGCACCGAGCTCGATCCGAACGCCGGCGATTGCTGGTTCGGCCTCGGCAGCGTCGCCAACGAGCAAGGCTTCGTCGACGAGGCGGAGACTTTCTTCGACAAGCAGACGAAGGCGTCGCCGAACGACTCGAACGCTTGGTACAACCTGTGCGTCGTGCGCATCAAACTGCAGAAGTGCGACAAAGCGGCCGACGCCTGCCTGACCTCGATCTCGCTGAACCAGAGCATGATCGAAGCGCGCAGCAACTTGGGCGAGGCGTACCGCTGCTTGGCGCTGCAGGATAAAGCCCTGGAGAAGTACTACGAGCAGATCCGCGACAAGCCGGACTACGCGCCGGGCCACTGCAACTTGGGCGTCGCGTTCTTGGAGCGCAAATTGTTCGAGAAGGCCGAGCACGAATTGCTCGTCTGCCAAAAGCTCGATCCGAAGTTCTGCTTCGCTTACTACCGCCTCGCCAAGGTCTACGACGAGCAGCACAATTCGGATGCCACCGTCACCGCCTGCCAGCAGCTCGTCGAGTGCGCCCAGGGCGGCAAGATGGAACAAGAGAAGAAATGGTGCATCGAACGGGTGAAGACGTTGAGCTTTGGGCCCTGATGTTTAGGATCACAGAGAACGAATGCTGAAGCTGGAAGCCACGATCGAGGTCGCCGAGCAATCGAAGGTGTTGAACTTCGAGACGACGGAGCCTGTCATCACGATCGGGCGTGAGAGCAAGAACGACTTCCAGCTGCCGTTGACCACGGTGTCGCGCCAACATTGCCGCATCAGCTTCTCGGAGGATCAGTACTTCGTCGAAGACTTGGGCTCGTCGCACGGCACGCAGCTGAACGGCCAGAAGCTGAACCCAGGCGAGAAGAAGCTGCTGCGCAGCGGCGACTCGCTGAGCATCACCAAGGCGAAGATCAAGATCGAGATCGTCAAGCAGCAGCTCGAGCGCGCGCCGGGCGACAGCACGCAGATGCTCGCCAGAAACGCCGTCGAGAACATTCTGCGCGGCCTGGACGGTGGCACCGAGCAAGAGGACGTGCCGTATCTGCGCATCATGACGGGCCCGGACGAAGGGCGCACGTTCAAATTGCGCGGTCCGGTCGCGGAGTGCGTGCTCGGCCGCAGCCGCGAGAGCGATCTCGTGGTGAACGACGGCAACGCGTCGCGCCGCCACGGCCTGATCAAGAAGGACTACTCGGGCGTCATCTATCAGTGCCTCGGCGCCAAGAACTTGAGCATGTTGAACGGCAAGGAAGTGCCGCGCAACTCGGTGAAGCGCCTGCGCGATCGCGACGAGATTGCGATCGGCAGCGTGAAGATCGTGTTCATCGATCCGGACGCCGAGCTGTTGAAGAGCCTGTCCGGCATCCCGGGCTTCGAAGAGCCGGAGCCGGAGGCCGAGCCGGTGCCGCCGGATCCGGCGCCGGAAGAAGAGGGCAGCCAGCCTGACGGCGAAGCGCAGGCGGCCGAAGGCGGCGAGCAAGCCCCGGACGAGTCCGTTGCCGGTCCGCCGCCGGATGAGAACAGTCAGGCCGAGGCCGCGCCCGACACCCAGCAGGAGCAGGCGGCGCAAGAAGGCGGCGAACAAGCGGCGGCAGCGGAAGGCGGCGAGCAAGCAGCGGCGCCAGATGAGGCCGCGGCGGACAAGACGGCGAACGGCGAAGGCGAAGTCGCGAAGCCGGCGGAGGAAGTGCCGGCGACGCAGGGTCGTTTTGGGCCGGAGATGATCTTCGTGGTCATCGCCGGCGTCGTGTTCTTGCTCGGCGTCGTCGTATTGATTCTGCTGCTATAGCGTCTGCAGCATGTGCCGCGCCGCGCGCTCGGCGAACGCCATGATCGTGATCTGCGGGTTGACCCCGAGCGAGGAGGGAAAAAAGCTCGCGTCCGGGACGTAGAGGCCGCGCGTGCCGTGCGGTCGCAGGTCGGGGTCGAGCGCGCTCGCGTTGGGATCGAGGCCCATCGGCGCCGTCCCCATCGGGTGCACTGAGCCGAGGACCAGGCGCCGCAGATCGACCGGCGCCGCGCGCAAGCGAGCGACATCGGCCGCGGTCGTGAGGGGTCCGAAACCCCGCACGCTGACATAGACGGAGGTCGCGCCGATGCCGAGGAGCAGCTCGGCCGCGTGCGCCATCCCGTTGACGAGCTGCTGCGCGTCGTCCCGGCCGATCGCATAGAGCGGCAGCGGCATCGCGCCGAGTCCGCGCAATTGCCCCCGCGATCCGTGATCGGCCGCCATCACCGCGAGCGTCACCGAGCGCTCGAAGCGCGCCAGGTTTTGCAGCCCGCCGCCCGCCTCGAGCGTGAAGACGCTGAAGACTTCCGGCGGATAGCCCATCCCGTAGATCACGTAGCCGTCGTCTGGACCGCTCACGTAGATCGACTGGATCGGGCCACGGCGCGGCACGACGGGCTCGTTGAAGATCCCTGCGACGTGCGCGCCGGGGTGCAAGAAGAGCGATCGTCCGACCGCGCGCGGCGTGCGCCAGCCGAGGCTCCGGCGCAAGAGCACCGGCGAGTGGAGCGCGCCCGCGGCGAGGGTGACGATCGGCGCGCGCACCAAGAGGCCCGCGCCGTCAGCCTGCGCCGCGAGGACGCCGATCGCGCGCGGGCCCTCCATGACGATGCGCAGCGCCGTCGTATCGGCGAGCACCTGCGCGCCCGCGGCCTCGGCTGTGCGCAGATAGTTCTTGTCGACGCTCTGCTTGGCATCCGTCGGACAGACGAACGGGCACAGGTGACTGCCTTGGCACGCGCGGACGTTGCGCTTGACGTACCCGCCGCGATCGCCGCGGCTGAGCGCGGCCTCGAGCAAGCGCCGCTCGCCGACGAAGGCCTGATCCGGCGCTACTGGCTGAACCGCGAGCACGCCTTCGACGCGTAGAAAGTCAGCGTCGAGATCTTGCGGCCGGAAGGCGCCGCCGAGCGCTTCGCTCCATGCGTGCAGCACATGGTCCGGTGTGCGAAAGCAGGTGCCGCCGTTGATTAACGTCGAGCCGCCGACGGCGCGCCCAACTTGAATGGAGATCGGGGGCGCGCCGATGCTGACGACGGCGCCGGCGTTGCGATAGAAGCGCCGCACCGCGCGCGCCGGATCGCCGTGGAGGTCCTCGGCCGTGGCGCGAGGTCCCTCTTCGAGCACGATGACCTTGGCGCCGGCGACCGCGAGCGCGCTGGCCACGACGGCGCCAGCCGCGCCTGAGCCGATGATGACCGCGTCGGCGTCGATTCGGCGATCGACCCTCATCGCGCGATCCCGACTTGCGCTTCCCGCGCGGCGCGGCGCGCCTGCACCCACGGCTCCCGATCGACGCCGGCGACCGCGAGGACCTCGGGCCGGGCACAGAGGACGAGCAAGCACAGGGCGTGGATGGCGTCTTGCAACGGCGCCAGTACAGCCGAGCGAGACTCCTCGAGCCGCTGCTCGACCCGCCGGCGGCGCTCGACATCGAGGCGAGAGAAGCGCCGCATCGACACGCGCGTCACGAGCGGTCCACGGTCGTAGAGCCAAAGACCGAGCCGGAACCCGAGCCGTACGCGGGCGGGCATCGGTTGCAGCTGGCGCCCGAGATCGGCGTGCAGCGACGCGAGCGAAACGCGCGTGCCCCAGTCGACGCTCGCGAGCGCGGCCTCGAGCCACGCGCCGAGCACCTCCGCCTCGCCGACACAGAGCGCCCCGGGCGCCCGGCGCAAAAAGCGCGCGAGCGAGAAGAGCAGGCCGGCGAGCGCCGTGAAGAGGAGCACGCCCGCTGTCGCGACCAGACCCGTCATGAGCATGGGCTCATCTCGCACGCAGGCATTCCAATCGCAAAGGAGCCGCGCCATCACACGCCTGGTTCGCCGGCATGCGCACAAGCTTGCGACAGCCTCTCATGACAGCAGCCGCTCGCTGAACTCGCGCGCCAACGCCATGATCGTATGCTGCGGATTGACGCCGAGGTTCGTCGGAATGACCGAGGCGTCGGCGACGACGAGCGCTTCGTAACCATGCACGCGGCCATGTTCGTCGCACACCGCTCGCGACGCATCGGCGCCCATCGGACAGCCGCCGAACAAGTGCGAGAGGATCGCCACGTAGGCGCGCGGATCGAGCGGCGCGTCGCGCATCAACGGCAGTTGGTCGGCCGAGATCTCGAAGGGCAGGCCAACGACCCCCGGGATCACCGCGCGCGCGCCGGCGGCAAAGTGCATCTCGGCGAGCAGGCGCATGCCGTCGCGAAAGCGCAGCATGTCCGCGCGATCGAGCGTGTAGCGGACGACCGGCTTATCGCCAAAACCGTTCTTCACCGTACCGGCCGACTCCGCACGGACCGCGTGGCACCACATGGCGAAGTGCCGGTAGCGCGCGAGGCGATCCATCAGCAGGTGGCCGCCGCCGGACAAGCGGCTCGCGACGAGCTCCAACGGGATCGCCAGCGTCTCCAGCTTCAAGCCCGGTGACTCGCGAAACTTCGTCGACGCCCAGCCCTGGGTGACCCCGACGTTCATGTCGACGGGATCGTCGTAGCAGCCGATGACGCCGGTGCCGGGATGCGCGCGAAACGCCGTGCCGAGCGCGGGCGAGCGCACGCCGGAGCGCTGCAAGAGCGCCGGGCTGTGCGTCGCGGATGCGGCGACGATCACCGCCTTCTTCGCGCGCACGGTGAAGCGGCCGCCGTGCTGGCGCGTCGCCGGATCGATGAAGCGCCCGGTCACGCCCACCGCGCGGCGACCCTCGAAGAGCACGCGCTCGACCGGCGCCGACGACAGCACGCGGCCGCCGCGCATGATCGTCTCGGGCACGAAGGTGAGGTTCGTGCTCTGCTTCTTCTCGCCGCGGCAGCCTTGCAGGCACTGGCCGCTGCCGGCGCATCGCTTGGCGTAGCGGCGCATCACGTGACCTGAGAAGCCGGCGCTGCGATCGCCAGAGATCGCAAGCAAGTTCGACCGACCGAGTGACGCTTCTGGCACTTCTTCGACTGACAGCTCGCGCTCGAGATCGTCTTGGTGGCGCCAAACGGGATCCCGCAGCGCCGCGCCAACACCATGCTCACTCTGCCACCGCTCGAAGACATCGGGGGGCGTCCGCACGGCGATCGCCGAATTCACGACCGTGGTGCCGCCGACGACACGCGCCTGCACCACCGGCCACAGCGCACGCCCGCGCGTCACCTGCGTGCTCCAGTCGTCGAGCAAGTCGCGCAAAGCGCCGTACGCGCTCGCCGGATAGTCCTTGGGGTCGCGCCACGGCCCGGCTTCGACGATGACGACCGATGCGCCGGCGCGCGCCAAGGTGACGGCCGCCGTCGCGCCGCCGGCGCCGCTGCCGACGACGACGTAGTCCGCGTCGAGCTCGATGGGGTCTGTGGAAAACGCGACGTGCGCGCTCACGTCGTCCGCCATCGCGACGGCTCGTCCGGGTACGGCGGCAACGCGAACGCGGCACGCACCTTCGGATGCGCGCCCCAGCAGAGCCCGGCGGCCATCTTCACGACGACGATCGCCTGGCGCAGCAAGTACACCCGGTGCGACGCGATGCGATCGGCGTGCTTGTCGAGCAAGCGCCGCGGCAAGAGGAACGACGGCAGCGGCAGGAACACCGTAATCAGCGGCGTGGCGGTGAAGATCAACGTTCCGGCCACGAGGCCGAGCCAAAGGAGCCCGTTCGACTCCTTGCGAAAGCGGCGCAAGAACCCGTCGATGTCCGTGTCGATGACGCCCGGCAGTGTCTCCGTGCGCGGATAGAGCGCGACGCACGCGGCGCGGATCAAGAAGTGCACGCCGGACAGTTGTGCGGCGGCGTCAGGCGATGTCAAGCTGCGTGGCGTGAAGGGCCGCGTCGTCAGCGATCATAAAGGAGGCACGAACGTCCTCGTCGAGGGCGGCGTCGAGCACCTCGCGGTCATCTCGGGAAAACTGCGCCGGCAGATCAAGCTCGGCGAGGCCGAGAAGCCCGTCGTCGGAGACGTGGTCGAGCTCGAGCCGCAAAAGGGCGATCGCGCGATCATCCATGCCGTGCTGCCGCGCCAGACGGTCGTGCGCAGAAAGGCCGCGGGCGGCGAGCACGAGACGCAGGTGATCCTCGCCAACGTCGACGCCGTGTTCGTGACCATGGCGCTGAACGAAGACTTCAACGTGCGCCGGCTCGAGCGCTACCTCTCGATGGTGTGGGACGGCGGCGCCACGCCGATCGTGCTCCTGACGAAGGCCGATCTCGCGCCCGACGCCGAGGAGAAGGTGGTGCGCGCCAAGAGCGTGTGCCCGCGTGAGCGCATCCTCGTCACGAGTCACGCGAGCGGCGCCGGGCTCAGCGCGCTCGACGAAGCGCTGGAAGCAGGAAAGACCTACGCATTGCTCGGCTCGTCGGGCGTCGGCAAGTCGACGCTCGTCAATCGTTGGCTCGGTCAGAGCGCGCAGGCGGTCAAGACGATCAAAGACGACGGCAAAGGCCGGCATACGACGACGCACCGCGAGCTCTTCTTGCTGCCGAACGGCGCGCTCGTCGTCGACACGCCGGGCATGCGCGAGCTCGGCTTGAGCGACGTCGAAGGCGGCGTCAGCGAAGCGTTCAACGACGTCGACAACATCGCAAAAGGGTGCCGCTTCTCGGATTGCGGCCATGCCAACGAGCCGGATTGCGCCGTGCAAGCTGCGCTCGCCGCCGGGGCTTTGAGCGACGAGCGCTACCGGAGCTACACGAAGTTACAGCGCGAGCTGCAAGCGCGAGCGGCGGGCCAGTCGCATGAATCGCGCGCGGCGAGAAAGCGCCGTCACCGAAACGCGCCGCGGCCGTAGGGCGCTATCTTAGGCTGCCGCCTGCCTGCGGCACAACTTGACACCACCGCGCGTGCGAAGGAGGGCGAGGGCCATGGATCGGAAGTACTTCGGCACCGACGGCATCCGCGGCGTGGCCAACGGCGAGCAGATGACGCCGGAGCTGGCGCTCGAGCTCGGTCGTGCGCTCGGCGCGTTGCTCAAGACGTCGGCGCGCACGCATCAAGTGGTCATCGGCAAAGACACGCGGCTTTCGGGCTACATGCTCGAGACGGCGCTGTCCTCAGGATTGTGCTCGGTCGGCGTCGACGTTTGGCTGTGCGGTCCGCTGCCCACGCCCGGCGTCGCCTTCCTCACGCACTCGATGCGCGCCGACGCCGGCGTCGTCATCAGCGCGTCGCACAACCCGTTCGAAGACAACGGCATCAAGATCTTCGCGGCCGACGGCTTCAAGCTTCCCGACGAACGCGAGCTCGAGATCGAGAAGCTGATGTTCACGGACGCCCTGAAGCAAAAGCGCGCGCATGGCTCGCAGATCGGCAAGGCGCACCGCATCGACGACGCCGTCGGCCGCTACGTCGTGCATTGCAAGAGCGCGTTTCCGAAGGATCTCGATCTTGGCGGCCTGAAGATCGTCGTCGACTGCGCGCATGGGGCGGCCTATCGCGCCGCGCCGCTCGTGTTCAGAGAGCTCGGCGCGCAGGTCGTCGCGATCGGCGACACGCCGGACGGCGTGAACATCAACGCCGGCTTCGGCGCGCTGCATCCGGAAAAACTTCGCGCCGCCGTGAGGGAGCACAGGGCCGATATCGGCATCGCGCTCGACGGCGACGCTGATCGGGTGATCATCGTCGACGAAAAGGGCGAAGCCATCGACGGCGATCAGATCCTCGCGGTGCTCGCCAAGCAAATGCACGCGAGCGGCGCGCTGAAGGGCGGCACCGTCGTTGCCACCGTCATGTCGAACATCGGCCTCGATCGCGCCGTCAGCGGCATGGGGCTGAAGCTCGAACGTACCGCCGTGGGCGATCGCTACGTCGTCCAGCGCATGCGCGAGGGCGGCTTCAACTTGGGCGGCGAGCAGTCGGGCCACGTCGTGTGCTTGGATCACGGCACGACCGGCGATGGCGTCGTGGCGGCGCTCCTCGTCCTCGCCGAAGCGGGGCGAACGAAGAAGCCGGTGTCGTCCCTGCGCGGCGTCATGGAGGTGTTTCCGCAGGCGCTCGTCAACGTCAAAGTCTCGCGCCGCGTCGCGCTCGACACCTTGCCGAACGTCAAAGAGGCGATCGCCGCGGCCGAGACGACGCTCGGCCAGAGCGGCCGCGTGCTCGTGCGCTTCTCCGGGACAGAGCTCAAAGTCCGCGTGATGGTCGAGGGCCCGGACAAGGCGAGCGTCGACGGCCACTGCAAGGTGATCGCCGGCGAGATCGAGAAGGTGCTCGCGTGAGCTTGCGCGTGGTCGTCATCGGCGTCGGCCACCTCGGGCGCTTCCACGCGCAGAAGATCCGCGCGTTGTCGCCGCTGTGTGATCTCGCAGGCATCGTCGAGCCGAGCACCGCGCGGCGCGAGGAGATGGTGCGCGAATTCGGCTGCCCATCCTTTGCGCGCCTGGAAGACGTGCCGGCCGCCGACGCCGCCATCATCGCCGCGCCGACGATCCATCACTTCGCGCTCAGCAAGGCATGCCTCGAGCGCGGCTGGCACATCCTCGTCGAGAAGCCGGTCGTCCGCACGGTGGAGGAGGGACGGTCGCTCGTCGCCCTCGCCGAGCAGCATCCGAAGCTCATTGTCACCGTGGGCCAGATCGAGCGCTTCAACCCGGCGGTGCTCGCCGCCGAGCGCTTCGGCGACAAGCCTTGGTACATCGTCGGCGAGCGCCTCGGCCCCTTCAAAGAGCGCTCGACCGACGTCGACGTCATCGATGACCTGATGATCCACGATCTCGACCTGTGCCTGCGCTGGGTCCGCTCGGAGCCGGCCGACATTCGCGCGGTCGGCGTGTCGATCTTCACCGAGCTCGTCGACATGGCCAACGCCCGCATCGAGTTTCAGAACGGCGCCGTGTGCTCGCTGACGGCGTCGCGTTCCTCGCTCGAGAGTACACGCAAGCTGCGCCTGTTCACCGCGAGCCGCTATCTGTCGCTCGACCTCGGCCAGAAGGCGGTCAAGAGCGTGCGCCGGCATCCGCCAAAGGACGGCAGCGCCTGGCCGGAGATCGAGATGGAGCCGGTCGATGTCGTGCCCTCGGACGCCTTGCTCGAAGAGAACCGCGCGTTTCTGCAGGCGTGCCTTGGCAACGGGCCGAACCTGGTGCCGCTCGAGGAGGCCGTCGCCACCGTCGAGCTCGCCGAGAAGGTGAAGCGCGCGCTGAAGACGCCCGGGATCCCCCGCACATGAGCAAGAAGCCGCTCGAGCTCGAAGAAGGCGGTGTCGCCACCGACACACGCAAGAAGGTGAAGCGGCCGCCGCTCTTCAAGGTGCTGCTGCACAACGACGACTATACGACGCAGGACTTCGTCGTCTTCATTTTGAAGGCGATCTTTCACCACACGGACGAGATGGCGTTTCAGATCATGATGCACGTGCATACGCGCGGCGTCGGGATCGCCGGGCTTTTTCCTTACGAGACGGCCGAAGCGAAGATGAACCAGGTGCATACGCTGGCGCGCGACAACGACTTTCCGTTGAAGTGCTCCATTGAGCCCGAGTGAGCGTCCTACGAGGGTCTGGCGATAGGCTAGCGAGGCGCAAAACTCGGCTTAGTGTATGGTTGTGAGGGGAACCGTGAGGATGCCAGCGTGACGATCACGAAGGAACTGCAAGAAGCGTTGTTCTCGGCCATCAACGATGCCAAGCGGCGCCGCCACGAGTATTTGACGCTCGAGCACGTGTTGTTCGCGATGGCGAGCGACAAGAACGCCAAGAAGATCCTGCGCGCGGTCGGCATCGAGCTGAAAGAGCTGCAGGCCGATCTCGAGGTGTTCTTCGCCGAAAACATCGATCCGCTGCCGGAGGGGGTCGAGCGCGAGCCGCAGCAGACGCCCACGTTCCAGCGCGTGCTGCAGCGGGCGGCGATCCAGGTGCAATCGGCCGGCAAGGACACCATCGACGCCGGGCACCTGCTCGCCTCGTTCTTCCGTGAGCCTTCGTCGCACGCCGTCTACCTCTTGGAGAAGCAGGGGGTCACGCGCCTCGACGTGCTCGAGTTCATCTCGCACGGGACTGGCAAGGTCAGTGACGACGGCGAGACCGTCGGCAGCACGGAAGAGCAGGGTTACGAGACCGGCGAAGAAGAAGAGGGCGGTAGCAAGAAGAACGCGCTCGAGGCGTTCGCCACCGACCTGACGAAGCGCGCTGCCGAGGGTAAGATCGATCCCTTGGTCGGGCGCCAAAACGAGCTCGACCGGACGATCCAAGTGCTCTGCCGGCGGCGCAAGAACAACCCGATCTTCGTCGGCGACCCAGGCGTCGGTAAGACCGCGATCGTCGAAGGGCTCGCGCTGCGCATCTCTGAAGGCAAAGTGCCGTCGTTGCTCAAAGACGCGAAGATCTATTCCTTGGACATGGGCTCGTTGATCGCCGGCACGAAGTTCCGCGGCGAGTTCGAGGCGCGCTTGAAGGGCATCCTGGCGCAGATCCAAAAGCAGCCGAACGCGATCCTGTTCATCGACGAGATCCATACGATCTACGGCGCCGGCGCCACCGGCAGCGGTGCGTTGGACGCGTCGAACCTGCTGAAGCCGGCGCTGGCGAACGGCCAGCTGAAGTGCATCGGCTCGACGACGTTCAACGACTACAAGAGCGTGTTCGAGAAAGATCGCGCGCTCGCCCGGCGCTTTCAGAAGATCGACGTCCTAGAGCCGAGCATCGAAGAGACCGTCGACATATTGAAGGGCTTAAAGAAGCAGTACGAGGAGCATCACCACGTCGTCTACACGGCCAAGGCGATCCGTGCGGCGGCCGAGCTCGCGGCGAAGCACATCAACGACCGCTTGCTCCCGGACAAGGCGGTCGACGTCATCGACGAAGCCGGCGCCATGGTGCGGCTGCAAGGCGGTCCTCCCGGCGGCAAGATCACGAGCCACGAGATCGAGACGGTCGTCGCCAAGATGGCGCGCATCCCCACGAAGACGGTGTCGGTCTCGGATCGCGACAAGCTGTCCTTGCTCGACGGTGAGCTCAAGCAGGTGATCTACGGCCAGGATCAAGCGATCGAGAACCTGGTGTCGGCCATCAAGCTGTCGCGCTCGGGGCTCGGCTCGCCCGAGAAGCCGGTCGGCTCGTTCCTGTTCTCGGGCCCGACCGGCGTCGGCAAGACGGAGCTCGCCAAGCAGCTCGCGCGCGTGCTCGGCGTCGAGTTCATCCGCTTCGACATGAGCGAGTACATGGAGAAGCACACGGTCTCGCGCTTGATCGGCGCGCCACCGGGCTACGTCGGCTTCGACCAAGGCGGCATGCTCACCGACGCGATCCGAAAGACGCCGCACGCGGTGTTGGTGCTCGACGAGATCGAAAAAGCGCACCCGGACGTCTTCAACATCCTCTTGCAAGTGATGGATCACGCGACGCTCACCGACAACAACGGCAGGAAGGCGGACTTTCGCAACATCATCCTCGTGATGACGACGAACGCCGGCGCCCATGAGCTCACGAGAGAAAATCTCGGCTTCGGCGGCGGCGCGCAGAGCGTGAGCCAGAAGAAGGACAAGGCCGCGATCGAGCGCACCTTCAGCCCGGAGTTCAGAAATCGCTTGGACGGCTGGATCACCTTCTCGTCGCTCGCGCCGGCGACGATCGACAAGATCGTCAACAAGTTCGTCGCCGAGATGGTGGCGCAGCTCGCGGCGAAGAACGTCAACATCGAGCTCAGCGAGGAAGCGCGCGTTTGGTTGCGGGACAAGGGCTACGACAAGCTCTACGGCGCCCGGCCCATGGGGCGTGTGATCCAGAACGAGCTGAAGCGCCCGCTCGCCGACGCGATCCTGTTCGGTGCGCTCGCCGGCGGCGGCAAGGCCAAGGTCACCCTCGGCAAGAACGAGGCGGGCGAAGAGAAGCTCGTCGTCGTCTACGAGTCGGCGCCGCCGAAGCCGCAAGAGCTGATGGTCGAAGAGGTCGAGTAACGCCGAGAGGCGCCACGCACCGAGTGCTTGGAGTTGGTGCCGCGCGCGGGCGCATGGCATCCTTTGGGGATGGGGACGTTCTCGCGTCACGTCGGACGGATTCTCTGCCTGCTGGCGCTGTGTTTTGGGGCGGCCTGCTTTCAGCTCGTGCCCTTCACCATCGCCCGTAAGTGCCAGCTGCACGCCGACTGCGGCACCGGCCAGCTGTGCGCCGCGGGCTTGTGCGTCAAAGCAGGGCAGGGGAGCGAGCACTTGCCGGTGCTCTCGAAGGTGAGCGCGCTCGGGGCGAATGGGCGCCTCGACGCGCGCGCGCGGCTGCGCCTGGAAGGCGTCAATCTCGGCGGCACCCAAGCCGTGAACCTGCGCGCACCAAGTGGCGCGCTGCTCACGCGGCTCGATCTCGAGTCCGTCGGGGCCGCCATCGTCGACGCGATCATCCCCGCCGCCGCCGCCGCCACGCTTCCTCCCGGGCCCGTGGTCGTCGAGCTGCTCACGGCCAACGCGACCGCGACGCGCGACGTCGACCTGCTGCAAGGCGAGGCGGGTCCGCCCGGCGCGACGGGCGCCACGGGGACGACGGGCGCGACCGGCGCCGACGGGGCGAACCCGGTGCTCAGCGTCGTCCCGCCGCTGCAGCTCTCGGCCGGCGTGCTCTCGATTGCCCCGCGCGTCGACTACTACCGCGTGAGCGCCATGGAGTTTTGGCCGGTCGAGAACGATCGCAAGCACTGGGGATACAACGGCGGCGTCCTCGGCGACATCGCCATGCATCGCGGCCAACCCGGCGAGGCGCTGCGGATGAACGCGCCGCTGCACCTGCCGCATGCCGCGTTCATCAACTCCGTCACCTGCACCCTCTACGATGACCTCAACGTGGCGCACCTCGAGCAGATCCGAGTGGCGCTGATGATCCACACCGGGAACAGCGGGCTCACCTGTGGCGCGGCGTTAGGCAACACCTGCGCCACGCAGTATTGCGATCTGACGATCCCGCTACCCGTGCTCGGCGACCCCGACTATGTTCGTTGCCGCAACGTGAACAATCGTCCGCAGCTCGCCAATCCGAACTACAACCACCACTACCTCCAGGTCACCCTCGTCGACACCAACGGTGTGATCCTCCCAGATAATCCGCCGGTTTACCTTTCGCCGAGCACCGACTTTCGCTTCTGCGTCGTCGACTACACACGCTGAAACTGGCGTTCGCGCTGGCCAGCTGGCATTCTCCTACCCTGGTCGATTGATGAGCCGCAGAGCGCAAATCTTCCTCGTTTGGTGCGCCCTCGCGTCGAGCGCGTGCTTTCAGCTCGTGCCGTTCACCATCGCCCGCACCTGCCAGTTCCATTCGGACTGCGCCGAGGGATCGTCTTGCGCGGCGGGAATTTGCGTCAAGGCTGACGCGACCCAGGGCGAAGCCGGGCCCTTCATCACGCGGGTGAGCGCGCTTGGCCCGAGCGATCGGCTGGGCGCGCCGGCGCGCCTGCGGCTCGAGGGGTCGAACCTCGCGCAAGCGACGGAAGTGAATCTGCTCTCGCGCCAAGGCGACGTGCTCGCGCGCCTGACGATCGAGTCGGTGACCGCCGCCATCGTCGACGTGCTCATCTCGGAGGCCGACGCGGCGTCGCTTGCGCCTGGGCCGCTGACCGTGCAGCTCATCACCCGTGCCGCGAGGGCCACGCGCGACGTCGAGCTGCTGCGCGGCGAGCCCGGGCTCCCCGGCGCCACCGGGCCCACGGGCGGCGTCGGCGCGACCGGCCCAACCGGCAACCCCGGCGTCCCTGGCGTGGGGAGCGCGCTGGCGCCGCTCCTGCTCTCCGGCAACGTGCTCTCCCTCGGACCCGAGAGCACCTCGCTGCGGCTCGGACCGAACGACTTCCATCCCGCCGAGAACAACTTGAAGCATTGGAGCTCGGGCGGCGTGTACACGAACATCGTGATGACGCGTAACGCGGGCGAAGCTCGCTTTATGGTGGCGTCGTTGCTTCTGCCGGACGGCGCCTTCGTCGATCGCGTGCGCTGCTACGTCTTCGACGACGAAGACACGAACCAATTCCGGATCTCGCTCTACACCATCCGCGAGACCGTCAACTACGGCTTCACGCAGTGCGGAACCTTGACCTCGAACGCGGCGTGCAACGGCTTGTGCACGATGGAGATCCCTCTGCCCGCGCTCGGGTCACCCGACTATACGCTCTGTCGCAGCGTCAACAATCGCTTCCGCGTCGCGAACGCGAACCAACTCTTCATTCAGGTCGAGGCGACCGACGCCGCAGGAACCGGCGACGCGGCGACGACGCTCGGCGAGTTTCTTTATTGCACCGTCGAGTACACGCATTGAGCGAGACGGAGGAGGGCCGAGCGGTGGCGCGGCGAGCGGGCATGCTGATCGCGGCGCTGCTCTTTGCGGCGGCCGGGGCCTGTCGTGACCGGGCGACCCCGCGCGGCTCCGCTGACCCATTCGTCGCCCGTACGCTGACGATCCGCGACACGGCTGACCTCGTGCAAGGACCCTCTGGGGCCGCAGGCGCGAGCGGAGCCACTGGGGCGAGCGGAGACACCGGAGCCGCCGGCGCGGCGGGCGCGCCCGGCGTCATGGTCGCAGGCACCGGCCTGACGCTCTCTGCCACCGCGATCGCGAGGGCGCCGCGCACGGGATACCTGCGGCTCGGGCCCAACGACTTTGAAGCGAAGGCGCCCGACAAGAAGCGCTGGGGCAGCGGCGGCTACTCCAACGTCGTCGTGACGCGCAGCGACATCAGCGAAGCGCGCGAAATCGTCGCGACCCCACATCTGCCGGACGGCGCGTTCATCAACCGCGTGCGCTGCTACGTCTTTGACGGCGTCGACGGAGATCCGCAGTTCAAGGTCTCGCTGCGCGTGATTCGCATGCTCGGAACGCCACCGAGCGACTACGGCGACACCGAGTGTGGCAGCATCTTGTCGAACGCCCCCTGCGCCGGATTTTGCAGTCTCGAGATCCCGTTGCCGGCGGCCGCGCCTCCTCCTCCTCCCGGGAACGCAGACACGTACAGGCTCTGCCGCTTCGTGCACGAGGCGTATGGCACCCTCGAGGCCGAC
Source organism: Deltaproteobacteria bacterium (assembly GCA_020848545.1). Lineage (GTDB taxonomy): Bacteria > Myxococcota > JADLHZ01 > JADLHZ01 > JADLHZ01 > JADLHZ01. The sequence continues at coordinate 8,715 of JADLHZ010000117.1, read as the reverse complement.
AAGACGAGCCAGATCTACCTGCAGCTCGAAGCGGTGGAAGACGACCCGAGGCTCGAAGCGGCCGACGTCGTCGGTGACTTTCGCTATTGCACGATCGACTACACCTACTGACGTTGCGCGCGCGCTTCGCCGCGCCCAGGCGACCACAAGAACGCGTCGAGCAGGCCGAAACCGAGCGTGAGATAGAGGCCGCCGGCGCTGACCTGTTGGGCGACGTAGAGCGCGGGGCTGGTGCCTGGTTGGTAGGAGCCGTCGGCGTTCTGCGCCGCGCGGTTCAGGACGATCATGGCGATGTTCGTCGCCAAGAGGCCGAGCTCGAGCGCGAGTAGGACGCCGCCGACGGCGTAGTCCTTGTTGGCGAACTGGCCGACGCCGAAGGGCAGCATCTTCAGATACCAGGGCGCTGGCTTGTGGGTCTGGCTGGTGATCGCGATCGGTTGAGCGTCAGCGTCGATCGTTGCCGGCGCGACGGCGATCTCCTTGGGCGCGCTCGGCGTCGCCGCGCCGGGTTCAGCGGCTGGCTCCGGCTTGTCGGGCGCCACGACGGGCTTCGTCGCAGCCGCGTCGACCCGCGCTTGTGGCTCAGGCTTCGACGGACGCTCGGCCTGCTTGTGCTTGGCCGGCGGGCTCGGGTCGGGACGCGCGTCGCCGCCGCGTATCTCGTTGGCCCGTATCTCGTTGAACAGCTCGACGAAGTCCGGCGCGATCGCTGTTTCGTCGATGCTCGCGGCCGGAAACTTCTTGAACAGGAGCTTCAGCTCAGCGCGCGCTTGCTTCTTTTGCCCGGTGTAGAACAGCGCTTGGGCGTAGGCGATGCGCGCGGCGCGCAGATCATTGCCTTTGACGACGGGCGGCGCCAGCAGCTCGCGCAAGAGCGGGACGGCTTGCTCGAAGCGGGCGGCCTCGACCAGGCTCAACGCTTGCGTGAGCTTGGCGCGGGTGTCGTCCGCCGCGGCGATTCCGCAAGCGAGGCTCATGCAGCAAAAGACGAAGATACGCACTCTCTCAGAGTATCACTGGGTGAAATCCACCACCACTTCGCGCTCGGGCTCGCCGCGCAGGGTGACGGTCTTCGACCGCGTGCCGAGCTGCGGGTGCTTCACCTCGATGGTGTGCTCGCCTTCGGGCAGATCGATCTTGCGAAACGCCGGTGTCATGCCTTGTTCGGCGCCGTCGATCCAAACGTGACCCCAGGGCTTCACCAACACGTAAAGGGTCGTACGCGCGATCGGCTGCAGCGGTGGCGGCGCTTCGGGTGTCTCGGCGATCGGCGGCACCGGTTTCCTCGAGCGTTGCGTGCGCAGCATCCAGACGCTGAAGACGATCGCGAGCGCGAGCAGCGACGCGGCGATGATCAGCGCCAGCCCGCGGATCCCTTTTCCCTCGACCGGGCTCGTGTCGCGCAGGCTCTGCTTGCTCTGCTTCCCCTTCGCCACGTTGGTCTCGTCTTCGCTGGTGGTCTTTCGCGTGGTGATCACCGTGGCATCGGAACGGGTCAGCTTGGTCTTTGCGTCCTCGCGGGACGCGCCCGCATCGACCTGCGTCTTGTCGTCAACGCTTCCTCGCTCGGGCGCCGTGCCTCTGACGATGGTCGGCGCGGTGTCGCGTAGCGGCGCGCTGGCCGTGATCGCGGTGACCTCCCGCTTGGGCTTGGGTCGCTTGGTGACGAAGGTCTTGGTCGCGCCCGTGATCGACACCACCTTGTGCTCGCCGAGCAGTTTCTTTAACGCGTCGGAGACGTCGTCAGCGGTCGCCGGCCGCGCCGCCGGATCCTTCCTGAGCAGCTGCATGGTCAGCGCGAGGTAGCCGGGCGAGGGATCGACCAGGTGATCGAGCGGCGTCGGATCTTTTTCGCGCATCTGCTTGAGCAGCTCGAGGAGGGTCGTGCCCTGGAAGGGCGTGACCTGGCTGACCATGTAGTACATGAGCGCCCCGAGGGAGAATAAGTCGCTTCGTGGCGATAGCGCGTTCTCGCCCGTCAGCTGCTCCGGGCTCGAGAACAGCGGCGTGCCCATCAGGCGCGTCTTCGAGGCGGCGAAGGTTTGCCGCGCTGACTGGGCGTCGATGCCCTTGGCCAGCCCGAAGTCGATGAGCACCACGCGGCCGGTCGGCTCTAGGAAGACGTTCTCCGGTTTGACATCGCGATGGATGAGACCGCTCGCATGCGCGTGCGAGAGCGCCTGCGCCAGCTCGTGGGCGATCGCGCACGCGAGCGATTCGTCGATCGGGGCGTCCTCCAGATAGTGCTGTAAGTCGTGCCCGTGCAGGCGCTCCATGACGATGAACTGCTGCGCGAGCTCCTGGCCGGAGTAGTCCATCACCTTGACGATGTTCGGGTGGTTCAGCGCCGCCGCCACCTTCGCCTCGCGGTAGAAGCGCCCGCGCAGCTCGTCGTCGGCGTTGTCGTCGGCGATGACCTTGATGGCCACCTCGCGATCGAGCTTCTTGTCGTAGCCGAGGAAGACCCGCCCCATCGCGCCTTCGCCGATGAAGCCGAGCAGGTCGTAGCGCTTGATCTCGGGCGCGCGCGCGACGTCGAGCCCGAGAAACTCGGCGAGCGGTGTCCCTTTGGCGCTGGTCGCCGCTTCCGCCATGATCACTTCTTCTTGAGCAGCGCGAGGGTGCGCCCGACGATCGCGCGCGCGCGCCGGCCGCTTGGGTGATCGGCGTTCGGATCGAGCGTCATCGCCTGGCGCAGCGCGGCCGCGGCGCGATCGTAGTCCATCATCAGAGTGAACAGCTCGCCGAGGTCGCACCAGGCGGCGATGTCGTCCGGGCGCAGCTCGAGCGCTTTGACGTAGCAGGGGACGGCGCGCTCGTAATTCTTCATCCGCGCGCGGCAGACGCCGAGCATGAGCCACGCGTCCACGCTCGTGGGATCGGTGGCGACGGCGAGCTCTGCAGCGCCTTCGCCCGCGTCGAGGTCGGCCTCCTTCACGAAGGCCGCCGCGAGCTGCACGAAGCGTGGCGCATCCTCTTTCTTTGGTCGACGCAGGCGTTTCTTCGCTGGCGCTTCAGTTGCTGGCATCTTTGCCTCCGTTACTTCTGGTTGGCGACGAGCGTCTGCATCGTCTCGGACATCTTCTTCATCACGTTCGACAGCGTCTCGATCGCCTTCTGGCGGCGGTCCATGTACATTTGCAGGCGCGTCTGCACGAGGTCCGTCATGTCGGCCATGGTGTCGAGGTTCTCCTCCGCCGCCTGAATCTCGTTCTTGAAGCTCTCGGCTGAGCCCATGCGCCAGCTGCGGCCGTCGGCGCTCATGCCGTTGTCGTCGATCTCGACATTGCCCTGCTGGCCGAGCCCGCTGAGCGTGTCGTTGGTCTCGCTCTGCTTGTTGGCGTTTGCTGCCGCTTTGACGGCGGCGGCCTGCTTGTCCTTCTCACGGTTCTCCGCCCATTCTTGGGCGAGCTGGGTCTGCCAGGAGGGCGGGGGCGGCCCGCTCGTGGCTTCTTCGCTTTGGCCCTCGTCCGTGCTCGGGGACGGACGCGACTTGTAAGCGCTCGTGACGCCGTCATTGAGCTCGTCGCGCGTCGGCCCGAGATCCCAGTCCTTGTGCCCGGGATACGGCCCGCCGGCGCCGATTTTCTTCCAGGCATTGACCTCGTCCCAATCCCAGAAGTGCCCCTCGCCTTCGACGATCATCCAGCCCGGGACCTCGCCTCCCACCGTGGGATAGCTTTGCCCGGTCAGCCCGAGCGACGCGAGCTTCTCGACGTCGTTGCTCATCATGGCTGCGCCAAGCGTCTTCATAATCTGCTCGCGCATCGCGCCCATCAAGTACGAGAGCGCGGCGCCGCCTGGCTCGGTGAGCCCCGCCGCGCTGAAGGCATTTTCGATCTCGTCGGCGTACTTTTCGGAGTCGTCTCCGTTGCGGCTGAAGCGCGCCTTGAGGAAGTTCGCCCACAGGCCCTTGAACTCCACGTAGCTCGGCAGCAGCTCATTGTTACCGACGAGCGCGTTCATATAAGCTTCGAGCTTCGCCGGATCGTCGGCGATCGCCTTGATTTCGTTCGGCGTCGGATAGAGCGGCAGCCGCTCTTTCTTCCCATCGGCGTAGGTCACCTCGATCGTGCTGCCGTCTTGCGTCTCCTTCTCTGCATCCGCCTTCGCCTTCTGTGCGTCGAGCTCGGCTTTCTTCTTGGCACCGGTGTCCGCGTTGGCGCCGTTCTGCGTGAGGTCGGCGAGGAGCTTGTCGACCTTCGCTTGGTTCTGCGCGACGATCACCGGGTTCGGCGGATCGCCGGCGTCCTTGAACATGGCGCCGCGGACGAGGTCGGTCCCGGGCTCCTTCATGCCGAGATAGTTCTTACCCTTGAGCTTGCCCTCGCCCTGGAGGAACGCCTCGAAGGCGGCGGTGTCGTGCTTTCCGCCGGCGCCGGTCAGCTGCGGATTCTGCGACCAATAACCATAGAGCGCCTGGATGTCGTTCTCGGAGACGCCGTAGCGCTCCGCCATCATCTTGGCGTACGCCGGGTCGCACTTTTCGAAGCTGACGTCGGCTGTCGCCGGATCGACGTCGACCTCCGGCGGGCCTTCGCGCAAGAGCGCCGGGATGTCGCTCGCGTCGATCGGCGGCAGCTGCGCCGAGCCATCGTCGGCGTACTCGACCGGCCGCCACGCCTCGTAGTCTTCGAGCGTCGTATCCTTGTGGAGCAGGCCCGCGCCCTTCAGCTCCGTGAACTCGGCGCGAATCTGCGCTTTGATCTCGGTCTGCTGCTCGCGCATTTTTTGGATCATCGCGCGCTGCGCCTTCTTCGCTTCGAGCGATTTTTGCATCTCGCCCATGATGTCGCGCAGCTCGTCCGTCGCCGCGTCGGCGACTTGCGACATGATCCAATAGATCAGCATGCCGATGTCGCCGTGAGCGATGTCGACGCCGCCCGAGAGCAGAGGCGCCTGTGCACTCGCCGTGGCGCCGAGCGCCGCTTTGGCGTCCTTCGTCTCCATGCGGAGGCCCGCGCCGGACGCGCTGTCGTCTGACAGGCGGGCGTGCGGCGCGATGTCTTTGGCGAGCCGCTCGATCTCCGGCGCGACCCCGCTGACGCGGCCCTGCTCGCGGATCTGACGCAGCGCCGTTTGCAGCGCTTGCCACTTCTTCGGATCTTGCTTCACGGCCGCGAGGTCGCGATCGACCGCGCTCATTTTTTGGAGCACCGGCAAGAACGCCTGCTCGCTCTGCACGACGAGATCGCTTGGGATGACGACGTCGGCATCGGGATTCTGCTTGCGCTGAGCGTCGATCGCGCGAAAGGACGCCCGCAACGCCTCGGCGATCTTTGGCATCGCCAGTTGCAGCGCCGCGACGACGTGCGCGGGCTGCTTGGCCAAGAGCTGCTCCGGCGACAGCTCGCTCATTTTGGTGAAGAACTTCTCGACGAGCGCGCTGTACTTCTTGAGCAGAGCGGGCAGGTCGGCACGCGCGGTCGGCCCTCCCGAGCGGTGTGCGCTGTCTTGGTCGGCGTGCTCGACGAGCGCGGCGAAGATCGGGGACTCGACGAGCGCGCTCTTTCCGCCGGCGCCGACGACAGCGCCGAACAACTGCAGGGTCTCTACGTCGAGCGCGACGCCGAAGTGCTCGAGCACTCCCTCGGGGGTCGCAAATCCCTCGGCCATGTTCGGCTTCGGCGGCCCGAGCATCGCGGTGAGCGCCGCAAACGCACGAATGCCGGCTTCCGAGCTTCCCTCGGCGGTCGGCTTTCCGTCGGGTGTGATCGCGGCTCCTTGCAGCAGCGCCGCGAGCAGCTCCTTCGTTTCCCCCTTGACGACGAGATCGGAGAACTTGGCGACGTCCGCCGCTCTCGCTTTGCCGTCGGCGCCGATCTTCGCGTCGGCGCCTTGCGGCTTTTGCTTGGCGTCCGCCCTGGCGCTTCTCGCGGCTTGCTCGGCTGCTTTCGGATCGCGCAGCGTCGCGTCCTTGGTCGTCGAGGCGTCGCCGAGGGCAATCTCTTGATTGAGCTCGGCGACGCGCGTGGAGCTCGGCGGTGTCGTGATGTTCGATGCCATGGGCGTCCTCGTCCTACTTCAGGTTCTGCGTGATGTTGCCGGCGGTTTCGCCGGTCTTCTTGATCAGGTTCGACAGCATCTCGATCGCCTTCTGCCGGCGCTCCATGTACTGCTGCAGGCGCATCTGATGCATTTCGCCGAACTCGCTCTTCGTATCGAGGGCGTCTTGGGTGTCTTTGGCGAAGTCCTCGACCTGGTCGAGCGAGACCATGCGGTAGCCTTCGAAGGCTTGTTGCGGCACCGCGGGGAGCTTGCCGCTTGCATCGTCCTCTTTGCTCTCCTTTTTATCGGTCGATTCGCCACCCCCGCTGCCTCCGGTATTGTCCGTGCCTCCAGCGAAGGTGATGCCGAAGAGGCCTTCGTGCAGCACGAAGCCGCCGCCGTCCACCACTCCGTTGTTGGTGACGGTCGACACGATGCCTCCTTTCGCGGGTTGCGAGCCGCCGCCGGTCAGACCCGAGAGATCGAAGGAAGGGATGTCGAAGTCCGGCAGTGAGAAGCGCATGCTGGCGCCGTCGCTCACCATCCGGTTGTCGCTCCCCGGCGGCAGGAACGTCGGCTCACACGGCTGCGCGGCGATCGGTTTGGCCGGATCGCCGGTCTCTTTCCACATGAAGCGGCGCCACGCGCGGTAGTCTTCTCTGCTCACCTTCTCTGGGTCCATCGTTCCATCTTTCACGAGCTGATCGTACTCGGCATCGGCGGTCTTCTTCAGCGACGTTTGCAGGTCGCGGATGAAGGAGAGCTTGGCGCGCAGGGCTTTCTTTTCTCCGAGGATTTGCTCCGATTCTTTGATCAAGCCCCGCAGGTCTTCGCCGGCATCGGCCGCGATCTTCATGAAGAGGACGCTGATCATCGCCTCGACGTCGCCCTCGATGAGCGCGCTGAGACTGAGCCGCTTGGCCTCGCTGCCGATCTTCTTGCCGAGCTCGAGGATCTTCTTGTCGTCGACAGTACCGAGGCGCAGCGCTGCTGCAACGGGCTTCATTTGCTGGCGCAGGGCCTGTTCGACGCCCGGCGATTTGAGGAGTTGGCTCATGACGGCGAGCTGAGCCGGCTGCGGCTCGGTGCTCTGGCGCAGGGTTTTCAGCTCGGCCGAAGTGAGGCCGTCACGCACGCGCATCGCGTTGGCGTCTTGGGGGCCAGGCTCGCCCTCGTGGCTCGCTGCCGCAAGAACCGCGAGCCCCGCCTCGCCGGCCGCTCTTGCATCGGCGGCTTGCGCGGACAGGGGTGTCTCGAACTGTGGGCTCATCTCGCCCTTTGGCGCGACGTTGAGGAACTCTCCTTTCAAGGCATCGAAGAGGGCAATCGCGCGCTCGGCGATCGCGCTTTTGGCCTGCCCGTCGGCGAGCTCGGCTGGGCTTGCGACGCTCGCCGGCATCGCCTTGAGCGCGGCGAGCGCGCCTTCGAGGCTTTCGATCCCGAGCTCGCGCGCGACCGCCCGCTCGAGCGCGTTTGGGCCTTTGGGGCCCTCCGCAGCAGACGACCCGCGCAGATGGCTGGGAACCTCGACCGGCTTTTGCTGGGGTCCGCGGATTTCGGTGCTCATGCCTTTGTGCCCTCGCTGCGACGCACGTACCGGCCAAGTGGCGCGCCTGCGTGCATGTTTTTCTCAGTGTCGCCCGGTCTTGACGCAATCGTCAGGCCCGCTTGACGCCCAGCTTCCCGTCATTTCTTCTTCAGTTTCTTCTCGATGATCTTCTTCGCGGAGAACTGAATCTCGTTGAGGAACTGGCCCTCGACCTTGAGCATCTCTTGGGTCGTGATGGACGTCAGGTTCGGATCGACTTGCAGAAAGAGATCGACGACGCGGTCGAGCGTCTGCGGCCCAAGCTGCTGCATCTGCTTTTGCAGCTCGGCGATCTCGTTTTGCAGGCGCTTTTTCTCTTCGTGAAAACGTTCACGGTAGTGCGTGAGCCCGGAGACGAGATCGCGAGGCGCTGCCTTTTTCCCGGGTTCCTCGCTCGTCGCGACGGTGCGCTGCGCCGACGCTTTCTCGAGCGTCTTCATCACGTCCGCCGTCGTGTTGTTGCCGCGCATCGCCGGGTTCAGCTTGAGCGCCTTGCGCAGCATCTCTTTGTTCACGCCAACGCCCGGCGCGTCCTCGCGTCCATCGAACTGCGCCCCCCATTGATCCGCCACGTCGTCCTTCTCGTCGGCCATGTATGAAGCAAACCACACGCCCCTGCAGCGGGCGAGCCTTTTCATCGGCGATTTTCGGGCGCATTTGGCCGCACTTCGCCGGGGCGTGCACCGTTTGGCATCCGCCGATCATCTCACCTTTCACGCGCGCGAGGTCGTGGCCGGGTTCGGCGACGACGGAATTTTTTTTCGAAATATTTCTCGCCTCTGTTGACGGGAGAATTTTTCTGAGTAGAGTGCGCCTCCTCGTTGGGCCCGAAACCTCGATTTCGCGCCTCGGCGAGTGGACGTTGACAACAGAAGAGTGAAGAGAAGCGGGTAAGACGCTGTGTTTTGATGCGAGTGCTGCAAAGCCTCGTGCTGGAACAGAGCGAACTACCGTCAACAAGAACGAATCTTGTGAGTGTATTTTGCTTTGTTCTTACTTCGGTGAGGACGAGGATTTTGCAGCTAATGAATGCAAAACACTAATTCCAAAACAATTAGTTCATAAGGCAGAGCCATTCATGATGGCTCTCCGTAATGGTTTTTGACGGAGGGTTTTGTTTCGATGTTTCCGTTTTCGGC
>JADLHZ010000116.1 GCA_020848545.1 Deltaproteobacteria bacterium | reverse complement strand
GAGCCCGAGAGCGTGGCCTACCACGTCATTCAGGCCCTGCGCGTCGGTGGGCCCCTCGATGCCAGTGCGTTCGAGCGCGCGCTCAACGGCGTCGTCGCGCGACACGAGAGCTTGCGGACGACGTTCTCGGAGGTCGGCGGCGTCGCGGAGCAAGTGGTGCACGAGAAGATGCCGGTGGCGATCGAGTGGCTCGATGCGAGCACACGGTATCGGGAGCGGCCGTTCGATCTGCAGCGCGGGCCGCTCGTGCGCTGCGCGATGCGCCGCGTGAACGACGCCGAGCACGAAGTCTTTCTCAGCATGCACCACATCGTGAGCGACGAGTGGTCGGTCGGTGTGTTTTGGCGCGAGCTCTCGGCGCTCTACAATGGTGAGAGCTTGCCGCCGCTCGCAGTGCAGTACGTCGACTACGCGCTCTGGCAACGCGAGCACGTCAAGCTCGACGCGCAAGAAGCGTATTGGAAGCAAAAGCTCTCAGGCGCACCGGCGGCGCTCGAGCTTCCGACAGACCGGCCACGCCCGGCGACGATGAGCCACCGAGGCGCGCTCTATGCGTGCGAGCTGCCGATGGCCGAAGCGCTCCAAGAGCTCAGCCGGAGCGAAGGCGCCACGCTGTTCATGACGCTGCTCGCGGCGTTCGATGTCTTGCTCGCGCGCTACAGCGGTCAAGACGACATCGTCATCGGCACGCCCGTCAGCAACCGGCAGTCGGAGGCGACCGAGCCGCTCATCGGCTTCTTCGTCAACACGCTGTGCCTGCGCGCGGACATGAGCAGCAACCCGAGCTTCCGTGAGCTCTTGCGGCGGGTCAAGGAGACGGCGCTCGAAGGGTACGCGCATCAAGACTTGCCGTTCGAGAAGCTGGTCGAAGTGCTCAAGCCCGAGCGGAGCACGGCGCGAAGCCCGGTGTTCCAAGTCATGTTCACCTTGCAGAGCGCGACCGACGGCGGTCGTGAATTCGCGCGCGGGCTGACGCTCGCGGGACACGCCAGTCTCGAGGTGCAGGCGAAGTTCGATCTCGTCTTCACCGTCGGCGAGAATCAGGGCCGGCTTCACGGCATCATCGAGTACGCGACGGACTTGTTCGATCGCGAGACGATCGCGCGAATGAGCGCGCACTACGAGAAGCTGCTCAGTGCGATCGCGAAGAACCCGGACGAGAAGATTAGCAAGCTCGAGATGCTCGGCGTCGCGGAGCGGCAGAAGCTCGTCGTCGAGTGGAACGCGACGAAGCGGGACTACCCGCGCGACCAGAGCATTCACGCGCTGTTTTCGGCGCAGGCAAAAAAGACGCCCGACGCAGTGGCTGTGATCTTCGGAGAGCAGACGCTCAGCTATCGCGCGCTCGATGAACGCTCGAACCAGCTCGCGCGTCATTTGCAGAAACGCGGCGTCGGGCCGGAGACGCTCGTCGCCATCTGCGTCGAGCGTTCGGCGGAGATGGTCGTCTCACTGCTCGCGATCTTGAAGGCGGGCGGCGCGTACGTGCCGGTCGACCCGAAGTATCCGCAGGCCCGGATCGCGCACATCATCGCAGATTCACGCGCGACCATCGCGGTGACGACCCAGGCGCTGGCGCCGCTGTGTGTGGGCATCGGGGCGCTGCTGACGCTCGATACGCTCGGCGGCGAGATCGCAAAAGAAGCGACGTCGGCGCTCGCGACGCGCGTCGATCCGAAGCAGCTCGCGTACATCATATATACCTCCGGCTCGACCGGTGGCCCCAAAGGGGTCGCCATCGAGCATCGTAACGCCGTGACGCTCATCCACTGGGCGCGCGAAGAGTTCAGCGACGAGGAGCTGTCGGGAGTCTTGGCGGCGACGTCGATCTGCTTCGACTTGTCGGTGTTCGAGCTGTTCGTACCGCTCGCGTGGGGCGGAACGGTGATCGTGGCCGAGAACGCGCTTTCGCTCGGGCAGCTTCCGGCGCGCGACCGGGTGAAGCTCGTCAACACGGTGCCGTCGGCGATGACGCAGTTGGAGGCGACGGGCGCGATCCCAGAGAGCGTCTGCGCGATCAACTTGGCCGGCGAAGCGCTGTCGGATCAATTGGTCCAGAAGCTCTACGGGCACGAGCACATCCGGCGCGTGCGGGACCTCTACGGTCCGAGCGAAGACACGACGTACTCGACGGCGGCGGTGAGAAAGAAGGGCAGTGATTCCCTCGTGACGATCGGGCGACCGATCGCCAACACGGCGGTGTACCTCTTGAGCCCGGAGCTAGAGCTCGTACCGCAAGGCGCGAGCGGCGAGATCTACATCGGCGGCCAGGGCCTCGCGCGCGGATATCTGCATCGGGCGGAGCTGACGGCGGAGAAGTTCATCGAGCACCCGGTGTACGGACGGCTCTATCGCACGGGAGATCTCGGGCGGTGGTTGGCGAGCGGCGAGCTGCAATACCTCGGGCGGCGCGACAACCAGGTGAAGGTGCGCGGCTTTCGCATCGAGCTCGGCGAGATCGAAGCGGCGCTGCACAAGCGGGTCAAAGAAGCCGCGGTCATCGTGCACGGCGAGGGCAGCGACAAGCAGCTCGTCGGCTACTACG
>JADLHZ010000115.1 GCA_020848545.1 Deltaproteobacteria bacterium | reverse complement strand
CTTCTAAGCCGGGGGTCAGCGGTTCGATCCCGCTCGGGCGCGCCACATCCAACTGAGCGAAATCAAAAGGGATTGAGAATTGCTCCGCTGCGGCGTTTTCGCCGTTTTCGGATCCCAGCAGCAGATTAGCAGCAAGAACGTCGAAATTTTGTGCGCTCGCAGGCGCTTGCAGCGCTTCGTTTTCGTTAGCAACGCTTCCAAAATCGAACTGCAGACGGTTCACCTCGTCGCGCAGGTAGCCGGGCGCGAGGTGGCCGTAGACTTCGGTCGTCAGCTTTGGATTGCTGTGCCGCATGATGCGCTGGACGGCGGCCGGGTTCACGCCGGACATCATGAGGAGCGATGCCGTCGTATGGCGCATGTCGTGAAAGCGGATCGGCCGGACGATCGCTTTCGGCCAGAGCTTCATGTTGCACTTCGGGCAGCGCTTCTCCTCGCGCGTCTTCGTTTGTTCCGCGTGCCCGCAGCCGCTTCGCCGGCAGACTTGGTTGTAGCCGAGCGTGATGTCAGCGCGGCCGAGGGCGCCTCGCAGGATCTTCATCAGCTTTTGGTCCTCGCGGCGGCGTTCTCCGTCCGGCGCCGGGAAGACGAGGTCGGAGGGGGACGTGTCGACGGCTTTCTTCAAGAACGGCACGAGCGCATCGGCGATCGGAATGACGTCGATGCGTCCGCCCTTCGCGACGTCGCGACCGTGCGAGCCGGAGACCGTGAGCAGCTTGTTGGCGAAGTCGACGTCGGTCTTCTTGAGCGCGAACAGCTCGCCCTTACGCAGCCCGGTATAGATTGCGGTGGCGAAGAGAGGACGGAACCTCGGGTCGAGCGCCGCCAAGACGCGCGGCACCTCGTCGTGCCGCAAGTAATCCGGCTTCCGCTTCGGTACTTTGCGCTGGCGTACGTCGGCGACGGGGTTTGGTCCGTGGAAGCGGCCCGCGCGTTTCGCCGCGTTTATCGCGCCGAGCAGAAAGCGCCGGAGGTGGTTGACGGTCTCGGGGCTCAGGGTCTTCGTCTTTTTCTGCAGAAACGTTTCGACGTGACCCGCGCGAAGACTGCCGAGCGTGATGCTCGCGAGCTCGCCGCCGATGAAGTGCTTGTTCACGGCGTAGACGTTGCGCTGATGCGACGGCGAGCCCTTCGAGTAGTTTTCGAGCCACCACTCGAACAGCTCGGCAACGGTGCCGCCCTCCTCGTGACCGATCTCGAGACCTTGGAGCACGCGCTCCGACTTCTGCTCGAGATCGCGAAGCATGCGCTTGGCGTCAGCCTTGGCGTCGGCGTTCGTCGCGAGGTCGCGCCAGCGTCCGTCGCCGTCCTTGTAATGAACGTACCAACGTTCGTTTTTCTTGTAGACCGATCCCATCGCTCAGCCCTTCTTGAGCCGCGACAGGACGACGGTCGCGCTCAGCCTTTGCTTGCGGATGAACTCCTTCAGCGTATCCGGCTCGAATCGCAGCCGCCCGGCGATCTTGATGTGCGGCAGCAGTCCGGCCTCGGCGCGGTGGTAGATCCACGACTCGCTGAAGCCGAGAAACTTCGCGGCGTCGACGACGGTCCATAAAGTGATTCGCGTTTCCAGCAATGCCTCGACTTGGTCCATGACGGTGTGCCCTCCGTGGTGAAGCGCTACTAATGGCTGAAACGTATGTCAACACTATTTACGTTGCTTGCCGATGAGGCGATCGAGGGTTTCGACCATCACCGCTTTCGAGACAGGCTTCTGTAGAACGTCGGCCAAGAGCTGGTTGGCCAAGGAGTCGCGCACGATCGGTGCCTCAGCCGCATCGCCTGTATAGAGGATGCGCACCGCGCTCGGTTGGAGGCGTTGGATTTCGGCGAGGACGTCGAGGCCGGATGCATCGGTGAGGTGAAAATCGCTGACGACCGCGTCGAAGCGTTGCGCGTAGGCGAGCTCGGAGGCCGCTTCGAGTGTTGAGGCAGTTACGACTTCGAACGTGTCGCGGAGCATGCGCCTGAGGCCGGCAAGCACCTTGTCGTCGTCATCAACGAGCAAGAGTCGCGCCCTTCGTTGATCTACCGCGGCCGGCGGCTCGCGCGGCGTTCCGTCGGCGGCTTCTGCGGCGAGGCTCAGGAAAAATTCCGCGTCTCGTGCGAGCCCTGACATTTGCTCGGCGACGCCGGCGAGCCCTCGGAGTGCGTCCCTTAGCTTTGTCTGATCCACGTTGGTACTCATATTTAGGTAAAGTAAAAATATACCAAAAATATGAGCCGAGAGCCACCTGATCTAAGCGTGGCGACTCGATGGCCGTTCGGAAGAAAAAACGTGTTGGCCGGCCTCGCGGTCGAACCTTCAGCAAAGCGGTGCAGGTTCGGCTGTCGAAAGCTCAGGCTGCATACTTGGAGAGCCTGAGCGATCGCTACCTGACCGTCGCCGAAGCGATCCGCGCGTGCATCGACACGTGCATGCAGGCCGGTCGCGCTGTCCCGCCAAGGCAATGAGCCACCAATGATCGAGGTCGCCGCGCCGACATCACGACGTTGCAAGTGGACGCCATCGTGAATGCCGCGAACGCTGCGCTCAGCGGCGGCGGCGGAGTAGACGGCGCTATCCACCGCGCAGCTGGGCCTGAGCTGCTGCAAGCGTGTCGTGCTCACGGCCGCTGTCCGCCGGGAGAGGCCGTTCTTACTCCCGGTTTCCGGCTGCCGGCGAAGTACGTGATCCACGCAGTCGGCCCGGTCTGGGACGGCGGTGCCAAGGGTGAGGGTCGCCTGCTCGAGTCAGCATATCGCTCGTCGTTTCGCGTAGCTCTCGCGCAGGGGGATATCGCTACCATTGCGTTCCCGGCGATCTCGACCGGCGTCTACCGCTTTCCGAAACGCGACGCAGCCGCCATCGCCGTCCGGGTCATGCGCGAGCACGACGCGCGTTTCGAACGTATCGTCGCGTGCGTCTTCGACGCGACCGACGAGGCGATCTATGCGAAGGCGCTCGCGTGAGCCAAGAATGAGCAAGGCAACATCGCGGGTCACGAAGCTGCCGAAGCTTCCGCGCCCGCCGCGCCCGCCGTTCCTCGCCCCGGATCCGCGGCAGAAACAGTTCGAGAAGATCCGACGAAAGCTGGCGGCCGGAACGTCTATCACCTCGCTCGCAGGGGCTCCAACGGCGGGTATCCGGCCGCTGGCGTCAACGTCGGCGCATTGAAGGATGCGCTCGAGCACGGCATTCGTCAGTTCACGAAGGCCCAGCTCCGTGCTCGATGGGAAGACGACGTTCGGGACTGGATGCACGAAGTGCTGCGCGCGTGGGTTCAGCGCTGCAATCAACGCACGCTCGAATGCTTGGAGAACGGCGTTCACGTCGAGCTCGAGACACAGGACGACCGAGGCTACTACCGGTACGTTTTCGACGTTTTCCCCGGCCGGTGATCGGCGGCTCTCGCCTGGCTGACCCTTGGACTTGGCCGAACGTAGATGATGCGCTCTCTCCCTCCGAGCTGGTCGACAACGGTCCGAACGATTCGTTCCCACGGGTACGCGGTCATCGAGAGGAGGACGCGCTTCTTGGCCCGGACGAGGTCTTTGCAAAAGGCGAGCAGCGCTTGTGCGCTTTTTTCCATTCGCGCGACGGATTCCAGGTGCTCTATGATCACGACGCGTTCGCGAACACGCTCCATGCGTTGGCGGCGCTCGATCGTGTATCGAACGTGCACCAAGACGTATCGCGCATCACGTCGGCCGCGCTCATGGCGACGACGCTCACGCCCTTTCCTTGCCAACGCAAAGTCGCCGCCTTCAATAGATGCGTCTTGCTGGAGCCTGATGGCCCGACGAGTAGGGTGAGACCGCCGATCGGCGCGCGACCGGACACTCGCTTCAAGTAGCTCGCCGCTTCCCTGTTGCCTCGGTGCACATGCAACGTCGCGAAGCTCTGCACGGAGGACCGAGGCGGGGGTAGTCGCACGCTGTTCATTTGTTTCTCGCCTGCAGCGGCGCGCGACGCAGTTCGACCTTTACTCCTGTACTTCGCCATCGGCTTCTCCTTGCGCCCACAGTGCGACAATGCGGCGTCAAAGTTGGTCGCGCCTGGTGTTTGACAGGCGACTCACGGGCCGAGGTCCGCCTCGGTCGCCGGGCACTCGCGCGATGAAGCCCGGTCAGCGAGCGCCAACGATATGCGCGTGCGGAAACCTGGCGCGAGCCCGTTTGACAGAGCGCGTCCGCGCCGCATACCGCGTATGCGCATTGGAGGGCGCATGAAATCAGCGACGGCTGACGGGCTGGACTGGGCGGCACTGTTACGAAACGCCAAGGTGGTCGATCTCGCCGCCGTTCGGCAGATGCGGGAAGCGCATCGCGCCTTGTTCAGCTTCGACGGACCGCCGGAGATCGGCGCGTTCGTGAGATTGTTCCGTCTCACCGGGCTCTTCGCGTTCTTTGCGATGGAGCAAAGGCGTTTCCCGATCTTGAACCGCGCCTTTGCGGATCTGCAGTGGGTCGCGCAACACCCGGATGCAGACGAGTTCGTGCTCGCAAGTTGGCTGTACTTCGATCTGCCGGTCACGGAAGACGGGCGCACGCTCGTCGAGGCTTTTGCGGCGGAGATCGCGCCAGAGAACGAAGACATGCGTCGCTTCGTGAACATCACCACGAAGAGCCGCTTCGGTATCTACGCCGACACCGGCGGCACGCGCAGCACACACCGCCTTCAGGAGCTCTTGACCCGCCGGCGCGTCACGGTGACCCGCGGGGTCGATGCCGATCCCGGCGAGTTGTTCTTCGCTCGCATCATCGACACCGGCGGGATGCGGTTCATGCTCGGCAACACGCGCGGCTGGCCGGCGTCCTACGTGGGCACGGTCACAGCGATGATGATGACCCGGATTGCTGCCTCGGTTGCTGCCGAAGAGGCGGTCGGCGAGGCCCACGAGAAGTTCATGAAATTGAGCGGCCCGTATTGGTTCTCGGTGCTCTACACCGCGAGCGACGACGATCTTGTGTTGGATCCAGAGCACCATCTGACGTACCGCGACGGCCCCGTGCCAGAGCTCTCGCTGCCATCGCGCGCGAAGCACGCGCCGCGAGCGACACCATGAGAACGAATGGCGGCCGTCTGCGCGTCGAACGGGGTGAGCTCGAAGAGATGATCGAGGCGGCGACGGTCGACTGTTACAACGAGTCGGAGCAAGCGACCGGGTGGCTCACGATGCTCGAAGAGCACCTCGCGTTGCCCTTCGAGACAACGGTCTTGGGTGTCCGAGTCGTCGTCAAAAAGCTCGACCTCGATCCGCGCGACAACATCGTCGCGATCTGCGTTCGTGGTCGTGCAAAGCAAGCCGTTCCGCTTCTCGAGCTGCCGCTTCCACGCCCGGCGCCCCACGGAGCGAGCTGGATCGAGGCCTATCGCCGGTTCTGTGGTGATCGATGAGCGCGAAGCTTCCCGCGCACCTCCAGGAGTGGATCGACGCGCGCAAACGCTTTCACCTATCGCACGCGCACGTTCAGATGGCGCGAGAGCTCGGCATGAACCCGAAGAAGCTCGGCAAGCTCGACAACGACGACCAGGAGCCGTGGAAGCTGCCGCTCCCTCGCTTCCTCGAACAGCTCTACTTAAAACGCTTTGGCAGAGACCGACCAGAGAACGTGATGTCGATCGAGGAGCGCGCTCGCGCACAAGCTGCGAAAAAGTCGGCAAGAAAAGAAGCTCGGCGACGTGCGCGCGAGACGGCTCCCGCTCCGTAAATCGGCGGGTCGCCGCTGCGGCGTGACAGACGCGCTCGGCTCGTGGCAATCCCAATGCCCATGTCGCAAGCGACAGATGGAGCAACGATCGAAGTCGTCAAGCGTGTCTCGCTCTCGCGCCGCGGACTCCTCGCGGTCGTCGACGCAGTTGCCGCCATCCCAGACCTTTCCCCTCTGCTCCTGTGTTTCCTCGACGAGTACGACGTACGATCAGCCACTTTGATCGCATGTGCGGCGTGCGAGCGCGGCGACAAGATCGCGCCGGAGCTGCTCGGCCGCGCGCTCATCGACCTCGAGAACATCGCCGTCTATGTCCCGCTTGTCGACGCGCTAGAAGGCGGCGCGGACGCGAAGGTCGAGCTCCTTCTGTCGCTCGTCGAGCAAGGCCAGCAATCGGAACACCGAGACGCGCTCGCCTTGCTCCTGGTCTCCAAACTGATGGCGGACGTAAAGGACGAGCACAAGGAGCAGTTCCTCCGTCGGCACCGCTACCTCGTGCGTCGCGGAGTGGAGCACGCGCCGGCGTATCCCTCTGGGTTCCTGATCTTCGCCGCTGCGGCGGTCGACAAGGCGTTGCTCGAGGAAATCGCCGGCATATCCGTTCCGCGGGAGGCGCTCGACGAGCTCGCGGAGAACACGCTGCAGAACCGAGGCGCACCGCCGTCCGAGTGCCTCGACGCCGAAGCGTCGCAGGTGATCGCTGCCAATACCGGCGTACCCGCGCGCCGAGCGCAGTCGAAGGTTGGGCGCAACGACCCTTGCCCATGTGGCAGCGGCAAGAAGTTCAAGAGCTGCTGCATCGATAAGCCGACGGTGGCGGCGGTCGAGCTCGAGCAACGTGTCGACAGCCGGACACCAGTCGAGGCGTTCGACGAGATGCGACCGGTCGAGCTCGCAAAGGTCGATCTGTCTCTGCTGAGTAGGCGTCAGGTCGTGGCGACTTTTCGCCGCTCGCTGTGCTTCAGCCGCTGGGACCTGGCACGCAAGGCAGTAGCAGAGCTCGACCGACGAGACCCGGCGGACACCGATGGCTGGCGTGACGAGCTGATCTTCGAGGCATGCGAGCGCAGGCAGTGGGATGTCGTGCGCGCTGAGCTGTCGCTGCTCAAAGCGCGGGACCATCGAAACGAGCTTCTTTCGGCGTTGCTCGATGACCAGTCGCGGGTGCTAAAGAGCCTCGACGCGCTTGCAGCGGATCGGCTTAAGGGAAGCCCGGTGTCATCGCTCGATGCAGCATTTACGCTGCTCCAGACGCACCCGGCGCTGGGGATCTGGCTCGCCACGGGGAGCCTCGATCCGGACGATTTCCTCCACTCCGACACCCTCCTCACGGCGGTCGACGAAGCACGCCGGTGCCTCGACTTGCCCCCGGACGAGACGCTCCGCGACCGTTTCGAGCGGGCATGCGATCAGCGATTCGACGCGAAGATGTCGCAAGCGAGAACCGCCACGCTCGAGGCACGCGAGCAGGCAATGGGCGAGAAAATCGAGCGGCTTCGTGGGGAGGCGCAGGAGGCGCGTGACAAGCTGGCTGCGCTCGAGCGTCGCGAGCGACTGGCGCGCCGCGCGGAGATCGTAGCGGGCGAAGCGCAGTCCACGGCGCCGTTGCGCCCGCTCGACAAGCTCGAGCGCATGAAGAACGTCGTCGCCGAAGGGCAGGCGGAGCGTGCACGATTGCGCAAGGATCTCTCCCATGCGCTCTCGGAGATCGATAAGCTGCGGACGCGAGCTCCGTCTGAGGCCGAGGCCGAGGAGACGGAAGGCGAGGAAAGCTATGAGCCCGTTGGGCGCGCGCCGCTGCGAATACCACAATGGTCGGAGCGCGCGGGCGATTCGATGCGCGGACTCGACGCCAAAGTCGCGCACCAGGCGTTGGCGCTCGCGGCCGAGCTCGGCGCCGGCGCACAGGCGGCATGGGCGCAGGTGAAGCGGCTCGTGAAGAAGCGCGAGCTGCTGTCCGCGCGCGTCGATCTCTCCCACCGCATGCTCTTCAACATCGGCCCGGCCACGCTCGAGGTGCGCGATGTTATCCACCGGCGCGATCTCGAGCGCTGGTTGAAGGACTGAGCCCGAGACCCATCTGCGGCGCCGACGGCCAAATTGGAATTCGTTCCGTGGACGCATCGCCCTCAGTTCATTGAAGAGCGCCGCCGCCATGTGCGATCGGCCAGGCGCCCTGAGGGCGGCAAGTCGCAAGAACGACGTCAGTGCAAGGCGCGCGGGTGGTCGCTGTCTTCGACCTCTTCCCACGAACGGGCGCTGCGAACATCGTCCCAGTTGAAACGAGCGCCCTGGTTGTCGGTCGGGTTCAGCCACAGGATGCGCTCGAAGAGGCGCTGGGCGTCGGCGAGACGACCGAGCCGCCACAAGCAGAGCGCGTAGCCATGCAGACAGCGCAGGTACGGCCGGTTGTAAATCGGCCCCCAGAGAATTGCCCCGCGGAAATCGGCCGGTATGGACAGCTCAGCGATCCTCATGCCGATCTCGAAGTGCACCATCGCTTGTTTGTGGAGCTGCTTGAACGCGAGATTGCCGAGCAGGGCATGCGCGTCGATGCAACGCAGATCTCGGTGCAACGCATCCATCAGCAGCGGATAGGCTTCTGCTGTATTCCCTTCTTCTATGAGTTCGGCGGCATTGCAGGTCGGATTGTCTTCGAGATCGGCATCGGGGAACGCGCCCCACGCGATCGGATCGAACTCGAAAGTCTCGCGCGGCGTTTCCGTGCTCATGCGCCAGAGCATCGCGTACGGGCTCTCACCTTCGACGGGTTCGTAAACCTCGCGCAGATCGACGACGTGACCACCGGTGAACGGGAGTGGAGCGAGACCAAGCTTCGCGATGTCGATGCGCGAGCTCGTGACCTTTCCGCTCGCGTACGAGTGGCCGCGAAAAGACCAGGTGTGCTCGACCTCGATCGACACAACTTGGCCGGGTGCCAAGCCGTAGATGTCGCTCGAGCGAAACGTCACTTCGTCCTTGGTGTCGCCGAGCAGCCGCAAGCGCGCCGATTGGCGATTGAGCTTCAGGACGATCGCTTCGAGCTTGCGTGTCGTCGGCGGCTCGTCGGCGGGGGTCCCGAGCAGCTCGGCTTGCGCGCGCAGCACGTGCATTCGCGCTATGGTATAGGCTTCGCCGGTTTTGGTTTGTCGTTCGCGGATCAGCTTCTTCAGGTCGCGGTGGGCGGTCATCGACGTTCTCCTCGTGGCGCGTCGCTTCGGCCCCCGCCCTTGGCAACACGCACGATGAAGATGTGCGATGGCCATCCGGAGGAGTCGACTCCCCTTTGCCCCGTCGAGGGTCCCTGCGGGGGAAGGACCATCGGGGTTCGGCGTCGGTGCCGCCGTGGACGCGCAAGCTGCCGCAAGCGAGGCTGCTCGTCAACGGGAAATGTAAATCAGAAGCCGAGCGCTGCGGCGAGGTCCTCTCCGAAATGTGCCTGCGCGACGAGACAGCGTGTACGCTGTGTAACGTGTGGGCCAAGAACCGTAACCACGATCTGTGCGAAAGAAGCGCAACGAGCAGTACCACGCGAAAGGCGCGTATTGGTCGCGCGCTGATGCCCGAGTGGCCATCCGCCATGGCCGCAAATTGCTCGGCCGCCGGCTTCGCGCACTGCGCGTTGGGAGACAGCTGACTCAGAAAAAAGCGGCAGAATGGATAGGCATTCACCCGGTTCAAGTCGCGCGCATAGAGAGCGCGGAGGCGAACTTCATGATCTCCTCGGCCTTCGCCATCGCGTTCGCCTATCAAGTTCCGATCCACGAGCTCTTTGTCTTAGACGAAGAGCGGCAATGAGCGACGCCCGTCGTTCGGCCGGCGGTTCAAAAATCCGAGCATCACCTGCGCGACCGCTGCCGTCTCGTGCATCGCCGACAGCGCCTCGCACGCATCTCCGAACGTCTCGCCGCGCGCCAACCTCGTGAGCGCCGCGTGCTCGTCGGCGGTTGGGGCGCGGAAGAACACCTCGCCGTCGTAACGCCACCCGAGCACGTGCGACTCGTTCTTTGCTGGTGCACACGCGGGCTCTTCCAACAGCGCGCACACGTCGAAGGCAGCGTGCCCATCGCAATCGCCATCGTCGAGCGTCATTCGCGCACGCGTGTGCCGAGGGCGAAGTCCTCGATCGCCAGCGGCTCGATCGCTACGGCCTCGCCCTCGCCGATACCGAGGCACCCGGGCGTCGCGGTCTCCGTGCCGTGCATCGCCAAGTAGATGTCGGCCGGGAGGCTGCCCTCGCCCATCTTCGCGAACCACGGCATCCGCCCGAGAGGCTCGCCGTAACGAAAATACCCGGTGAAGCGCGCGCCGCTGCGATCACGGCCGACGCTCTCGCCCAACCGGCATTGCGACGCCGGCGACATGCCGACGGTGCACTTGTCGTCCGAATAGTACCCGCGGCCGGGAGGATCGCGAGGCACGCAGCGATCGCCCGTCGGCGTCTCCTGAAACGCGCACGTCGTGCCGAGCACAGTGTCGAAGAGCGTATTGTAACGACCGTTGAACACGTCGGGGCCGACGCTGCCATCGTCGTTGACGAGCTCGAGCCGCGCCAGACGATCCCCCCTCGCCCATCGCAGCGTCCCCCACACGAGCTCGCTCGCATCGGCGGCGCGCACCGAGTGTGGATCACCATTCGGCCGCGGTCGCTCGACGCACGCTCCGTCCTCCAGGCCGAAGAACGGGCCGTCGTAGGCCCCTTCGACCACGTAGAGCCCGAAGAGCGCGCGTTCGCACGCCCCGTCGGCGACGGTGAACAGCGCGCGCTTCCCCTCCACCGCCGCGCCCGTGCCCGCGATGTACAACGGCACCTCGCACGCAGGATCTGCGTACCGGTCGACAGACGCGTAGGCGAGCTCGGACGCCCACGCCGCGGCCGCGCCTTCACTCACGCTCGGCAAATACGGCCACACGCGACGGTTTCGCTCGTCGTACGTCTCTTCGAGGATGCGGCTGCCGTCCTCGCCCTCGGTGACGACGCGCTGCAGACGCTTGCCGATCGCCATGGTCCCGCGCTGCCCGGCGACGAAGCGGTCTGCCGGGATCGCGGTCACGGTGAACAGGCGATCGCCGCCGAAGACGCGCTCGTCGTCACACGTGCCGTCGCTCCACTTCCGATAGACGACCGGCGCCTGCACTTCGTCCCGAGTCGCGTACGTCGCCCACCCGGTCCATCCCTCGAAGTCCGCCGCAAACGCCGTGTCGCGCGGAAACGGCGGCTCGAAGTGCGCGAGCGGATCCGTGCAGGTGTCGTCGCGGAAAACGATCGCCCCGGCCGTGTGCGGCAAGCAGCGATAGCGCCCGTCCGATGCCACCGAGTAACTGCAGCGGTGGCCGTCGAACGCGGTGTCGGCGAGGCTATAGAACACCTTCATCCCGCCGCTCTCGATCCACTCGACCTTCAGCCGCGTGCCGGACCGCAGCTCGCGCGGCGACGGCTGGCACGCGCACGCGAGCACGAGCATGACCGTGGCGCGCATTCGTACAGGATAGCCCAATCGACGGCCGCGCGGTACGCTCGTCTCGCGTGTCACAATCCCGCAGCAGCGCCGAACGCTTCGTTTTCGAACGCCTGCTCGCAGCGCTGCCCTCCGATCAATACGCGATCCACGACAGCGTCGAGTGGATGGCCGTGCCGAGCGCGCCGCCGGGTCGCGCCGAAGGCGAGATCGACTTCGTGATCTGCCACCGCACCCGCGGCGTGCTCGTGCTTGAGGTAAAGGGCGGCGGCGTCGAGTTCGACACGGCCACCGGCGAGTGGTGGTCGATCGACCGTCACGGAGCGCGGCACGCGATCGCGGACCCGATGCGGCAAGCTCGCCAATCCGCTCGGCACCTCGTCGGTGCGCTGAAGGACGCCGTCGGCGGCTTTCTTCCAATTCCAGTCGGCTCGGCGGTCGCCTTTCCGGACGTTCGTTGG
>JADLHZ010000114.1 GCA_020848545.1 Deltaproteobacteria bacterium | reverse complement strand
GCGCGAGCTCCTCGTCGATGATCGCCTTGAATTCTTCCTTCGTTCGCGCGCCGGTCACCTTGCGCCCGTTGATGAAGAACGTCGGCACGCCTTCCACCCCCAAGCGCTTGCCCTCGGCCACATCGGCGTCGAGCTGCGCCTGCGTGCCGGCGGACGCGATGTCCGAGCGAAAGAGCACGACGTCGAGCCCGAGCGCCTGCGCGTGGGTGATGAGCAGCACGTCGTCGAGCGCGCGCTTCTCGGCGAACAGCCGCGCTGCGTAGTCCCAGAAGCGACCCTGCACGTGCGCCGCGATCGCTGCCCGCGACGCCGCGTGCGCGTAAGGATGAAAGGGCATCGGAAAGTGCTTGAAGACGAGCCGCACGCGGCCTTCGTAGGCGGCGCCGAGCTCGGTGAGCGGCTGCTCCGCGCGGCGGCAGAACGGGCACTCGAAGTCGGCGAACTCGACGATCGTCAGCGGCGCATCGGCGGCACCGCGCGCCGGGCTCCCGGCATCGACGATCGGCAGCTCGCCGACGGTCCGCGGATCATCGACGATCGAGCCGGGCGCGATCTCCGCCGCCTGCCCGGTCAACACCGCGGTCGGCGCCGGCGGCGCGCTCTCAGGGCGCAGCACGATCGTCATCGTCACGAGGACCGCGACGGCGACGGCGACCGGCAACCAGCGCCGCAGATCCACACGCCGCGGCTCGCCCCTCGCGATCGCCCGCGCGATCACCGGATCCGCCGCCGGCCGCCGGACTTCGCTGGCGACCTCGGCCACCAAGCGATCGAGCGCGCGCAGACGTTCCAACGCCACGCCCATGTCGCGCTGCGTGCTCAGCGCCTCCGCGATCGCCTTCGCTTCCGCTTCGGACATTTCGCCCGCGAGGTAACGCGACAGCCTCTCGATCCCATCGATCTCGCTCATGGCTTCCTCACCTCGTCGAGCGCCGGCCCCAAGCGCAGGACGACCTCTGCCGTCGCGCGATGCAAGCGCGACTTCACGGTGCCGAGCGCAACACCCTCGGCGATCGCGATGGCTTCGAGCGGCTGGCCGTGGATCTTCGCGAGCACAAACACGCGCCGGTGCTCTTCCGACAACGCCAGAAGCGCGCCATCGAGCAGCGCGCGCAGCTCTGCCGCCGCCACCTTTTGCTCGGCGCTCGGCCGCTCGTCAGCGAGATCGGGCGCGTGTTCCAACGGCACGAGCTTCAAGCGCCGCCGCCGCCGCTGCTCGACGAGCCAGTTGTGCGCGACCGCGAAGATCCAAGTGCCGAGCGCGGCGCCGCGATCCTTTTCGTAGCGCGGCAGCACGTCGAGGATCTTCGCGTAGAGATCCTGCATGCGATCGTCGGCCTCTGCGCCGGCGCCGCTCTTCGAGACGAGATAACGGAGCGCGCGCGCGTAGTGCTCGAGGACCACGGTCTGCGCTTGGCGATCGCCGCGTTGGGCTTTGGCGATCGCGTCTGCGTCAGGGTCCATCGCCCTCTATTGTACGCAGAGGGCACGAAAAGGTTCCACGCATCGCGTTTAGGCGCGGACGAGCTTCGCTTCTTCCGCTGCGGCTTCGGACGGCGCTTCGAGCACGTTCGTCGCTTCCATCTCGAGCCGCTCGAGGCCGCGCTTGTGCATGACGACCGTCGCCGCGTGCGTATGGACCTTGGCGCCGAGGTGCAACGACACCTTCACCGGCATGCGGTAGCAGCGCGCCGCTTCCGCGAGGCGCAGCTCACCGGCGAGACCGAACACCGGCACCGTCTTCAAGGCGTCGTCCAGGCGCGCGAAGAGCCACGACAGATCGTAGCGATACACCTGCTTCAGCCGCGCGATGCCCCGCTCGCGCAGGTCCGGCTGCGGCCGCGTGGCGCCGCTCGCGACGTAGCGCAAGACGTACACATCGCGGCGCGCGCCGAGGTCCGGGTTCAAGGCGTCCGGCCGCGACTGCAGCTTGACGTTGATGAACTCGTTCATGCTCCCGACGAGGCGCGGCTCCTGCTCCTTCTGCTGCTTTCCGAGCTTGCGCTCCGGCATCAACAGCCGAGTCACCCGCTGCGCGTAGTGCTTGGCGATCTTGCCGGACAAGTACGTCTTGCCGAGCTCCTTGATGCGATCTTGCAGCGCGTAGACCGCGGCGCCCACGCCCGCCGCCACGCCGATTCCAACGCCGGCGGTGCCGGAGAGCTGGCCCGTCGCGTTCAGCGCGAAGCCGAGCAGCGACGCCGTCACCGCGCCGATGATCGCGCCGTAGTCGCGCATCTTCGAGTCGACGAAGAAGGTGTCGCTGCGCAGGAACAAGAGCTCGTGGAAGTGCTTCTTCAGCAGGTTCGAACGCTCGAGGTAGCGCTCCAAGACCTCTGGGTGATCGCTCGTCGGAGTGACAAAGCGCTTCTGCTCCCGGTAGCGCATCTCCTCGCCGAGGCCTTTGGCGACTTCACGCTCGAAGGCGACCCCTACTTCACGAAGTGCTTCCGTATGCGGGCCGTCTTTGCGCAGCAGGTGATCGTCGATCGAGCGGCGCGCGTGGAAGAGAAAGTCGAGCAGTTGGTTGCTGATGAACTCGTCGACGAGCGCGACTTCCTTCGCCATGTCGTCGCCGATGCCGGTCGGGCAGCTCGCGAGCAACGCGCGGCCTTCGGCGATCTCGCGCTGGACGCCCACGAAGTTGTCGAGCAGGCGGGACAGCCGGCGTTCGTTCGGCTCCAACGCCAGCAACGAATTCGCGAGGAAGCACTCGCGCGAGAACGCCTGCCGGTAACCCTTGACGCGGTGCGCTACAGCCAAAGCCAGCTCGCGCAGCTCATCCGGTGAGCCGGCGGCCGAAATCTCGGCGATCTCGGCGCGCTCGAGCGGGCTCTGCAAGCGATTCAGGACTTGTAGGAAGCGCCAATGGTCTTGCGTGCTGAAGAGGTGCGCGGGGACTTCGAACTCGAACTCCACCCGGTAGCGACAGTGGTCTTTGCCGTGCGGCAACGGAACAATCGCGACCCATTCGAAACGAGTCGCATCATGAATCGCGAGGCGTATGCCAGGGTCGTCGCTTGTCACCTTGAGGCGGGTTCCTCCATGCCGTAGCCACCAAAATGTCACGCACTTGTCACGTTTGGCAAGAACGATTTTCCTTGATTCCGACTCGGCCACGTTTGAGCCACCGTCCTGAGCAACCCTCGCCGGGAAACCACCGAAAATAGAGCAAACCCATGTCTTCGCCTCGCACAGCCATGCCTGGGCAAGCGCCCGTCGCTGCCGGACCCGTCAAAGTGGAACAGGGCGAGTCCTTCGCCGACATCCCGACCAAGAACGAATCTGGCCCAGTCAAGCTCCAGCAAGGTCAGCGGCACGACGCGTTTACGAAAGCGGGGAAAAGCGCCGCCGCCCGCTCGCTCGTGCAACCGAGCCGCAAAATCGCCGCGTTCAACGTCCCGACCGGCTTGCCGCCGGTGCTCGACGTCACCGCCCGCCTCGCCGCCGCCGCCATCGAGACCTGCCAAATCGACGACGCTCGCGCCAACGAGTGCGCGGCCGCGCTCGACAAGGCGCAGCGTGGCTTCGACGTGTGCATGACGCACCTCTTGCTCGAGCGCGTCTGCGAGCATGCGCTCATCGCCTCGCGCCCGCGCCAGCGCCTTTGCTCTTCGCTCAACGCGTCGCTCGGCCGCACCGGCGAACGCCTCATCGCAACGGAGCGCGACCCGAGCAAGGACCTCCTCGGGATCCAGCGCGGCGATACCGCATTCTGCGATCTCTTCCTCGAGTCGGTGCGCGAGAAACGCGGCAACGGCCTCGCGCCGGCGCGCTTGACGCAGCTCGTGCAAGCGGTGCGCGACACGAAGACCGCCGATGCGCTGAAGTCGGCGTACGACGCGATCGCCAAGCTGTTCGCGACGCCCGCGCTCTCGAACGGCGATCGGCAAAAGCTGCTCGTCGCGTTCTTGCAGACCCAAGGCAAGCTGCGCGCGAACGTCATCTCGGTGACGTCGGCGACGGGCGTGCAGGGCGTGATGGCCTTCGCGCGCGCACCGATCGAAAAGGCGCTCACGCCGAGCGAGCGCGCGGCCATCGAGCGTCACTTGAAGGCGGCGCCCGCCGGCCAGCTCGAAGAGATGCGCGACATCGTGGCGGCGTTGATCGTCGCCCCGCTCTTTCGCGCGCAGGATGCTCGCCCGCTCGTCGGCGCTGCAAATGAACGCTCGATGATGCTCAAGCTGTTGTAAGCTCGACCGCATGCTCCTCTGGCTCCTCCTCCCTGTGATTGCAGCGAGCGCGCCCCTCGAAGTGCAAGTGTTCGTGCCGCTCTGCGACTCGGCGATCATCGACTGCGGCAATAAGAAGCTCGGTGATCCCGCATCCCTCGACACGAACCTCTACTGGGGCGCTGCGTACGGCGCCGATCGCTACCTCGCGGCGCAGCCGGCGTTCGCGCGGCTGCCGAGCGCATCACCGAGCAAGCCCGCGATCCTCAAGGTGACGCGCTTCTCGCGGCAGCCGAAGCGCGGCGAGCGTACGGTGAACGTGGAGCTGCTCGCGTACCACGGCGCCCAAATCGACGTCGCGCTCGCGGATTACTTCGCCGCGGTGGCCGGCCCCTCCTCCGCCGACGTCGTGCTGTGGATGGGCCACGATCGGCTGATGGACGTTGCCGCGCCGGCGTTGTCTGCTGGCGCGTCACCGAAGCCAACGCTCGTCCTCGCCTGCGCGAGCGAGTCGTACTTCGGGCCAGCTCTGAAGACGATCGGCGCCAATCGCCTGGCGATGACCCGATCGCTGATGGCGCCCGAAGCGTACTTGCTCGTCGCCGCGCTCGAGACCTTCGCGACGAAAGGCACGACGGACAAGGCGGCGCTGCGCGCGGCGCTCGTCGACGCTTACGCGAAGTTCCAGAAAATCAGCGCGAAGGCCGCGGGGTCGGTATTCGTCGCGGTGCGGGACCTGGAATAGCTACTTACACGCGAGCGCAATCCCGCCCTTACAAGCCTTCGCCTTCAGCTCCTCCGCCGACCCGAGTGTGCCGACCGAGGCCGGCTGAATCGTCTTGGCCTCGAGCTCCTTCGAGAGCAGATAGCAACCTTCGGCGTCGTCGCCCTTGCACGCGTTCAAGTAGTACTGCGCTGCCTTTTCGCGGCTCTGCACCACGCCTGAGCCGGCGACGTAGGCCTTGCCGAGCTCGGTGCAGGCGAGCGCTTCGTTGCCTTCACACGCTTTGTGGAGCGCTTCGCCCGCTTTGTTGGCGTTCGCGGGCGTGCCCTTTCCATCGCGGTGCGCGAGCGCCACGTAGAAGCAGCCCTTCGCTTCGCCGGCGGTGCACGCCGCCTTAAAGAGCTCGAACGCCTTCGTCTTGTCTTTGGCCGAGATCTCACGGCCGACCTCGACGCAGCCGCCCTGATCGCCGGCGTCGCAAGCCTTGGCGTAGAGCGTGCTCGCGGCGACCTCGTCGTACTTCGTGCCGCGACCGTCGCGCTTGGCGTCGCCGAGCTGCCGGCACGCGCGCGGGATGCCACCGTTGCACGCGCTCTCGAAGAGCAACGCGGCTTTCGTCAGGTCAGGCGCCGTGCCCTCGCCTTTGCTGAACGCGAGCGCTTCCTCGGCGCAGGCCTCCTGCATTCCGAGCCCGCACGCGGCTTGGAACGACACGAACGCCTTCGTCGCGTCCTTTGGCACGCCGCGCCCGATACGGACTTGCATCCCGAAGCGCATGCACGCGTTGGGATCACCGCGCCGGCACGCGACCTCGTCGGGTGAGCCGAGCATGGCCGCTTGTACGTCTTCGGCGCCACGCTGGGTGCGGCTAAAGAGGTACAGCGCGAGCAGGATGCCGACGACAGGGCCGATGATGATCGCCCACTTCTTGATTTCGTGAGTGTCCATGCGCGGACAGAGTCATAGCACTATGCTAGGGCGCGCGCCAAAACGAAGATCCCATTGGCGCTGTCGAGCTCGACGTCGAGGCGCGGCACCACGCGGACCAGCGTCTCGCCGAGGCGGGCCCGCAGCCGATCGATCTGCGCGCGTTCGAGGTTCGCGCGGCGCAGCAAGGCGCTCCGCTGCGCGTCGAGCTTCTGCGCGAGCATCGAGAACAACGAGTGCTCTTCGGCGAGCAGCGCGGCGGGCGCCGTGAACGCCGCCGGGGCGATCTCGGGCGCCATGGTCTCCGGCGTGACGCGATTGACGATGACGGCGCTCGGCCGATAGGCGCGGCGCTTCAACAGCTCGACCATGGCGAGCGTCTCGTCGATGCGGCTCTCTTCCGGCCCGGTGACGACGACGTAGCGGGTGCTGTTGCGCGCGAGCAAGCCGCCGAGCGCCGCCGCCCGCTGCGACAGCGCGTCGGCGAGGCCGCCCATCGTGCCGAAGAACTCTTGCAGATCGCGGGCGAAGTCTTCGCCGGCCACTTTTTGAATCAAGAGCATCGCCGCCGACTGCCCGCTGAGCAGGCGCTTCAAACGGGAACCTTCGCCGCTCGGCAGGAACCAACGCACGATGCGCCGATCGAAGAAGCGGGCGAGCCGCTCCGGCGCATCGAAGAACTGGAGCACGTTCGTCGTCGGCGGCGTGTCGAGCACCACAAGATCGAAGCGTTTGTCTTCGAGCAGCGCAAAGAGCCGCTCGACCGCCATGTACTCCTGCATCCCGTGAAAGGCGTTCGTCAGCAGCTTGTAGACGTGGTTGCCTTGCAGCGCGCGCTGCAGCGTCTCTTGCTTGATCGTGCGCGCGACCATGCCGTCGAAGGTGGCCTTCGGATCGAGCATCAGCGCGTGGACGGAGCCCGGCACGGTCTCAGGCAGCGCCACCTGCACCGGATCGTTGCCAAGCGCGGTGAGCCCTAGCGCTTGGGCCAGCCGCCGCGCCGGATCGATCGTGATGACGACGACCTTGCGCCCGTAGCTCGCCGCGGTCATTCCCAACGCCGCCGCCGAGCTGGTCTTGCCGACCCCGCCCGCCCCGCAACACACGACGAGCTCCGCACCACGCAACGTTTGGTCGATGACTTCGTTCACGCTACGTAGGATGCCAGAGCGGCCTTCGCGATACCAAGGATGTCTTGAAAACCGTTGGCGTCTTCGATGCGGGGCAGACGGAAGACCGGCAACCCCGTCGCTTGTGCGAGCTCGCGCAAGGCCTTCTCGTCGCGCTCGGCCGCTTGCAGCAAGTGCAACGCGTGACGCCTGAGCTCGCTGCCTTGCGCCGCCTCTTGCTTGATCTTGTCGAGCAGCGCCTGCTCCTTCTTGTCGACGAGGTGCGGCGCCGAGCTGTTCAAGACGATGCCGACCTGGCCCATGCGCGTCGCCGCGACGAGCTTCTGGCTGAGCTCGATCGTCTCTTGCACCGGCAGGGCCTCCGGCAGCGCGACGAGGAGGATCTGCGCGCGCGCCGGATCGAAGATCTCGGCCTCGAGGGCTTCCGCCTTCTTCGCCACCGGCCCGCGCCGCATGAGCTTCATGATCATCTGCGGCACACCGAGCATCGTCACCGCATGTCCCGACGCCGGCAGGTCGACGATGATGTTGTCGTATTTCTTCGCCTGAAAGTGTCGACCGAGCGCATCGAGCAGCACCGCTTCGCGGACGGACGGCGCCGTCTCCATGAACATCTGCAGCACGCGGTTCTGGACGACGGCGCGGATGATACGCTCGACGGGGAGCACGCTCGTCAGCGTGGCGACGAGCCCCTCTTCCGCCGAGAAGTTCGCGGCGTCGACGAAGGGCGACACCGAGGTCGGCTCGTGATCGATCGTGCGCCCGAAGAGCCTGGCCAAGTGGCCGTCGGAGCCGAGCTCGCAGACGAGCACGCGCCGCCGTTGATCCGCCGCGAGCAACGCCATTGCCGCGGCGATCGTCGTCTTGCCGACGCCGCCCTTGCCGGTGACGTAGGTCATCGGTTTGGCAAAAAGATTCAGTGTGCGATCGCGCGCAAGCGTCGCCGCGGCGGCTTCGGTCATGGCGCAATACTAAGCACACACGCGCGACACGTCTACGATCCTCCTGCTCGTAGACGGATGCGTGCTCCTGCTCGTGCTCCTGCGCGGGACCGTCCCCGGATCGTGGACGTTCCGGTGCACGAGCAGGTCGACGTGAACGAGCAGGAGGATCGCGAGATCTTATTCGTCGTTTTTCGAGACCGCGGCGACCGATCGTTCGAGCTCGATGGAGCCCGCGCGCAGGATCTTGTGCTTGAACTTCGCCTTCTGGCCCTTCACGTGAAAGACGCTCGCCGAGCCGACCATCGTCGTGCCGTCGAGCAGCTCCCACGGCAGCGCGTTGGCGTTGCCGGCGTTGATGTAGAGCTTTTGCGACCACGCGTCTTGCGCGACGGGCGTGGCGAGGTCGGCGCCGACGCCGCGGCCCGACGACTCCAAGATGTGACCGAAGATGCCGAAGGCAATGTTGCCGAGCTTGATCAAGCGCGTCATCGCCGGATCGCCCACGTTCGCCTTGCCGTCGCTGATGACGTCGATCGACTTCGGGCCCACGCCCTTCGGCGGCCCGTGCGAGACGAGCAGCTTCGGCGCCGGCAGCTTCTCGGCGACGTCGAGCAGCTTCGTGACGTCTTCCGGTTTGTAGAGGCAGCCGCTGCCCGTGTGGAGGAACTTGCGATCGTAGTATCCAGGCATGCTGAGGATCGTCACGTCGTCCGCTTCGATCACGCGCACGAGGTTTTGATCGATGATCGTCGGAAACTTCTTCGACGCCGCGCTGACGACGCGAAAGTACGAGCCCCGCGACTCGAAGTTGCCGATCGACACGAGCGCCGGAATCCCGGTCTCGCCGACGAGGTTCAAGATGTCTTCGAACTCTTCCTCGTCGCCGGCGACGTCGCCGTTCAAGACGAGCCACTCGACCTTCTCTTGCTTGAACCACGCGAGGAACGCCTTCAGGTTCGCTTGCGTCTCTTCGCTGTAGTCTTTGATCGAGCTCATGACCCCGAACTTCACTTCGTCATCTTGATCGGGGCTCGTGATGCTGAGCTGACTGCCGCTCAAGCGATAAGTCTTGCCGGCGAGCGTGAGCTCTTCGGGCGCGATGGTCGACTCGAAGGGTCCGACGCAATCGAGCGAGTGCGACTTCTGATATTCGGCCCACGTCGTCACGTCAGCTTGCAGGATCAGCGCAGCGATCAGCAGCATGTGGCCTCCGAGTGCTTCAAAGGGCTAGCATGCGTTCGGGTGACGCTACAGCTTTTTCTTAAGCGCCGAAGTGGTGATTTCTGCTTTGCCGGCAAGAGCTTACACAACATCTAAGCAGTCACACCTTCCCAGGGTAGTATCGCCGCCCAGGCCAGCCGAGTTGCCCCGATCCGGCAATTGCGGCTAACGGCCTTCGCGCATGAAACCCCAAGTCCTGAAGGGCTTTCGCGACTACCTCCCAGAAGAAATGTTGCCGCGCAGCCGCTTGATCGCCGGCATCAAGCGCGTGTTCGAGCAACACGGCTTCGCGCCGCTCGATACTCCGGCGCTCGAATACGCGGAGCTCTTGCTCGGAAAGTACGGCCAAGAAGGCGACAAGCTCTTGTTCCGCTTCTTGGACAACGGCGAGCGCGACGTGGCGTTGCGCTACGATCTCACGGTGCCACTCGCGCGCCTGCTCGGGAGCAACCCGGAGATCTTGCCGCCGTTCAAGCGCTATCACATCGCGCCTGTGTGGCGGGCCGAGAAGCCGGCGCGCGGCCGCTTTCGCGAGTTCATGCAGTGCGACGTCGACATCGTCGGCGTCGAGTCGATGAGCGCCGACGCCGAAGTGATCGCGACGGGCATGGAAGCGCTGCATGCGATCTTGGGCGCGCACGACACCTTGGAAGCGTCGCAGCAACGCGGAGGCAAGCCCGGCTTCACCGTGCGCTTGTCGAACCGGAAGTTGCTCAACGGTCTTTGCCTCGTGCTCGGTGTGCCCGACGATCGCGCAGTCGCGCTCTTTCGCACGCTCGACAAGCTCGACAAGCAGGGCAAAGAAGCCGTCGCCGCGCTGCTCACGAGCGAAGTCGGGCTCGATGAACGGCAGGTCGCGAAGACCTTCGAGTACTTGGAGTGCCCCGCGTCCCCGAACGATCTCGGGCCGCTCGATCGTTACTTCGCAGGCGTCGAGATCGCCCAGCAGGGCCTCGATGAGATGCGGCAAGTCGTGCAGCTGCTCGAAGAGCACCGCCTGTCGCACTACTTGGCGATCGATCCGTCGATCGCGCGAGGCCTCGACTACTACACGGGCAGCATCTACGAGACGACGTTGAACGGCTTGGACGGCTTCGGCAGCGTGATGAGCGGCGGCCGTTACGACAAGCTGCTCGACATGTTCACTGGCAAAGCGACGGCGGCGGTCGGCATCAGCGTCGGCCTGGATCGCCTGCTCGCCGGCTTGATCGAATTGAAGCTCTTGGGATCGCGCGCGTCGCCGACCGACGTGTTGGTCACGGTGTTCTCGGAAGAGACGCGGCGCTTCTCGACCGAAGTCGCCAGCGGCCTGCGTAAAGCCGGCGTCTGCGCGGAGCTCTTCTTGGGCCAGGACAAGCTCGGCAAGCAGTTTCGCTACGCCGATCGCAAGCAGATCCCGTACGCCATCGTGTGCGGGCCGGACGAAGTCGCGAAGCGCGAAGTGAAGGTGAAGACGCTCGCGTCGGGCGACGAGAAGACGATCGCGGCGGACAAAGTGATGAGCTGGGCACAGGAGACGATTCGATGAAGATCGATCTTGCGAAGAAGTACGCGTTGGAGACGCTGGCGATTCACGCAGGGCAAGCGCCGGATCCGACGACCGGCGCGATCATGACGCCGATCTATCAGACGTCGACCTACGTGCAGGCCGGCCCGGGCGAGCACAAGGGCTACGAGTACTCGCGCACGCAGAACCCGACACGGCATGCGTTGGAAGGCAACCTCGCAGCGCTGGAAGGCGGCGCGTTCGGCCTCGCGTTCGCGTCCGGCAGCGCGGCGATGGCGACGATCCTCCATACGCTGTCGGCTGGCGACCACGTGGTGTGCGGCGACGACGTCTACGGCGGCACGTTCCGCATGCTCGACAAAGTGTTCAAGCAGCTGAACGTGACGGCGAGCTTCGTCGATCTCACGGATCCGGCGGCGTTGGACAAAGCGTTCACGCCGCAGACGAAGCTCCTGTGGGTCGAGACGCCGACGAATCCGCTGCTGAAGATCCTGGACCTGTCGGCGCTGGCGGAACGCGCGCGCAACAAGGGCGTGCTCAGCGTCTGCGACAATACGTTTGCGACGCCGTATTTTCAGCGGCCGCTGGAGCACGGCTTCGACGTCGTCGTGCACTCGACGACGAAGTATCTCGGCGGCCACTCGGACGTCGTCGGCGGCGTCGCGATCGTGAATGATCGCGCGCTGTCCGAGCGGCTCGCGTTTCTGCAGAATGCGATCGGCGCTGTGTGCGGGCCCTTCGACGCGTGGCTCGTCATGCGCGGGACGAAGACCTTGCACCTGCGCATGCAGCGGCACGCCGAGAACGCTCAGACGTTGGCCGAGTGGCTGTCGAAGCATGCGGACGTCGAGCGTGTGATCTATCCGGGCTTACCATCGCATCCGCAACACGCGTTGGCCAAACGACAGATGCGCGGCTTCGGCGGCATGGTGACGTTCACGATGAAGGGCGATCTCGAGCGCGCGCGGCGCTTCCTGAAGTCGACGCAGTTGTTCGCCTGCGCGGAGAGCTTGGGCGGCGTCGAGTCGTTGATCGAGCATCCGGCGATCATGACGCACGCGTCGATCGGGCCGGAGAATCGGAAGAAGCTCGGGATTAGCGACACAATGATCCGGGCTTCGGTCGGTGTGGAAGCGGTCGTGGATCTGCAAGCGGATTTGGAGCAAGCGTTCGCGCGATCCAAGGGATAGCGCTACCGGCGCGGGTTGACCGCCCGTGTCTTTCGCACGAGCTCCACGAACTCCCGCCGATACCCACCCCGATCCTCTCCCCTCGCCCCCTGCGCGAGCTCGACGACCTTCATCAGCAGCTTCTGACCGTCGAGGATCCCCCGCTCCTCCGATCCGCGCAGCCCCATGCCGTACAACGCCACCGCCGCCGCGAAGCGAAAGTCCGCTGACGCCGCTTGAAACGGCTTGCCCTGGTCGACGAGCGGCACCGCAAAAGCTTCGCTCTGACTGCGCTCGGGCCGTTTGAAGCGCACCTTCACGGTCATGGTCTCGGGCGATCCCGTCGGCTTTCCGCTCGGCGCTCGATACTTCAACGCATCGACGGCCGGCAGATCCTTCACGACTTCGGGCGGCACGATCTCATACCGCGCGGCGCTTGAATCGCGTGCGCGCTTTCGCTAGGGCACCAACGAGGGTGGATCCGCGATGTTCCCTTCGCTCGTGACTGGTTTACTCGCGTCGCTTTCTCTTTCGGCCGCGGGTTCGAAACCGACGTTGGCGATCATGCCCATCGTGACCCCGGGTCTCGGCAACGAGGCGTCGCAGGTGCTCGACGACAGTCTCTTGCTCGCGGCGAACCAGCTCGGCG
>JADLHZ010000113.1 GCA_020848545.1 Deltaproteobacteria bacterium | reverse complement strand
GACCCTATTTGTTGCAGTCACGCGCGCCACGAGGTCGCCGCCAGCTCGACGCCGCGCTCGGCACACGCCGACTCGATGCGATCCAGATCGCCCCGCTGCGGGATGCCGACGAACCACACGCGCTTGCCGTCCGCGACGACCTGGAAGCGCTTGGGCTCGTCGATGGCGGCATCCACGTAGCGGCCGAAGCGTGCCTGCCCGAGCTCGCTCAACACGATCAGACGCTGATTGTCCGAGCCGCGCCACCAGCGCACGGTCGGCAGCGCTTCGACGAAGGGATCGCAGATGATCGCATCGAGCTTCGCCAGCAGCGCCGCATGCTCCTTCTGCAGCTTCTCCAACCGGTAGCCGCTGTAGCAGAGGATGTCGAAGGGCCGCGTGAGCGTATTGCGCCAGCGATGCAGACCGTCGAGCAGCTTCGCGAGCGCCTTGGGCTGATCGAAGGGTTCGCCGCCGGAAATGGTGATGCCTTCGGCCGCGCCGCCGGCCACGCGCTTGCACCAGGCGATGAGATCGTCGATCGCCATCGCCTTGCTGCGATCCGCTTCCCAGGTATCGAGGGAGACGCAGCCCGGGCAACGAATCGAACAGCCCTGCGTCCAGATGCCGATCCGCTTGCCGGGACCGAGGGCCGTCACCGGATAGTGCGCCTTGTTGAGCTGGATCTTCATGCGCCCTCCGCGATCATGCGAGCGTCACCGTGTAGACCTTGTCGCGCTCGGTCACGTCGGTGACCGTGATGCTCGTTCGTCCTCGCAGGTCGGCGGCGAAGAGAGAGCGCGCCAGCGGATTGATCAGCGCCATTTCGAGCTGGTTGCCGATGCCGCGGCCGCCGAGCGAGAGATCGGCGAGACAGCCGTCGATCAGCTTGGCTCTCGCGACCTCGGAGAGCTTCAGGTGCACGCCGTGCTCCTCCTCCACGCGCCGCGCGATGTTCCTCACCATGCCGTCGAGGATCTGCACGCCGATCTCGGGCACGATGAAGTTGAACACGACGATGTTCTCGCCGATGCGGTTGAGAATCTCGGGACGCGCCAGCGTGTAGCGGAAGTGGTTGGAGATGGCGTCGCGCACGTTGCGCTCGACGGTCTCGTACGAATCGCCGGGACGCACGTTCTGCACGCGGCGTCCGTCCGGTCCTTCGACGTAGATCCCCAAGTTGGAGGTGAAGATGATGATCGCTTCGGAGAAGTAGACGGTGTCGCCGCGACCGTCGGTCAAGCGTCCGTCTTCGAGGATCTGGATGAACTTGTCGAGCAGGCGCGGATGGGCCTTCTCGATCTCGTCGAACAGCACCACCGAGAACGGCTTCTCGCGCATCGCGTTGGTGAGCTCGCCGCCCGCGTCGTAACCGACGTAGCCGGGCGGCGCACCGAGCAGCCGCGCACTGTTGTGCTCCTCGGCGAACTCGCTCATGTCGAAGCGGATGTAGGCGCGCTCGTCGCCGAAGATGATCTGCGTGAGCGTCTTGGCGAGCTCGGTCTTGCCGACGCCCGTGGGGCCGGCGAAGAACAGTATCCCGCGCGGGCGGCCCGACGACGAACGTGCCTGTGCGCCCGTCAACCCGGTGACGGAACGCATCAGGATGTCGACGGTCTTGGTCGCGGCCTGCGTCTGTCCCTTCACGCGATCTTCGATGGCAGCCGTCGCACCGCGGATCTTGTCCCGCAGGTAATCCTTCTTCCACGGGTTGTCGAGCGCGCCGACCTTGGAGCAGCGGATCGCATCGTCGATGTCGCCGAGCACCACTGCGCTTTGGCCAGCGAGCTGGACGATGTCGCCCATGCTGGCGAGCGTCATGCCGTCGGTATTGTCGGCGAACACTTTCGCGAATTCTTCGCGCGCCTTGGGCTCGGCCGTCTCGTGACCATGCATGAGCGGCGCGAGCACACCGGCGGCCGATAACCGCGTCTGGTAGTCCGGCCGCGGGATGACGTGGGTCGAGACACGCTCGGAATCCATGATGAACCACGAGGGCAGATCCTGCTCGCGATTGACCAGCCAGATCACCGGATTGAAGAGCGGCACGGCGGGTGCTGCCTGTGCCGTGGCGGTACTGCCTGCTGCGGGCGCCGGCGGCTTCGGGATCACCGGCGCAGCGCCGAGCGAAAGCTTCTCGCAGCCGACGAAGAAGCGCTGCTCCTCGGCGCCCGGCTGCTGCGGATTGGTCGAGATGCGCGACGCGAAATCCACCACGACCGCGACTCGAGCCTCACGCAACGCCACCGCGCGCTTCATCACGTCGTAGAGCGCATCGAGGCTCGCGGCCTGGGTGCCGTCGTCCTTCAGCTTCAAGCCGAGCATGCCGGAGGCATCGCGCTGCGCTTGCGCTTCCTTGGGATAGACCGAGAGGCCGTCGACGCGGTCCCACACCACCAGATACGCGTAGCCGCGCTGCTTCAGCCGCAGCCACAGCGAACGCATGACGGGCGCCAGCGTCGGGGCGCCGCCGAGATCGATCAAGAACGTGTCGCGGATGTTGCCCGAGAGCACGAAGTGCGAGCGGATGGCGAGCAGCCGGTCGAGATCGGCGAGCCATTTGGGCAGATGATCGGTCGTGGCAACGCTCATGGCGACTTGTTCAGCGGCCGCGCCATCTGGCGTGG
>JADLHZ010000112.1 GCA_020848545.1 Deltaproteobacteria bacterium | reverse complement strand
GCCACGGCGTGGGAGGCCAGGGCCATGGATTGGGTCAGGGCTAAGCAGGTCAGGGCTTAGCAACCACAAAGCACGTCGATCGTTCCTGAAGCGACCGCGAGCTAACCTTTTTCAACAGCCTGCTAGCGCAGATCGAGGAACAGGATCACGCCGTCGTCGTTGCCGGGGCCGGCCGTCGGCGCGCCGATGTAGCCGGCGACCGCGGCGCGGGTGCCGTCGGGCGAGACGGCGACGCTGAAGAACGAATCGCTCGGCCCGCCGAGATCGTAGAGCTTCTTGCCGCCTTCGCCGAAGCTCGGATCGAAGGCGCCGTCGGCGGTGAGCTTGACGATCATGGCGTCGACGTTGTCGCTCGTGAGCTTGCCGCTGCCGACCGCGAGCGCGCCGCCCTTCGGAAGCGCCACGATGTCGCGGCCGCGATCGTCATCGCCGGCGAGGTCGAGCGTGAGCACGCCGCCCTTGCCATGGCTCGTCACTATCGCGCCGTCGGCGGTGAACTTCGCGGTGAGGAAGTCCACCTTGTCGGCGGCGAGGTTCTTACCGTAGCCCGCCGTCATCAAATTGCCGCCGACCAGCGCCACATCGTACGCCTCGGTGACGTTCGCGAGCGGTGCCGCGCTGACGACGCCGCTCGTGCCGAAGCTCGTGTCTAGCGCGCCGTTCGTGCCGACGCGAAAGAGCACGGTGCTCGTGATGCCGGCCGCGTTCTTCGAGTAGCCGCAAGCGACCACCTTGCCGTCGCTCGTGACGATCGCTTGGCGTGGCGAATCGACGCCGGCCGCCACGTCGACCGTGACGACGCCGTTCGTGCCGAAGCTCGTGTCGAGCGCTCCGCCGGCGGTGAGGCGCACGAGCGCGAAGTCCGTGTCTTTGCGCCCGTCGGCCACTCTGGCGGCGACGATGAGCAAGCGATCATCAGCAGCGAGCGTGAGGCCCCACGAGGTGTCGGCGACGAGCGTGGTGCCGTCCATGACGCCAGTGCTGAGATCGAGCCGCGCGATGCCACCGTTGCCGAACGAGGTGTCGAGCGCGCCGTCTTCGGTGAAGCGCACCGCCGCGACGTCGGTGTCCTTGGCGGCGTCACCGGCAGCTGTCGGCGCGTGCTCGAAGGGACCGGCGATGACGACGTGCCCCGTCGATTGGATGACGATGCCGCGCGCGACCTCGCCGTTCTTGCCGCCGACCGCCACGTTCATGCGCGCCACGCCGCCGTCGCCGAAGCTCGCGTCGAGCGTGCCTTCGGCGGTGAAGCGTGCGACCGCCATCGCTTGATCGCCGCCTTGGCCCACCCACCCAGCGGCGTAGAGGCGGTTGTCGTCATCGAAGGCGGCGGCAAAGAAGCGATCTGGCTCGGTGGCGGAAAGCGCGGCGCTTTGCGCGGTGTCGTAAAGCGGCTCTTTGACGACGGTCTTCGGCGTTGGCGGAGTGCAGGAAGCAGCGAGCAGGAGGCAGAAGGTGTAGCGCATCGAAGATCTCCTAGATGAACTTGAAAATCATTTTCATCTAGGAGGCGTGAAGTCAAGTGGGACTCCGAGGGCTGGACGCTCAAATCGTCTTCAGGATCGCCTTGAGCAAGTGCTCAGCGAGCTCGGCCGGCGTCTGCTGTTTACGCTCGGCGAGATCGGTGAGGCGGCGATAGCTGCCCTTGTCCAAGTGCACGGTGACGTCGACCGGCCCGGCTCTTTGCAGCGGCAGCGGCGTGCTCTCAGGGAACGCGTCCGCAGGCAGGTCCTCCAAGATCACGTTGCTCGTGTCGAGCTCGATGACGTCGGTCGTCTGTTGCGCCGTGTGCGGAACCTTCGCGCTCGGCGACGACGGCGTGCGATTCGCGGGCGAGTGCAGCCGCGCGAGGAACTCCTGCTCCTTGTCGAGCTCGTCTTTGAACAGCTGCTTCATGAAGTTCGAGAGGTGGATCGACGACGGCGTGAACTCGTTCGACGCCAAGAAGGTGTCGATGTCGAACTGCATGTCCCAGGCGCTCTGGTAGCGCTTCTTGCGATCCTTCTCGAGCGCCTTCATCAGGATCGTCTCGACGACTTCCGGGATGCCGTCCTTGAAGTAGCTCGGCGGGTAGATCTTGCCTTCGATGATGTTGTTCATCACCGCGAGATCGTTGTCGCCGGAGAAGAGCTTGAAGCCGGTGAGCCACTCGTAGAGCACGACGGCGAGCGAGAAGATGTCGCTCCTGTGATCGACGTCTTTGCCCATGCACTGCTCGGGCGACATGTACGAGAGCTTGCCCTTGATCTCGCCGGCGCGGGTGTTCTCGGTGCGGCCGTCGCCGAGCTGCGCTGTTGCTTTGGCGATGCCGAAGTCGGCGATCTTCACGCTGCCGGAGAACGCGACGAGGATGTTCTCGGGCGTCGCGTCACGGTGCACGATGTGCAGCGGGTGGCCCTGGGCGTCGGTCTTGTTGTGCGCGTAGTACAACGCTTCGAGCGCCGCCGAGGTGATCTTCAGCGCGTACTCCATGGGGAACGGGATGCCGAGCGACTTGCACTTCGGGATCACGCGGCTCATGTCGCGGCCGGAGACGTACTCCATGGCGATGAAGTACGAGTCGTTGATCTTTCCGAGGTCGTAGATCTGCACGATGTTCGGATGGCTCAGCTGCGCCGCAAGCTTCGCTTCGTTCAGGAACATGCGCACGAAGTTCTCGTCGTGCGTGAGGTGCGGGCGGATCTTCTTGACCGCGATCGTCTTTTCGAAACCCTCGACGCCGGCTTGGCGCGCGAGGAAGATCTCGGCCATGCCGCCGATCGCGATGCGGTCGATCAGCGTGTACTTGCCGAAGGTTTGGCCGGGCTTGAATTCGCTCGATCCCAAAGGCTTCACCACGTCTACTCGTCACCGCTCGGTTCGAGGTCGAGCTTGTCGACCGGACCATGAGGGGGCGCGTGTGGCTCGGGCTTCTGCGCCATGCGCTTCTTCACGCTCTTCGTCAGGGCTGAGAGCGCGCCGAGCGCAGCCGACGGCGTGAACTCCGGCTCCATCGCTTCGGCCGGACGGAAGAGGTTGATGATGTCGCGCGTCGACCGGCGCGGCTCGTAGCCGAGCTCACGCTTCGCCCGCTCGCCGTCGACGAGCAGCTCGTAGCGGAGAAAGTCCCACTCGGGCGCCGGGAAGCTCGACAGGCGCAAGTTGTAGAAGGTCTGCCACAGCGGCTTGGCGAAGATGTGCGGCACAGGCACGAGCGGCTTGCCGAGCTGGTGCAGGAGCTTCGAGAGCGGGATCGCCGGCGGGCCGACGATGTTGAAGATGCCGCGCACGCCGGGCTTCAGCGCGTGGGCGATCGCGTCGACGACGTCGAGCTCGTGGACGAGCTGCACCAAAGGATCGAAGCCGAGCAGGTGCGGGATCGCTTTGAGGCGCAGGTAGTTCGACGGCGCGTTCTTCAAGCGCGCGCCGGCGATGTGCACCGGCCGCAGAATCACCGTCTCGATCTCGGGGTGCTTCCAGAAGAACGAGCTCACGGCGCGATCGACCGCGACGAGATCGCGGATGCCGGGGAACGCGAACGATCCGAGCAGCGGCGTGTCTTCGTCGAGGTACGCCGACGAGCCGGCCATCGGCCCGTAGTTGTTGGCCGACGAGAGCATCACGACCTTCTTCACCCCGTACTGCGCGCAATAGTCGAGCAGGTTCTCGGTGCCGACGACGTTCCAGGTGTAGTGCTCTTTGTCGCTCATGCGCGGGTCGTGCATGATGCCGAGGTGCACGACGCCATAGGCGCGCGACTTACGGAAGATGTCCTGGGCCTTCTTGCGCCGCATGTCGACTTGCTCGTGCTGCACGCCGGGCGGGATGGTGCCGAGCGGGCGCCGGTCGATGCCGATGATCTTGTGGTGGCGATGCAGGCGCGACATCACGAGCCGGCCGAGGTTGCCGGCGATTCCGGTCATGATGATGGGCGCGTCGGGCTTGTTCACCAGAAGATGTGCTTTCGTTCTCGGAGGCCGCGCTCCAGGAGTTGCTTCACGGCGCCTTTGACCTGCTGCACCTTCTGCTCGATCGCTTCGTCTTCGTCGTTCGGATCGCCTTCGAACATCATCGGCTCGCCGAAGTAGATGCGGTACTTCGTCGGCAGCGGCAAGAGTCCGAGGGGCCCGAGAAGCAGCGTCGGCGTGATCGGCAGCGCGGGCAGGCCGAAGAGCTTTGCGACCTTCTTCAAGTTCGCCAGCGACGGTGCTTGTTCTTCGGCGCCGATGACGCCCACCGGCAGGATCGGCGTCTTCGTCTCCAACGCCAGGCGCATGAAGCCGAGGCCGAAGTTCTTGAGCTGGTAGCGCTCGTGAAAGAGCTTGTTGATGCCGCGCACGCCCTCCGGAAAGACGAGGATGGCTTCTTCGGCTTCGAGCACGCGGCGGCAGTTGTCTGGCGTGCCGATCAACTGCCCGCAGCGCTCCATGAAGTAGGAGACGAAGGGCAGATCGGTGACGAACTTTTCGATCATTGCGCGGCAGATGCGTGGCTTCGTGCGCTCCAAGAACACGGCCATCGTGATCATGCCGGCGTCGAAGGGGAGCTGGCCCGAGTGGTTCGAGATGAGCAAGCAGCGGCCGTCCGGCACGTTGTCGACGCCGTGCTGCTCGACGCGGAAGTAGTTCTCATAGACCCAGCCCATGTACGGGCCTGCCTTGGCGGCGAACTCGGGATCGAAGCCGAACTGGTCGACGCCGTTTTCGTTCAAACGTGTCGGGATGTCGCGGAAGCGGCGGCGGATGTAATCGCGTGAGCTGAAGGCGCCCGAACCGCGCCGGCGCACGAGCGCAGTGTCGTTCATGCCGCGCTAGAAGTAGCATGCGGCGGCAGTGTTTACCAATCTTGCCGCGTGTCGAGCTTTGCCCCCCGCGGTCATCGGGTCTTGCTGAGCGCGCCGCCGGTATCGTCGGCGAGCGTGACGGCGCCGCCCTCGGGGAGCTGGAGGCGCTTGCGTAGCTTCTCGGCCGCGGCGTGCAAGGCCTTCTTGTAGCTGCGGTTGAAGATCTTCTCGTTGCGCTCTTTCTCGATCGCTTTGAGCGCGGAGACATCACCGCTCGCTGCGAGGAGCTCGGCGATGTGCGTGCCGACGCTTTGGCTCGCCCGGTCGAGGCGTTCGCACAAGACGGCTTGCATCTTGAGCACCGTCGCCGGTGAGCCGTCGAGCTCGGCCAGCACCTTCTCGACCTGTGCCTCGGGGCCTGTCTGCAGGATCTTGATCAGAGCGGGAACGCCGTCCTTGCCGAGGATCTCGGTCGCGAGCATGCGCACGTCGACGTTCGTGTCGGCGCACGCTTCCTCGAGGACTTCCTTGAGGCTGTCCGTGAGGACCTTCTTGTTCTTCAACAGACGCTGGAGCTCCTGCAGCTCGTGCAGGCGGACTTTCGGGTCCGTGTGCTCGGCGACCGCGTGCGCGAGCCGCTCCACAGGTGTCGCGTCAGCGAAGGTGTTGGCCACGGTGACGAGCGCGCGTGCGACCGCGAGCGCCTGCTTGTCGCTCGGCTCGACTGGAATCCAGACCTCGACGCGCTTCTTCTCGAGGAAGAGGAGGTAGCTCTTGTCCTTCGCTTTTGGCACCGCCAGGATCGCGGCGTCGATCGCGCGCAGTTGCTTCGGCGTCAGCGCCCGCAACGCCCTGACCGCGTTCTCGCGCTGCAAACCGACAGGCCCGTCGTTCTTGTAGTCCGCCGGCGTGAAGCTCATGCGGAACGAATAGGTGCCCCAGTTGAGCTCGAAGGGCACGAAG
The DNA here is from genome assembly GCA_020848545.1 of Deltaproteobacteria bacterium. Taxonomy (GTDB): domain Bacteria; phylum Myxococcota; class JADLHZ01; order JADLHZ01; family JADLHZ01; genus JADLHZ01. Next base: position 58,737 of record JADLHZ010000112.1, on the reverse strand, counting down.
AGCTCGCAGCGCGTGTCGAGCTTGATGACGTAGTCCTCCTTCATGCGGCCGGTGAGGATGCCAAAGCCGTCGATCGAGATCGGAAGATTCTTCACGGCTCGTCCGACGGCGGCAGCGCGCTGCTCATGGGCCCTTTTCTGCCACGAGCGCGCACCATTTGACAAAGCGCGTCGTGGCGGGGTGAGAAGGACGCTCCATGCCTGAATTGCCGAAGGCCTACGAGCCAAAAGACGTCGAAGCGAAGTGGTATCCGATCTGGGAGAAGGCCGGCGTCTTCAAGGCGTCCTCTCCGGCCCCAGCGGGCAAGAAGACCTTCACCATCGTCATGCCGCCGCCGAACATCACGGGCTCGCTGCACATGGGCCACGCGCTGACGTCGACGATCGAAGACCTGATGACGCGCTGGCATCGCATGAAGGGCGACAACACGCTGTGGCTGCCGGGGTCGGATCACGCCGGCATCGCCACCCAGATGGTCGTCGAGCGCGAGCTGAAAAAGGAAGGCACGAGCCGGCACCAGATCGGGCGCGCGAAGTTCTTGGAGCGCACCTGGCAATGGAAGGAGAAGTACGGCTCGCGCATCGAAGAGCAGATTAAAGTGCTCGGCTCGTCGTGCGACTGGTCGCGCGACAACTTCACGATGAGCCCGAAGCTGAACCGGGCCGTGCGCGAAGTGTTCGTGCGGCTGCACGAAGAGGGGCTGATCTATCGAGACGAGCGGCTCATCAATTGGTGCCCGTCGTGTTTGACGGCTTTGAGTGACTTGGAAGTCGAGCACGGCGAGCCGAAGAAGGGATCGCTCTGGCACTTGCGCTATCCGGTGAAGGGAAAGCCCGGGCGCTTCTTGGTCGTCGCGACGACGCGGCCGGAGACGATGCTCGGCGATACCGCGGTCGCCGTGAACTCGACCGATCCGCGCTACAAAGATCTGCACGGCGCCACGATCGAGCTGCCGTTCACCGGGCGCGAGATCCCGGTGATCATCGATGATGTTTTGGTTGATCCGAAGTTCGGAACCGGCGCGGTGAAGGTGACGCCGGCGCACGACTTCAACGACTTCGCGACCGGCAAGCGCCACAAGCTGCCGATGATCTCGATCTTCGACGCGAACGCGAAGGTGAAGCTGCCGGGTTCGCACTTCGACGGCTTGGATCGCTTCAAGGCGCGCAAGGCGTTGCTGCAGGCGTTCGAGGACAAAGGGCTCCTAGAGAAGATCGAAGATCACACGCTGTCGATCGCGACATGCGATCGCTGCGAGACGGTGGTCGAGCCGATGCTCTCACCGCAGTGGTATGTGAAGACGAAGCCGCTCGCCGAGCCGGCGTGGGAAGCGGTGCGCTCCGGCCAGACGAAGATCATCCCGGACTTTTGGACCAAGACCTACGAGCACTGGATGACGAACATCCAGGACTGGTGCATCTCGCGCCAGCTCTGGTGGGGGCACCAAATCCCCGCGTACTACTGCAGCAAGTGCGATCCGCACGTGAAGGTGGATGGCGCGGAAGTACGCATCGCCACCGGTGCGTCGCCGACGGTGGCGCGCGAGAAGCCTGCGCAGTGCGGCAAGTGCGGCTCGGCAGAGATGGTGCAAGACCCCGACGTGCTCGACACGTGGTTCTCGTCGGGCTTGTGGCCGTTTTCGACCTTGGGCTGGCCCGATCAGACGGACGACCTGAAGACCTTCTATCCGAACAGCGTGATGGAGACCGCGGGCGACATCATCTTCTTCTGGGTGGCGCGCATGATGATGTTCGGCATCCACTTCATGGGCAAGCCGCCCTTTCACACCATCTACCTGCACTCTTTGGTGCGCGACGAGCACGGCCAGAAGATGTCGAAGACGAAGGGCAACGTCGTCGATCCTTTGGACGTCGTCTACGGCGTGGGCAAAGAGGATTTGGGTCGCGTATCGAAGGCGATGCAGAAGGCGTTTCCGGACGGGGTGCCTGCGTTCGGATCGGACGCGCTGCGCTTCACGCTGACGGCGCAGTCGATGGCCGGGCGCGACATCAAGCTGAGCTTCGAGCAGATGTCGGGGTACAAGGCGTTCTGCAACAAGATCTGGAACGCGTCGCGCTTTGCGTTCATGAACCTCGAGGACTACACGCCGGGCGCGTTCGGTGCGGAGCGCGCGCTGCACGCCGAGGCGACGTTGGCCGACAAGTGGATTCGCGTGCGGCTCTCGCGGGTCGTCGCTCGCGTGAATATGCTGCTCGAAGAGTACAACTTCAGCGAGGTCGCGTTGGCGATCTACCACTTCGTGTGGAACGAATTCTGCGATTGGTACTTGGAGCTCGCCAAGGCGGCGTTTCGTGAGGGTGCGACGCCCGGGATGAAGCGATCGGCGCAGGACACGCTCGTCTACGTCTTGGATCAGTCGTTGCGCTTGCTGCATCCGATCATGCCGTTCATCACGGAAGAGATCTGGCAGACGCTGCCGCGGAACAAGGGATCGGAAGCGTTCTTGGCGCTGGCGGCGTATCCCGAGGCGAAGGAGCCGGCGGCGGCGCGCGAGGAAGAGGTGGTCGCGCTGTTGATCGACGCGATCACGGCGATTCGGAACATTCGCGGCGAGAATCAGCTGGCGCCGTCGAAGTCGTTCGCTGCCGAGGTGCACGCCGACAAGGCGATCTTGGATGTCCTGCAGGCGCACACCGCCCAGATTGATCGGCTGGCGAACGTGACGGTGACGTTGAAGACGGCGGGATCGCCGAAGCCTCCGCAGGCTGCCGTGAGCATGGTGAACAAGATCGAAGGTGTCGTGTCGCTCGTCGGGCTCATCGATTGGAGCAAGGAGCGCGAGCGTATCGGCCGCGACATCACGAAGCTCGAAGCGGAGCTCGATCGCGTGACGAAGAAGCTCGCGAACGCGGCGTTCACCGACAAAGCGCCGGCGGACGTCGTGGCGAAGGAACGTGAGAAGGCGGACGAGATGGCCGTGCAGTTGAAGAAGCTGCAGACGGCGCTGGCGCAGATTCCGTCGGCGTAGCCGCTACTCTTTACAGACCGAGCACGTGGTGTAGCCCATCGGGATCTGTGTCATGCACGTGCTCTCGCCGAACGAGAGGCCGCTGCAGGGATCTGGCGCGCTCGAACGTGTGAGCGACGGACCGTCAGATCTTCGCGGCCTCGGCGATCAACTTGTTGCAGCACTCTGCGCACGCCTTGCACGGCGCGTGCGTGAACTTCTTGCACTCGGCTTCGCAGTCCTTCGCCGCGTCGGCCGCGAGCTTCGCCGCGGCTTTGGCGTGCTTCGAGCCGGCGAGCTGCAGGCTGAACAGCGCTTTGGCCGTCGCCAGCATGTCGCTCACCGCTTTTGCGCAGCCGGCCATCGTCGTGTCGCCCATGGTGAACATGTCGAGGCAGTGCTGCAGGCATGCTTCGCCGCTCTTGATGCACTGAGCGGCCGCGTCGCTCAGCGGCGACGCCGCGCCGTGGTTCATCGCGCCGCCCTTCATTTCGCCGGCCTTCGTCTCGCCGTGGCCGGCGTGCGGATCCTTCGCTGGCGCCGGTGCACCGATCGCTTTTGCCGCCGCAGCCGTTACGAGCAACGCCGCGCCCGAGCCAATGAGCTCCCGTCTATTCATGGTGTCGTACCTCCGCGCGCGATTTGAGCACACGGGCGGAACGAATCAAGGTTTCGTCTTCATGTGGTTGTACACGCGGCCTTCGATCTTCTGGTCACGCCTTTGTCGACGAGCCCCTGCTCTTTGCGCTTGCCTCCGTGCGATCGCTTGGGGCAGGGGAGCGCCGTGCTTCGCATCGTTTGCCTCCTCATCTTCGTCACAGCCTGCGCGCCGGCGCCCGAACCTGCGCCGTCGCCGCAGCCAGAACGCGCGAAGCCTTTGCCGAGCGAAGCACCTGCGCTCCAGCCGGTCGCGGAGCCCGAGAGGGATCCAACGCCGAATCCGGCGCCCGATCCGACGCCGGATCCTGACCCGACGCCGAGCCCGACTCCTCCCTCGTCTCTCGTGCGCTACCTCACCGGCTCAGCCGCCGACGCCAAGCCCACGCTCGGCGCCGGCGCCGTCTTCCTCATGGGCGGCGGCACCGACGTCGACGCCGCCTTCGCTGCGATCGCCGCGCGCATCCCGAACGCCGACGTCGTCATCCTCCGCGCGAGCGGCGCCGACGGCTACAACGACTATCTCTACTCCGACATCGGCGGCTTCGACTCCGTCGAGACGCTGCTCGTCACCACGCGCGCTCTGGCGAACGACGCCTACGTCGTCTCGCGCGTCGCCGAGGCCGAGCTCGTGTTCATGGCCGGCGGCGATCAGTCGGTCTACCTCGCGCAGTGGGCGGCGACGAAGCTCGCGGTCGCGATCACGGCCGCCCACGCGCGCGGCGCGATCATCGGCGGCACGAGCGCCGGCGCGATGGTCACCGGCGATCCGGTGTTCTCGGCGGCGAAGGGCTCGATCACGAGCGACGAAGCGTTGGCCGATCCCTTCGATGCGGCGATGCACTTGCTCCCCGGTCCCTTTTCGCTGAGCTCGCGCCTCATCGTCGAAACGCACTTTTACGAACGCGACCGGCTCGGGCGCTTGGTCGCGTTCCTTGCGCGGGCCTACGTGAGCGTCCCGGTCTGGGGCGTCGGCATCGACGAGAAGACGGCGCTGATCGTGGAAGCGGATGGCCGCGCCCGGACCTACGGCAGCGGCAAGGTCGATTTGCTCTATGCGGATCACGCGCCAACGCAGATGAGCGCGGGCAAACCGCTGACCTACCGCCACGTCAAACGACGCACGCTCGCCGCCGGCGTCGATCTGGCGAAGCTCTTCGACCCGAGCGCGCTCGATCACGAAGTCGACTGCGTCGCGGGTGAGATACAGTAGATGCCGCAGGCGCCCGTGAGCGATCGCGCCGTCGCGATCGACTGGCTGCGCGGCGTCGTGATGCTGATCATGACGCTCGATCACTCGGCGCTCTTCTATAACCCGGGCCGCCTGCACTCGGACTCGCCCGCGACCTACGTGCCCGGTACCGCGATCGACGGCGCGCAGTTCTTCACGCGTTGGATCACGCACCTCTGCGCGCCGACGTTCTTGTTCTTGGCCGGCGCGTCCTTGGCGCTGAGCCTGCGCAAGAAGCAGGCGGCGGGCGTGCCGGAGCGCGCGATCGATCGCGACCTGTTGATTCGCGGCGCCTTCATCGTCGCGCTCGACCTCGTGTGGATCTCGACGCTCGCGCAGGGACGGATCATGCAAGTGCTCTACGCGATCGGCGCGTCTTTCCTCGCGATGATCGCGCTGCGCCGACTGCCCGTGCACATGGCTGTCGCGTTGGCCGCGGTGTGGATCGTGCTCGGCGAGCTCGTCACGCTCGCTGTCTGGTCTCCTCACGCCGGCAACGCGAGCATCCCGCTGGCGCTGCTCGTCGCGCGCCACGTGAGCGACGAGGGACGCTACTTCTATCCGCTTCTGCCGTGGCTCGCGATCCTGCTGCTCGGCTGGGGCTTCGGGCACGTGCTGCTCGCGCGTGGCAGCGAAGCGGCGCGGCGTCTCGCGCTGATCGCGGGCGTCTTTGCGCTCGGGCTCTTCGCGCTCGTTCGCGGGCTGAACGCCTATGGCAACATGACGCTCTATCGCGACGACGGGTCGCTCGTGCAGTGGCTCAACGTCAGCAAGTATCCGCCGAGCCTGTCGTTCGTTTCGCTCGAGCTCGGGCTGTCGCTGCTCGCGTTGGCCGCGCTCTTTTGGATCGCGCCCCGCGTGAAGGTGCGCGACAACGGCCCAGTCCTCGTGTTCGGGCAAGCCGCGCTCTTCTTCTACGTCATCCACCAGGTGGTGCTCTTCATCGTCGGCAAAGCGCTCCGCTTCGATCAGGGGCTCGTGCAAACGTACGCCGCCATGGTCGTGGCGTGGGTGATCCTCTATCCGCTCTGTCGCGCGTACCGGCGCAACAAGCGCGCGCATCCGCTGAGCCTCGCTCGGTTCCTGTGACATACGGCCGGCGAGAAGTAGGCCCAGTTTCTCAGACCCGGGCGCTTCAGACATCAGAGGCCATGCAGATAGCCGCCGTCGCAGGCGATCGCTTGGCCGGTGACGTACGCCGCGCGGGCGGAGGCCAAGAACGCCGCGAGCGCGCCGAGCTCCTCCGCGTCGCCGAGCCGGCGCGCCGGGATCTGCGCGATCATCGCGTCTTCGGGCGTCTTCAGCTCTTTCAAGCGCTCGGTGCGCGTGTAGCCCGGGAGCAGCGCGTTGACGGTGACGCCGTCTGCGGCGACTTCGATCGACAAGCTCTTCGCCATGCCGAGCAAGCCCGCGCGGAGGCCGTTCGACACGGTGAGGCCCGGCATCGGCTCCTTCGCCGCGACCGACGTGACGAGCAGGATGCGGCCCCACTTCTGCGCGCGCATCGCCGGCAGCGCCGCGCTGATCGCTTCGGTGGTGGCGAGCCACAGCGCTTGAAAGCCCGTTTGCCACGCCGCGCTCGTGATCTCTTGGAACAGCCCCTTCGGCGGGCCGCCCGTGTTGGTGACCAAGATGTCGATGCCACCGAGCTTCTTCGTCGCGGCGTCGACGAGCTTCACGGCGGCGCCGGGTGCGTTCAGGTCGCACGCGATGCCGTACGCACCGATCGCTTTGGCCGTCGCCTGTACACGCTGTTCGTCGCGAGCGCAGATGACGACGTCGGCGCCTTCGTGAACCAGCGCTTCGGCGATCGCTTTGCCGAGGCCGGCGGACGCGCCGCAGACGAGCGCGCGTTTCTTCGTGAGTCCGAGATCCATTCTTAACCTCTGAGCAAAGGAGTGAGCTTCTCGACGATGAGTTGCTTGGCGCGCTTCAGGTCGACGTCTTGCGGCTTCTGGATCGTGGCGCAGAGCTCGGTGAGGATCGCCTGTTGGCGCACGCCGGCCTCGAACGCGATGCGATACGGCACGCGGCTGAAGGTGACGAGCCCGTAGCGCGGCACGTAGTCGCCGGGAAATTCCTTCTGCAGGATCTTCTCGACCTCTTTCTCGAACACGAACTTCGGATCGGCGACCTTGTCGCGCATCTCGATGAAGTTCTCGACCGCCATGTCGGCGATCGCGTCGGCGTTCGGCTTGCGCATCGTAGAGAAGGCGCTGAACAGGGTGACGAGGTCGTGCGTGCCCTTGGCGAAGAGATCGTCGAGGAGCGCGCAGTCCTCGAAGCCACAGTTCATGCCTTGGCCGAAGAACGGCACGATCGCGTGCGCGGCGTCGCCGAGGAGCAGCGCGCGTCCTTGGTAGTTCCACGGGGCGCACTTCACGGTCCACATTTGCCCGACCGGGTTCGTGAAGAACTGCTCCGTGAGATCCGGCAAGCGCGGCACCGCGTCTGCAAAGTGCTCGCCAAAAAACGCACGTACGGCCGCGTCATCGCCGAGCTCCTCGAACGACAAGCACTTCCGCCCGCCCGCAGCCTCGCTCCCCGGTCCCTTTTCGGCGGAAACGGACCGGGTCCCTTTTCGGTGCTCATTTCGCTGGGGAAGGAAGAGGGTGCACGTGTAGCTGTCGTCCTCGTTTGGCAGCGCGATGAGCATGAAGGTGCCGCGCGGCCAGATATGGAGCGCGTGGCGATCGAGGCCTGCGGAATGCGCGGGGGCGATCGTCAGCTCCTTGTAGCCGTACGAGAGCTCTTCGGACGTCTCGCGATGGCCGGGGAGCTTCATCAGCGCGGCACGAACAGCCGAAGCGGAGCCGTCGGTGGCGAACAGGAGCTCGGCGGAGTGCTCGCCGGCTTCATCGGCGAAGTGTACGGCGCTCTCGGAGAAGCGCACGTCGCGCACGAGGCGATCGAAATGCACGCGCACGCGGCCGGTCTCCTCTGCTTCGCTCAGGAGCACCTTGTTCAGCGTTCCCCTCGAAATCGAAAAAATGCACTCGCTGTCGTCCTTGCCGTAGCGCAAGAGCGACTGTGACCCGTCCGGCGCGTGGATCATGCGGCCGCGCATCGCCACGCCATGCTCGAGCACCTTCTCGCGCAGCCCGACGCGCTCCAAGGCGTGCAGCCCGCGCGTCGAGACGGCGAGGTTGATCGAGCGGCCCGCTGGAATGTCGGCGCGGCGCATGTCTGGCCGGCGCTCGTGCATGGTCACGGAGAAGCCGCGCCGCGCGAGGAAGATGGACCACAGCGATCCGACGAGGCCGCCGCCTACAATCGTTGCGTTCACGTCGCCTCCATCAATTCACCGAGCACGCGCGCGAAGCGGAAGACGTCGACGTAGCTGTTGTACAACGGCGCCGGCGCCGCGCGAACGATGTCGGGCTCGCGCGAGTCGCAGATGACGCCGCGATCCTTCAACGCCGCCGAGAGCGCCTTCGCCCGCGGCCCGACGCGCAACGACAGCTGCGAACCGCGCGCCGCCGGCGTGATCACCGTGACGCCGCGGATGCCACGCACGAGGAACTCGCAGAAGCCCGTCAACGCGGCGCCCTTCTCGCGCAATTTCGCGATGGTCGCGCGATCGAAGAGCTCCATCGACGCGCGCAGCGCCGCGAGCTGCAGGATCGGCGGGTTCGAGAGCTGCCAACCTTCGGCGCCCGGAAGCGGAACGAACTCGCGCCCCATCTTGAAGCGCGTCGCCTTGTCGTGACCCCACCAGCCACTGAAGCGCGGCCGATCCGTCGACGCGTGCCGCTCGTGCACGAAGACGCCGCCGAGCCCACCCGGCCCGGCGTTCAGGTACTTGTAGTTGCACCACACGGCGAAGTCCGGGCCGTCATCGTGCAACGACAAACGCAGATTGCCGGCGCCGTGCGCGAGATCGAAGCCGCAAGAAGCCCCGACGGCGTGCGCCGCGCGCGTGATCGCCTTCATGTCGAACTTCTGGCCGCTCAAGTAGTTCACGTTGCCGAGCATCACCAAGGCGAGCGCCTCGCCTTCGCGCGCGATCGCCGCCAAGATGTCTTCGTCACGCAGCACGTCTTCGCCCGCGCGCGGCGAGAGCTCGATGATCGCGTCGGAAGGATCGCGCCCATGCCACCGCACCTGCGATTGCACGGCGTACTGGTCAGACGGAAACGCGCTCGCCTCCATGAGGACGCGAAAGCGCTTTGGTGTCGGCCGATAGAACGACACGAGCATCAGGTGCAGGTTCACTGTCAGCGTGTTCATGACCACGACTTCGCTCGGCAACGCGCCGACGAGCCGCGCCGTCTGGTCGGTGAGCAGCTCGTGGTACGGCAGCCATGGATGCCGCGCGTGAAAGTGCCCTTCGACGCCGAGCGCGGCCCAGTCGTCGAGCTCTTGGTTCACGTATTCGCGGACACGTCTCGGTTGCAGGCCGAGCGAGTTCCCCGCGAGGTAGACGTCGACGCCCTTGGGAAACAGAAATTCATCACGAAACGCCCGCAGCTCGTCGGCGTCGTCCAACGCGCGCGCGAAGCCTTCGTCGTTGACGAGCTTCATCGAAAGTCCTCGGCGCGCATGCCCAGCCATTCGAGCGCGGTGCCGCTGAGCAAGCGATCACGCGAGGCGGGGCTCAGCTCGGGGAGCGTCGCGATCAACGCACCGGGCCGCGTCTCGCCCAAGGGAAACGGATAGTCGCTGCCGAGCGCGACGCACTTCTCGCCGAACACGGAAAGCACGTAGCGCAGCGCCGCGGCGTCGTGCACCAGCGAGTCGACGTAGAACTTCCCGATGTACTCCTTCGGCGCACGCGCATTGTCGACCGCGCAGAGATCCGGGCGCGCTTCGAAGCCGTGTTGAATGCGGCCGAGCGTCATCGGGAACGCGCCGCCGCCGTGCGCGAACGCGACGCGCAGCTTCGGCAAGCGCTCGAGCACGCCGCCGAAGATCATCGAGCAGATCGCGAGCGACACTTCGGCGGGCATGCCGACGAGCCACGGCAGCCAATACTTCTGCATGCGCTGCTCGCCCATCATGTCCCAGGGGTGCACGAACACTGCCGCGCCCAAGGCCGACGCTGCTTCGAACACCGGAAACAGCGCCGGATCCGACAGGTTCATCGCTTCGACGTGAGAGCCGATCTGCACGCCGGCGAGGCCGAGCTCCTTCACGCAGCGCTCGAGCTCGCGCACGGCGAGCTCCGGTGCTTGCAGCGGCAGGGTGCCGAGGCCGACGAAGTGTCGCGGCGCCTCCGCGCAGACCGACGCGACGTGATCGTTCAAGAAGCGCGCGACGTCGTAGCCGTGTTCGGGCTTCGCCCAGTAGCTGAACATGACCGGCACGGTAGAGATCACCTGCACGTCGACGCCGGAGTCGGAGCAGTCGTTGAGGCGCGCCTCCGGATCCCAGCAGTTCTCGCTGATCTCGCGAAAGAACTTGCCGTCGTCGCGCACCATCCGCGCGCAGCCGGTCTGGTGATGCTCGAGCGCGATGAAGCCGCCGTAGCCGAACTTGTCTTTCCAGCGCGGCAGCTCCTTCGGCAAAACGTGCGTGTGAATGTCGATCCTCATTTGCGGACCGGCTTCTCCATGCGCACGCCGCACGCCTTGCACGTGCTGTTCTCGGCGTTGCCCCAGAAGCGTTCGAACACCGGCGGCAGCTGCGCGACGATGTTCTCCAAGTGGAAGCGCTCTTCGTACACCTTCTGGCCGCAGCGATCGCACATCCACAGGAACGCATCGAGCTCGTGCGGCAAGCGCTTCCGTTCGAGCACGAGCCCGACGGTGTTCGCCGGGCGCTGCGGCGAGTGCGGCACCTTCGGCGGCAAGAGGAAGATCTCGCCCTCGCAGATCGGCAGGTCGACCGGCTTGCCGTCCTCGAGGAGACGCAGCACGATGTCGCCTTCCACTTGGTAGAAGAACTCTTCGCCTTCGTTGACGTGATAGTCGTTGCGCGCGTTCGGGCCGCCGACGACGGTGACCATGAACTCACGGTCCTCCCAGATCTGCGCGTTGCCGACCGGTGGCTTCAGCAGGTGCCGATGCTCGTCGATCCATTTGCGAAAGTTCAGCGGCTTCACGGATCACCAATCGTGGCGATGCACTTCAATTCGATCGCGATCGGCGTCGGCAGCGCGTTGATCTCCAGGGTCGTGCGGCAGGGCTGCGCGTCCTTGAAGTACTCGGCGTAGAGGCGATTGTACGTCGCGAAGTCGGCCTTCATGTTCGTCAGGTACACGGTGACGTCGACCAAGCGATCCCAGCTCGATCCTGCGTCTTCCAAGATCGCGCGCACGTTGGCGAAGACGCTGCGGCACTGCGCTTCGATGTCGTACGAGACGATGTTCCCGGCGGCATCGAGCTCGACGCCGGGGATCTTCTTCGTGCCACGCTCGCGCGGGCCGACGCCGGAGAGGAAGAGCAAGTTGCCGACGCGGCGCGCATGCGGATAGGCGCCAACGGGCTCCGGCGCGCGTGTGGAATTCAGCAAAGTCATAGCTTCACGCACACGTTCTTCGCTTCGGTGAAAAAACGCATCGCTTCGAAGCCACCCTCGCGGCCAACGCCCGAGCCCTTCATGCCGCCGAAGGGCGTGCGCAGATCGCGCAAGAGCCAACAGTTCACCCACACGATGCCGGACTGCACGGCGGCGGCGACGCGATGCGCGCGCGAGAGATCGCGGGTCCACAACGACGCGGCGAGCCCGTACGAGGTGCCGTTCGCCCAGCCGACGACTTCTTCTTCGCGATCGAAGGGCGTGAGCGTCGCCACCGGCCCGAAGATCTCCTCTTGCTGCGTGCGCGAAGCCGGCGCCAGCCCTTCGAACAACGTGGGCGCGATGAACCAACCGTCGCGACAGCGGCCGTCGACGACGACGCGCTTGCCGCCGGCGAGCAAGCGACCGCCCTCGGCCTGAGCCGTCTCGATGCAGCCCATGACCTTGTCGAAGTGCGCCCGCGAGACCACGGCGCCCTGATCGACGTCGGTCAACGGATCGCCCACGCGCAGGCTGCGCGTCCGTTCGATCAACGCCGCCTTGAAACGATCATAGATCGCACGCTCGACGAACACCCGCGAGCCGCAGAGGCAAATCTGCCCTTGGTTCGAGAACGCCGCGCGGATGGTGCCGTCCAACGCGGCCTCGAAGTCGGCGTCGGAAAAAACGATCGTCGGGTTCTTGCCGCCGAGCTCCAACGACAGCTTCTTGAACATGGGCCCGGCCGTTCGCGCGATCTCGGCGCCGACCTTGGTCGAGCCGGTGAACGAGACGGCGGCGACCGAAGGATGCGCCACGATGCGCGCGCCGACCTTCGGCCCGAGTCCATGTATGATATTCAACACACCCGCCGGAAGCCCGGCCTCGATGCACACTTCGGACAGCATGAACGCCGTCATCGGTGTGACCTCGGACGGCTTGGCGACGACGGCACATCCGGCCGCCAACGCCGGCGCGATCTTCCACGTGAACAGGTAGAGCGGCAGGTTCCACGGCGCGATGCAGCCGGCGATCGGCACGGGCGTGCGCAGCGTGTAGTTCACGGCACCCGCGCTCGCGTGGCTCTCGCTCGCGAACTGCGTGGCGGCGTCTGCGAAGAACTCGAAGTTGGCGACGGCGCGCGGGATGTCCAACGCGCGCGCGGCGGCGACCGTCTTGCCGCTGTCGATCGATTCGGCGCGTGCGAAGTCTTCGAGCCGTGCTTGGATCCGCGCCGCGATCGCACGCAGCACGCGCGCGCGTTCCGCCGCCGGCCGCTCCGCCCACTCGCGCGAAGCACGCGCCGCCGCATCCACCGCGCGATCGACGTCTTCGGCGGCGGAGTCCGGTACGCGTGAGTAGGCGGCGCCGACCGCAGGATCGACGTTGTCCAGGAACGCCGCCGCAGGGACGAGCCGACCGTCGACGTAGTTCAAGAGCTCCTTCACAGCGCTCCCTTCACCAGCACGGCGCGCACTGGAGAGGCGTCGGCATCGCGGATTTTCAGCGGCAAGGCAACGAGCGTGTACGTGCCCTCGTCCACCGCGTCGAGCACGATGCCTTCGAGCACGGCCATGTCGTGGCGGAAGATCGCCTTGTGGCTCTCGAGCACTTTGTCGTCGGCCAAGTCGACCGACGGCGTGTCGATGCCGATCAAGATGACGCCTTCAGACGAAAGCGCGTCGACGAGCTCGGCCGACAACGCGTTGAAGTCGCCGTTCCAGCAGGAAGGGTCCGGGAACGAATCGGTGCGGATCAACACGCGCGGCGCCGTCACCCGCCCGAAGTCGGAGCGCTGGATCCGCCGGCCGCGCGGCAGCCGCACGCGGACCACCTGGCAGGGCCCCATATAATAGTGGAGCGATCGCGCGTCGATCGGCGCGCCACCGGACACATAGTGGCTCGGCGCGTCGACGTGGGCGCCGATGTGCACGGTCGTCGTCACCGCCGAGAGCTCCAAGTTGCCGCCGTGCTCGAACGCCAGCGCCACCTCGCGCGAGAACGGACGATCGCCGGGAAACACCGCGGTCTCTGCGTCGATCACGGGCGAGATGTCGATGACGTTCACACGCCGTCACAAGCACAGGCGCGTCAGTAAAACCAGGTCTCCTACGCTGACGCGCGGCCGGTGAGCGTGCTAGCGCGCCGGCCATGCGCATCGCTCCTTTGCCGTCATCGTCGCTCGCACCGCCCGCGATCTCGGAAGCCGCGGACTATCTGCACCGCGCGCGTGTGCAGGGCCGCGAAGTCGAACGCCTCACCCTGCGCCACCCCGAGCTCAACCTGCACGACGCGTATCTGATTCAGGACGCCGGCATCGAGCGGCGCGCCCAGAGCGGCGAGAAGGTGATCGGGTTGAAGATGGGCCTCACGTCGAAGGCGAAGCGCGAGCAGATGAAGCTCGACTCGCCGATCTACGGCGTGCTCACTGAGCCGATGCGGGTCCGAGAGACGTTCCCGCTGAAGGGGAGCATCCACCCGAAGATCGAGCCCGAGATCGCCTTTGTGATGGCCAAGGAGCTCTCCGGCTTCATCTCGCAGCAGCAAGCGCTCGCGGCGGTGAGCGGCGTTGGCGCGGCGATGGAGATCTTGGATTCGCGCTTCATCGGCTTCAAGTACTTCTCGCTGCCGGACGTCGTCGCCGACAACTCGAGCTCGTCGCACTTCGTGATGAGCGATCGCCTGATTCCGCCGAGCGAGCTCAGCGTCGACGCGCTGGCCACCTTGGCGATGGACATGCAAGTGAACGGGATCTCCGCGCAGAAGGCCGTGGCGTCGGAGATCTCGGGCAATCCGCTGCAGTCGATCGTGCAGCTCTGCGAGATCTTGCAACAGCGTGGCCGCGTGCTTCCGGCCGGCAGCATCGTGCTCGCGGGCGCCGCGACCCAGGCGGTGGAGCTCGAGACCGGGATGCACGTGCGCCTCGTCGTCGAGCGGCTCGGCGAGGTCAGCGTTTTGGCGGCGTAGGCGCGGGGATCACGCGCAGCGCCGCGTCGGCGAGCACCTCGATCGTACGCGCGTCGCTGTCGCAGCGATCGAGCTCCAAAGGCGCGCCGGCAACGAGCGTCCTTCCGTCCCAGCGAAAAGCCCGGGCGATGCGCGCCGTGCCGCTCGCATGGATCGCGACGATGGCGCGGTCTTCTCGTGCGTTCGGGATCGCGTGCGTGGCGATGAGCGGAGTACCGACGCGGACGCGCAGGCGGCAGGCGTCGCTCGTAAACGTTTCGCTCAACGTGCCGATCGGCGCGGACGCGAGCACGATCGGCGGCGAGGTGAAGGCGCGCACGATGTGCAAGGTGAGCGGCAAGGCGGCGGTCTTCTCCGCGCCAGCCGGGTAGGAGACGAGCGCGAAGAGCGAGCCGGTCACGGGCGGCGAGGCTTGCGCGAGGCCGGCGCCGCAATCGCCGGCGCGCTGCACGAGGCTCAGGCTGTCGATCGCGAGCAGGTGCAGCGGAGATTTCATCGTCGCGGCGATCGCTTTGCCGAGCGGATCCTTGTCGCCGAGGTAGAGCGCGTTTGCCGGCGTTGGCTTCGAGCCCTTCTTCGCGACGAACGCACCGCCGTCTTTGCCTCGCGCGTAGATCAGCGTCGGCTCGGCGTGGCCGCCGGTGTCGTCGTGGCGCGTGGTGCGGGTCGTCAGCTCGAAGGTGCCGTCGCCGTCGAGATCTTGCAGCGCGACCGACGTGTGCTCGCTGCCGGCGAGGCCATGCGAGATCGTGCTCGCGTAGCTGAAGAGGAGCTCGAGGCGGCCGTCCTTCGTCAGGCGCATGATCGACGCGCGCGGCCCGTCGCCTCCGAGCCACAGCCCCCGCTCACGGCCATCGTCGGCAAGGTCGACGACCGCGGCGCAGCGAAACGTGCCTGCCGGTTGGCGGACGACGACCTCGCCGTCTTGGACCTCGAGCACGCCTTCAGGTGTGAATCGCGCTCGCATTCCCGCCGCCCCCGGCACTTCCCCGGCGCCAGCCCCGCCGGCACCGATCGCGAGAAGCGCCACCGCGACGGGAACAAGCGCCGCCGCGACAAGCACTTGGCGAAAATCGAAAACGCTCCCGGTCCCCTTCATCGAAAACGCTCCCCGGTCCCTATTCGGGGCCCAAGTTGTTAGTTGCACTGCGTCATTGGCGCAAGGAGCTCAGAACGCGGCTTTGGAATACGGACAAAAACGGGATCGCCGACCGGGGCGCAGGCGTTGACAGCGCGTCCGGCGAAGGGTACGCGACTCGCCCTTCGAAGAGGTGAGAACGATGTCTGACGAGATGCTGTACGACGTGCGCTTGGTCGAGCGGAACATTCAAAAGGGCAAGCTCAATCGCAAGGACCACCAGAAGTGGCTCAAGGCGCAGGAAGATCTCACCGAGCAAGCCTTCGTCGTCGACTACGATCAATTGACGGCAACCGGCGCCCAGAAAGTGCCGAAGGGTCGCTAGGCCACCCTAAACGCTTGCGCTGCCCCCGCCGCTGCCTAATGTAGGCGGCGATGAAACTCGATAAATTCACTCTCAAAGCTCAGGAAGCGTTCGAGGCCGCGCAGGCGGAAGCCCGTAAGCGCGACCATCAACACGTGCAGGCAGAGCATTTGCTGCTCGCCCTCATTGCGCAACAAGACGGCGTCGCGCGCGCGCTGATCAAGAAGATCGGCGCGCAGCCGGAGCAGATCGCCGAGCGCACGATCGCGGAGCTCGGCAAGCTGCCGACCGTCGAGGCGCCGCAGCTCTACATCTCGAATCCGCTCTTGAAGGTGGTCGACAAGGCGGAAGCCGTCGCCGCGCAGATGAAGGACGAGTTCGTCTCTGGCGAGCACCTTTTGATCGGCCTCGTCGAAGAGAAGAGCGCCGGTACGCAGAAGATCCTGCGCGAAGCCGGGCTGACGAAGGAGGCGATCGCCAGCGCGCTGAAGGACGTGCGCGGGAGCCAACGCATCACCGAGCAATCGAGCGATCAGCAGTACCAGGCTTTGGCCAAGTACGCGCGCGACCTCACCGAGATGGCGCGCAAGGGGAAGACCGATCCGGTGATCGGCCGCGATGAAGAGATCCGCCGCGTCATGCAGGTGCTCTCGCGGCGCACGAAGAACAACCCCGTGCTCATCGGCGAGCCCGGCGTCGGCAAGACGGCGATCGTCGAAGGCCTCGCGCGAAGGATCGTCGATGGCGACGCCCCCTCGACCTTGCGCGACAAGAAGGTGATGTCGCTCGATCTCGCGGCGCTGGTGGCCGGCGCGAAGTACCGCGGCGAGTTCGAAGATCGCTTGAAGGCTGTTCTACGCGAGGTCACCGCCGCCGATGGCAAGATCATCCTCTTCATCGACGAGATGCACACGCTCGTCGGCGCCGGCGCTTCGGAAGGCGCCATGGACGCGTCGAACATGCTGAAGCCGGCGTTGTCGCGCGGCGAATTGCACTGCATCGGCGCCACCACGCTCGACGAATATCGGAAGCACATCGAGAAGGACGCGGCGTTGGAGCGGCGCTTTCAGCCGGTCATGGTCGAAGAGCCGAGCGTCGAAGACACGATCAGCATCCTGCGCGGCCTCAAAGAGCGCTACGAGATCCACCACTCCGTGCGCATCCAAGACGGCGCGTTGGTCGCCGCGGCGCAGCTCTCGCACCGCTACATCCAAGGCCGCTTCATGCCGGACAAGGCGATCGATCTCGTCGACGAAGCGGCGAGCAAATTGCGGCTCGAGATCGACTCGATGCCGCAGCCGATCGAGCAGATCGAGCGCAAGATCACCTCGCTCGAGATCGAGAAGCAGGCGCTGAAGCGCGAGAGCGACGACGCCTCGCGCACCCGGCTCGTCGACGTCGATCGCGAGCTCGGCGAGCTGAAGGAGCGATCGAGCGCGTTGAAGGCCGTATGGCAATCGCAGGTCGCGTCGATCAAGGCGATCCGCAACACGAAAGAAGAGCTCGAGAGCGCGCGCCAAGATCAGACGGAGGCCGAGCGGCACGGCCAGCTCGATCGCGCGGCGGAGCTGAAGTTCGGCACGATCCCGGGCCTCGAACGCAAGCTCTTGCAAGCGAAGAACGAGCTCGAGACGAAGCAAAAGGACGGCGGCCTCGTGCGCGAGGAAGTGACGCCCGAAGAGATCGCCGAGGTCGTCAGCAAGTGGACGCATATCCCGGTGTCGAAGATGCTCGAGGCGGAGATGGAGAAGCTGCTCAAGATGGAAGAGCGGCTGAAGCAGCGGGTCATCGGCCAGGAAGAGGCGTTGGTGGCGGTCGCCAATGCCGTGCGTCGCAACCGCGCAGGCTTGTCGGATCCGAACCGGCCGATCGGCTCCTTCATCTTCGTGGGCCCGACCGGCGTTGGAAAGACCGAGACCGCGCGCGCGCTCGCCGAATTCTTGTTCGACGACGACCACGCGATGGTGCGCCTCGACATGAGCGAGTACATGGAGAAGCACGCGGTCGCGCGCTTGATCGGCGCGCCGCCGGGCTACGTCGGCTACGACGAGGGCGGCCAGCTCACCGAGGCCGTGCGCCGGCGGCCGTACACGGTGATCTTGCTCGACGAAGTCGAGAAGGCGCACGCCGACGTGTTCAATGTTCTGCTGCAGATGCTCGACGACGGACGGCTCACCGACGGGCAAGGCCGCACCGTCGACTTTCGCAACGCGGTCGTCATCATGACGTCGAACCTAGGGACGGAAGCGTTCGCTGCGGATCCGGATCTGCCGCACGAGATGATGGTGCGCGGCGCGATCGCGGCGCTGCGCGGGCACTTTCGGCCGGAGTTCTTGAACCGCGTCGACGAGATCGTCGTGTTCAAGCCGCTCTCGAACGCGCACATCGAGCAGGTCCTCGAGATCCAGCTCGGCCTGTTGCGGAAGCGACTCGCGGCGCGGCGGCTGACGTTGACGCTGAGCGACGCGGCCAAGGCCTTGGTCGCGAAGGCCGGCTATGACGCGGCGTACGGCGCGCGACCGCTGAAGCGCGCGGTGCAGAGGATGATCGAAGATCCGTTGAGCCAGGAGCTGCTCGCCGGTAAGTTCACCGCCGGATCGCAGATCGGCGTGGACGTCGACGGCGACATCCTGCGCTTCCGGGTGGAAGAAGCGAATTGATGGTGCGCCGTCGTGTCGCGCCCGAGTCGCCGTTACGCCTCCGCGATCAATCGCTGTCGACCAACCCGAGCTGACACGTCTCACTCGAGCGCGCGTCCCACTTCACGAGCTCGTTGACGGCGACGGCGAGCGTGATCTCGTCTTGGATGCTGAACGCGCCAATGTAGATGTCGCGCCAGATGCCGAAGAAGTGCATCGTGGTGCCGTCCGCCGTCGGATAGAGGACTTCGATCTCGTAGTCCTGATCGAGCGCGGCGTCGCCGGGAAAGTTCGCAGGCCGCGGCTGGAAGGTGCGGGTCACGACGAACGCGCGGTCGGTCGTCGCCTTCGACGGCGCGACGAAGCGCATGTCGCTGTGCGAATCGGCGGTGTACGACGCGCCGAGGATCGTCGCGCGAAAGTGGGTGTTCCAAATCAGCGTTGGTTCGGCGCGGCTTCGGTAGGTGTCGAAGTCGCTCGCAAACGTGCGCTCGTAGCTGTCGTAGACGCCCGGGTGCAGCGCCGCTTGCTTCGTCGAGTAGGTGACGCGCTCGGCCTGCTCCAAGGTGCACTTCATGTGCGTGAGGACGAAGAAGCCGCGCGCCTTCTTGATCTCGGGCGTCGGCTCGATCGGGAGGCCGGCGATGTCTTCGAGGAGGAGCGCGTCGATCTTCCCCTCTTTGTGCGCGCCCGGCTTCAGCGCGTCGCCCTCGACGGCCGCGTGCAGGTTGTCGATCGCTTCGTTGAGCATGGCGGCGTCGGCGTCGTCGAAGTGGCGCCAGAAGTGCCGGGCGAGCGCGTTCACGGTTTCGGGCGCTTTTTCCACGTGGCATGCGCCGAAGAGCGCACCGAGGAGCACGAGGATGAACGCCGCACGTCGTCGCATGGCGCGCTCGCGTAGGATCATCACAGCCGTGGCGCAAGCATCGTCGTACTGAATGGCGCTCGCAATTTGCGCCACGCCGGCGCTTGGGGCACCTTCGGCGCATGGCGTCTCTGCCGTTTTCGCTGCAGCCGGAAGGGATGATCGAGGTCGTCGGGCTCGCGCGGGTCGAGGGCGCGGAGATCGTGCTCGAGATCCGGCGCCTGACCGTCACGAAGAAGGTGAAGGACGAGCGTACGCTGCGCGTCGCCCTCTCGGCGATCGATCAGCTGAAGTGCGAAAAGAACGCCGAGCTCGACGACATGAACCTGTCGCCTGCGGAGCGGGAGATGCTGAAGTGAAGCTCGACACCCTCGAGAACGTGATCGCCTTCGCGGTCGAAGCGCACCGTGGGCAGAAGGACAAGGCGGGCGATCCCTACGTTCTGCACCCGCTGCGGATGATGACGCGCTTGCACGGCGACGCCGCGCGCATGGCTGCGCTGCTGCACGACGTCGTCGAGGATACCGGGCACTCGTTGGCGGAGCTGCGATCGCTCGGGTTGCCCGAAGCGGTGGCCGTCGCCGTCGAGTGTCTGACGAAGCGCGAGGGCGAGTCGTATGACGCGTTCTTGGATCGCGTCGTGACGAACGCGATCGCGCGCAAGGTGAAGCTCGCCGATCTCGAGGACAACATGGACGTGCGGCGCTTGCCGGAAGTCAGCGAGGGCGGCCGCGAGCGCTTGTCGAAGTACATCAAGGCTTGGCGTCGACTGATGGCGCTCGAGTCACCGTGAGCAAGTGATGGTTGCGCTTGGCCGTCGGGTGCATCTGCAGCACGCGATCGAGGCCCGGGTCGTTTGACGGCGGCAAATGCGCCCGCTGATCTTGGTGCGCCAGGCCCCGGGCTTCGATCTTCTTCAAGAAGCGCGGCCAATGCGGGCGGCCGGGGTCGCTGATGATGGCGACGCCGTCTGGGGCGAGCGTTCTTGCGATCGCGTCGGCCAAGAGCGTGCAAGCGTTGAGCTCGTAGAGCACGTCACTCGCGAGGACGACGTCGAAGGTCCCGAGCGCTTCGGGCGGCGTCGTCGACCAATCGTAGTGGACGTAGCGCGGCGTGACGCCGTTCTTCTCGGCGTTGTGCGCGTACATCTCGGGCATGTCGGAGTGGCCGTCGCTGGCGACGACTTCTTTCGCGCCGAGTTGGTCGGCAACGATCGCAACGAGCCCGAGCCCGGCGCCGAGCTCGAGGACGCGCTTCTTCGCGACGAGCTCCGGCGACTTGCACAGGCGATCGGCGAGCACGATCGCCGCCGGCCACAGCACGCTGCCGAACGGGAGCGCCTCTCGCCCGCGCGCCCGGTCTTCGGTCGAGAACGTGGCCGCGCTGCGGATCGCGACCGTCTGCGCGCCCAACGCCACGCGGCACTCGAGCCACTCGTACGAAAACGCCACCGCGCGACTCCGACGTGAAGGGTGAAAAGGGACCGGGGAAGCTTTCGCCGAAAAGGGACCGGGGAGGAAGCCGGCGAAAAGGGACCGGGGAGCGTTGGGACTGCGGAGCGTTGGGCTTGACGGATCGGGTCCGGTTCAGTACCGCCGCGGTCCTATATCTAGGTTGATATGGGACGCAATTAGTACTATTTTGGCAACATCATGATTCGTCTGGCAAAACTCACGGACTACGGCATCGCGCTGATGAGCCACGTGGCCCGCATCGAGCCGGCAACGACGCTGCACTCGGCGCGCGACCTGGCCGAAGCGACGCAGATTCCACTGCCGACCGTGAGCAAGCTCCTGAAGCTCTTGAGCCAGTCAGGCCTCCTGCAATCGCAGCGCGGCGTGCGCGGGGGCTACTCGCTGACCCGCTCGCCGAAGACGATCAGTGTGTCGGACGTCGTGCGTGCGCTCGAAGGTCCCCTGAACCTCACCGAATGTGGCGACGCCGCCGAGATCCATTCGGGTTGCTCGATCGAGCACGTGTGCCGCGTGAAGCCGCACTGGCAGACGATCAACCTCGCGATCCGAGCGGCGCTCGATCAACTGACGCTCGCCGACATGGCCGGACGCGAGCTCCCGCCGATGATGACGGCGTCGCGGACCGCGCGCAAGTCGCTCTCGCTGGTCGACAAGGAGATCGTATGACGGCGCCGACGCTGCCACCGAACGCCGAGCTCAAGAACGTCACCGAGCAGGCGTACCAGTACGGCTTCGAGACCGCGATCGAGAGCGACACGCTGCCGCCGGGTCTCGACGAGAGCACCGTTCGCTTCATCTCGGCGAAGAAGAAGGAGCCGGAGTGGCTGCTCGACTGGCGCTTGAAGGCGTACCGGCACTGGCTCACGCTGAAGGAGCCCACGTGGCAAAACGTGACGTACGCGAAGATCGACTATCAAGCGATCGTCTACTACTCGGCGCCGAAGAGCAAAAAGGACGGACCGAAGTCGCTGGCCGACGTCGATCCGGAGCTCTTGAAGACCTACGACAAGCTCGGCGTGCCGCTGCATGAACGCGCCGCGCTCGCGGGCGTGGCGGTCGACGCCGTGTTCGACAGCGTGAGCGTCGCGACGACGTTCAAGGACAAGCTGAAGTCGCTCGGCATCATCTTCTGCTCGTTCAGCGAAGCGGTGCAGGAACATCCCGAGCTCGTCCGAAAATACCTCGGCTCCGTCGTGCCGATCTCCGACAACTACTTCGCGGCGCTGAACTCGGCGGTCTTCTCCGACGGCTCGTTCGTCTACGTTCCGAAGGGCGTCAAGTGCCCGATGGAGCTGTCGACCTACTTCCGCATCAACGCGAAGAACAGCGGCCAGTTCGAACGCACGCTGCTCATCGCCGACGACGACAGCCACGTGAGCTACTTGGAGGGCTGCACGGCGCCCATGCGCGACGAGAACCAGCTGCACGCGGCCGTCGTCGAGCTCGTGGCCCACGAGCGCGCCGAGATCAAATACTCGACGGTGCAGAACTGGTATCCGGGCGACAAGGAAGGCAAAGGCGGCATCTACAACTTCGTGACGAAGCGTGGCGCGTGCCGCGGCTTCCGCTCGAAGATCAGCTGGACGCAGGTCGAGACCGGCTCCGCTGTCACGTGGAAGTACCCGAGCTGCATCCTGCAAGGCGACGAGAGCGTGGGCGAGTTCTACAGCGTCGCCGTCGCCAACAACCGCCAGCAGGCCGACACCGGCACGAAGATGATCCACATCGGCAAGAACACGAAGAGCACGATCATCAGCAAGGGCATCTCGGCGGGCAAAGGGCAGAACACCTACCGCGGCCTCGTGCGCGTGTTGAAGGGCGCCGACAACGCGCGCAATTACACGCAGTGCGACTCGTTGCTCATGGGCAGCGACTGCGGCGCGCACACCTTCCCGTACGTCGACGTGAAGAATCAGAGCGCGCAGATCGAGCACGAAGCGACAACGTCGCGCATCAGCGACGATCAGTTGTTCTACTGCCGCCAGCGCGGCCTCTCGCAGGAAGACGCGATCAATTTGATCGTCAACGGCTTCTGCAAAGAGGTGTTCAAGAAGCTGCCGATGGAGTTCGCCGTCGAAGCGCAAAAACTGCTCGGCGTGAGCTTGGAAGGAAGTGTCGGATGAGCGCTGTAGCAAACGCGACGATCGTCGAAATCAAAGACCTGCACGCGCGCGTCGCCGGCGGGGCCGAGATCCTGAAGGGCATCTCGCTGACGGTGAAGCCCGGCGAAGTCCACGCGATCATGGGCCCGAACGGCAGCGGCAAGAGCACGCTCTCGAACGTGCTCGCTGGCCGCACCACCTACGAAGTGACGCAAGGCACCGTGCGCTACTTGGGCGAAGACTTGCTCGAGCTCGATCCGGAAGAGCGCGCCGTGCGCGGCGTGTTCCTCGCGTTTCAGTACCCGGTCGAGATCCCAGGAGTCTCCAACGTGCAGTTCTTGAAGAGCGCGTACAACGCCAAGCGCAAGCACGAGGGCAAGCCGGAAGCCGACGCGGTCGAGTTTCTGACGCTCGTGAAGAGGAAGGTCAAAGAGCTCGGCATGGACGACAAGTTCCTCTCGCGCGCGGTCAACGAGGGCTTCAGCGGCGGCGAGAAGAAGCGCAACGAAGCGTTGCAGATGTCGCTCCTCGAGCCGAAGCTCGCGATCTTGGACGAGACCGACAGCGGCCTCGACATCGACGCCTTGAAGGCCGTGGCCGAGGGTGTCAATCGCTTGCGCGCGCCGGATCGCGCGATGATCGTCGTGACGCACTATCAGCGCTTGCTCGACTACATCGTGCCGGACTTCGTGCACGTGCTGGCGAAGGGCAAGCTCGTGAAGAGCGGCGATAAGTCGCTGGCGATGGAGCTCGAGAAGAAGGGCTACGCCGGCATCGAGGCATCGGCATGAGCGCGGCCGTCGCCGACATCTTGCGCATTCGTCGTGGCGACCCGGCGCTCGTCCGCGTCGAGCCCGGCCAGGTGCGCATCGAGATCGAAGCGGGCGCCGAGGCGACGGTCGTCGAGCGCCACACGCACGCGAACGAACAGGCCTCCACGGAGATCAACGTCGCCAGAGGCGCGATCTTGCGTCACATCGTTTGGCAAGCCGTGCCGGTCGACGCCAAGCACGAGCACAAAGTGAACGCACGCGTCGCCGGCGTCTTACAGGCGCATCTGCTCGCGTTCGGCGGTGGCTTCGCTCGGGTGGACTTTGCCGCTGAGCTCGAGGAGCACGGAGAGCTCGACGCTTACGGCCTCATGCTCGGCCGCGGCACGCAGAAGCAAGACAACCGGACCGTGATCACGCACGCGCAGCCGAACAGCAAGAGCCGGCAGCTGTGGAAGAGCTTGCTCGACGACAAGGCGACGGCGATCTTCGACGGCCTCATCCGCGTGCGCGCCGGCGCGATGAAGACCGACGCCAGCCAACAGAACAAGAACCTCTTGCTCTCCAAGGACGCCGGGGTGCTCTCGAAGCCGCACCTCGAGATCTTCGCCGACGACGTCAAGTGCGCGCACGGCAGCACGACCGGGCAGCTCAGCGAAGACGCGTTGTTCTACCTGCGCGCGCGCGGCATCGACGAGAAGACGGCCCGCGGAATGCTCGCCGACGGCTTCGCGCGCGAGATCTTGGAGTCGATCGCGGCCGAGAGCGTGCGCGGCGAGGCGTTGGCCGCGCTGTCGGCCTGGCTGCTCGGCGGTGATCGAGACGGAGGCGTGGCGTGACCGCCGAAGCGCTCGTCCACAGCGTCCTCGATTCGCTCGCCGTGCGCAGCGATTTTCCGGCGCTTCAGCAGACCGTGCGCGGCGGCAAGCGACTCGTGTACCTCGACAATGCTGCGACGAGCCAAAAGCCGCGCGCGGTCATCGACGCCGTGCAGAAGTTCTACGAGCGCGACAACGGCAGCGTGCACCGTGGCGTCTACGAGCTCAGCGAGCGTGCGACGGCGGTGTACGAAGGGGCGCGCAAGAAGATCGCGCGCTTCTTGAACGCCAAGGACGCGCGCGAGATCGTGCTCCTGCGCGGAACGAGCGAGGCGATCAACCTCGTCGCGTACACGTACGGTCGGAAGAACGTGCGCGCCGGTGACGAGATCTTGATCACCGAGATGGAGCACCACTCGAACATCGTGCCGTGGCAGATGCTCTGCGAAGCGACGGGCGCCGTCCTCAAAGTCGCGCCGATCACCGACGCCGGCGAAGTGGATCTGCAAGCCTTCGAGAAGCTGCTTTCCGCGAAGACGAAGATCGTGAGCGCCGTCTACGTGAGCAACTCGCTCGGCACCGTGAACCCGATCGCCCAGATGTCGGCGCTCGCGCACGCGGCGGGCGCCGTGATGATCGTCGACGGTGCGCAGGCGGCGCCGCACTTTCTGGTCGACGTGCAGGCGATCGGCGCCGACTTCTTCGCGTTCAGCCCGCACAAGATGTACGGCCCGTCGGGCATCGGCGCCTTGTACGGCCGCTACGAGCTCTTGGACGCGATGCCTCCGTTCCTCGGCGGTGGCCACATGATCAGCAACGTCACCTTCGCGAAGACGACGTACGCGAAGCCGCCGGCGAAGTTCGAGGCTGGCACGCCGAACATGGAAGGCGCGGCAGGTCTCGCGGCCGCGATCGACTACGTGCAAGCGCTCGGCATCGACGCGATCGACGCGCACGAGCAGTTGCTGCTGAAGTACGCCACGGACGCGCTCGCCAAAGTCGCAGGCCTGCGCATCATCGGCACGGCCGCGAGGAAAGTCGGTGTCGTGTCGTTCGTGCTCGACGGCGTGCACCCGCACGACGTCGGCAGCATCTTGGATAGACACGGGGTGTGCGTACGCGCCGGCCACCACTGCACGCAGCCGGTGATGGAGCGCTTCAAAGTGCCGGCGACCACGCGCGCGTCCTTCGGCGTCTACAACACGATGGAAGACGTCGACGCGTTGGTCGAAGGGCTCGCGGCGGTGCGCAAGGTGTTCTCGTGAGCGACTACGACGACCTCTACCAAGAGCTGATCTTGGACCATCACAAGAAGCCGCGGAACTTCCGCCGCCTCGGCGTGGAGGCGTGCACCTGCCACGCGGACGGCCGCAATCCTTTGTGCGGCGATCAGATCGCGCTCGATGTGCAGGTCGACGGCGAGCAGATCAAAGACATCGGCTTCGAGGGCTCGGGCTGCGCGATCTCGACGGCGTCGGCGTCGCTGATGACCGAGGTGGTCAAAGGCAAGACGAAGGCCGAGGCCGACGCGCTCTTTCATATCTTTCACGCGATGGTGACGCAGGGAAAGACGCCGGACGATCCGGAGAAGATGGGCAAGCTGCTCGCGTTCTCTGCGGTCGGCGAGTACCCCGCGCGGGTCAAATGCGCGACGCTCGCGTGGCACACGCTGCACGCGGCGCTCAATGGCTCGCACGAGCCGGTGACGACGGAGTAGACGATGAGCGATTCTCTCGTCACGCTCGGCGGCGACGCCGAAGGCAGCCGGTGGATCTCGGTGCGGCGCGCGGTGCAGGCGATCGTGATCCCGGACGGCTATCCGACGACGCTCGAGCAGAACGAGCAAGTGCGCCTGACGCAGCAGCTCGGCGATGCGTTCACGGTGATGAACGTGCGCGGCCAGCTCTTCCGCATCGCCGGCGACGACGCGGACGCGCTCGGCAAAGAGAAGCCGACCGCGAGCACGCTGGTCCACGACGAGTCGAAGTCGCTCGATGATCGCGTCTGGGACGCGTTGCGCACCTGCTACGATCCCGAGATCCCGGCGAACATCGTCGATCTCGGGCTCATCTACGGCTGCGACCTCGAAGCGAAGCCAGACGGCACCAACAAAGTGACCGTGCGCATGACGCTCACGGCGCCCGGCTGCGGCATGAGCGGCGTGTTGAAGCAGGACGTCGAGTCGAAGCTCGCGCGCATCCCCGGCGTGAGCGAGGCCGGCGTCGAGGTCACTTTCGATCCGCCGTGGACGCAAGATCGCATGAGTGAAGCGGCGAAGCTTCAGCTCGGCTTCATGTAGCGTGGTGAGAAGCATGCGGAAGCTCGAAATGCACTTCGCGCGCGGCGCGCGCGCGTGTCGGGACGTCAGTTGATGGCGAGCCAACGCCGCATCGCGCTGCTGACGACGGGCGGCACGATCGAGAAGACCTACAACGAGTCGGACGGGACGCTGGCGAACCAGAAGAGTGTGCTCGAGATGATGCTCGCGTCGTTGATCCTTCGCGGCGTCGTCATCGATCGCATGCCGGTGATGAACAAGGACTCGCTCGAGATGACGCCGGAGGATCACACGAAGATCGCTGAAGCCGCGAAGAGCGCGCAGGAGACGCACGACGGCATCGTCATCGCGCACGGGACGGATCGCCTTGCCGTTACCGGTGAGACTATCGTGCGAGCGCTGGGGCCTACGCCGAAGGTTCCGATCGTGCTCACCGGCGCCATGCGGCCCTACGAGCTGCGCACGACCGACGCGCTCCAGAACATCACCGAGGCGCTGCTCGCGGTGCAGCTCGCCCCGCCCGGCGTGTACGTTGCGATGCACAACGAGGTGCTGCGCTTCCCGGGCGTGGTGAAGGACCACGCGGCGATGCGCTTCGTGCGTCAGGGCTGAAGGCCGACTAGCAGGGTGTTGAAAGAGGTCGTCGTCAGTTCAGGAACGATCGACGTCCCTTGGCCCCGCCCCGCACGCCCTGGCCTCCCACGCCCTGGCCGCGCACGCCCTGGCCGCGCACGCGCACCTGACCGTTTCCATGACCGCGATGTGTCTGCGTCCGGTGTGAAAGCTGCGGCTTGCGTCGAGCGTCGATCGTTCGGTTTGGTGATGCGGAGTCGAAAGACCAAGCGACGCGCGCCGCGAAGAGCGCTGCGTTCAACTACGCCGAAGGAACGCCGTGGCCCACAGGCTGTGCGGCATGCTGACTCGTCTTTGCCGCTGAACGCCCTCAACAAGAGGCCAGGGTCGGGTTCACGGTCAGGTGCGCGTGCGCGGCCAGGGAATGGGAGGTCAAGGGGAAGGCGCCGATCTCTTCGGATCGCGGCGCGGCAGTCACGTGGTCGTGGCGGGCTTCGGCAGCAACCAACGCACGACGCTGGCGGTCTATGCGCTCGACGGCAGCGAGGCGAGCTTGCGCAGCGTGATCGGCGACGACTCGGACATCGTGTCGGCGGCCGCGTTTCGCTCTGGCGAAGCGCTGGTCGTGCGCACCGGCCGAGGGATCAAGCTATTCCGTTAGCCTTCAGCTCGGCCGAGCTCGCTTGGCCGTAGCGGGGCAGCAGGGTCGTCACGTCGGCGAAGTCGCCGCGTGCGATCATCTCTCGGCCGATCGCGAGCACGCCGAAGGGCAAGTCGCGCTCGACGGTGCGCAGATCGAAGTACGCTGGCACCGCGAGCTCGCCGCGCATCGGCAGCTCGCCGTCGATGACGCCGAGGACGTCGTGGCCTTCGCCGAGCGCGGCGTTGAACGACGCCGGCGTGTAGGCGTCGTCTTTGACGCCGCCGCCGGCTGCAAACAGTTGGCCACCGAACGCGTTCATCATCGCGATCCGGCGCGCGTGGGCAGGGACCGCTTCGCCGCGCGCGATCGCGAGGTCGACATCGCGCAGCATCGCCTGCAGCGACGGCACCGCGACGATCTTCGCACCGAGCGCGTGGGTGATGCCTTTGGCGAACGCGAGCACGATGCGCAGCCCGGCGTACGAGCCTGGCCCGATGCCGACGATCACCTGCGCGATCTGTGGCGCGGCGAGCCCGAGCTCGCGCAGGCCGCCTTCGACCTCGGTCGCCAGGCGCTCCGCGGCGCCTCGGTCCTTGATGCGGCCACCGACGATGCGATCTTCGTGTGCCAAGGCCCACTGCGCGTCGCGCCGGGCGCCCTCGAGAACGAGCGCCGGCGCGCCAGGCGAGGATGGATCAGTTGAGGATGAACTTGTTGAAGTCATTGATGAAGGCGAATGCCATGAGCAGGAACAAGAGCACTAGCCCGGCGATGGCGGCGTACTCGCGCGCGCGCATGCTCAGCGGTTTACGCCGGATCGCTTCGGCGCCGATGAATACCAAATGGCCGCCGTCGAGCACCGGCACCGGCAAGAGGTTCATCACGCCGAGGCTGACGCTGACCATCGCCATCACCTCGAGGAAGGTCTGAAAGCCGCGCGTCGCCGCTTTTTCCGCCACGACGAAGAGCATCACCGGCCCGCCGACGTTCTTCGACGACAGCTTGCCGACGAGCATCAGCCCGGCGCCCATCAAGGTGAGCTTCGACATCAGCGCCGTGTGCTCGACGCCCGCCCACAACGCGGCCACGGGGTTGCGCTTGCGAATGAGCGAGTCGCTGCGCAGCGTCGTCGGATCGTTCTCGGCGCCGAAGATGTAGGTGCGGACCGGCGTGCGCAGCTCGTCTTCTCTGAGCTGCTCGGCGATCTTGAGCACGCCCGATTTGATCTCGGTTCCGCGGCCGTAGACGATGTGAAACTCCTTGTTCGCGTCGGCGCCGTCGAACGCCGAGAGATCGAAGCGCCACGCGCTGATCGGCTTGCCCTCGATCGACACCAGGCGATCGCCCGGCAAGAGCCCGAGCTTCTGCGCCGGCGAGCGTGACTCCACCTTGGCGACGCGCGCATCGTACGACGTGATGCCGGAGTAGAAGCCGGCGGGGTCCGGGCGCAGGTGCGCGTCTTCGAGCACTTTCTCGGTAGTGGCGCGGGCGAGCGCGATGGTCTTCGTTTCGTCTTTGCGTTTGATCGTGAGCTCGACCTTCGCGTCGGCCGCGCCGCGCATCTTCTTGTTGAAGTGGTACCAGGACGAGACCGCAGCGCCGTCGACGTGCGTCACCTCGTCGCCGATCTTCAAGCCGGCCAGCGCTGCCGGCGACGCCGCGTCGGCGACGTCGAGCATCGGCGCGACGTAGCTCACCGAGATGCCGATCTTGCCGCGCATCACTGGCTGCTGCAGCTCGTCGCGTTCGCGCTGCATCTTCGGCGCGATCGCGAGCGTGCGCGTTTGTCCCTCGCGCACGACGGTGAACTGCATCGGCGAGCCGTCGCTCTCCTGAATCCGCTTCTGTAGATCGTTCCAATATTCGACCGGCGTGCCGTCGATCGCGGTGATCTCGTCGCCCGGCTCCAAGCCCGCTGCCGCCGCCGGACCGCCCGGCACCACGAGGCCGAGCTTCGTCGACGCGTCCGGGACGCCGCCCATGTACGAGCCGGCGTAGACCAGCGCTGCGAGCAAGAGGTTCATCGCCGGGCCGGCGAGGACGATCGCGGCGCGCTTCGGCAGCGCCAGGTGCAAGAAGCTGCCGGCTTGCTCCGCCTGAGACAGCTCTTGGCTCGGATCGTCGCCCCACATCTTCACGTAGCCGCCCAGCGGGACCGCCGCGATGACATACTCGGTCTCGCCGCGGGTGAAGCCGAAGAGCTTCGGGCCGAAGCCGAGCGAGAAGCGGAGGACGCGCACGCCGCACCACTTGGCGACGAGGAAGTGACCGAGCTCGTGAACGAAGACGAGGGGACCGATGAGGATCAGGAAGAAGGGCAGGTTCTGGACGATGTAAAGCATGCCGGAGGGAGTATAATCCGCGCCCTTTCGCAGCGCTCGCGTATCCGGCGCTTTACCTGGCGCTGATCGCGAACTCGAGCGTTTCTTTCAGCGCCGCAGGATCCTTCGGGGCCGCGATGGCGACGGCGAAGATCTTGGTTTCGTTGGCGGCGAGAGGGGCGCTCGTGGGGCCGCTCACCTCGATGCGCGCGTCGCGATAGAGGGCGGTCGCATCGATCGCCGCGCCCGGCGCCGCGCTCGACACCTTCTGCCCGCCGATCTGAATGTCCACAGCGACCGCGGGCGACGTGGCGCTGTTCTTGTTGTGCAGCTCGCCGCGGACGATGACGAAGGGTCTTCCGTCTTTGCTCACGTAGGGCGCGACGTGCACCCGGCGCAGCTCGATGCCGAGGGCGTCCGGCGCGCGCAGGCGATCGGCGTGACCGACGAGGCCGTCATAGCCGCCGGCGCGAAAGAGCATGTACTCGCCGAACAGGCCGGCGACCACGAGGAGGATGATGGCAGCGTAGCCGACGATCGCGACGGCTTTGCGATTGCCGGCGGACTTTCGGCGCGTTTGAGTCTGCGCGATCGCCACGGGCGCGGCGGCTTCTTTTTTTGTCGCCAGCTCGAGCTCCGGCTGCGGTGGCGGTGCCCTTGGTGTCTCCATCGCCGCGAGCGCGGTGGGCTTCGTCACCATGCCTTCCTCGGAGATGCCGCCTTCGAAGGTGGGGCCTTCGTCGCCTGGGTCCTCGAACTTCGGCATGCCGGCGAGCGGATCGTCGCTGCCCATGCTCGTCGGTCCGTCTTTCTTGCTCTGCGGCAGGTCGAGCTCGAGCGACGGGCCGGCCGACGGCGCGATGTCGGCGAAGCGCTGCTGCGCCGAATCATCGGCGGCGACGGGCGGCGCTGCCGGGGGCGGGTTCGCGAAGGGATCGGAGAAGAGATCATCGCCGAGCGCGGCGGCGGGCGCTGGCGCAGCTTCGGGAGCGGACGCCGGCGTGGGCGCTGAGGTCTGCCAGGCGCCCGCAGGCTTCTCGGCGCCGATCGCCGCGTCGAGGCTCGGTCCAGGCGCCGGTGCCTTCAGCGGCGGCGGTGCGGCCATCGGAGGCGGCATCGCTGGCGGCGGGCGCTGCGCGGCGGTCGGCGGTTGCGCGAGCGGTGGGGGCGCCAGCGGTGGCGTCATCTGCGGCGGCACGACAGGCATTGCCGGCTCGGTGCGCTCGCTCGATTGCTGGATCATCTGCGACATCAGCGGCGCTTGCATCACCCGGGTCGGCTCGCGCTCTTCGTCGTCGAAGCTTGCCGGCACTTGCGGCATTGGTGGCGCCGCGGGCTCGGGCGGCGGCGCTGCTGGCGGCGGACCATCACCACGCGCGAGCGCCATTGTCGCGGCCGGCGCGGCGCCGACGGCGGTCGGATTGTCTTCCATCGATTGCGCTTCGGGCTTGACGATGATCATCGTCTGGCACTTACTGCAGCGCACCTTGACCCCGCGCGTGCCGATCTTGGCGTCGTCGACGCGAAACTTTGTCTGGCAGGCGTGGCAGGTGACGACCATTCAACCTGTGAATCTAAGCGGCAGCGCCGGCTGTTGCCAGAAATCGGCTTTTTCGCGAAGCGAGGGCTCATGGCGTTCGTCACCGAGATCAAAGATCGCGTGGGTCACATCCGCTTCGGCTTCGGTTCGGCCAACGCGATGGGCGTGGACTTTCTCGCCGGGCTGGAAGCCGCGTTCGACGCGGTGTCTGCGGCTGACGCCGTCGTCTTGACCGGCGATGGCACTGCGTTTTCCGCGGGCCTGGACTTGCCGGCGTTGCTGGCCCTCGACGAGCCTTCGGTGTCGCGCCTCATCCAAGATTTCTGTCGCCTGATGGAGAAGGTATTTCTCTGGCCTGCGCCCACGATCGCGGCCTTGAACGGGCACGCGATCGCCGGCGGCTTCGTGTTGGCCGGGGCCTGCGACGTGCGCTTGCTCGCGCGCGGATCGGCGAAGCTCGGGATGACCGGCGTCGCGCTCGGGATCGCCTATCCGAGCCTCGTCACGTCGATGCTTCAGTACACCGTGCCGAAAGCCTCGTGGCACACGGTGTTGCTCGAAGGCCGCTTGTTCTCGGCGGACTCCGCGCTCGCCGCCCAGCTCGTCGATGAGGTGGTCGAGCCCGAGGTGCTCTGGGAGCGCGCGCTCGAGCGTGCGCGCGCCCTGGCGATGGGCGATCGCGACGCCTACGCGAGAACGAAGCGCATGCTCAAGTGGGACGCTGTCACCCGCGCGCGCGAGCTCGCCGCCGAGAGCTATGGCGCTTTCGTCGCGGCGCTCTTCGTGCCGTCGACGCGTGCGCGCCTGACCGCGGCGGTCGAGCGCTTGAAGACCAAGCGTTGAATCAGCCGGCGTCGAGCTCGGCGCAGAGCTTGTCGGTGATGGCGGCCGCAGTAGGATGCGTGAAGAAGGTCGCCGCCGAGAGGTGGAGGCCGAGCGCCTGCTCCAACTTGCGGCGCAGCTCGAGGCTCGTCGCCGAGTCGAGGCCGTAGAAGCGCAGCGGCGTCTCGGCGTCCAGGCGATCGGCGGGCACCGAGAGCGCGCGCTCGACGCCGGCGAGGACGACGGCTAGCACGCTCGCGCGGCGGGTGTGCGGCGCTTCCTGGGACAAACGCGCGCGCAAGGCAGAGGCGTCGACGATCGGCGTCGTGCGCTCGTCGAGCTCCGAGAAATAGGGCGCGCCGGCGTGCGGATAAGCCGCGAGCCACTGCGCTGGATCGAAGCGCAGGAGCGCGAGGTTCGGCGCGTGGCTGGCGATCGCGCGTGAAAGGAGCGCGTGGCCGTCGCCTTCGCTCAGCGGTGAGAATCCCCGGGCCGCGAGGCGCTCGCCGTGGCGCAGCGTCGGCGCCGCGAAGCCGACGTCGAAGGTGCCCCACGCGATGCTCGTCGCGCAGAGGCCTGCCGCGCGACGGGCCTGCGCGAGCGCATCGAGGAACGCGTTCGCGGCGGCGTAGTTCGCTTGGCCGATGGTGCCGAGCAAGGTCGCGGCAGACGAATAGGTGACGAAGAAGTCGAGCGGCTGAGACAGCGTGGCGAGGTGCAAGTTCCAGGCGCCGTGCACCTTCGCGGCGAGCGGCTTCCAAAAGCGCTCTTCACCGAGCAGCGCGACGATGCAGTCATCGAGCGTGCCGGCCGCGTGAATGACGCCCCGCAAGCGTTCGCACGCGCCGACCAAGCGCGTGACGTCGAGCTTGCTCGCGACGTCAGCGGCGCGGACGAGCACGCGGACGCCGTCCGCCTCGAGCGCGGCGATCGCCTGCGCGGCGTTCGGGCTCGGCGGTCGCCGGCCGACGAGCATGATGCGCTTGGCGCCGAGCTTCGCGAGCCACCGGGCCGCCTGGAGTCCGAGACCCCCGAGTCCGCCGGTCACGAGGTAGGTCGCGCCGGCGTCGAGCCGAGGCTCGGTCGCAGGAGCGATGCGCCGCCGCACGAGCCGCGCCACGTGGCGCACGTCGCCGCGGAGCGCGATCTGATCTTCGCCGTCCGCGAGCGTCAGCTCATCGACGATCGCGGCGTCGATGCCGGCGTCTTTGCGCGGATCGACGTCGACGCGGGCGCACCAAAGCTCGGGCACCTCCATCGCCAGCGTGCGCGCGAGGCTCCAGACCGGCGCGGTGCCGATCGCCGGCGCTTCGCCCTCGATCACCGCCTGCGCCCCACGCGTCAGCAGCCAGACCTTCGGTGCGCCGCGCAGCCCCTCGTTGATGATCGCTTGCGCTGTCGTGAGCGCGGCGATGCACGACTGACGAATCGCTGTCTCGATGGCTCCGAGGTCGAGCTCGGCGAGCGGCCGCGGCATGTCGTCGAGGCACGCGCCGTAGATGACGCCGTGCCACGGAAGTTTCTTGTGTGCGCGGCGCACCTCGGTGATGCCCGTGGCGACCTCGGCGGCGCTCGCGATCTCGAGGCAAACGTGGCCGCGTTCGCGTAGCCGTTCGGCGACGCGCGCAAGGATTCCGCCGCGATCACAAACGAGGAGCCAGGCTCCTGGCGTCAGCGCACCGCCGCTGCGAATCAGCGGCTTTTCACGCCACACGATCGCGTGGCCGCAGCGGCCGAGCGCGTCGGCTGATCTCTCTGCGAGCGCGATGCCGTCGAGCGCGACGAGCACCTCACCGCGATCGTCGATGACGCTGGCGTCGGCGGCTGTATCGCCGCGCTTCCTCGCCACGATCCAGGCGGGGCCCGCGGCCTTCGCGAACACCCGGACCCGTGCGATGGCCGCCGGCACGAGCGCCTGGTCCGGAAACAACGCCGGCAAGATCTGAAAGCAGGCGTCAACAAACCCCGGATGCGCGCGGTAGCCATCGTCGCCGACGCCGGGCAGGCTCACGCGCGCGCGCACGGTGTCGCCGTCGCGCCAGACGCGCTCGACCGTGCGAAGGCCGGGGCCATAGTCGACGCCGCGCGCGTGTAAGCTCGAGTAGAATCTCGCGGCATCAGCGATCGGCTCGCCTGACGGCGTCACGGGTTGGGTCTCCACGCCCGGTTCCGCAACGCAGATGACGGCGCTCGCATGCACGACGCCGTCAGCGTCGTCTTGCACGCTGGCGATCTCGAGCTGCTCCTTGGCGATCGTCACTTGCAGGCGGCGTCGCGCGTCGTCGTCGAGGAAGAGCATCTCGTGTAGGCGCAGGTCTGCGATCTCGATCGGGCGATCCCCGAGCATCCGGGCGCCGGCCTCCGCCGCCAGCGCGATGTACGCCGACGCCGGCAGCACCGCCTCTCCTTCGAGCGCATGCGCACCGAGGCAGGTCGTCGCGATCGCGCTCAGCGGAAGCTCCCAGTGGCGCGTCCCACGCTGTCCGCGCGGCGAGAGGCCACGGTCGAGCAGCGGCTGATCGCCGCCGGTCGCCGCACGCACCCGCTCGATCACCGGCGCGAGCCAATGCCGCTCGCGTTGCCACGGGTACGCGGGCAACCGCACCGGCACGCCGCCGCTCGGAAAGCTCGCCTCCCAAGCGATCGACGCGCCAGACTCGTACGCCGCCGCGAGCGCGTCGAGCCACGCGTGCTCCGGATCGCCTTCGCGGGCGCCGGCGCAGATCGCGCGCGCATCGAGCGTTGGCCCGCGCGCCTGCAGGGTCTCGCCGATCGCGTGCAGCAGCGTCGCTTGAGGGCCGAGCTCGATGAAGGTGGTGACGCCGTCGTCGAGCAAGCGCTCGATCGCGCGCTGGAAGAGCACCGGGCGGCGCAGGTTGTCGAACCAATAGGTGCGGCGCAAGCGGTCGATCGGCGCGGCGTCGACGCTCGACATCCAGGTGAGCTGTGGCGTGGCGCCCGCGATCGCCGCGGTGGCGTCGGCGAGCGGCTGCGCCAGCGGATCCATCTGCGCCGTGTGCGACGCGACGTCGACGCCGAGGCGCCGGCAGAACACGCCCTTCTGGTCGAGCTCAACGACGAGCTCGGCGATCGCCGTCGCGTCTCCGGCCACGACCGTCGCGCGAGGTCCGTTCTCGGCGGCGACGGCGAGCGGCCGCTTGGCGATCGCCGCGCGCGCGTCCTTTGCGCCGAGCTCGACGAGCGCCATGCCGCCGGTTCCGCTGAGCCGGCCGAGCAGCGCGCTGCGGGCGCAGATCACGCGTGCGGCCTCGTCGAGCGTGAGGACACCGGCGAGATGTGCGGCGGCGACTTCGCCCATGCTGTGGCCAACCACCGCCGCGGGAGCTACGCCATGGGCGCGCCACAACGCCGCGTGGGCGATCGCCAGCGCGAAGATCAAGGGCTGCGTGACGGCGATCTCGCCGAAGCGCGAGCGCTCTGCCGGTGCCGCGAGCTCTTCGAGCACGGAGAAAGCTCCGTGGCGTGCGATCGCCGTGTCGCAGGCTGCGAGCGCATCGGTGAACGCCGGGTGCGCCGCGAGCCAAGCGCGAGGCAACAGCGGCCGCGCCGCGCCTTGGCCAGGGAGCACGAAGGCGATCTTCGCGGCGAAGCGCGGACGCTTGGCGATGCGCTCGCGTGCCCGATGGAGCGCAGCGATCATCTCGGCGCCCGTCGATCCCACGGCCGCGACCCGATGCGCAAAGTGATCGCGCCGCACGCTCGCGGTGTACGCTGCATCTGCGAGCCGCACGGCGTCGAGGCCCGCGATCGTGCGATCGATCAACGTTTCGAGCGCCTTCGGGCTCGCGGCCGAGAGCGGCAAGACGACGCGTAGCGAGCTTGTCGCCGTCGCGCCGAGCTGGGTGGCGATGGCGCCGAGCTCGCCTTGCTCTCCACGCCGCAGCGTCGCCACGACGGCGGCGTTTGCTTGGGCGTGTTTCGCGTTCACGGCGATGGCGTGGGCGTTGATCGGGTGCGGCGCGACGTTGACGAAGGCGCGATGGCCTTTGGCGATCAGCGCGTCTACTCCGTCGGAGAAACGCGCGGGCTCGGCAAAATTGCGGGCCCAATGCGCGGCGTCCAAGCGGGCGCCGTCGAGCACGCCGCCGCTCACTTCCGACACGAAGGCGACGGCTCGGCTCGGCTGCGGCGCCAACGTGCCGATCGTCGAGAGCAACGCCGGGCGCAGCGCATCGACGAGCGCGCAGTGCGGCGAGACGTCGATGTCGACCGCGCGGCAGAGCACCCCGCGCGCACGCAAGGCTTCGACGACGCGCGCGATCGCCGTTGGCGCGCCGCCGAGCACCGTCGCGTCGTGGCTGTCTTGGATCGCGGCGTAGACACCGTTCTCTTTCGCGATCGCGGCGGCTTCGTCCCACGGCAGCTCGACGAGCACCATCGCGCCTTGGCCGCGCATCGTCGCGATCGTCGTGCCGTAGGCGCAGATCACCCGCATCGTCTCTTCGAGCGAGAGGGCGCCGGCCACGTGCGCCGCGGCGATCTCACCGGTGCTGTGGCCGATGACCGCGGCAGGCTCCACGCCGCGCGCGCGGAGCGAGGCGGCGATCGCCACGTCGATCGCGATGATCGCCGGTAGGCTCACGTCGATCTGCGAGAGGCGTGGGCTGCCGCGCGCGATCTCGTCGACGAGCGACCAGCCGAGCAAGCGCTCGACGTGCGCGCTGCACTGTTCGAGCACCCGGCGCGCGACGGGATCCGCCCGCAGGAGCTCGCGGCCCATCCCCGGCCACTGCGCGCCTTGCCCCGCAAAGACGAAGACCACCCCGTGCGACGTGTCGACGCCCTCCTTCGCGGCCGCTGGCGCGTGAGGCGGCCACTCCTCGACGACGACGTGCGCGTTCGTGCCGCCGAGCCCGAACGCGCTGACGCCGGCGACGAGCGCGGCGTCGGGGCGCGGCCACGCCTCGAGCGCGGTCGGTACGCGCAGGCGCAGCTCGGCGAGCGGCGCGTGCGGATTGTCGTGCGCGTAGCCGAGGCTCGCGGGGAGCCGCCGGTGACGAAGCGCGAGGATCACTTTGATCAACCCGGCGATGCCGGCGGCGCCCTCCAGGTGACCGAGGTTGGTCTTCGCCGATCCGATCGCGAGCGGTTCGCCGCGGCCTGGCGCGAAGAACGCCCCGAGCGCGCGTGCTTCGATCGGATCGCCGAGCGGGGTGCCGGTGCCGTGCGCCTCTATATATTGGACGGCGCTCGGCGCGACGCCCGCCGATCGATACGCCGCATCGAGCAGCGCCGCTTGCGCCCGCGGGTTCGGCGCCGTGAGCCCGTTGCTCGCGCCGTCGTTGTTGACGGCGCTGCCGCGCACGATGGCGTGGATCGGATCGCCGTCAGCGATCGCGCGGGTAAGCGTCTTCAGGATGAGCACGCCGCCGCCTTCGCCGCGCACGTAGCCGTTGGCGCGCGCGTCGAAGGCGTAGCATTGGTGATCCGGAGACAACGCGCCGAGCCGGGCGACCGAAAGCGCGCTGTCAGGCAAGACCGCGAGGTTCACCGCCGCCGCGATCGCTGCGGTGCACTCGCCGCGGCGTAAGCTGTCGCACGCGAGGTGCACGGCGACGAGGCCAGACGCGCACGCGGCGTCGAGCGTGAAGCTCGGACCGAAGAGGCCGAACGCGTAGGACAAGCGGTTGGCGATGATCGCGTGGTGTGACCCGGTGACGGCGTGCGGCCCGAGCGCGCCCGGGCCGCCGCGGTGGGCGAGCACCGTGTAGTCGGACCAGATCGCGCCGGCGAACACCGCGGTGGCGGAGTGGCGCAGCGTGCGCGGCGCGATCGCGGCGTCGCAGAGCGCTTCGTAGCAGAGCTCGAGGATCAGCCGCTGTTGCGGGTCCATGACGTTCGCTTCCTTCGGCGAGATCCCGAAGAAGTGCGGGTCAAAGCCGGCGATGTCCGGGAGGAAGCCGCCGCGCGTGAGCTTCGAACGCTCGGCGTCGTCGAGCGCCGCGAGCCAGTGAGGATCCCAGCGGCCGGCGGGCAGGGGGCCGATCGCGCTCCGCCCCTCGGCGAGCAGGCGCCAGTAAGCGTCTACGTCCTCGGCGCCGGGGAAGCGGCAAGCCAGCCCCACGATGGCGATCGGCTCACCAGGTGGTGCGCGGTCGTCGCCACGGGGCAACGCAGCGGGCGCTTCGATGAGCGCACGCGCCAGCGCCTCGATCGTCGGGTGCTCCCACACGAGCGTCGCCGGCAGCGAGCGGCCGAGCTTCTCGCCGATCTTCGCGATGAGCCGTGTGGCTTCGAGCGAGTCGAGGCCGAGCGTTGAGAACGCCGCGTCCTTGGCGACCACACTCGGTGCCAGCGCCAACTGTTCGGCGATCGCGCCGGCGATCCACTGGCTCAGCAGGTCCACCGTTGGGGTGGTCGACATGACGTGCTCTCTGTCCTAGATGCGGTACACTGCGCACCAGAACGTTAACCGATGTAAGCACCCTTGGCGGGATAACTTTTCCAAAAGGGCAGCGTGCATCGGTAGAAAAACCACCAAGATCGCACGGTGGCGTTAAGGTGCGCTCAGAGGTCACACGACATGGCGAATTCGACGATCACCTCTCCCGGCTCTCCGACGACGACCACCCCCGGCGCCCAGCCCGTCGACGACAAACCGAAACAACCCCTCGTTCCAGGCGGCGTCGTGCCGGGCGAAGACATGCCGTTGCCGGGCGAACAGCCGACGCCCAAGAACGGTCAAGGCTCTGCCGGCCTGCGCTCGCAAACCGGCGCGCCGACGAGCGGCACCGGCGCCACCTCCGAGACCAAGAAGCCGACCGTCAGCTTCGGCTCCGATCAAGTGACGAGCGGTCCGGCGCAAGGGCCGAACGCCACGAGCCAAACCGAGCCTCCCGCCGGCAAGGCCTTCGGCGACTATACGCTGCCCGACGGTGATCAGGCCGTCGACGGCCAGCGCGACAAGCAGACGAACGAGCTCGCCGGGGGCCTCGTCGGCGCCGTCGGTGACGTCGTCAAAGGGCTGTTCCAGCAAGACGGCGTCAAGTGGATCCAAGAGCGCACCGATCACTTCGTGAAGAACCCCCAGGACGGCGTCATCACGTCGATGGGCAACAACGTCTTGTCCGAGAAGCTCGGGCCGGCGCTGCAAGAGGCGTTCGCCGCGTCGCCGCTGCGCGATCAGATCAAGGCGCAGTTCGGCGATACGGCGCTGCGCCTCACTGACGCGGCCAAGGGCACCGCGGTCGACTTCCTGATGAACAACGGCTTGCAAGGCTTCCCCGAAGTCTCCATGCAAAAGACCTGGGGCAACTTTGCCGCGGCCTCGCTCGGGCTCAGCGAGGGCTACGGCCAGGCGATCGCCGGCGCGTCGTTGCGTCAGCTCGGCCTGCCGACGGGGCTCGGGGATACGCCGAGCTTCACCGGCCAGGACGGCAAGGTCGACATGCAGAAGGTCGCCGACTTTCTCGGGCCGAAGGGTCCGGCGATGATCGAGGCGTGCCTCGAGTACTTCATCAGCCACGCCGCGCGCCTGTTGAAGGGTGACACGGCGAATGATCTCGCGATCATGCAGAGCCAGCTGCAAGCGTTGAAGGAAGAGAAGAAGGGCATCATCGCGCAGATGTTGGTGAAGGAAGGCTCTGTGCTCGGCCTGCAACTGTCGGGCTCGGAGGCTGCGAAGAAGGCGAAGGAAGCGCAGGACTGCGCGCGCACGTGGCAGATGGTCGGCTGCATCATCGCGCTCGTCGTCGTCATCGTCGTCGCCATCGTCGTCACGGTGTTCAGCTGCGGTTCGGCCGGCCCGGCGGCGATGATGGCGGTCTTCGCAGTGTCGTCGGGCGTCGCCTCGGTGCTCTGTGCAACGCTTGTCATCGCCGCGATTACAGTCGCGGTCTGTACTTTGATCTCATCGCTGCCGACGTTGATGAATTGCGTCGCGCTCATACTAAAAGCGCTAGGCTTCGACGATGCCGCAGCGAAGCTAGAAGAAGCCGCCGCGGACTTCGAGAAGTTCTTGAACGAGTCCGGCCTCGGCACGGCGTTGATGGTCATCTCGATCGTCTGCTCGCTGTACATGGCCGTCATCATGCTCCCGATCGCGGCGGCGAGCCTCGCGTCGGTCGGTGCTTCCGCCGGCGCGGCGGCGGGCGGTGTCGCGCAGGGCGCGGCGACGACGCAGGCCGTCGCTTCCGGTGTTCAAGCCGGTACCGCGGTTGCTCAAACCGGCGCCAGCGCGGCGGCGATTGGCGGTGCCGCCGGCGGTGCGGCAGGTGGCGCCGTGGGTGCGACGGCCGGTGCAGCCGCGGCCCAAGCGGTGTCGACCATGCAAACGATGACGACGATCTGCTCGTGCTTGAACGCCGGTGCGATGCTCCTGCAGGGCGCCACCAAGGTCGTCGCGGCGGCGTACATGAAGGACTTCGCCAAGATGCAGGCGGAGCTCGATGACCTGCGCCGGCAGCTCGCCACCGTGGAGATCCAGATCAAAGAGCTCCTGCACGAGATCGAGAAGAAGCGCGTGAAGGAACAGGACTTGAAGGACGACATCCAAGAGCGCCAGGATCAAGAACAGCGCATCATGGAGAGCTACAACAAGGCCGCCGAGTCGGTGGGCCAGATCTACAAGACGACGGCGTCCGACATCCTCGCCGCCGGGTAAGTCACCGCTAGCGTTCCGCGCATCCGTACACGCACTTCAACGCCACCCGATCGCATTGCCCCGGCCCGCACGCTCCAGGCGCGTTCGGATCGCAGGGCTCGCCGTCCTTCTTGTACGGCCGGCACGCGCCGTTCTTCGCGGTCCCGATCGTCTCGCAGTAGCCGTTGATGCAGCCGAAGTATTCGCCGAGCGGCGTCGGCCCGCACGCCGCGCCGGTCGCGCCCCACGCCAGGCAGCGCGGCGGCTTCTTCGCGTCGCCGACGCACGCCGAGCTGTCGCCGCACTCGAGCTTTCCGGGCGTACAGGCGGCGCCGTTATCGAGCGCGCGCTTGCACTGGCCCGGCTGCTTCGAGGAGGTGAGCCCCGCGCAACGCAGCGGAGGCTTGCACGCGTCGGTGCTCGGGCAGCTTCCGCCAGCCGCGATCTGCGGTTGGCAGGTGTTGGCGCTCCGCGCACCGACCGGCGGGCAGTAGAGCTTCGCCTCGCACGGTGGATCATCGGCGTGGCCGCACGGCGAGCCGACTTTGCCGCCAGCGACGCACCCCTTTTTCTTGCAGGCGCCGTCGATGCACACACAGAACGCGTCGTCGGCGCACGGATGCTTCTCCTCGCACACCGTGGCGAGCGGGTTCGGCTTCGCGCACTTTCCGGGGCAGCTCCCGTCGCCGAGGGTGCAGACGAGCCCGGCGCCGCACTCCATCCGCGAGTAGCAGTCGCTGCCGGCTTCGGCCTTGCCGGTGAGCACCTTCGCGCACGGCCCGAGCAGGCGATCGTAAGCGCGCGGTAGCTCGTCGCAGCCAATGGTGCGGACGCTGTCGAGGCATGCGCCGACGTCGGCGGCGGAGAACGCGAGCCGGCCCGCGGCGGTGGCCTTCTGCACGTTCAAGCGGCCGATCGGGTGCAGCTGGGCGGCGCCGGCAGCGAGCTCTTTTGGCACCTGCGCGCATTCAGCGATGCGTGCGTCGAGCGCGGCGGCGAGCTGCCGTTGAAACTCCAAGGCCTGAAGCGCGTCGGGCGACTTTGTCTCGGACGGCTTCAAGCAAGCGCCAGAGGAGAGGAGCAGCACGCAGACGACGAAGCGCATGGGCGACCTTGCGACCACGATCTCCGGCGCCGCGCAAGCCTCGCACGATTTCGGGACACGCCCTCCGCTTGCGCTATATCGGTGCCATGTCGATCGAACGCGCTGCCGTCATCGCCGTCGCTGTGTGCCTCATGCTGTGCAAGCCGACGCCGCAAACCGTCGACGCGGCCGAGCGCGCGCCAGGAGCCAAGATGAAGACCGAGGGCTTTCGCAACCAAGACACCGAGCTGTGGAAGAAGGTCGATCAGCTGGTCAACGAGCAGAAGCTCGAGGCGGCGAGCGCCGAGGTCACGCGCATCCGCGAGCTGGCGCTGAAGAAGAAGGACGACGTCGAGTACACCCGCGCGCTGATCAAAGAGGTGCAGCTCCGCCTCGGCCTGCACGGCTACGAGACGAGCGTGCGCTTCCTGCGCGAGACGCCGTGGCCGGAGCTGCCGCTCGGGCGCGTCGTGCTCGACCTCTACTACGGCTTCAACCTGCTCGCGTATCTCGACAGCTACTCGTGGGAGATCAACCGGCGCGAGAAGGTGGCGACCACCAAGGTCGTCGATCTGAAAGCGTGGACGAAGGATCAAATCTTCGCCGAGGCGCTGAGGGCGTACGACGAAGTGTGGGCGCAGCGTGACGCGCTCGGCACCGAGCCGCCGGCGCTGCTCGAAGAGTACGTCAACCTTGGGTCGTATCCAGCGAACATCCGCGGCACGCTGCGCGACACCGTCGGCTACTTGACGATCGGGCTCCTGCAGAACACGGCGCGTTGGCGGCCGGAGGAGACGAACGATCTCTTCCAGCTCGACCTCGCGGCCTTGATCAAAGGTGGAAAGCTCAAGGTCGGCAAGTTGGACGATCCGAGCGCGCACCCGATGGTGAAGATCAGCGCGATCTTGGACGACTTGGAAGCGTGGCACACCGCGGCGGGGCGCAAAGAAGCGGCGCTCGAAGCGCGGCTCGAACGCTATCGCCGTCTCGCCGCGGCGTTCACCGAAGAGAGCGATCGCAAGCGCATCAAGGACGCGCTCGTCGAGACCTTGAAGGCCGCTCGCGCGCTGCCGTGGTGGGCCGAGGGCCAGGCGCTCTACGCCGAATTCGTGCGCGATCACGAGAGCGACCTCGTGCAGGCGCACGCCATCGCCGAAGAGGGTGCGGCGGCGTATCCGAATACGAGCGGCGGCCAGAAGTGCACGAGCATCGCCAAGTCGATCGAGCAGCCGGCGTTTCAGCTGCAGGCGCTCAACAACGACGCGCTCGGCAAGCGCTCCGTGCACGTGAGCCACAAGAACTTGGGCACGCTGTACTTTCGCGCGTACGAATTCGATCTCATCGATCGCATCGAGAGCGCGCAGGACTACAACCTGCTGCCGGACTACCGCGACATCGAGAAGCTCGTGCAAAAGAAGCCGTCGCTGGCCTGGGAAGCACCGCTGCCGAAGACGCCCGACTACAAGATGCACACGACCTACGTGACGCCGCCGCTGAAGAAGAAGGGCGCGTACATCATCACCGCGAGCGCGCGCGCGAACTACGCCTACGACGAGAACCGCATCGGCGCGCTGATCTTCATCGTCTCGGATCTCGTGATCACCGAGCGCACGTTCCGCGGCGAGCGGATCGAGGTGACGGTGCTCGACGGGCCGAGCGGCAAGGCGGTGCCGTCGGCGCGCGTGGGCCTCTACACCTACGACTACAAACGCAAGCACCACGAGGTCGAGTCGTCGAAGACCTCCGGCGACGGCATGGCGGTGTTCAAGCCGAAGCAGGGCCAGTCGTACTTCTTGCTCGCGAAGAAGGACGA
The DNA here is from genome assembly GCA_020848545.1 of Deltaproteobacteria bacterium. Taxonomy (GTDB): domain Bacteria; phylum Myxococcota; class JADLHZ01; order JADLHZ01; family JADLHZ01; genus JADLHZ01. The sequence continues at coordinate 14,689 of JADLHZ010000112.1, read as the reverse complement.
CGACGTCTCGCTCGATCAGACGTCGATGTACCTCTACGCGTACGGCAAGCCCGCGGCGGTGGCGGCGTCGCTCATCTTCACCGATCGCAGCGTGTATCGGCCGGAGCAAACCTTGCACTTCAAGGTGCTCGCCTACGACGGCAACGCCGAGCGCACGAAGTTCAACGTGACGCCGAAGCAGTGGATGAACGTGTGGCTCTACGACGGCAACAACCAGCTCGTCGACACGAAGGAGGTGACGACGAACGAGTTCGGCTCGGCCTCGGGCACCTTCAAGATTCCTACGGGGCGCCTGCTCGGCGGGTGGAGCATCCGCACCTCCAACAACGGCCACGCCAACGTGCGCGTCGAAGAGTACAAGCGGCCGACCTTCGAGGTGAGCTTCAAACAGGCCGAGGGCGCGCTGCGCTTGAACAAGGCGGCGGCGTTCACCGGTGAAGCGAAGTACTACTTCGGGCTGCCGGTGACGAACGGCGCGATCAAGTGGCGCATCACGCGGCAAGCGCAGTACCCGTGGTGGTGGTGGTATTGGTACTGGTCGACGCCGAACACGAGCGCGCAGCAAGTGGCGGCCGGCACGGCGAAGCTCGACGACAAGGGCCAGTTCAAGATCGAGTTCACGCCGGCGGCCGATGAGCGCCAGGACAAGGCGATCACCTACTACTACGCCGTTCACGCCGATCTCACCGACGAAGGCGGCGAGACGCGCTCGGCGGATCGATCGTTTCGGCTCGGGTTCGTGACGGTCGAAGCGTCGCTGACGCTGCCGCACAACTTCGTGCTCGCAGAGGACGACGCGGCGATCACCTTCAACCGCACGAACCTCGACGGCGCGCCGAAGGCCGGCGACGCGAGCTTCAAGTTGTTCGCGTTGAAGCAGCCGAGCGAGACGGCGCTGCCGGCCGATCTGCCGATGGCGAGCAAGAAGGGCGCAGGCTACGTGACGCCGGGCGACGCCCTGCGCCCGCGGCATCAGCCGAACTATGCGCCAGAGCAAGTGCTGACGAGCTGGGACGACGGCCAAGAGCTGAAGAGCGGCGCCTTGAAGCACGACACGAACGGCCGCGCCGAAGCGAGCTTCGGCCGCTTGCCGCCGGGCGCGTATCGCGTGCGCTACACGACCAAAGACGACTTCGGCGCGAGCTACGAGACCTTTCGCAACTTCATCGTCGCCGGCAAGCGCACGCCGCTGAATCTGCCGGGCTTGCTCATGGTCTACGACGGCAACGTGAAGGTCGGCGGCAAGGCGTACGTGCTCGTGCACTCGGGCTTGCGCGATCAAACGATGATCTACGAGCGCTACCGCGGCGAGCAGCGCTTGGAGCGGCGCCTGCTCGACTCGGACGAAGCGACGCTCATCGAGATTCCCGTGAGCGAGAGCGACCGCGGCGGCTTCGGCGTCTCGATGTACGCCGTGCGCGATCACCAATCGATGGCGTTTCAAGGCGGCGTCATGGTGCCGTGGGACGACAAAGAGCTCGAGCTGTCGTTTCAGACCTTCAGAGACACGCTGCGACCCGGCACGAAGGAGACGTGGCGCATCGCGGTGAAGGCGAAGACCTCGCAGAAGGCCGAGGCGAAGACCGCCGAGATCTTGGCGTACATGTACGATCGCAGCCTCGACGTCTTCGCGCCGCACTATGCGCCGTCGCCGCACGCGCTCTATGCGACGTACTGGGGCGCAGCGTTGCCGCGGATCAACCTGCAAGCGCTCCACGAAGCGGCGAGCCTGGGCCACGGCTGGGGCGTGCCTGGGTACCCGAGCTTCTACGGCGAGTCGCTGCGCTTCTATCACTCTTACGGGATCGGCGGGCTCGGCAATCGCTACGGCGGCGGCGGGCGCCACTATAAGAACGGCCACGGCGGACCCTCGATGCCATCGCCGGCGGCCGCGCCAATGGAAGAGCGCGAAGCCGACGACGGCGTGATGGCGAGGAAAGACGCGCCGTCGCCCTCGCGGCGGATGGCGTCGAGCGACATGCGCGCCGAAGCCACGTTGGCGCAGCCGAAGGCTCCCGGTGCGACGACGCCCGATGCGCCCGCCAAGGGTCCCGAGGTGCGCAGCAACTTCGCCGAGACCGCGTTCTTCTTGCCGCAGCTCGTGAGCGGCGACGATGGAACGGCGGCGATTGAGTTCACGGTGCCGGACAGCGTGACCGCCTACAACGTGTGGGTGCACGCCGTGACCAAGGACTTTCGCAGCGGCTCGCTTCGCAAAGATGCGCGCGCGGTGAAGGAGCTCATGGTGCGGCCGTACATGCCGCGCTTCCTCCGCGAGGGAGACAAGGCGGATCTCAAGGTCGTCGTCAACAACGCCGGCGAGAAGGAGCTCTCCGGCGAGGTGAGCTTCGAGATCTTCGACCCCGAGACCCAGAAGTCGTTGGCCGACGAGTTTCAGCTGAAGACCCTGAAGCAGCCGTTCAAGATCAAAGCCGGCGGCGGCAACAACGTGGCGTTCTCGTTCACGGCGCCGAAGCGGATCGGCGTCGTCGCGTTTCGGGTGATCGCGCGCGCTGGCGAGTGGTCCGACGGCGAGCTGCGGCCATTGCCGGTGCTGCCGAGCCGCATGCACCTCGCGCAGTCACGCTTCGTCACGCTGCGCGACAAGCAGAAGCGCACGATGGTCTTCGATGATCTCTTGAAGAACGACGACCCGTCGCTGGTGAACGAGAAGCTCGTCGTCACCATCGACGCGCAGCTCTTCTATACCGTGCTGAAGGCGCTGCCGTACTTACTCGAGTATCCCTACGAGTGCGCGGAGCAGACGCTGAACCGCTTCGTGTCTGCGGGCATTCTGTCGAGCTTGTACAAGCAGTTTCCGTCGGTCGCCGAGATGGCGAAGGATTTTTCGAAGCGGCAGAGCCGGCTCGAGACCTTCGACGCTCCGGATCCGAACCGCCGGATGACCTTGGAAGAATCGCCGTGGGTCGAAGAAGCGAAGGGCGGCGAAGACATTCCGTCGGCGGCGCTGATCAACGTGTTGGATCCGGCGGTCGCGCAGCGGAACCGCGAGACGGCGCTGGCGAAGCTGAAGAAAATGCAGACCTCGAACGGCGCGTTCCCGTGGTTCCCGGGCGGGCCGCCGTCGCCGTACATCACGCTCTATCTGTTATATGGCTTCGCCAAGGCGGTAGAGTTTCAGGTCGACGTGCCGAAGGACATGGTGCAGCGCGCGTGGCAGTACGTCGCGTCGCACATCAAGAACGATGTCTTCACCTGCATGCGCGTGCACGACGGCTGTTGGGAGTTCGTCACCTTCGTGAACTACGTTTTGACGGCGTACCCCGACAAGACGTGGGGCCAAGAAGCGTTCGACGACAAAGAGCGCAAGGAGATGTTGGACTTCTCGTTCAAGCACTGGAAGCAGCACGCGCCGATGTTGAAGGCGTACCTCGCGCTCACGCTGAAGCGCATGGGCCGCGAAAAGGACGGGCGCCTCGTGTTCGAGAGCGTGATGGACTCGGCGAAGACCAAGCAGGACGAAGGCACGTTCTGGGCCGCCGAGGATCGCTCGTGGCTCTGGTACAACGACACGATCGAGACGCACGCGTTGGCGCTGCGCACGTTGACCGAGCTGATGCCCGAGCACGACAAACGCGACGGCCTGGTCTTGTGGATCTTGTTGAACAAGAAGCTGAACCACTGGAAGTCGACGCGCGCGACGGCGGAGGTCATCTACTCGCTCGCGCACTACATGAAGGCCGATAAGTCGCTCGGCGTGCGTGAAGAAGCGAAGGTGTCGATCGGCGACCTCGTGCAGAATTTCGTGTTCGAGCCGACGAAGTACGTGGGCAAGACGCAGATCGTGCTGAAGCCGGAGGAGGTGACGCCCGCGCGCGCGACGATCAACGTGGAGAAGGAGACGAAGGGCTTCATGTTCGCGTCGGCGACGTGGCACTTCTCGACCGAGCGTTTGCCGAAGGAAGATCGCGGCGACTTCTTCAAGGTGAGCCGCACGTACTTCAAGCGCGAGAACGACGGAAAGCAGATGGTGCTGAAGCCGCTGGCCGACGGCGCCGTCTTGGAGCCGGGCGACGAGCTCGAGGTGCAGTTGTCTCTACGAAGCAAGCATGAAGCCGAGTACGTGCACCTGCGCGATCCGCGCGGCGCCGGCTTCGAACCGGAGAAGGCCGTGAGCCGCTACAAATGGGACCTCGGCATCTCTTGGTACGAAGAGTATCGCGACAGCGGCACGAACTTCTTCTTCGAGAAGCTCCCGGTCGGCGAATACACCTTCAAGTACCGCATCCGCGTGGCGATGGGCGGCACCTTCCGCGTGGGCCCGGCGGTGGTGCAGTCGATGTATGCGCCGGAGTTCGTGGCGTACTCTGCCGGTCACGTCTTGAACGTGAAGGCGTCGGAGAAGTAAGCGGCCGCATGGATGTTTTCAAAGGCCACGCGGCGGTGCCGAAGGGCTACGGCGACGCCGCGGTGACGATCGGCAACTTCGACGGCGTGCACCTCGGGCATCGGGCGCTGCTCGGTCACGCGATCGATCGCGCGCGGGCGCTCGGGCGAAAGACGATCGTCTACACCTTTGAACCACACCCGGTGCGCATCTTGAATCCGTCGCTGTCGCCGCTTCGCATCACGCCGGACGTGGAGAAGGTGCGCCTCATCGGGGAAGTGCGCGCCGGCGCGTTCGGTGTCGATGCGGTGGTCGTCGAGCCGTTCACGCGCGAGTTCGCCGGGCTTTCGCCGGATGACTTCGTGGCGAAGGTGCTCGTCTCGGCGCTGGCGATGAAGCAGCTCATCGTGGGCTACGACTTCAGCTACGGAAAAGGCGGCGCCGGCAACACGGCGTCGCTCGCGCAGGCGGCGCAGAGCTTTGGCTTCATCTTGGACATCGTGTCGCAGCAGACCTTCGACGGCGTCGTCGCGTCGTCGACGAAGATCCGCGAGTTCTTGCTCAGCGGCCAAGTCGATGGCGCGCGCTTGCTCTTGGGCCGTGACTACTCCCTCGTCGGCACCGTGGTGCACGGACAAAAGCGCGGGCGGACGATCGGCTTTCCGACCGCGAACGTCCGCACCGACTACGAGCTCGTGCCGCGCTACGGCGTGTATGCGTGCCGCGTCTCCGTGGGCGCTGAGATCTACGGTGCGGTGACCAACGTGGGCGTGCGGCCGACGGTTGAAGGCTCGAGCGCCACGCCCACCATCGAGGCGCACTTGTTCGACTTCGAAGGGGATCTCTACGACCGTGAAGTGCGCGTCGCGTTCGTCAGCCACATCCGCGAGGAGCGGAAATTTTCGGGCTTCGACGCGTTGAAGGCGCAGATCGCGTTGGACGCCGGCGTCGCGCGCGAGCGGCTACGGGCGTGATCTCTGCTGCGACACGGCTCGCGGTCCTGCTCGGCGATCCGGTGGCGCACTCACGGTCGCCGGCGATGCTGAACGCTGCGTTCGACGCGCGCAAGATCGACGCGGTGTACCTCGCGTGGCGCGTGGGTGAGGCGGCGCTCTCTGAGGCCGTGGCGACCTTGGCTGCGGTCGGTGCCTTGGGCGCGAACGTGACGGTGCCGCATAAAGAGCGCGCCGTGTCCTGCGTCGATGCGCTGAGCGATCGCGCGCGGGTGATGCAATGTGTTAATTGTGTTACATTCGATCCGCGCGGGTCGACCGGCCACAACACGGATGCGCCGGGGCTCGAGCGCGCGCTGCGTGAGCAACTCGGCAAGCGCGTGCGTGGGCCAGCGGTGATCCTCGGCGCGGGGGGTGCAGCGCGGGCGGCGGCGGTGGCGCTTCAGGCGTTCGGCGTCGGCGAGATGGCGGTCGTGAATCGATCGTCGCAGCGGCGCCGGGCGTTCAACGTCTTTGCCACGCGTGCGGGTGTGGCGGTGGCGACCCATCCGTGGAGCGACGTCGTACGCTTGTGCGCGGACGCGGCGATCGTCGTGAACGCCACGAGCGCGCAGGTGAAGAACGAAGCGCTCACCTTGCCCTTCGATCGCATGCGCGCCGTCATTTACGATCTGACGTACGGCCGAACCCCTCTGGTCGCGCGCGCCGAGACGGCGGGGCTGCGGGCGTTCGACGGATCGCTGATGTTGTTGCATCAGGCTGCGGTCGCGTTCGAGCTGTGGACGGGAAAGACCGCGCCGCTCGCCGCGATGCGAAAAGCGCTCGGCCTCGGCGCAACCTGAGCTAGCGCATGAGCTAGCGCGCGGGATTAGAGGCGCAACGCGAGCCCGATCGTTCCGCCGAGCGTTTGATCGACGAAGCCGCCGAGCACGTGTGAGTCCCCGGGCTTCGAATGCATGTCGGCGACCATGCGGCGCCACTCGAACGCGGCGCGCGCTTCCAGCCACGACGTGAGCAGGATGGCGAGGCCGGCGTCCAGTCCGATGCCGTGCACGCTCGCGCGGGGAAAGTGCTCGGCGACGAGCGCGCCGGCGTGGACGACGCCGAAGTACGAGAAGGTGGCGAAGCCAGCGAAGCGACTGACGGAGTAGCGCAAGCCGATCGCGGGGCGCAGCGAGGTGTAACGGAGCGGCATCAGATACGCGCCGTCGGGCCCGAGCGGCGCCGTGCCGAAGCTGGTCTCCGCGACGCCGACCGCGAAGCTCGCGAACGCCTCGCCGGTGCGCGCGAACGGCAGCCGCGCTTTGAGGCCGCCGTAGCCGCCGAACACTTGCGTCGCCGCTGCGCTTCCGGTCGCGGCGTCCTGCGTGCGCACGCCGAGCGCATAGTCGAAGCCGGCGATCGCTCCGAAGTGCGCGTACGCACCGGTGCCTGCGTGGCGGCCCGGGAAATACTCGAGGCTCGCCGTGATCGCCGCCGAGAACGGCAGCCGATGCGGCCGATAGCGCCCGAAGAGATCGTCGTTGAACACGAGCGTCCGCGAGAACACCCGCGTGCCGACGAACACGTCGATCACCGGCGCCGAAACCCTCCCCGGTCCCTTTTCGTCGCGAAAGCTTCCCCGGTCCCTTTTCACTTCGAGCGTCCCCGGTCCCTTTTCGTCGTCGCGTCCCCGGTCCGTTGGCGACCCCGTTGGCGGCCTCCCCGGTCCCTTTTCGGTTTGGGCGCGGAGGACGGCGAGGGCGTCGGCCTCGGCGGTGCCGGTGACGGCGGGCGCGGTGGTCTGCACACGGACGGGTGATTCGCTGCGGCGGGGCCTCTTCTTGGCGGCCTCGGCGCCCGCGCAAACGACGAGCACGAGGGCGATGATCAGCGCGCGCGTCACGGTGCCTCCAGCGGTGCGACCTCGGTGAGGACGAAGCGGCGCAGACAGTCGAGCTCGGCGGCGGTGAGGCGCGCGCCGGTCATCGGCATCGGCGATCCGCAACGCGGCCGCGCGTCTTCGACCTTCTCGAACAAGTGGCCCTCGAGCGGATTGGTCGGGCTGAGGAGCGGCGCCTTGTTGCAGCCGAACGCGGGCTGGTTCACGAGCCCCTGCCACGCCGCGATCGAGTCGAGCGCGAGGCCGCCGGCCGGCGCCTTCGACTCGTGGCAGCCGGCGTTCGCGCAGCGCGGCTTGATGATCGTCTCCATCACGTCGACTTCACAGGCGAAGCGCGAGGCCGGCTGGAAGAACGCTTCGGGATCGGTGATGCGGCCGCCGCAGGCAGAGGCGAGAAGAGCGAAGAGCACCACGCCGCGACGTGACATCCCCCCACATTGTGCAACGTGTGCGCCAGCGATTCCCGTGCTCAGCTCGCCCACGAACGCGCGCAGGCGTGACGGTGTCTCGCGGCGGGCGTGTCAGTCCCAAAACGGGCTAAGCGACGACGTAGAGCCCGTCGAGCTCGCCGAGCAAGTCCGCGAGCAGCATGTCCTTCGGCGTCGGCGAGGTGCCGGCAGCGGCGCCCTCGGGATCGAACACGCATACGTAACGCTCGCCGCGCAGCTCGAACGCTTCCAAGATCACGATCGCGGTCGATGGGCACAGCTTGCGCCGCTTGGCGTGCTGCGGGTTCGTCTCGGTCGTGCTCGCGTAAACGGGGCGGCGCTCGCAGATCGCGTTGAGCAACGCTTCCCAGCAGGTGTCGCGCTCGGCCATGTTCACGTGCGCCAAATTGCGTCCCGTCAGAGTTCGCACGAGCGAGGCGAGACGAAACGACGCCGGCTTTCCGTGCAGAATCTTCATCGTGTTGGCGAGCGCCTTCGTGACGTATTGGCAGAAGAGCATGCCCATCGTCTTACGTTCGTCGGACGCGGTCGACCCGTCTTCCGCCACGGTCGAGTCGGAGTTCGCGGTCTGCGCTTGCTTGTGGCTGCGGGCGAGCACCCACGTGGGGTAGATCAGGCCGTTTTGCGTCTCGTGATAGAGGCGAACGACCACGTCTTCGGATGGGTGCCGCGTCATCACCACCTTGCGCGCGCCCTCGGGCTTCACCTGGGCGAAGCCGAGCAGCGTGGCGGTGAGCGTGGTGTCGACGATCGGCGCGGCCATCACGTCTTTGGGATCGAGGCGATCGATGAAGGGCTTGCCGCCGATCGGCGGCGCCACCATCGTCGGCGCGCACAGCGGAATCGCGAGGCCGCGCACGAGCGGTTGATGCGCGGAGTAGACAGCGGGGCGGGCGCTCGCGGCGAGCAAGGAGTCGTCGAGCGAGACCATGCCGCGCTTCAAACGGCGGGGCTTCGGGCGCTGAAACAGCCCGACGCGTTTACGACCTTGTGTCCGCGGTCCGTACACGCACGCCTCCAACCTCAATATCGCCGTGTTTGAGGCCGGGTTGCCACGTTTTGTTCTGGACTGTTGTCGTATCCGTCGCCGTTGACGTCGCCGTCGCCGTCACCGAAATCTAGCGCTTCGCCGTCTTCTTCTTCGCGGGCTTCTCCCCGCCCAAGTCCGCCCGCTGCAACAACGCGATCAACGTCGCGATCCCAAACCCGACGCCGCCCTTCGTCAGGATGCCCTTGTCCTTCGACGAGCTCGCCGGTCCGGCGATGTCCAAGTGCGCCCACGTCGTTTCGCCGGCGAACTCCTTCAAGAACAACGCGCCGGTGATCGCGCCGCCCATGCGATCGCCCGTGTTCTTCATGTCGGCGACGTCGCTCTTCAATTGCTCCTTCAGCGCGTCGTTCAACGGCAGGCGCCAAAAATCCTCGCCCGCCGCTTTGGCGCTGGCCAAGATCGCATCCGCGAGCCCGTCGTCGTTGCTGAACAGGCCCGCCGTCGTCGGCCCGAGCGCGACCATGCAGGCGCCGGTCAGCGTCGCGAGATCGACGATCGCGTCCGGCTTCACTTTGCTCTTCGCGTAGTCGATGACGTCGCCGAGCACGAGGCGGCCTTCAGCGTCGGTGTTGTTCACCTCGACCGTCGTGCCCTTTCGGCTCGTGAGCACGTCGCCCGGCCGATAGCTTCCGCCGCTCGGCATGTTCTCGACGAGGCCGACGAAGCCGTGCACCTCGTGCGCGATGCCGTAGGCCGAGAGCGCGCTCATGGTGCCGAGCACGGCGGCGCCGCCCGACATGTCGATCTTCATGTCTTCCATGCTCTGCGCCGGCTTGAGCGACAGGCCGCCCGAGTCGAAGGTGACGCCCTTGCCGATGAGCGCGATCACCTTGCCGCTCGCTTTCTTCGGCTTGTAGACCATGTGCACGACGCGTGGCGGATGATCCGAGCCTTGGCCGACGGCGAGCAGCATGCCGAACTTCTCCTTCTCGAGCTCCTTCGGCTCGAGCACGGTGATCTCGAGGCCGTGATCCTTCGCCGTTCGCCGCGCCTCTTTGGCGAAGCTCTCGGGATAGACGACGCTCGCCGGCTCATTGATGAGATCGCGCGCGAGGGCGACGCCTTGCGCGAGCCGCTTCGCGCGTTCTTCCGCCCGCGGAAAATCCTTGTTTGCCTTGAGCGCGATCGTCACGTCGGCGACCTTCGGCGGCGCGTCCTTTAGATCCTTCGTGCGGTAGCGATCGAAGCGGTAGCCTGCGAGGCGCGCGCCGACGAGCATCGCTTCCACGCGCTCGGCGGCGTTGCGATCGGCCGGCGCCGGCGCGAGCACGAAGTTCTTCGCCCGCAGCGCCGAGGCCCGGCGCAGCGCCGCCGCCGCGAACGCGCGATCGTTCGTCAGGGTTGCCTTGTTCTCGGGGCCAGCGCCGATGAGCACCAAGGTCTTCGCGCGGATCTTGCCGAGCGTGTGCAGCGTGAGCACTTGGTCCGGCTTGCCGCGAAAGTGCTCGGCCTTCGCCAGCTCGGCGATCGCGCCCGACAGCTCCTGATCGAGCGCCGCGACGCGCTTGTCGTAGACGAAGTCGCCCTCGTCGTTCTTGCTGCCGGCCTTGGCGTGAACTTGCACCGCGAGCACTTCGCCCGCCGCGGCATCGAGGGCATCGGTCGTATAGTGAATCTTCATGGGGCTCGGCGGCTAACACGCGATTTTTGCGCGTGTCAAAATCGGAATTGTGGCGGGCGGCCGCGCTTCTTGTAGAGTCCCGGCCTGCATGAGCGCTCCCGAAGTCAGCATCGTCGGCGCCGGCGCGGTGGGGCTCGCGCTCGCCGACGCCTTGAGTCGGAGCGGCGTGCGCGTGGAGGTCGTCGTCCGCAAGGAGCGCGAGCGCGATCTACAGCAGCGCGGCCTTTGGGCGAAGCGCCTCGGTTGTTCGATCGTGCCGATTCGCGCCGAGATCGCCACGCTGGCGAGCGCGCCGGTCGTGCTGATGACGCCAAAGACCTACGCGCTGCCGCAGGCGATCGAGATGTACTGTCGTGGCCGCGGACAAGAGAGCGCGATCGTCGTATGCCAGAACGGGCTCTCCGCTGATGCCGTGCTCAAGCGCGCCGCGCCGAACGTCGACGCCTACGGCGCGATCATCACCTTCACCGCCACGTCGTTGAAGCCCGGCGAGGTCGAGATCCTCTGCGGCGAGCGGGATCGCCTGGCGATCGGCCTCGGCAGCGACGACGAGGCGAAGAACGTGGGGATGCGGCAAACGCCGGCGTATCAGCTGCTCGCGCGCGGCGTCGACGTGCTGCCCGTGAAGTCGCTCGCTGGGGCGCGCTGGTCGAAGCTCATCGTGAACTTGAACAACGCGCTCTTCGCGGCGACGAACTTGCCTGCGCGGCGCATCTTTGCTCACCCCTTCGGGCCGTGGCTCGTGTTGACGGTGATGCGCGAAGGGATGCTGGTCGCGAAGGCCTCGCAGGTGAAGCTCGCGAAGATCCCGTGGGCGTCGCCGATGCTGATGCGCCTCGTGGCGATGTTGCCCGACGCGGCGGCGATCGCGTTGGTGAAGCGGCAGGCCGAGAAGGTGCTGTCGCAAGAGATGGAGATGCTCGGCTCGACGCTGCAGAGCTTGCGGCGAGGAGAGCCGACGGAGATCGACGAGCTGAACGGTGCCATCGTGCGCATTGGCGAGTCGCTCGGGTTGAAGACGCCGCTGAACGCCGCGTTGACCCGCGCCGTGAACGCCCAGAGCCGGGGCGGCTCAGCGACGACGATCGACGCGCTCATCGCCGCGGCGTTAGGGGATGACGAAGTATCGACGCAGGCGGCCTAATCCCCGTCCCGCACGCATCGCGCGCGCGGCGGGAAGATGTTCCCGGTGCTCGTCCCATACCGCTGCGTCCCGTCGAGGGCGTTCACCACGTCCGTCCGCCCATCGAGCGCCGCGATCACCCACACGCCGTTGTCGGTCGTCGTCGTCGCGGGATCCTGCCACAGGTGCACCGCGCTCGACGTCCACCAATGCGACGCGGCGTTGCCGTCGGGGAAGGCCGCCGGATCGAAGGTCGGGTTCGTCCGCCGCACATCCGAGATCGACAAGAGCTCCTTCATGGTGGGCAGCCGCCAATCGTCCACGCCATCGACGATGAGATCGCGGCAGTAGACGAGGGCTTGCGTCCAGGTGACGAGGCCACTCGAGCTCGAGCGCTGCCAGTCGAGGTGCGTGCGCAGATCGCGAACGGTGGGGCTCAGCAGCACGAAGGGCGCGTACTGGCCGGCCGGAGCGCCCGCGCTGCCGTCGACGAGCGGCGGCCCGGAGACGCAGCGCGTGTAGAGCGCGCTGAGCGGCGCGGCGTAAGTGTTTCCGGTCATGTTGACCGCCCAGTTGCCGACGTTCGGCGCGAGCCCGACGCTCGTCGTGTACAGGCTGTGGTTCAAGTTCACCGCGCCGAGGTCGAGCAGGGTGATGGCTTCCCAGCGCGTGGGCAGGCGCCAGCTGAGGCCGCCTTGCGTCAACGCCGCGCAGTGCGAAATCGCGCTCGGCAGGTCGTTGGTCGTCGGCCCGAAGGGGCGCTCGGTCGCTTCCCAGACGAGGCCGGTCGTTCGATCGAAGAGCACGCCGCCGCTCGTCTCGAGCCCGAGCGGAGGAGACAGCCGCGCGCCGTCTTGCAGGTCGCCCGGCGGATCGAGGCTCTCGCAGTGCGAAGCGTCGTGCACGACGCCGTTGCCGCAGAACAAGGTCGGCGAGTCCGGTACCCGCGTCGACGGCCACTCGGGGTCGATCGCCACGACTTGCATCGCGTTCGAGATCGCCGACTGTAGCCCGCCAGCGGAGGCGACGACGCGCACCGCTTGGGCGCCACCGGTCAAGCGCAGGTCGGCGATCGCCTGCGCCTCGCCGCTCATGAACACGACGCTCGGCGCCACCGCGACGAGCGACTCGGTGGTCATCAAGGTGACGAGGATCGGGCTCGGCGGCATCGTCACGTTGCCGAACGCGTCGCGCACCACGATCTCGGGCACCGGCTCGAGCGGCACGCCGGAGATGACGACGAGCGGCAGCGGATCCTTCCACGCGAGCTGCACGGGCGGGCCGGTCGTCACGGTGAACGGCGCGCTCGTCACGCTCTGACCGCGACTCGTCGCGACGATCCGCGCGCCGGCTTGCACGGTCGTGACGCTGAGGCCGCTGAACTGTACTTCACCTTCCTGGAAGCGGCCGAGCACGTCGCCGTCGAGCGTGCCCATGCCTTCCAACGCGAGCGTGACGCGGGCGTTGTCGTCATCGCGGATGTCGCCAAAGGAGTCCTGGACGACGAGGTGCAGAGAGAAGGTCTTGCCGGCGGTGAGCGACGCTGGCGGGCCGACCAAGAATCCGAGCTGCCGTTCGCAGCTGCAGTCGCTGTAGCTCTTGGCGTCGCTCTCACATTGCTGCGAACCGGCGGCGCCGCTTCGGCAGGTGCACTCGATGCTCGTGCCGGGCGTGCAGGCGGCGCCGGTCTTCACTTTGACCAAGCCACGGTTGCATCCAGCCGTCAGAATCAGCGCGCAGACGAGACTTCGCATCACCCTCCATGATAACGCCACCGGCCCACGAACCAAAGGAGTCTGCCATGGAACTCTCGAAGCTGAAGCTCATCGTCACCGGCGGCGCCCAAGGCATGGGCCGTCACTTCTCGCTCCGCCTCGCCCAAGCCGGCGCGCAAGTCACCGCGGGCGACGTGCTCGAAGACGGGCTGAAGTCGCTCGAAGCCGAAGCGAAAGGCCTGCCGGGCAAGATCTTCACGAAGAAGCTCGACGTCTCGAACGAAGGGCAGTGCACGGAGTTCGTCGCTTGGGCGCACCAGCAAATGGGCGGGCTCAACGGCCTCATCAACAACGCCGGCATCCTGCGCGACGGCCTGCTCGTGAAGAAGGACAAAGAGACCGGCCAGGTGAAGAAGCTGTCGCTCGAAAACTGGAACGCGGTCATCGGCGTCAACCTCACCGGCGCCACGCTGATGGTGCGCGAGACGGTGGCGAAGATGGTCGAGGCCGGCGACAAGGGCGTCATCGTCAACATGAGCTCGATCGCGCGGCACGGTAACCGTGGCCAGTCGAACTACGTGTCGGCGAAGGCCGCGCTGGCGATGAACACGAACACCTGGGCCCGCGAGTTCGCGCCCTTCGGCATCCGCTGCGGCGCCGTTGCCCCGGGCATGATCGAGACGCCGATGACTCAAGGCATGAACCAGAAGGCGCGCGATCAGCTCGTCTCCATGATCCCGGTCGCGCGCATCGGCCTGCCGGAAGACATCTGGGTGGCGGTGAAGTTCGTGATCGAGTGCGACTACTTCAACGGCCGTTGCATCGACGTCGACGGTGGCTTGTCGATGTGATGGTCGGCGACGCACAGACTCCCGCGGCGAAGCCTTTGGCGGGGCTCGCGAAGCTACGCGCGCGTGTCGCGGCCATGGCCAACACGCCGCACGCGCTCGTGGCGCTCGCGGTGGTGGCGTTCATCGACGGGTCGGTGTTTCCGATCCCGCCGTTTGCGCTCTTGATCCCGATGGTGATGGCGCATCCGAAGCGAGCGCCGTTCTACGCGTTGGTCGGCACCGTGGCGTCGCTCCTTGGGGGGCTCGCCGGCTACGCGCTCGGGCACGCGATCGCCAACGGCTTGACCAGCTTTCTCGCGATCGATCCGAGCTTGCCCTTGCATTTTTCCATTCGGAGCTGGCACGTCGATACGACGCTGCGCGACGTGCTCACGCAGAACTTTTGGATCCTCGCCATCGCCTGCTCGATCATGCCCACGCCCTACAAGATCGTCGCGATCGGCTCGGGGCTCGTCGGCGTGGCGCTGCCCATGTTCATTCTGGCGTCGGTGCTCGGCCGCACGGCGCGTTTCTTCGGCATCGGCTTGGCGTTTGCGTTCTTCGGAGATCGCGCGGCGAAGTACTTGAAGCGCTAGTCCTTCGACCGCATGAAGATTGCTCGTAGCCGTAGGCGTTGACGTCGCCGTCGCCGTCGCCGGTTTTTTGGGAGTGCGCTACGAGGTCATCTTGACGAGCATGGAGACGATGCGATGCAGG
>JADLHZ010000111.1 GCA_020848545.1 Deltaproteobacteria bacterium | reverse complement strand
CTGGGCCCGCTCAGTGCCCTCAACCAACCGTCATCGGATCGCGCTTGCATCGATTCACCTCCGTGTTACGCCGACCTTCAGCGTCATGCGGAGGCCTCAACAAGATGCGGGCTGGCGGGCGGATACCTCAGTGCAGTCGCAGCCGGCACCGTGTCGTGCATGGGATTCTGCTGGGCTCGCTTTGTGGATTAAACGATGAAAACGACAAAATGGATCGCCACGAGAGATCTGGCCGACAAGCGCAATTCGAAAGCGAAAGTTCAGATTCGGCTTGGCTATCCCAAGCAATTGAAGAACGGGGAGTGGCGCTGCTCGTACATGTTGAAGGGCGTTGGCACAGGCAAGATGCTTCAAGCTGCGGGGGTGGACGGGCTTCAATCCTTGATGAATGCGATTGAGGGGATTGCCACCGCGCTGCGTGAAAGCGGAAGAACGCTAACGTGGCATGGTGGCGATGTTGGCATACGTCGACAGATACCGTGGTTTCTTGGTGCTGAATTCGCCGACAGGATCGAGCGCACGATTGAAAGCTCGATCGAAGAGTTCATCCAACAAAAGAAGAAGCGCCTCGAAAACAAGTCGCTGCATGAATAGCGAACGCTACTTCTTTTCATTATTGAGGCTCACGGGCCCGATCAGATGACGCAGGTATCGCTCGCGGTTGTTGAGGAAATCTTTCGTGAGCCACTGGTGCTCAAGTTGCTCGTACTCGCTGATCTTCATGCCTTCCTGATCGAGGTGAAAAATTTTGGCATGAGGATACGCCAGAATGATCGGCGAGTGCGTTGCGATGAGCAGCTGCGAGCCCGTTCTGACCAACTCATCGATAGCGGTCAAAAGAGATAGTTGCCGCTTGGGCGAGAGTGCAGCCTCGGGTTCGTCCAGCAGATACAACCCACCCGGAAAGAACCTGTTGTTGACGAGCGCGAGGAACGACTCACCGTGCGACATCTGATGCAGCGAGGTGCCGCCATACCCTTCGACAACCCCGAGGTCATCGACCGTGCTGACGACGTTGTAGAAGCTCTCGGCGCGCAGAAAATAGTCAGAGCGTGGGCGCCGTGCGCTGCGCGTCACGCGGAGCGCGCGGTGAAGTTGAGACTGGGTTTCCCGTGAACTGAATCTGAAGTTCTTGCCGCCGCCTTCGGCGTTCATGCCAGCAGCGACAGCGATGGCTTCGAGCAGTGTCGACTTACCGGATCCATTCTCGCCAACGAAGAAGGTGACCTTGGGATCAAGGTTGAGCGTTTCGAGCTGACGAATGGCCGGGATGTTGAACGGGTAGCAGTCGAAGGACTCGACCTTGTCGCGCAGCAAAGAAACAGAGCGAATGAAGCCGTGCTCGTTCATGTGTTCAAGAAAGCAGTTCGAGGCAGGCAATGGGCACCGGATGCTCGGTGCCGGTGTCGAAGAGAACGACGGCTTGGTTATTTTCGATGAACGCTTTGACGATGCCGGCCATGCCTGCGAACTGGTTGCAGTAAGAAATCGGCGGGCGCAGCTGCACACGAACGCGTGAGCCGACAGAAATCGAGGAGCTCACGCGCGGCTCTCTTTCTTTAGCTGCTCTTTTTCTACGAGCGCATCGATCAAGGCGATGACCTGCTTGCGCTCCTTCTCCGGCAGCTTCTCGACGAGCCGCAGCTTACGCATGAGCCGAAGGTTCTGCGGTGCAGCGCTGTGCTTGACCTTCTTTGCGGTCTCCTCGCCGAGCAACACATCTGGCGAGACATCGAGCGCCTTGGCGAGCTTCAAGAGCACGTCGGCGGGCGGATTGCCGCCTTGCACTTCGTAGTAAACGACCATCCTGTGCGACGAGCCGATGGCAGACCCTAGCTCGGTCTGTGTGAAGCCGCGTTCCTTGCGCAGACGACGTAGGCGTTGGCCGAATCCGCTCGGTGGGTCTTTGGCGATCCTGGGCATGCTGGTGCTGTCCTCGGCAGCAACCATAACGCCGGTTTTCTGAACCTCGTGGTCGGGGGTGGCGAACGACTTGACCGAGATGTACATAGTATGTTCATTAACATGAAAACACGCAACGAACAATTTGAACGAGCGAAAGCGGTGTTCTGGGCTTGACAGGGTATTCGAAAAGGACGCGCGAGTGGCACGAATTCCGAGCGATGAAGTTGAGCGACTAAAGAGAGAAGTCTCGCTGGAGCGACTCGCGAGCGCGGCCGGGATCGAGCTGAAGCGTCACGGCGCAGACGTGCACGGCCGCTGTCCCTTCCACGACGATAAGACTCCATCGCTGGTGATCAGCCCGGAGAAAAACCTGTGGCACTGTCTTGGAGCGTGTCAGACCGGCGGATCGGTGATCGATTGGGTGATGAAGGCCCATGGCGTATCGTTTCGACACGCCGTCGAGCTATTGCGCGAGGAGCATCCTTCTTTAGCTTCGCCACTATCCTCTGCGGCCAAGCACTCGACAGTGCGCAAGTTGCCGCCGCCTGTGGCGATCGATGCCGACGATCGCAAGCTGCTCACGCAAGTGGTGGATTTTTACCATGCGACGTTGAAGAGCAGCCCCGAAGCGCTCGCGTACTTGCAGAAGCGCGGCCTGCATTCGGCGGAGATGATCGACCGGTTCAAGCTCGGCTTTGCCAATCGCACGCTCGGCCTGCGCCTGCCGATGCGCAACCGCGATGCGGGCGCCGAGATCCGCGAACGCCTCATCAAGCTCGGCGTGTACCGGCAAAGCGGCCACGAGCACTTCAACGGCTCGCTCGTGATTCCCGTGCTCGACGAGACAGGTTCCGCGACCGAGATCTACGGCCGCAAGATCACTGACGGGCTTCGACCGGGGACGCCCCTGCATTTGTATTTGCCCGGCCCGCACAAAGGCGTCTGGAACATCGAGGCGATGAAGGCGAGCAAAGAGATCATTCTCTGCGAGGCGTTGATCGACGCGCTCACGTTCTGGTGCGCTGGCTTTCGCAACGTGACGACAAGCTACGGCGTCGAGGGTTTCTCGGCTGACCATCTTGCGGCGCTCAAGCACTACGAGACGCGCCGGGTGCTCATTGCCTACGATCGCGACGAAGCCGGCAATGGTGCGGCTGAGAAGCTCGCGGCGAAGTTGATGGCCGAGGGGATTGAATGCTTCCGCGTGCAGTTTCCCAAGGGCATGGACGCCAACGAGTACGCAATGAAGGTGGCGCCAGCGCAGAAGAGCTTGGGCCTCGCGCTCCGGCACGCCACGTGGATGGGCAAAGGTGTAGCTCCGACACGCGAGCACGACACAGCGTCAATGACTGTGCCGGTTGCCGAGTTGGTGGTGGCCGACAAGGCAGCGACAAGCGCTCAGTCACGAGATGAGATGCTAGAGCCGCCGCGCGACCCGGAAGCTGCTTCTCCTTTAGCTGCCGAGGCTGAGCCGGAGATCGCTTCACCGACACCGCCGCCATCGACGCCGCCGGATGTACCGACCGAGATCAAAGCCGACGAAGTAGTGATCACGCTTGGCGAGCGCCGCTACCGCATCCGAGGTCTCGACAAGAACCTCGCCTTCGACGTGCTACGCGTGAACATTCTCGCTGCGCGCGGCGACAATTTCTACGTCGACACTTTTGATCTTTACTCGGCAAAGCAGCGCGCCTCGTTCATCAAACAAGCGGCGCTCGACCTTGGGCTCGAAGACGAGACCATCAAGAAGGATCTGGGAAAAGTGCTGCTGAAGCTCGAAGCGTTGCAGGAGCAGCAGATCCACAAAACGCTGGAGCCGAAGACCAAGACACCATCGCTCAGCGACGCTGAGCACGACGCCGCGCTCGAGCTGCTGCGCGATCCTCTACTGCTCGAACGCATTCTTGCTGATTTCAAACGAGCTGGAGTCGTTGGCGAGGAAGTGAATAAGCTCGTTGGATACATCGCGGCAATCTCGCGCAAGCTCGAAGCGCCGCTCGCCGTCATCATCCAGTCGACGAGCGCAGCGGGAAAAAGCTCGCTCATGGAAGCGGTGCTGGCTCTGATCCCTGAAGAAGACAAAGTGAAATACTCGGCGATGACCGGGCAGAGCCTGTTCTACATGGGCGAGACCGATCTGAAGCACAGAATCCTCGCCATCGCCGAAGAGGAAGGCGCCGAGAAGGCAAGCTATGCGCTCAAGCTCTTGCAGAGCGAAGGCGAGCTGACGATCGCGTCCACGGGGAAGGATCCCGAAACCGGAAGAATGATCACGCACGAGTATCGGGTGGAAGGCCCGGTGATGATCTTTTTGACCACGACGGCGGTCGAGATCGACGAAGAGCTGCTCAACCGCTGCGTCGTGCTGTCAGTGAACGAGGACCGCGATCAGACGCGCGCCATTCACGATGCGCAGCGCCAAGCCGAAACGATCGAAGGGCTTTTGGCGAGGAAGGACAAGGCGGCCATCCTAAAGCTGCACAAAGACGCGCAGCGCCTGTTGCGACCACTGCTCGTGGCGAACCCGTACGCGAGGCAGCTCACGTTTCTGGACCACAGGACGCGCACACGGCGCGATCACCAAAAGTACCTGACGCTCATCCGCTCCATAGCCCTGCTGCACCAACACCAGCGACCGATCAAAACGACACAGCATCAAGGGCAAAGCGTACCGTTCATAGAGGTGAGCATCGACGACATCGCGATCGCCAACGAGCTTGCGCACCAAGTGCTCGGCCGTTCGCTCGACGAGCTGCCGCCGCAAACCCGGCGTTTTCTTCGGCTTCTCGACAAGATGGTGAGCGAAGCCTGCGCTGCAAAACAGCTCGACCGGAGCGACTATCGCTTTAGCCGCCGTGAAGCGCGCGAACGCACGGGATGGGGCTATACGCAGAGCAAGATCCATCTCGAACGGCTGATCGAGCTCGAATACGTGGCGGTGCACCGCGGCAAGAACGGCCAGGGCTTCGTCTATGAGCTTTGCTACGACGGCCGCGGACAGGACGGCTCGCCATTCTTGATGGGGTTGATCGACGTGGCGGCGCTCACGACTACGACCGAGACCTTGCGGGGGTCAGGCAGTGAGCTTGCGGCCCGGTTGCGGGGCGCTCTCGGGCCGCTTTCGGGTGGCTTGCGGGGAGAGTCGATCGCGACTCCATCCAGGAAACATACGGCCGTGAACGCATTGATGGCGAAGACGGCGAAAAACGCGCATCTGGCGGCGGCGCACGAATCGCATCGTAGCGATGCCATCATACCTTTAGCCGCGACGAGTGCTGCGGCATGTGAATCGCTACGTGAATCGCCATGAGGTGGAAGAACGCACCAGCGGTGATGCCTGGCAGCGTGCGCGATGTCGATGGCTTTGCAAACCGAAGCCGTGAGCACCTCGACTGGCTGCGCGTGCGCGGATTCTCCGAGGAAACGATCGAGACACGCGAGCGCTATCTGACTTACTTCGCGGTCTGGTGCGCCGACCGTTCGCTGAGCCGTCCCAACGAGATCACAAAGCCCATCCTCGAACGCCATCAACGCTGGCTCTACTACTACCGCAGCGAAGACGGCCGGCCGCTGTCGTTTCAGAGTCAGCATCACCGGCTGAGCGCGCTGAAGGTGTTCTTTCGTTGGCTGGCGAGGGAAAATTTCATCCTCTCGAACCCAGCGTCTGAGCTGGAGCTACCGAAGGTCGGAAAGCGTTTACCGAAGAGCGTGCTCACGCCACGCGAGATCGAAGCTGTGCTTGCTGGCTCCGACGTGAAGACGCCACTCGGCATCCGCGATCGTGCGATGATGGAGACGTTCTATTCGAGCGGCATGAGGCGCGGCGAGCTGCTTCGGCTCAAGCTCTACGACCTCGACCAAGAGCGCGGCAGCATCACGATTCGCCAGGGCAAGGGCAACAAGGACCGCGTAGTCCCCATCGGCGAACGCGCACTTGCATGGCTCGCAAAGTATCTCGACGAAGTGCGACCAACGCTTGTGTGCGAGCCCGACGAGGGCACGATCTTTTTGACCGCGCGCGGCGCAGAGTTTCTGCGCGAGAACCTCACGACGTTGATCGCGGGCTACGTGGAGCGCTCGGGCATCGGCAAGAAAGGCTCGTGCCATCTCTTTCGCCACGCCATGGCGACGGCGATGCTGGAGAACGGCGCCGACATTCGCTTCATTCAAGCACTGCTCGGCCACAGTCGCATCGAGACGACGCAGATCTATACGGAAGTCTCGATCAAGAAGCTGAAGGAGATTCACTCAGCAACGCACCCGGCGCGCATGACGAAGACGCGCAGCGCCGCTCCCTCTGACCCAGCACCTGGAATTGAAAACCTACTCACCACTCTCACTGAAGAAGAACTGGAGGAAACCACTGACCATCAACCCTGACCCTGGGTCCCCGCACGTACAAACAGCCCCACCATTTTGGCTTTGGCTGGCCCAAGGGGGAGACACCTCCATCCCTCTTTCTGAGTCGTTCGGAGGGAGGTGTCTCCACCGCCAGCGCAGCTGTGGGCCAGACAAAAAGCTCAATGCTTCTCGGGGTGTTTGTGCGTGCCGCCTGCAACTTTGACGAGGATCCGAGGTTGCACGTTGGTTACAGCGTCGTTGCACTCGCGGTTGCATCGAAGTTTCAGCGCGGTTGCATTTACGCGCCGGCGCACACGGCGCTGGCCGGCGCTGCTCGAAAGGAATATCATTGATGTTGATGCATCAGCCTGACGCCGTACCCGAAAACATTCGGGCATTTCTCGACAAGCTCAACAGCGACGAGCTCGTTGCCGCTCACCGCCATCTCGAACAAGTGATGGAAGCTCGCGGCATCGACCCTTACGCTTACCTCGACGACATCGACGATGATCTCGACGAAGCCGATCGCCAGAAGCTCGACGCCGCCATCGACCGCGGCCTTGCTCAAGCTGACGCCGGACAAACCGTTCCCGCCGAAGATGTGTTGGCTGAGCTGCGCCGCCGCCGATGACCGTTCGCATCGTTTTTGTCGCTGACGCCAAGGCTCAGTTGCTCGCGCTAGACACCTGGTGGCGCGAAAATCGCCAAGCCGCTGCCGATCGCGTTGATGACGAAGCTGCGCGTCTTGTTGCGCTGCTCCGTAAAACTCCCGACCTCGGCGCACCGTATCGCCGCCGAGGTCAGAAGCACGTTCGCTCGCTGCATCTGAACGGCACGCCGTACAAGCTCTACTACCGCCATGAGCCCGGATCTGATCTCGTTACCATCCTCGCCGTTTGGAGCGCTGTCCGTCGCTTCGGCCCGCCGCTGCCTCCCTGATCTCCTCTTTGATCTTAGATCCTCTTTTCTTCTTTTAGCTGCCAGCTGCTAAGCTTGAAGTGTGAGCGCTGCGGCTAAAGAAAAAAACACGTCTACGACCGCTGCTGCGGATCCGAAAACTCGCGTCTGGGGATCTCCGACCCGCATGCGCGGATCGCGTCCGGCTCGATCACGATCAACGCAGCGAAGTGCATCAGCAAAATCGCTGCGCCTACGACCAACTCGCGTCAGGAGTTCCGGTCTGCCCGGGCAGTATCGGGATGGGGAGAGCGGACTCTCGCAGAACTGGCATCGAATGTACGACCCACAGCTAGGAAGATACATCCAACAAGACCCTATTTCTGACGACGAGGGCCGCCTAGTACGTTTCCCGGCGGGGTACGACTACGTCGCGGGCCGTCCACTGAACGACACAGACTCTATGGGGCTGAGCATCGATGATCCACCGCCCCAGTGCAGCACGGTTTGTTGCACCTACACGAGGTCGACATTCCGAAAGGGAGACGCGAGCCCCGGTGCCGCAGAGGTGCTGTGCAACATATTCTTTAAGGGCTCGGCAGGAGAGCGAAAGCTGACAAGTTCGTCGTTTTCGAATGGTGGGCGCACGCTTTCGTGCACGTTCTGTGATCCGAACGTTTGTTCTGGTGGCCAATGAAATACTCAGGGGCGATATGGTTCACCGCCGGCGTCGTCGCAGGCTGTTCGAGGCCCGCGCCCGCGCCGCCGTTGAACCAGCCGAAAGTCTACGTGGTAACGACTCAACAGGACGGTTCGACAGACTACAGCGATGCTACGACGGTATTCCGAGACGCTCGGCTCGGTGACGGAAAAGCCCTTGCGCGCGTTGACGAGTGGCTATCTGGAGATGATGTTCTCGCGACGATTAGCGTCTTGCAGCAGTGCCCCGTCGAAATAGCAACGCGACTAACTTCGTCACTTGAGAGCCTTGCGACGCACAAGAACCAACGTGTACGGGCCGAACTCGCCGATGCAGTAGTTCGGCTGAATCTCCCCGTTGCGAGTTCCGTAGTCAGCCGGGTGAGCCCGAGCCTCACCGAAGATCAGCGTGAGTCCCTCGCCGTCAAACTCTGCGATGCTGGCAGTCTCGAGTACTGCGACGTGAAGCGCAGATTCCAAGATGGCACGTGCGATCGCGCGCGGAAAATGGGTGGGTTGGGCATTGTCCTTGATGAGGACTCTGATGAAGGCGATCGAACTGCGGGAACCTCCTTGATCGCTGTCGCCTTCGTTTGTCCTTTGAGCCCGGCTGCCGCGTCGGGCATCATGGCCGGAGATGTTGTTGAAAAGCTCAACGACGTGGACTTGAGGCGACGAAACCAATTTCTCAATGAGATGAGCGTTGCCGTTCAACATCTGCCTTTGACGCTCACAGTCGCAAGGGGTGAACGAAGAGTAGAACTCGTGCTACGAGACAAGGCCTGGAAGTGATTCAGCGTGTCCTTCCGGCAGGCCTGCGTAGTCTGACTTTTCCCGCCTGACCCGTGGCTTCGATCGGCAGACGCGGTAGGCGCGGCACGTGGGCACACGACGGAAGGATACCAGGCGGGTGGCGGTGTGGCTCCGCGTTTCGAGCGAAGGGCAGAAGCTGCGTTCTCAAGAGCACGTGGTGAAGCGCTACGTCCGAGCACGCGGCTGGCGCGTCGGCGAGCGCTTCGTCGAGCAAGGCGTCAGCGGCGCCGCGCTTTACAGGAAGGAAGTCGACGCGATCCTCGACGGCGCGCGGCGCAAGCGCTTCGATGCGGTCGTGATCTTCCGCGGCGATCGTTCGTTTCGCAGCGCGGGCCGAGGCTGCCTGTTCATCGATGAGCTGATCACCACGGGCTGCGCGTTCGTGAGCATCGAAGACGGCATCGACACGTCCACGCCCGCCGGCGAGCTGATGGCGAAGATGGCGATCTTGATGGCCGAGTGGGAGCGGCGCGCGATCGGCGATCGCGTGCGCGCGGGGATCGAGGCAGCGCGGAGACAGGGCATCCATCTCGGGCGGCCGCGGCTCGATATCGACGTGGCGCGCGCGCAGCGCCTGATGCGCGGCGGGCTCGGGCTTCGGGCGACGGCGCGGCGGATGAAGCTTTCGCACCGAACGCTCGGCCGGGCGCTTTCGCGGGTGGCGCAAAAACCTCGCCCGAAACACGCTCGCAGCGAACAAAGATCGATCGACCAGGAACTAGGATCGCGTGAGCGTCGGCAACGTAAGTGGTTGTCGGGGCGGCGGCCGGCCCGAACGGCACGGCGGAGATCGGCGGCGCGGCGGGCGCTGAACGGCGCCGTTGCAACGTACGAATCGCGTACAAACCGAAAAGATCGATCGACCGAGACGATCGATCGACCAGGAACCTGGATCGACGCGGCAAGTGGTTGTCGCGACGGGAATCAGGCGGAGGGCGGGCGGCGCGGACGAGCGACGATCTGCGGCGCCGGAGAAGCGGTCTAAACGTGGTCTTAAGTTGGTCTTAACGTGGTCGGCGCGGGACCACGATAAGACCACGAAAAAGCGGACGTAAGTGTCGGCTGCGCCGAGGCTTTGCCGCCCGGCTCATCGCGGCGCGAGCACTGGAGACCTCACCCCCACAACGACGGTGGTGGTGAGGTCTCCAGTTTGAACCGGGCGGCAAAGCCAAGGGGAGTAGGCAACAGGGAACGAGAGAGAGATCGAGAACGGGCGGAAGAGTCAGAGTCGAAACAGCAGGAGAGAGATCGAGAAGAGGAAAAACGAGGAAGAGGAAAGCGAAGAGAGCGAGGAGGAGCAGCGAAGCGGCGTGCGGTGGAGCGTGGTCAGCGATGGCGCAGCAGAGTCGGCGTGGCAGCGGTGACGAGCGAGGGGCGAAGCGGTCAGGCTTCGGAGCGGAAGTCGAAGACGCGGCCGAGGACGGGAGCGGTCTTGTCTTCGCGGAGCTCTCTCGCAGCGAGCACGAGGCGGTCGGCCATGCCGGGATGGAGCAGCAGCTCGCCGCACTGGGTGCAGACGTCGGCGCGCACGGTGACGATCGCGACGTCGTTTCCCTGCCGGACGAGGCGCTCGACGTCGCGATCGTCGGCGAGCGATCCCCGGCAGCGCGGGCAGACGCTCACGCGCGGCTTTCTTTCTTGAGCTGCTGATTTTCGACGAGCGCTTCGATGAGCGCGAGGACCTGCTTGCGCTCCTTCTCGGGGAGCTTCTCGACGAGGCGGAGCTTGCGCATGAGGCGGAGGTTGTGGGGCGCGTCGCTCTGCTTCGATTTCTTAACGAACTCCTGGCCGAGCAGCACGTCGGGCGAGACGCCGAGAGCCTTGGCGAGCTTCAAGAGGACGTCGGCCGGGGGATTGCCGCCCTGGACCTCGTAGTAGACGATCATTCTGTGCGACGAGCCGATGGCGGCGCCGAGCTCGGTCTGAGTGAAGCCGCGCTCTTTGCGTAGGCGCCGGAGGCGATGGCCGAAGTCGGTCGGCGGATTCTTGGCGACGCGCGGCATGGTGATCGAGCCCTCGCCGTCCACCATACCGCCCGTTTTTGCGCCTGCGGTCTCTGCGCCGGCCATCGACTTGACCATGATGTACATAATATGTTCATTAACACGAAGACACCATCCGAACAATTTCGATCGTTCAACGGGGCGAAGAGGACTTGACAGGGTGCGGGAGGGACGGCCGAGGTGGCGCGAATTGCGAGTGATGAAGTCGAGCGGCTAAAGAAGGACGTCTCGCTCGAGCGGCTGGCGACGGCCGCCGGCGTCGAGCTGAAGCGGCACGGCGCGGACCTGCTCGGCCGCTGCCCCTTTCACGATGATCGCACGCCGAGCTTGGTCGTGAGCCCGGAGAAGAACCTGTGGCACTGCCTCGGCGCGTGCCAAGTGGGCGGCTCGGTGATCGACTGGGTGATGAAGGCCCACGGCGTCTCGTTTCGGCACGCGGTCGAGCTGCTGCGCGAAGAGCACCCTTCTTTAGCCGCTCCGCTCGCCTCGGCGGTGAAGCACTCGACGGTGCGAAAGCTCGCGGCGCCGGTCACGCACGACGCCGATGATCGCGCCGCGCTCGGCCAGGTTATCGACTTCTACCACGCGACACTGAAGCAGAGCCCGGAAGCGCTCGCCTACTTGAAGAAACGCGGGCTCGATGCGGCCGAGATGATCAACCGGTTCAAGCTCGGCTTCGCTAACCGCACGCTCGGGCTGCGCCTGCCGGAGCGCAATCGCCAGGCCGGCGCGGAGATCCGCGGGCGGCTCATCAAGCTCGGGCTCTACCGCGAGAGCGGCCATGAGCACTTCAACGGCTCGCTGGTGATTCCAGTGCTTGATGAGACCGGCGCCGTGAGCGAGATCTACGGCCGCAAGATCACGGACGGTCTTCGGCCGGGCACGCCGCTTCACCTGTACCTGCCGGGCCCGCATCGCGGCGTGTGGAACCGCGAAGCGCTGAAGGCGAGCAAGGAGATCATCGTCTGCGAGGCGCTGATCGACGCGCTGACGTTTTGGTGCGCTGGGTATCGCAACGTGACGGCGAGCTACGGCGTTGAGGGATTCACGGTCGATCACCTGGCGGCCTTCAACCAGCATGAAACAAAGCGCGTGCTGATTGCCTACGATCGCGACGATGCCGGCGACGGCGCGGCGGAGAAGCTCGCCGCGAAGCTGATGGCCGAAGGCATCCAGTGCTTTCGGGTGCAGTTTCCAAAGGGCATGGACGCCAACGAGTACGCGTTGAAAGTCGTGCCCGCGCAGAAGAGCTTGGGTCTCGTGCTGCGGCATGCGGTGTGGATGGGCCAGGGCGCAGCACCAGCGCGCGATATCGAAACCTCATCGGTGGCGATCGCCGAGCCTCCGCCGCGCGAAGACGCGCAAGAAGTAACGCCAGGGCCGCAAGCCGCCTCTTCTTTAGCTGCCGAAACGCCAGTCGAAGCCGAAGCAGCTTCGCCACTGCCGCCGCCATCGCCGCCTCCCGAAGTACCGACCGAGGTCAAAGCTGAAGAGGTGGTGATCACACTGGGCGAGCGCCGCTACCGAATCCGCGGCATGGAGAAGAACCTCGCCTTCGACGTGCTGCGCGTGAACATTCTCGCCGCGCGCGGCGACAATTTCTACGTCGACACCTTCGATCTCTACTCGGCGAAGCAACGCGCGTCGTTCATCAAGCAGGCGGCGCAAGACCTCGGACTCGAAGACGAGACGATCAAGAAGGACCTCGGCAAGGTGCTGCTCAAGCTCGAAGCGCTACAAGAGCAGCAGATCCACAAGACGCTCGAGCCTAAGGAGAAGACGCTGGCGCTGAGCGACGCCGAGCAAGACGCCGCGCTCGAGCTCTTGCGCGATCCGCGGCTACTCGAGCGCATTCTCGCTGACTTCAGAAAGGCCGGGATCGTCGGCGAGGAGGTGAACAAGCTCGTTTCATACATCGCGGCGGTCTCGCGCAAGCTGGAGCAGCCGCTCGCCGTGATCATTCAGTCCACGAGCGCCGCCGGCAAAAGCTCGCTGATGGAGGCGGTGCTCGCGCTGATGCCGGAAGAGGACAAAGTAAAATACTCGGCGATGACCGGTCAGAGCCTGTTCTACATGGGCGAGACCGATCTGAAGCACCGCATCCTCGCCATCGTTGAAGAGGAAGGCGCCGCGAAGGCGAGCTACGCGCTGAAGCTCTTGCAGAGCGAGGGCGAGCTGACGATCGCCTCGACCGGCAAGGACCCGGAGACCGGCAGGCTCATCACGCACGAGTACCGGGTCGAGGGGCCGGTGATGATCTTTTTGACGACGACGGCGGTCGAGATCGATGAGGAGCTATTGAACCGCTGCCTCGTGCTCTCGGTGAACGAGGACCGCGAGCAGACGCGCGCGATTCATGATGCGCAGCGCCAGGCCGAGACGCTCGAAGGCATGCTCGCGCGCAAGGACAAGGCGCGCATCTTGAAGCTGCACAAGGACGCGCAGAGATTGCTCCGGCCGCTGCTCGTTACGAACCCGTATGCGAAGAAGCTCACGTTCTTGGATCACCGAACGCGCACGCGGCGCGATCACCAGAAGTACCTGACGCTCATTCGCTCAATCGCGCTGCTGCACCAGTACCAGCGGCCGATCAAATCGACGCTGCACGGCACAGAGAGCGTGCCGTTCATCGAGGTGAGCCTCGATGACATCGCCATCGCCAACGAGCTTGCGCACCAGGTGCTCGGCCGCTCGCTCGACGAGCTGCCGCCGCAGACGCGCCGCTTTCTGATCCTCCTCGACAAGATGGTGACCGATGCCTGCGCCGCGATGGAGCTGGACCGCGGCGACTATCGCTTCAGCCGGCGGCAAGCGCGCGAGCACACGGGCTGGGGCTACACGCAAACGAAGATCCATCTCGAACGGCTGATCGAGCTCGAGTTCGTGGCGGTGCACCGCGGCAGAAACGGCCAGAGCTTCGTCTACGAGCTCTGCTACGACGGCCGCGGCCAAGACGGCGCGCCGTTCCTGATGGGCCTCATCGACGTGGCCGCACTTTCGGCTACGACTGAAACCTTGCGGGGGTCAGGGGGTGACCTTGCGGCCCGCTTGCGGGGTGCTCTCGGGCCGCTTTCGGCCACCTTGCGGAGCACGCAAAACGCAGCTGAGGCCACGATCGACACGGCCACGAGCGTCTCGACCGCGAAGACGGCGAGAAACGCACATCTGGTGGCAGCGGCGGAATCGTATCGTAGCAGTGCTGTCCTACCCTTAGCCGCCATGAGCGGCCGAGCAGCGCGCACATGAGGTGGAAGAACTCACCGGCGGTGATGCCGCAAAGCCCGCGCGATCCGGATGGCTTCGCCAACCGCGTTCGCCAGCACCTCGACTGGTTGCGCGTACGCGGCTTCTCCGACGAGACGATCGAGACGCGTGAGCGGTACCTGACCTACTTCGCGGTCTGGTGCGCCGATCGCTCGCTCGGCCGGCCGAACGAGATCATCAAGCCGATCCTCGAACGCTATCAGCGCTGGCTCTACTACTACCGCAGCGAAGACGGCCGGCCGCTGTCGTTTCAAAGCCAGCACCACCGCCTGAGCGCCTTGAAGGTGTTCTTTCGCTGGCTCGCGAAGGAAAACTACATCCTCTCGAACCCGGCGTCCGAGCTCGAGCTGCCGAAGGTCGGTAAGCGCCTGCCAAAGAGCGTGCTCACGCCGCGCGAAGTCGAGCGCGTGCTCGCGGGCGCCGACGTGAAGACGCCGCTCGGCATCCGCGACCGCGCCATGATGGAGACGTTCTATTCGAGCGGCATCCGGCGCAGCGAGCTTCTGCGGCTCAAGCTCTACGACCTCGACCAAGAGCGCGGCACGATCGCCGTCCGCCAAGGCAAGGGCAACAAGGATCGCGTCGTGCCGGTCGGCGATCGCGCGCTCGCCTGGCTCGACAAGTATCTCGACGAAGTGCGGCCGACGCTCGTTTGCGAGCCCGACGAAGGCACGATCTTTTTGACCGCGCGCGGCGCCGAGTTTCTGCGCGAGAACCTGACCTCGCTGATCGCCGGTTACGTCGAGCGCTCGGGCATCGGCAAGAAGGGCTCCTGCCATCTCTTTCGCCACGCCATGGCCACGGCGATGCTCGAAAACGGCGCCGACATTCGCTTCATTCAAGCGCTCCTCGGACACAGCCGCATCGAGACGACGCAGATCTACACCGAGGTCTCGATCAAGAAGCTGAAGGAGATCCACTCGGCGACGCACCCGGCACGGATGAAGAAGCAACGCACCGCCGCCGCGTCAACCGCCGCACCCGACATTGAAGATCTCCTCTGCACCCTCACTCTCGAAGAACAGGAGGAAGACACACCAAGATCCACCTGACCCTCGCTGCTTTCGCACGCACCTGTTGGCCCAGATTCTCTTGGTTGCAAGCTTTGCCTAAGCTGGAGACCCCACGATCCCATTTGTTCCTCGTTGGGAGCGTGGGGTCTCCAGCGGCCACGAAGAGGTAGGCAAAGCTTGCAACCGCCGTACTGACGCGGACTTACTGTGCGTGCGCGCGATACCCGGCGCGATACTCGGCGGTATCGCGAAAGTATCGCGAAAGTATCGCGGAGATATCGCGCATGCCACCGGGCCGGCGCGGCCGGCACAAGCGCTGGCCACGCCGCTCTCGAAGGAATAGGATTGATGATGATGCACCAGCCTGAAGACGCCGTGCCCGAGAACATCCGGGCGTTTCTCGACAAGCTCAGCAGCGACGAGCTCGTTGCTGCCCATCGCCACCTCGAGCAAGTGATGGAAGCCCGCGGCATCGACCCCTACGCATACCTCGACGACATCGACGACGATCTCGATGAAGCTGAGCGCCAAAAGCTCGACGCCGCGATCGACCGCGGCATTGCTCAGGCCGACGCCGGCCAAACGATACCGGCTGAAGACGTATTGGCAGAGCTGCGCCGCCGTCGATGAGCGTTCGCATCGTATTTGCCGTCGAGGCAAAGGTGCAGTTGCTCGAGCTCGACACCTGGTGGCGCGAGAACCGCCAAGCCGCCGCGAGTCGCGTCGATGACGAAGTGACACGCCTCGTCGCTCTGCTTCGCAAGACGCCGGACATCGGCGCACCGTATCGCCGCCGAGGACAGAAGCACGTTCGCTGGCTGCATCTGAACGGCACGCCGTACAAGCTCTACTACCGCCACGAGCCCGGCGCTGATCTCGTTACCATCGCTGCCGTGTGGAGCGGCGTTCGCCGCTTCGGCCCGCCGCTCCCGCGCTGATCTCTTTGATCTCAGATCCTCTTTTCCTTCTTTAGCTGCCAGCTGCTAAGCTCGAAGCGTGAGCGCGGCGGCCAAAGAAAGATCCACGTCTACGGCTGCTGTTGCCGATCCGAAAACTCGCGTCTGGGGATCAATAAGCCGGCACCGCCGATCGCGCCCGGGCCGAGCACGATCAACGCCGCGAAGTGCATCAGCAAAATCGCCGCGTCTACGACCAACTCGCGTCAGGAGTTCCGGTCTGCCTGGGCAGTATCGGGATGAGGAGACGGGGCTCGCGCAGAACTGGCATCGCACGTACGATCCCGAGACCGGACGTTACATTCAGATGGAACCGCGTTTCGATGATCTTCACTACGCTGTGTCGGCGCTCGGGCTGAATCGATAGTCACCGGATAGTTTTTCTCGATCTACTTCGTCGTCGCCGAAGCGGCGCTGCTGGCGGAACGAGAGACGCGGCGGCCAGAAACTTTCTCACGCTGCGACGT
>JADLHZ010000110.1 GCA_020848545.1 Deltaproteobacteria bacterium | reverse complement strand
TCAAGCGTGCTTCCAAGCGTTCGAAAATCGTTCGTGTCTTGCACCCGTCGAGTTCGTCCGTGACCGTTTGCAGGTGCGTGTTGACGATGTCCGGCAGCCGATCGTTGTTCAAGTCGACGAAGCGCGGTTCGCTGAAAATGTCGGCGGTGGATGGTGCGCCGTTGCAGAAGAAGAGCTCCGGTCCCAAGATGCGGTTGTCCCAGGTTATTCTGGAATCGATCGCGCCGTCTGGCGCCGTGCGCACGACGAATTCGGTGCTTCGCGAACTCAGCGCGTTGAATTGCTGCGTGATCCAGTGACTTCCGGCGCCTTGCTCATAGTTCATTCGACCGATGGTCGTGAGTCCAACCGGATAGACCGCCGCCGGCAGATCGATGGTCCTACGCAGCTCGAACGGAAACTGCGGCCGCGAGAAGTCTCTCGCGTAGAACTCGAGCCGCGTTGAGGCGCGATATGCTGCGGCCCCCTCTAGGACGAAGTCGGTGAGGCCGTCGTTGAGCTCGTCAAAGTAGCGTGCGCCAACGCCGTCGAGCTTCGATTTCGGAAAGAGCTCGGCGGCCGTGAGGCCAAGTGCGGCGGCGAGGTTCGTCACCTCGTCGAGTGCGGCCGGCGCTGCGCTTCGCAGATCCGAGCTGTCGCGATCATAGGCGTAGGTCACGGGTGGCAGCCGCTCGCCCGAGGAGAACAACTTCTGTACCGAGGTCAGATAGACGAGCTGCGAGACGAGCTGGTCTCGCTCGTGGTGAAGCACGTACGACCAGCGTCTGCGCGAAAACGCGTACATATCGAGCGATCGCACGCGGGAAGACAGCGTCGAGGCAAACCCGCCTCGAAAAGACGTCACGAGCGTCTGATCGAAGGGGGCCGGTGGATCCTCATAGTTGACGACGATCGTGTAGTGCAGGTTCTGCGCGCTCGATCCTCCGTATCGCACCTTGCTCACGAGGACGCGGCCGAGCTTCTTCACGTACTCCATGGTCGTCGCGCGGCAGACGGGATCGTAGACCACGCGAATCCACCACGAGTAGTTCGGAACCTCCTCGCCGAAGATTGCGACGCGACCGTCAGGCATGAATGCATAGAAGGCTTTGCCGGCCGGGATGCTCGCCGCGCAAGGCAGCGCAGGCGGGGTCGCCGTCGGCCCGACGATTCGGACGAGCGGTGACGGGTCGCGTGGGATCCACTCGCCGGCGGCGCCGGCTCGCATCGGGCCCCAGGGTCCCAAAAATTCGTCCGCGTTCGAGTAGTCGACCTCGCCGATGGCACGCCAACGGGTGATCGAAAGGTTGCTTTGCCAACCCATGCCCCACTCTGACAAACCTCCGTCGGGCGAGTAGGACGGGAACACGTTCCAGAGCGGCGAGCCCGACTCGTTCGGAACATCGAACTGCGCAGGCAAGCGAAACACGCCACGCGC
The DNA here is from genome assembly GCA_020848545.1 of Deltaproteobacteria bacterium. Lineage (GTDB taxonomy): Bacteria > Myxococcota > JADLHZ01 > JADLHZ01 > JADLHZ01 > JADLHZ01. The sequence continues at coordinate 6,362 of JADLHZ010000110.1, read as the reverse complement.
CAAGGCACTGGCAGAGAACGCGCTGTCGGAAAGGCCGGAGAGGCTCCCGCGCTGAGCTTCGAGGGCGACAGGAGGTTGGCTCGTCTGCGCACGAGCATCCGTCGTCAGAATGGTTAGTTGCGAGGCGACGAGTGCCACGATCGCGAGATTGACGAGCCACTGGCATCGACGTTTCATCTCATGTCGACTCATGGGAGCACCTGAGCGCAAGACGCGCATTCTTGCTTCAACGCGTTGATCGCCGCCGCGGCTTTGGCTTGGTGTTGTGCTGTCAGCTCCGCGCCGGACCGAAGTGCGGCGCCTTCGCTGGCGGGCACGCATGCTTGTGGCGCGCAGAGTGTTCGCAGGTGTGACGCGACCCCTGTGCTCGCAGAGCACGCATCGTCCGTGCAGGGATCGCCGTCATCGCGAATGACTCCGACCCCGCCGACGCAGACACCCCCGAAGCACTGTTCGAGGCCGTTGCATTCGTCGAGGTCGCTGCAGGGTGTCCGGTCAGGCTGTGGGTCGTAACGGATGACGCTCTGCGCCGCGTCGACGCACGTTCCAACGACGCAGGGGTTACTGATGTCGATGAGCACCGATCCGCACGGCGGACCATCGGCGCCGCATCCCGGGTTCACGCAGTAGCAGACGTTCTTTGTCCTGCCGTTCGATCCATCGCCGCAGAGTTGTCCCGGCGGGCAGGCAGCGCAGTGCATCGTGCCGCCACAGCCGTTGCTCACCTCGCCGCAAACCGAGCCACCTCCCAAGAGCGGGTTCGTGCTCGTGACGCAAATGTGCGGGTGCGATGGAGGCTCAATCTTCGCCACGATGTTCGTCACATCCGCGCTCGGCGCGGGGCGCCCCGGAATAATCCAGACGCTCAAGTTGTAGAACCGCGCGCGTGCAACACCCGCGGTCTCGCTGAGCGGATCGACCCAGGCCGCCTTATCTCCGACCGTGGCAACGAAAGACGCGAGATTTCCAAGGTGTGCGGGCGGATGCATCGCGCTGTCCGTGTACTCAACGTTGTAGCATCGTCGCTGCCCGAGGCCCTGGCCGAACGGATCGCGTACGTTTCCGCAAGCTGCAGCATGTTGATTGAACGGATACTCGCAGGCGCGCGCACGGAAGATCGAATTGTCGTAGATGCAGACGTGGCAGAGATTGTCGGGCGCGCTCGGGCAATCCGCGACGTCGCCGTAGAACAAGTAGACGCCGACGCACGCGTTGGAGTCGTGGCTCGCGCTCAGCTGCAACACAGGTGGCGGGGTAAAAACGCTCGCGTCCGCCTCGCCGGTTCGCTCGAGCGAGATCGACCAACCGGCGCGCGCTGGGCTCTGCACGCCACTGATGACGGAGATCGTCTCGCTCTCGATCTTCGCGGTGCAATAGGTTCTCAAAACGACGATGTAGGTCGAGAGATGTAAGGTGCAGATCGTCAACGTGCGGTTCACCGTGTCGACGCGCTTTGTTGGCTGCGGCACGAGCAGCGTGGCGCCGGCGGGGGTCTCGGTGACAAGAAAGACCTGCAGGTCATCGACAGTAGCGGGCGGATTCGCCGCGACTAGCGTCGGGTCGAACGGGATCGTTGCGTCTGCACACTCACTGAAGACGTAGCGAGAGAACGCTTCGGGCAAGAACGTGACAGCTGGCCCGACTGCGATACCTGGTCCGACCGAGGTGTCCACGCTTTGCCCAGCGACGGAAGCGTCAATCGTGATCGTGAAGCCCTGTCCGTCCGGAACGCTGGCGGGCGTGGCAAGGCTTGCGCTGCTATTGGTGTAAAGCGTTGGCGCGACGCATTGCCCTGCTTCGATGTCGCATGCTTGCGGTGCCGCGCAGCCGCCGCAATTTTTCAGGCCGCCGCAGCCGTCGGTGATGACGCCGCAAGCGCGACCGAAATCAGCGCAGCTTGCTGGTGTACATCCGCAGGCGTTCTCGATCCCTCCGCCGCCACACGTCTGGGGTGAATCACAGGTGCCGCAGACGACGTTGCCACCGCAGCCATCGCTCATCATGCCGCAGGTGAGCTGCGCGGCGCTCTGCTGAGCGGCGGCTTCGCACTGCGCGAGCGCGAAGCGACTAGGGTTGCAATAACTCGGGTCGTGCAACGGCGGCGCGTTGACCCGGCATTGCGCGAGACTCGCCTGCTGCGCTGTGCACAACTCTTCGGGGTGCTCGGCGAGGCACGCGTCGAGCTCGGCGACTAATGAATCGCAAACGCTGAAGTCTTTGAGCAAAAGCTCTGCCTCGCACTGCGCGAGCGTTCCTCGATCGGGATCGCAGCGCGCAAGAACGACTTCGCCGCAGGTCGCAAACGGGGTACATCCGCAGCGGTTTGCAGTGCCGCCGCCGCCGCACGTCGTCAGCGCGTCGCAGTCTCCGCAGAACAAGGTGTCGCTTGGATTCCCGCCGCATCCTCCGTCGACGAGCCCACACTCTGCGCCCGCGCCCTCGCAAGACTTCGCCTGGCATCCACACGCGAGGGGCCGCGCCGGATCGCCACCGCAGATTTCACCTCCGGCGCACGAACCGCAGCTGATGACGCCGCTGCACCCATCGGTGAGCACACCGCAGGTCGCGGCGAGTGAATCGCAAGTTGCCGGCGTGCAATTGCATGGCTCGGCGACAAGGTAGGTCATGATCGTCGTCGGCGAAGCTCCCGGCTGCGTCAGATGCAAAGCAAAAGTATCGGCTGTCACGATTCCGCCGGCGTTTACGGCGCTCGTGCACCCGTCGAAGACGTAGCGCGCGCGCTGAGCCGGCGTGAGCGAAGACGCGGCGACAGCGGGCTGGCCGATGTAAGAGCAGTGAATCGGCTCTTCTTCCTCGAGCGCGAACGACAAGCTCGCGGCACCGTCGAGCGTGACCTCACCTTGCGTGATCTCGAGGGCGGCCGGCACGGCAAACTCGATGGGCGTGCTCAGCGTCTCGATTCCGTCGAAGACCAGCTCGGGATCGTGCGTCTCGGCCGCGACGAGGCTGAGCCCAAAGCAACTCTGCTGCGGCGCAGAGCACGGCCCGCAGTTGATCACACCACCGCAGCCGTCGGGATAGACGCCGCAAGTGAGGGCGAGGAACGAGCAGGTTGCTGGACGGCACGCGAAGCCGTCCTCGAGGACGATCTGGGCGCGGTCGCCGACTTCGATCTCCTTGCCCGAGATCGCGCCGAACACCTTGGCGTCACGCTCGATGTCCACTTCGCCGTCCAACGTGGAAAGCACCGCGCGAAGCTGCGCCCCAGGTCCAAGCTCAACCGCGTCGCCGTCGTCGTCGTCATCGCGGTCGCAGCCGCAGTCGTGGTCGTCGTCCGAGTGACCGTGGCCATGGTCGTCGTCGTGTTCGTCGTAGTCGCGGTGATCACCGTGCGCGCTGCACGTCGACGCCTCCGCGTTCACGTTGATCCTGAGATCGCCAGCGCGACCGCCGGGTGCCGGACCGATCGTCGCTTCCTTCGCCACTGAGACTCGGCCTTGCACGCGCAACGAGACGAAATCCTTCGTGGTCAACGTCGCGAAGTTGTCGAGCCGAAGCGTGCGCAGCTCGTAAGTCCCGCCTTCCAGGGTGAGCGAGCCCTTCGTCTTCACGCGGATGTCGAGATACTTGCCCGGCGTGAGCGTGAGCGGATCGTGCTGATGCACGGATATTGATTGCGTGCCCGGTGTCGAAACGACCACCGGCGGCAAGCGTGGCGGAATCTTGAAGTCGAACAACTGACCATGGACGACGTTGCCGAACTTCGTGAGCTTGTTGGTGAAGATGTCGCCGACGTTCACCTGGTCGCGAAGCTCAACGGAATCACCGAACAGTTGTTTTTGGATCCGCGAGTGCGCTCCAACCGACAGCTCGACGAAGCCAGGCGTCACCGCCCTAGCGCCAACATCGCCGCCGGTCACCGAAGCGGAGTCATCGATGGCTACAGAGGTCTCTGCGATCAAGACGAAGTCCGCGAGCGGTGAGCGCTCCTTCGATGGCAGCGTTGGGAAAATGACGGTCGGACGCTTCCGTTTGTGGTTGTGGTCTTTGCGATCCTTTTTCAGCGTGTGCTCGTCTTCGCCTCGGCCGTGCTCGCGAGCGTCGTCGTCGCCGCCCCGAGCGTCGTCAGGTCCGTGATCGCAGCCAGAGCTTGCCGCTGAAACAGCCGCGAACAGGCACAGCGACAGCGTGATTCTCCGAAACCGTTCCATAGGGCACTCCTCGAACGATCACTCGAAAAACTGTCGGGCTCGCGGCTTCGCGGCTTCAGTGCAATTCGCCAAGCTGCAGGCAGTGCTCCCGTTGTCGCAGTCATGACACGCCGGCGTTCCGTCATGGTCTGCGTCAACGCAGCTCGCTGCCGTGCAGTTCGCGGTCGTGTCATCGCAATCGCAGTCCGGCCGGTTCGGAAAGCACGGGTTTTGTCCGTCGCCGTCGAAGTCGAAGAACTGGCAGCCGGGCGCACCGGCGTCGAAGTACTGCTGCCCCGTGCGCCCAAAAGACGGCGAGTTTACGCGCACTCCAAACGCCCCTGGATCGGAGACGCCGTGGCTAGCGTCGATGCCAGGCAGAAAGCTCGGCACCTGCGGACATAGCCTGCTCCAGAAGTTTCCCACCGCCGCGAAGGAGAAAGGCGCCGGAGAAACCGCCGGGTGATGCGCCGCGCGAACGCCGAGCGCGGGCGGGCTAAAGACGAAGTCGTTCTGCCAAACGGACGGAGATCCCGAATCCACGTCGGCAAAGAAGTCGAGTCCGATGCCCGACTGCTCGATCGTATTCTTTTCGATGACGAAGGGGCCGCTGGCGAGAATCCCGGCCTGCATGCCGACGATGTGGTTGCCGCGGATCGCGCAGCTCGCTCCGCAGTTGCCGAGGACGATGCCGAGCGCCCCCGGCACGCCGGCGCTGTTCAGTGTATTTCCCGAGACCGTGACGCTCTGATTTGGAGCGACGCGTGCGGCGGGCGAGCCGAGGTTGCGGAAGATTCCAAGGCGTTGGCCCGTATTGCTCGCGATCCTCGCGCTACCAAGTGGACGCGCGTCAGCGGACTGACCATCGAAATAGCCGAAGGTGTTGCTCACGAGGCTCAGGCCCGAGAGCCCGCCGAAGAGCAAGATCGATCCTTCGAGCACGTTGTTGCGGATGTCGCTGCCGCCCGCCTCGGTCTCCGATCTCCAGTAGATTCCAAGGGCAGTGCCGCGCATCGCCTTCATCTGGACGCCGTCAATGTAGGCTGAGTCACCGAGGACAGAAGTCACGCCATGCTCGGCGTCGAAGATTCTGCCGCCGAGCACCTGTTGGCGTCCGGTACCGTTGAAGGCGATCGCGGTTTGAAATCCGCGAATCGTGCAACCATGCACCGTGGTGCTCCGCGCCGACGAGAGCACGCCGATCGTGCTCACGAGCGGCTGGTCCGCGGCGATGGCCGGGCCGATCGTCACCCCGGGGTTGCAGCGGATGATGTAGCTGTCGGTGTCGAAGCCGGGGAGCGATTGAAAGACGAAAAGGTCGTGTTCGGTTGAGGCCGTCACCAAGCAACCTCTCTCCGGCGCCGCGAGCGGTTGACCAATGTCACCGCATTGGTCACCGATCGGCGAGTCACCCAAGAACTTCGTGCCGTGCGCGCGCTGAACGTAGACCGAGTAGGGCGGCGGGCGGTTGAACACGAGATCGAGCACGCCGTTCGGGGAGCTGCGATGCTCGGTCGGCGCCTCCGCGTAGCTCGAGACGTAGACGAAGTAGCGCTCGTCGGCGATCATTCCGGACAAGCGCAGGCGCAGCGTGCTCGGGCCGTCGTTGACGCGAAGTTGAACGACTCCCGGTGTCGCGATGGTGGTCAGGCTCGCCGCGGCGTCTGCGTCGATCGTGACCTCACTCGTGTAGAAGCTCTTGCCGAAGCCCGATGCGTCTTGCCCGGTGGTGACGAGCGAGAACTCCGTGAAGTGGTGAACCTCCGCCGAGAACACCCGCGCGAGCGGCTCGGCGGCAACGGTGTCGAGCGGGCTCCACTTGTCAGTTGCGCTTTGGCGATGTGCGATCGCGCTGCCCCAAGTCCGCAAGCGATCGGCGGGTTCGGCTGCGATGCGCAGCGTGGCCGGTGTTGCGAAGCGGAGACCTTGGGGTTCGAACGAGTAGATCTTGGAAACGCCGACGGTCTCAGACGCTCGCACCGTCAGCCGGATCGTTTGTTCTGACGCCAACGCGCCGGCAGGGATCGAGAGCTTTGCCGATCCAAGCGCCACTTCGCCGCCATCGGCGCCGACGGTGGCGCTCGCTGTCGGCGCTCGGGCTGAATCGATAGTCACCGGATAGTTTTTCTCGATCTACTTCGTCGTCGCCGAAGCGGCGCTGCTGGCGGAACGAGAGACGCGGCGGCCAGAAACTTTCTCACGCTGCGACGT
>JADLHZ010000109.1 GCA_020848545.1 Deltaproteobacteria bacterium | reverse complement strand
TGACGGTCGGGCTGTCGGAAAATCAGGGCCGGCTCGAAGGCGCCATCGAGTACGCGACGGACCTCTTCGACCGCGAGACCATCGAGCGGATGGCCGGGCACTACCAGAAGCTGCTCGATGCGATCGCGAAGAACCCGGACGAGAACATCGGCGCGCTCGAGATGCTCGGCGAAGCGGAGCGGCAGAAGCTCTTGGTCGAGTGGAACGCGACCGCGCGCGATTATCCCGTCGAGCAGTGCGTTCACGAGCTGTTTGCCACCCAAGCAATGCGGACCCCCGAGGCCGCCGCAGTTGTGGATGAACGCGGGACGCTCAGCTACCGCGAGCTCGACGAGCGTTCGAACAAGCTCGGACGGTATCTGATCGAGCGGGGCGTTGCGCCGAAGACGCTCGTGGGCTTGTGTCTCGAGCGCTCGCGGGAGTCGGTGATCGCAGCGCTCGCGATCTTGAAAGCCGGCGGCGCTTACGTGCCGCTCGATGCGAGCTATCCGCGCGCACGGCTCGAATACATGCTCGATGATGCTCGTCTGCACAGCGTTATCAGCACGACGCGGATCGTGACGGAGTTGGGCTTGGGCGCAAGCGCGCTGAAGATCGACGAGGCGTGGCCGGACATCGACCGCCAGCCGGCGACAAACCCGGGCAAGCGGGCGTCGAGCGGTGATCTGGCCTACGTCATTTATACCTCGGGGTCGACCGGACAGCCGAAGGGCGTCGAGATCGAACATCGCGCGCTGATGAACCTCGTGCGTTGGCACCAGCAAACGTACGCGATTGACGCCGACACGCGCATGACGATGGTCGCGAGCCTCGGCTTCGACGCTTCGGTCTGGGAGACATGGCCGTATCTGACGTGCGGTGCCGCGTTGTACGTGGTCAGTGATGAGCTCCGCGCCGATCCTTCGAGGTTCGTGCATTGGCTCTGCGAACACTCGCTGACCATGACATTCCTCCCGACGCCGATCGCCGAGGTGGTGCTGCGCGAACCATGGCAGAGGCCTACCGCGTTGAAGGTCATGCTGGTTGGCGGCGACCGCTTGAACGCCATTGCGCGGCGCGATTTGAGGTTTGACGTCGTCAATCATTACGGTCCCACCGAGAACACCGTGGTCGCGACCTATGGTCGAGTGAAGCTCGGAGATGAGCGGCCGCCGTCGATCGGCGAGCCCATCGGCAACGTCCTCGTCGACATCGTCGATCGTCACTTCGGGTTGGCGCCGATTGGGGTGTTTGGCGAGCTCTGCATCGGCGGAGCGAGCTTGGCCCGTGGCTACTTGAAGCGGCCGGAGCTGACGGCGGAGAAGTTCGTGGCCAATCCGCTGCGATCGGGCCAGCGCTTCTACCGGAGCGGTGATTTAGCGCGGCGTCTGCGAAACGGCGACATCGAGTACCTCAGGCGCAACGACAGCCAAGTGAAGGTGCGCGGCTTCCGCATCGAGCTCGGTGAGATCGAAGCGGCGCTGCGAAAGCGGGTCAAAGAAGCCGTGGTCGTGGTGCACGGCGAGGGGAGCGGCAAGCAACTCGTTGGCTACTACGTGGGCGAAGCGACCCCGCAAGCGTTGCGAGAGACGCTCAAGCAAACGCTGCCCGAATACATGGTGCCGGCGATCTTGATGCCGCTCCAAGCACTGCCGTTGACGCCGAACGGCAAGGTGGATCGCAAGGCGCTGCCCGCTCCGGAGGCGACGAGCGGCGGTGAGGCGCCACGCACCGAGCTCGAGAAGCGGATCGCGGCGGTGTGGTGCAAGGTCTTGAAGCGCGAGAGCGTCGGCGCGTCGGTCAGCTTTTTCGACGTGGGCGGACACTCGTTGCTGTTGCTCGCGCTGCACAGTGAGCTCGAGGCGCTGCTCGAGAAGAAGATCTCGGTCGTGTCACTGTTTCAAAACACGACCGTCGAAGCGCAAGCGGCCTTCTTCCTCGGTGGAAAGGGCCGCGGCGAGAAGAGCGAAGAGCAAGCGACGCCGAGACGTTTCGGCGCAAGGAAGACGAGCAACGGGCAGATTGCCATCGTCGGCATGGCCCTGCGTGTGCCGGGCGCGAAGACGGTCGCTGAGTTTTGGAAGAACCTCGTTGAAGGGAAAGTGCCGCTCAGCCGGCTCGATGACGCGACGTTGCGCGCGGCGGGCGCCAGCGATGCGCTGCTGAGAGACGAGCGATTGATTCGCACCTTCGGCTGCGTCGACGACCTCGACAAGTTCGACGCGGCGCTCTTTGGTATGGCGCCGAGCGAGGCCGAGATCACCGACCCGCAGCAGCGTCTCCTCTTGCAGTGTGTTTGGGAAGCGCTGGAAGACTCCGGATACATCGATGAACGGCAAAGCGGTCGCATCGGCGTGTATGCGTCGAGCGGCCGAAGCCAGTATTGGCAGGGCCGGTTGCAGCATCCGAAGTTTTCGAGCATGGCGGCATTGAGCGGTAACGGAGTGGATTTCGTCGCCACCAAGCTCGCCTATCGCTTCAACATGACTGGACCTGCTCTCGTCGTCCAAACCGCGTGCTCCTCGGGGCTCGTCACCGTGAATCTTGGCTGCGAAGCGCTGCTCGACCAACACTGTGATTTGGCGATCGCCGGCGCGGCCACGCTGCAGGTCGAGCCGGCCGGCGCGCTCTACGAGCCCGAAGGTATCCAGTCGCCCGATGGGCTTTGCCGCGCCTTCGACGCAAAAGCGAACGGCACCGGCGCTTCGAGCGGCGTCGCGGTCGTCGTATTGAAGCGGCTGGAAGACGCGCTTCGTGACGACGATCCGATCCATGCCGTCATCGACGCTTGCGCGATCAACAACGACGGCCATCGCAAGGACGGCT
>JADLHZ010000108.1 GCA_020848545.1 Deltaproteobacteria bacterium | reverse complement strand
GCACCGAGATGGTGATGCCGGGCGACAACGTCTCGATCGACGTCGAGCTGATCACCCCGATCGCCATGGAAGACGGCCTGCGCTTTGCCATCCGCGAAGGCGGCCGCACCGTCGGCGCCGGCGTCGTGGCGAAGATCGTCGAGTAACGGTATTCTCCGCCGATTCGCCCCTCGAAATACGTGGGGTCTATCATCTTCATCTCCGTGCACGGGCCGTCCCGTCACAACGATGGCGAGACGCACGAGCGGGGTTGCAGATGCGAGGCGCGACCGAGCGAGGAGCGGAGGCGTGGCGCCAGCCACGTTGAGCACCGGAGCGACGGAGCAACGAAGCAGATGCGCCCCGATCGTGCGTCGCAGCAGGGGAGTAGCTCTAACGGTAGAGCGGCGGTCTCCAAAACCGATGGTTGTGGGTTCGAATCCCTCCTCCCCTGCCACTTTTTTCGACTGAATTTCTTCAACAGGTGTCCGAGTGGAAAACAAAGCGATTGGACGATATGTGACGCTCGCCTTCATCGGCGCGGCGATCCTCGTGGGCTTCATTTTGGCGCGGGGGTTGAGTGCGGCGTTCTTCTACTCGGGCGTCGAGAACATCGCGCTCGCGGGTAAGTCGCTCACCTTGAGCAACGCGATCGCAGCGGTCGCCGCGATCATCGCCGGCGTCGTCTGCTTTCGTCATCCGGTCGTGAAGACGCTGGCCGACGAGGTGGCGCTCGAGCTGTCGAAGGTCACGTGGCCGTCGCGTCAAGAGACGTGGGCCGCGACGGTGGTGGTGATTGCGACCGTGGCGATCAGCGCGGCGTACCTCGGTGTGTTCGACGCGGTGTGGTCTTGGGCGTCGGACGCCTTGTTGTCGATTCGGTGAGGCTGCGATGAGGGCTGCAATGAATCTCGATGGAACGAAAGAAGGTCCTGCCGTGGCGAACCTGAAGTGGTACGTGGTGCACACTTACTCGGGCTACGAGAACCGGGCGAAGAAGTCGCTCGAAGAGAAGATCCGCCAAGACAAGGTGGAGGAGCTCTTCGGCGAGATCCTGGTACCGACCGAGCAAGTGGTCGAGCTCGTGAAGGGCGCCAAGCGGTCGACGAAGCGGAAGTTCTTCCCGGGCTACATGCTGGTGCAGATGGAGCTGAACGAGAAGACGTGGCACGTCGTCAAGAGCACGCCGAAGGTCACGGGCTTCGTCGGCAACGCGTTGAACCCGCCGTCGATCCCGGACGACCAAGTGCGCAAGCTGACGCAACAGATCGACGAAGGCGCGTTGAAGCCGAAGCCGCGCGTGAGCTTCGAGACCGGCGAGCAAGTGCGCGTCATCGACGGGCCGTTCTCGAACTTCAACGGCGTCATCGAAGACGTGAAGCCCGAGAAGGGCAAGGTCCGCGTGCTGGTGTCGATCTTCGGGCGCTCCACGCCGGTTGAGCTCGACTTCGTGCAGGTCGAGAAGACCGGATAGCGCAGCGGACGCATCGGCGTCGCGAAAAATGGCACAACACGAACGTTTGTCGGTTTAGATGGGGCGGGCGAGCGCCGGAGCGAACGCCCAGAAGTGCGCGCCGGGCTCCGCGGCGACGCGCTGGGGACCCGCGTTCGGGCAAACGAAGTCGAGGTAGGTCGCGTGCAGCGCTAGCCGCTCACTGGCGATCGGTGATCCATAGAGCGCGTCGCCGTAGAGCGGCAGCCCGAGGCTCGCCATGTGAACCCGGATCTGGTGCCGGCGGCCGCCCACGATCGTCACGCTGATGAGCGCCGCGGCGTCGTCGCGGGCGAGGACGCGCGCCTCGGTGTGTGCGGGTTGTGGCTTCGAGCGGTGCGGCGCGGTGGCGAGCACCATCTTCGCCGGGTCGCTCGGGTGATGCGCGATCTCCGTGTCGATCACGGCGTGCTCGGGCGCGCGCGCGGCGACGATCGCCCAGTAGGTGCGGCGCAGGCGCCCGGCGTCGCGATCAGCGCGGAAGCGATCGAGCGCCGCCTGCGTGCGTGCGAAGAGGCACGCGCCGGAGGTGCCGACGTCGAGCCGGTGGACGAGGCCTTCGTCGTCGAGCGTGGCGCGCCCCGGCCAGCGCTCGGCGAGCATGCGCGCAGAGAAGGTGGTGAAAGACAGAGCGTCGCCGAAGAACGCCGGCGTCGAGCCGAGGCCCGCGGGCTTGCGGATCACCGCCCAGTCATCGCCGATCGCGAGGAGACGCAGGTCGCGCTCCTTGTCGGCGAGGCGCTTCCGCTCTTCGGGCGCGCGGGTCTCGAGCGCCGCGACGTCGAGGCTGACGCGGCTGCCTTTCTTCGGCCGCTCGCCCTTCTTCGTGCAGACGCGTTCATCGATGCGCACCGCGCCGGCGGCGATGAGCGCTTCCACCTGGCGGCGCGAGAGCTCCGAAAGCGCCTCGTGGATCGCGCGATCGAGGCGGGCGTCGTCGGCCGCGATCACAAACGAGCGCACGCTCACTGGACGAACGCTTTGACGCCGGCCGCGATGCCTGTCGCGAGCGCTTGCTGATAACGGGCGTCGAGGAGCCGCTCGCGCTCGCGCCGGTTCGACAGATAGCCGACCTCGATCAACATGCTCGGCATGTCGGCGGCGAGAAGGAGCAGGAGCAGATCTTTGCGGACACCGTTCGAGCGCACGTCGTCGTCGATGCTTTGCGCGCTCCGCAGCATGTTTTGGTGCACGAGCTCCGAGAGCTGCGCCGAGCGGGCGGCGTGGCGGCGTGTCTTCAGATCGCGCAGGATCACCTCGATGTCGCTGGCTTGCGCCGACGCCAGCTCACCGACGCGGCGGATGTAGCGCTGCTTCTGCGTGTCGAGCGAGTAGGCTTCGATACCGTGCATCACCGGCTCGACGCTGCCGTTGATGTGCACGCTGATGAGCGCTCTGCAGCCGGCCTTGTTGGCGATGCGCGCGCGATCGATGAGCGAGAGCTCCTTGTCTTCGTCGCGGGTGAGGACGACGTCGTAGCCGGCGAGCGATCCCTTCAACGCATCGCGGACGCGCCGAACGAGCTGCAGCGCGAGCATCTTCTCCTTGTGCTCGAGCGCCGTCGTGCCGTCGTCACGTGGACCGCCGTGGCCAGCGTCGAGCGCGATGCACGGCGCGGTCGTCAAGGCGGCGGCGAGGAGGATGAGCACGGCGCGAGTATGACGGCGGTGCGGCGCGCGGTCAAAGGGCGCGCTACGGCAGCCGCAGGCGGACGAGCTTCATCGGGTTCATGATGGTGTGGAGCGCACGCACGCGGCCGTCGCCGTCGCTGTCGCAGCGAACGATGAAGCGCGTCGCGTAGCCTCGGCCGCGGGGTGCGAATTCGACGACGAGCGCCGGGAGGCCGTTGAGCCATGCCGTTTGAACGCCCAACGGCGCGGCGTACTCTTCGGCGAGCCCGATGTGTAGCCGGGCGACGCCGCGCGCGCCTTGGACCGGAGTGAGCGCCGCCTTCACGCGGCCGCCGCCGTCGCTGACCGAAACCGCGTCGTCGGTGAGCGTATCGATCGTGGCCTCGACGTCTTTGCGATCAACGGCGGCCAAGAAGGCGGCGAGCGCGCGCTGATTGCGTTCGGCGAGCGCAGCCGACGGAAACGTGCGGTGAGCATAGTAGGGTGCGAGCGTGGCGCGGGCGCGGTGCAAGATCTGCTTTACGTTGTCCAGGCTGAGCTCGAGCAGCGCCGCGGTCTCTTCCCCGCTGAGCTCGCAGACGTCGCGCAAGAGCAGCACGGCGCGTTGATCTTCGCTGAGCGCTTCGGCGGCGATGAGGAACGCATAGGTCGCGCTCTCGAGCATCGAGATGCGCTCGTCGGGCGGCGGCGCTTCGCTCGGTGGATCGGCCGGCGCCTCCTTGCTCACGAACGGCTCCGGCAGCCACGGCCCGTCGTACGGCGCGCGTTTGCGCCTTCTGAGCGCGTCGATCGCGAGGTTCAGGGCAACGCGCGTGAGCCATGGCCGCCACGGGCGCGAGGTGTCGAGCGGCGGTTGCTCGAGCGCGCGGAGGAAGGTCTCTTGCACGAGGTCGTCGGCGTCGGACGCGCTCGCGGTCATCCGATAACAGACCGACCAGAGGTAGTGCGTATGGGCTTCGAGCTCGTTCACTTCACCTCACTTGGGTGGCAGCGTACACAGACCTTGGGCCGGGATCGCAAGCGCTCTGGCCACAGGATCCACGCCTCAGGCCGGCGAAAGGTGACAGCAGCGGGGAACTTGGGCTAACCGCCGCGCCCGATGAGGCTCGGAGAGAAACCGCTGACCCTGAGCGCGCTGGCGACGTTGGCTGAGAAGCCGGCGGTCGTCGACCTCGACGCGGCGGCCGTCGAGCGCCTCCGCAAGGGCCGCGCGGTCGTCGATCGCATCGCCGCCGGAGACCAGGCTGCTTACGGAATCAACACGGGCTTCGGCGCGCTGGCCGAGGTGCGCATAGAGGCTGGCAAGCTGCAGGAGCTCCAGCGGCGGCTGCTCTTGAGCCACGCCGCGGGCGTCGGCGAACCGCTTTCGCCGGTCGAGACGCGGGCGCTGATCCTCCTACGTGCGCTCGTCCTCGCCACAGGGACCGCCGGCGTGACGCTTGGGGTCGCCGAGCGCCTGCTCGAGCTCTATCGCAGGGACATCCTGCCGATCGTTCCGGAGAAGGGCTCGGTCGGCGCCAGCGGTGATCTCGCGCCGCTCGCACACTTGGCGCTCGGCCTCATCGGCGAAGGCGAGGTCATGCACAAAGGCACGCGCATGCCCGCGGCGCAAGCGCTGAAGAGCGAGGGGCTCGTGCCGCTCGTGCTCGGACCCAAAGAGGGGCTCGCGCTCGTCAACGGCACGCAGGCGATGAGCGCGGTCGGCGGGCTGGCGCTGGCGGAAGCGTTTCGTCTGGCCGACTGGGCCGACGTCATCGGCGCGATGTCGCTCGAAGGCATGCTCGGATCGCACAAGCCCTTCGACGCGCGCATCCATGCGGTGCGGCCACATCCTGGGCAGATCCACGTCGCCGAACGCCTACGCAAGTTGCTCCTTGGCTCCGAGATCGAACGTTCGCATCAGGGCTGCGCCAAAGTGCAGGACGCCTATTCCTTCCGCTGCATGCCGCAGGTGCACGGCGCGAGCCGCGATTCGTTCGAGCACGCCCGCCGCGTCATCGAGATCGAGATCAACTCGGCGACGGACAACCCGCTGGTCTTCGCCGACGACAACGAGGTGATCTCCGGCGGCAATTTCCACGGCCAGCCGGTCGCGTTGGTGCTCGACTTCGCGGCGATCGCGGCGTCCGAGCTCGCCAGCATCTCCGAGCGTCGCGTCGAGCAGCTCCTGAACCCGTCGCTCAGCGGCTTGCCGGCGTTTCTCACCGAGCATCCCGGTGAGAACTCGGGGTTCATGATGGCGCAGGTGACGCAAGCGAGCTTGGTCAACGAGAACAAGGTGCTCAGTTATCCGGCGAGCGTCGACTCGATCCCGGGCTCGGCGAGCCGGGAAGATCATGTGTCGATGGGCATGACGAGCGCGCGTAAGCTGCGTGAGATCGTGAAGAACGTCCGCCACGTGCTCGCGGTCGAGCTGCTCGTCGCGGCGCAGGCGATCGATCTGCGCCGCCCGTTGCGGAGCAGCCACGCGATCGAAGCCGTCCACGCCCGCGTGCGCGCGAAGGTGCCGAAGCTCGGCGTCGATCGCTTCTTGGCGCCGGACATCGCGGCGATGTTCACGCTGCTCGGCGAGTCAGCGTAGGCTGTTCGTTTGCGCGAGCGACGGGCCCGTCGCCTTGGCGGTCTTGCCCAAGTGGTACTTCTCTTCCAGGTAGCGGCGGACGCGGCCGGCATCGCCGAACACGCTCGCCATCTCCCGCGCGCCGATGAGCACCATGTCGATCGTGCGGCCGCCGAGCGTTGCGCGCAAGACGAGTGAGCGGCCGGCCTCGACGGTGTAGCCTGTCTTGCCGATGACGACTTCCCAGCGCCCCGAGCGTGCCAGGCGGTTCGGGTTCGTGAGCATGACCTCGTCCTGCATTCCCACGTTGATGAAGTCTTTTTGCGTCGCCTGGCGAATGCTCTCTTTGCTCGCCGCCGAGTCGAGCAGCACGAGCAAGTCGTTCGCGGTCGAGACGTTACCGGGATCGATGCCCGCGGGATCTTTGAAGGAGCTCTGCTTCATGCCGAGCGTCTTCGCCATCTCGTTCATTTGCACGACGAAGCGCGGGCGTTCGAGGCCGAGCGCGCGGACGCTCGCGTACATCGCGCGGTTGTCGCTGGCGCCGAGCGCGGCCTGAAAGAGCGAGAGCCAGGTCGAGACGAGCCCGACCTTGAGCCGCGACTTCGACCACTTCAGGCGATCTTTATCGTCTTCGGTGATCGTGACGACCGTCGTCGGGTCCTTGTCAATCGCATCGATGACGACGCCCGAGAGCAACTTCGTCACGCTGGCAATCGGCCGCACGACGCGCGGGTTCTTCTCGATGACGACCTCGCCGGTGTCGACGAAGCGCACCGCCACGCTCTCGGAGCGCAGGTGCGGCAGGCCGGAGGCTTCACGCTCCGGGATGACGTAGGCGGCGGTCCACGAGGCGACGAACGCGCAAAACAGCATCGTAGAAAGAGTAACCGCTCATGCGCAGAATGTGCAAAAAACTGCGTCACCCTTTGGCGGGCTGATGCGCGCGCAAGAACTCGAGCACCTTGTCCAAGTGCTTCGAGATTTGGAACATGCTCTCGTAGCGCTCGACGACCGTGCCGTTCGGGTCGATGATGAAGGTGATGCGGCGGTCGCCCGGCAGGATCTTGCCGAGCACCTGGTAGGCTCTGCTGATCGCTTGCGTCCGATCGCCGATCATCGGGAACGACACCGTGTACTTCGCGGCGAAGTCACACTGCGTCTGATGATCGTCGGTGCTGACGCCGATGACCTCGGCGCCGAGCGCTTTGATGTCGGGGTAGCTGTCGCGAAAGCGCACGGCTTGGCGGGTGCAGCCCGGGGTGAACGCCTTCGGATAGAAGTAGAGGACGAGGTAGGTGCCGCGGTAGTCGCCGAGCGAGATCGTCTTACCGTCCGTGGTGCGAGCGGTGAAGTCCGGCGCCGGTTGGCCAATCTCGATCACGGATCACTTCTATCGCAAGACGCTGTGAATCAATAGGGAAAGAGCAGGTTCGTGTAGGCGCCCTTGTCGAGCAGCGACAGATTGATGACCGGCAGCGCTGCGATGAGGCCGGCGAGGCCGCCCCTCGGCACGGGCAAGCCGCGGCGAATCCGAAAGTCTGTGAGGAGGAGCCTGCCGAGGTGCAGGGTGAGGCCGATGAGCGGTCCCAGGTTTCGCGGCAGCGTGATGTCGGCGCGCCCGATGCGGCATTGCGGCACCCGTGATGGATTGCAGTCGTAGACGAAGGCGGCGGTCCGCAGACCCGGGCCTAGCTGCAGGCCACCGGCTTCCGCGTACATGTTGAACGCAGAGGTCACCTCAGGAGTGAGCAGAGGCCGCTCTGGCCGTGCGAGGGATCCTTGCGTGAGCATCCAGAAAGGCGACGGGCGTGCGACGACGGAGAACAGGCGCGGCGCCGACTCGAGACGCACGGCGGCCTGCGGCTCTACCGTCAGAAACAGCGCAATCATCCCCGCGACCATCTTTGCGTGTTATCGCAGCTCGCCCGCGACCGGCCAACCTAATTGCGCGTGGCATGTGCGCCTTTGGTCAGTGCTACTGACCGATCGGTCAAAAATATGAGAACGAAGGTGCGGCTGCAGCACTACGGCGCGTTCGAAGCGCTGCGCCAGTTCACGGATGTGTTCGACGAGCGCGGAGGCTTTAGGCCCTAGCTTCTTTTTCGGCGGCTTCGTCTTCCGCCAAGTGGCACGCTTTGTACTTCTTGCCGCTGCCGCAATAGCAGGGATCGTTTCTACCGACCTTCGGCTTGTCGCGGCGATAGGTCTCGATCTTCGGTGCTTCCACCGGCTGGCCGCGCGGTGCTTGCGGGCGGCGCTCGTCCTGCGCGGTCGGCTGAGCAGGCGCCGGCGCGTCCATCGCCGTCGCGCTGGCGTGCTGCTCGACGAGCTTCTGCTTGGCCGCCTCTTCTTCGAGCGCGGCGAACTCTTCCTTGGTCACCGCACGGATATGGAAGACGTTGAACAAGATGTCCTGCTGCATGCGGGCCATCATGTCGACGAAGAGGTTGTACGCTTCCTTCTTGTACTCCTGCTTCGGATCCTTCTGCGCGTAGCCGCGGAGGTTGATGCCCTCCTTCAAGTGGTCCATCTGCTGCAGGTGATCTTTCCAGTATTGATCGATCCCGCGCAGGTACGCGTAGCGCTCGACGTTTCTGCGCTCAGCCTCGGTCTCTGCCGCTTCGCGCTTCTTCATCTCGGCTTCGACGACGGTGAACGCCGCGTCTTCGAGCGCTTCGCGTGAGACGCCGGAGACGCGCTTCGGATCGAAGTCGACGCCGAAGATGTCTTTCATCTGCTTCTGCAGCTGCTCGAGGTTCCACTTCTCGACCGGCTCTTTGTCCGGACACGCGGCTTGCACCACGTAGATGATGCCGTCCTCGATGAGGTCGAGCGCTTTTTCGCGGATCATCGCGTCGTCGCCGCCGAGCACGTCACGGCGCAGAGCGTAGATCGCCTTCCGCTGCTGGTTCATCACGTCGTCGTACTCGAGCAGGTTCTTACGGATGTCGAAGTTGTGGCCTTCGACCCGCTTCTGCGCGTTCTCGATCGACTTCGTCACCCACGGGTGCTCGATGACCTCGCCTTCCTTCATGCCGAAGCGCTGCATCAGCGTCTTCATGCGATCGCCGCCGAACACGCGGATGAGATCGTCTTCCAACGACATGTAGAAGCGCGAGCTGCCGGGATCGCCTTGGCGACCCGCGCGGCCGCGGAGCTGATTGTCGATGCGCCGCGACTCGTGCCGTTCGGTGCCGATGATGTGCAAGCCGCCGACGGCGACGACCTCGTCGTGCTCCTTCTTGCACTGCTCTTTGTACTTCGGCACCAGCTTCTTCACCTCGAGGTCGTAGGCTTTGACGGCCTCGTCCCAGGCGGCTTCCGTCTCGAAGTCGTCCTGCGCTGGCTCGGGGCCGAGCTCTTTCTTCGCCAAGTACTCGGGGTTGCCGCCAAGCAAGATGTCGGTGCCGCGGCCGGCCATGTTGGTCGAGATGGTGACCGAGCCGTAGCGCCCGGCTTGTGCGACGATCTCGGCTTCTTGCGCGTGGTACTTCGCGTTGAGCACGCTGCCGTTGATGCCCTTCTTCTTCAGCAGCTTGTGCAGCACTTCGCTCTTCTCGACGCTGACGGTGCCGACGAGCACCGGCTGCTTGCGCTCGCTGCACTCCTGGACGTCCTTCAGGATCGCGTCGAATTTTTCGCGCTCCGTCAGGTAGATCGTGTCCTGCTGATCCTTACGGACGTTCGTTCGGTTCGTCGGGATGACGACGACGTCCAAGTTGTAGATCTTCGCGAACTCCGGCGCCTCGGTGTCGGCCGTGCCGGTCATGCCCGCGAGCTTCTTGTACATGCGGAAGTAGTTCTGGAAGGTGATCGTCGCGAGCGTTTGGTTCTCGTTCTGGATCGCGACGCCTTCCTTCGCTTCGACCGACTGGTGCAGACCGTCGGACCAGCGGCGGCCTTCCATCAAGCGGCCGGTGAACTCGTCGACGATGAGCACCTCGCCGTCCTGCACGACGTAGTCGACGTCGCGCTTGTAGATCATGTGCGCGCGCAGCGCCTGCGTCACGTGGTGCAGGATCTCGATGTTCGCCGGATCATAAAGGTTGTCGACGTTGAGCAGCTTCTCGGTCTTCTGGATGCCGTCTTCGGTGAGCATGGCCGAGCGCGCCTTCTCGTCGATCGTGAAGTCGACCTCGCGGCGGAGCTGCGGGATGATGCGGTTCACCGTGATGTACTTGTCGGTCGAGTCTTCGGCGCGGCCCGAGATGATCAACGGCGTGCGCGCTTCGTCGATGAGGATCGAGTCCACTTCGTCGACGATGGCGAAGAAGAGCTCGCGCTGAACGTACTGGCTCAGGCGGAACTTCATGTTGTCGCGCAAGTAATCGAAGCCGAACTCGTTGTTCTGGCCGTAGGTGATGTCGCAGCCGTAGGCTTTTTGCTTCAACGCGTCGTCGTAGGTGCCGCTCAAAACGACGCCGGTCGACAAGCCGAGCGCGCGATAGAGCCGGCCCATCCACTCGCTGTCGCGCTTGGCCAGGTAGTCGTTGACCGTGACCAGGTGACAGCCACGGCCCGCGAGGGCGTTGAGGTAGATCGGCAGCGTGGCGACGAGCGTCTTGCCTTCGCCGGTCTTCATCTCGGCGATCTTGCCGTCGTGCAACACCATGCCGCCGATGAGCTGAACGTCGAAGTGGCGCATGTCGAGCACGCGGCGGCCGGCTTCGCGACACACGGCGAACGCTTCGGGCAGGATCTCCCAGAGCGCCGGGTTGATGTCCTTCTTCTCACAGGTCTTGAGGTTCAGCTTGTGCACGCTGGCATAGCGTTCGAGGCGGGTCTTGAGCTCGGCGGTCTTGCCCTGCAGCGCGGCGTCCGAGAGCGCGCGCATGCTGTTGTCCATCTGGTTGATCTTGTCGACGTAGGGGCGGATGCGCGAGAGCTCGCGTTCGTTCTTCGAGCCGAAGATCTTCGTCAGAAATTCCAGTGCCATTCAACGCTCCGCGCCGTCCGGTATGTGCTTTGTCGGCCGAAGTCTAGCCATACGGGCATGGCCCTGAAGCGCCGAGCCGGAAAGCCACACGCTAAGGTCGAGCGCCGCCATGTCAACCCTCGAAGGGTCGAAAAAGAGACGAATTTCGATCGCAAAAAGTCATTGGCCGCGGCCACTTGAGGAGCGAGTGTGATCCAGGTTACGGCTCCCAATACTGATGAGCACGACGACTTGGGAAGCGTTTTGGGCGCGCGTTCGTGACCGTTCGCAGAGCGAGGTGTCCCGTACCATGTATCGCCGAGTGCAAGCTCCGATGCTGTGCCGGGCCGGCGGGCTCGAGGTGTTCGCCGAGTACCACCACGGCGGCCAGAGCGCGCACGTGCGGGCGTACTCGGATGAACAGTACAAGAAAGGCCAGCTCATCGAGATCGAGCTGATGTCGAAGGACGAGCCGCTCGTCATGCGTGGCAAAGTGCGCTTCGTCGATCGTCTCGCTGGCGATCATCCGGCCCGCTACGACATCGGCTTCGACGTCCTGCCGCTGTCCAAAGACGACCTCGACCGCTTGAACCTCGTCCTCGTCTAATCCCGCGTCTCGGCTGACGCTCCCCGGTCCCTTTTCGCTGGCGTTGCGTGACGGCATCCGTTATAACGGATGCATGTCTATTGGCGAACTGAGCCGGGCGCTCGGCGGCGGCGTGGTGATCGGATTGGCGGCGGCGCTCTTATTGATCGCAAACGGACGCATCGCCGGCGTCAGCGGTGTCATCGGCCGCGTGTGGACCAGCGCCGACCGCGAATGGCGGATCGCGTTCGTCGCCGGCCTGCTCGCCGGCGGCCTCGTTCTTTCCTTTGTCGCGCCCGGCGTCTTCGGCGCCCCCGTGACGAGCTCGCTCCTGCAGCTCACGCTCGCCGGCGTGCTCGTGGGGGTCGGCACTCAGCTCGCCAACGGGTGCACGAGCGGTCACGGCGTCTGCGGCATCGGTCGCGGCTCGCTGCGCTCGATCGTCGCCACGCTCAGCTTCATCTTCGCCGGCGCCGTCGCTGTCGCGCTCGCGAACGGGAGGATTCTCTGATGCGCGCGTTCGTCGCTGCGATCTCGGGCGTGCTCTTCGCGCTCGGCCTCGGCCTGTCCGGCATGACCGACCCGCGCAACGTCGCCGCGTTTCTCGACGTGTTCGGCGCCTGGAGCCCGGCGCTCGCGTTCGTCATGGGCGGTGCGCTCGCGGTCTACGCCTCGGCGTTTCGCTTCGCGAAAAAACGCGGAGAGCCGATCCTCGACGGCAAGCTGCACCTCCCGAGCGAGCGGCGCATCACCGGCAGGCTGGTCGCCGGCGCGCTCTTGTTCGGCGTCGGTTGGGGGCTGTCGGGCTACTGTCCGGGGCCGGCGATCGTGTCGATCGGCGCGTTCTCGCTGAGCACCGCTGGGCTGCTCGCCTTCACCGCAGCGATGGTCAGCAGCGCGTGGATCGTGCGGGCTGTCGAACGCTCACTCGCGCGCAGGAGCGAGCGCCGCCGCAGTGAGGCGCAAGAAGTCGGCTTGCGTACGCGTGAGCGCGCCGGTGCTCACGTCTAAGGTCGGATCGCGCGAGAGCTCGCGGTACTCAGCGTACACGTTCGAAAAACGGTGCGCCGCGTGGTTCAAGCGATCCATCGCCGCCACCGAGTCTTCGATCTCGCTGCGCTCGACTTCTCCAGTCTCGCCGCGCGCCACGGCCGCATCGAACGCCACCAACGCGCGGTCATAGCGTCCCTGCAGCGCAGCCCTCGCGTCGCGGTAAGTGGCAAGGTGAACGGTGCGCTCGAGCCCTTCTAGCTCGCTCGCAGGCAAGAGCTCCGGCACGCGCACGCTCGGTCGCTCGGGACGGAAGAAGCCTTGGGTCAAGGTCGAAGGATTCTCCACCGGCGTTTCGTTGGCCGTGGTGCGCAGGCGCGCGATGTCGGCGTCGGTGAGGCGGCCGCGGGCTCTCGGGGACAAGGTCGCGAGCTCATCGAGCGCGGCGAGCACCTGTGAGCGCGTGAAGTTCGTTCCGACCGCACTGATGATCGTGCCGGCCTCGCGCGGGCCAACGTCGCTGCCGCTCTCGGTGCCGCGGCGCAGCGCGCCGGACTCGCCGATGGCGCGAAGTAAGTTCGTTGCGACGGCTCCGGTCATGCTCTCTTCTCCACTCGTTGTTTCCTGGGTCCCGCGCGCAGGCCAACGCCTCTCGCTGCAGGCGGGTCGACTCTTCCGGCTTGGCGCGGGGCGACGTTCTGCAGCTCTTGGCTCGCGGCGCGCAATGATCGTGTCTCCGGCTCCCGCGCGCGGCGAGCGTCCGTCGCGGCGAGGCCGACATGAGCCAGCGAACAGATCTGCGCGGCGGCGGCTTCGAGACCAGCGACGCCCAAGCGATGTGCCGCGAGGATCAGCTGCAAGAAGACCGCGTCGTCGCAACGATCGGCGTCGACGAGCGCCGTCAGCTCGCGTTCGAAGCGCTGCTGCTCTTTGGGAGCGAGGCGGGCGTCCTTCGCGGCCGCGATCGCGTCGACCACGGAGCGAATGAAGGGAGCGAAGACGTCTGCCATGACGTTACTTACAAGAAAGCTCGCACCTTGGTTGTTTTGGCGCAGACAATGGCGCAAACCTCCGGCATGTTCGCGGCCCTCTTTGCGCTCCTCCTTGCGTCCCCGAGCTTCGCCATGGTCGTCCAGAACGGTCACGTCTCCGAGATCACCGCGCTCGAGGTGACGCCGGACCGGCGCCTCGTCCTCTCTGCGGGCCGCGACGGCTTCGTCAAAGTGTGGACGATCGACGGCCGCCTGCTCGAGACGATCGAGTACCCCGAAGAGATCACGGCGCTCCGCTTGTTCCCGGACGGCAAGCGCTTCGCCATCGGCGACGACAGCGGCAAGGTGCGCGTCGTCGATCTGGCGACGAAGAAGATCGTGGCGAGCCGCGCGCTGCACAAGAAGGACGTCACCGGCTTGGATCTCTTCGGCGATCGGCTGGCCAGCGTTGGCGTCGATGGTCGGCTCGTGGTGACGAACACCGCGCTCGAAGGCAGCAAGAGCTTCAACGACGAGAAGGCGTTTTACGTGCAAATGTCGTCCGTGCACTTTTCGCCGGACGGCAAGCACCTCGTCACCACGGCGCACAATCTCTATAGCCGCCGTACGCTCTCGCTCATCCGCTGGAACCAAGACGGCGGCGCGCCGAAGATCGTCGAAGGCGCGTCGGTGAGCCCCGACGTCACCGACGCCGCGTTCAGCCCGGACGGAACCTTGATTGCCACCGCGCACGGCAACGAAGTGACGATGGGAGGTCGCGACGAGTCGTTGAAGCTGTGGCGGGCGAGCGACATGAGCTTCGCCGGCAGCTGCTCGATCAAAGGCGGCTATCCGCGCTCGGTCGCGTTCTCGACCAAAGGCGACGCCCTCTACGCCGGCAACACCGCGGGCGACCTCTCCATCTGCGCGGTGAGCGCGATGACGGAGTCCACCGCGGCGCCAGTCACTCCGGCTCGCGTCATGAAGGCGCACGGCGATCACATCAACGCGATCGTCGCGTTCGACGATCGCTTGCTCACGGCGTCGTCGTCGCTCTTCGGCGAGGCGAGCGGCATGGGCCTGTGGCGGGTGAACAAGTCGAGGCTCACGCTCGAGCGGCGCTTTCCGGGTGCGAACGGCAGCGCGCATCGCATCGTGTTCGAGCCCGGCGGTGAGCGCTTCGCCGTGGCCTACACCTACCCGCAGGCGATCGCCGTCACCTACGCGCTGAGCGGCCGCAGCGAGCACACGTTTCGCGGTCACGTGTGGGAAGTGACGGCGTTTGCGTTTTCGCCTGACGGCACGAGCGTGCTCACGGGCTCGCGTGATCAGACGGCGCGCTTGTGGAGCAAGTCCGGGGCGCTGCTCGCCGAGTACAAGCATCCGGGCGTGGTCTACGACGCGGACTTCTTGCCGACCGGCGAGATCGTGACGACGTGCGGCGACGGCATCGTGCGGGTGTTCAAGCGCGACGGCTTTGCCACGGCGCGCACCTTCCTCGGTCACAAGGGCAACGTTTACAGCCTGGCTTTCGCCGACGCCGGCAAGCGCATGTTCACCGGCGGCGAAGACAAGACGGTGCGCGCTTGGGACGTGGAGAGCGGTAAAGAGCTGGCGCTGTTCACGCTCGGCAAGGACTCGGCGTTGAGCGTCGCGGTGTATGGCGATCGCGTCTACGTCTCGAGCTGGCACACCGACACCACCATCCTTTCGTTCGACGGCACGGCGTTCAAAGAGCGCGGGACGATCAAGGGCGGCGGCGTCGCGGTGAGCCCGGATGGCACGCGGATCGCGACGCGCGCGTTGAAGGAGGACTTCGTGCGTCTCTTCGACGCTGCCGGCAAAGAGCTGCGGCAGATCCCGGGGAACGCCTCGTCGCTCGCGTTCACGCCGAACGGCCGCGCGCTGGCGGTCGGTCGCTACGACGGCGTCGTCAGCTTGCACGCACTCGCCGCGAAAGCCGAGGCGCCCGTCCGCTACCTCGGCAATGGCGACGAGTGGCTCGTCTATACCGACGACGGCGACTTCGATGCGTCACCCCGCGGCGCCGAGCGCGTCGCGATGGTGCGCGGGCAGACTGCGTTTCGCGTCGAGCAGTTCGCGGTGCTCTCGAACCGACCCGACCGCGTGCTCTCGCGAGTCACCGAGCTGCCCGCGGATCTCATCGCCCACTTCGCGAAGCTCGCAGAGCGCCGGCTCGAACGCGCCGGGCTCGGCAAGCGGGCGATCGACGTCAGCATCCCCGAGGCGGCGATCGAGGTGGGTGCGTTCAACGGCGCGGATCAGAGTGTTCGCGCGCGCTGCACGGACAAGCAAGGCGAGCTCGCGCGCGCGTCGATCTTCGTCAACGGCGTGCTCGTCGCCGATGTACCGGCGAGCGGCGCTGCGCACGAGAGCGCTCAGGTCGTGCGCTTGGCCCCGGGCGACAATGCGATCGAGGTGTCGTGCACGAACAAGCACGGGGCCGAGTCGTTCCGCGCGGCGAAGCGGGTGGTGCTCGACAGCGACGCCGCGCCGCGCCTCTTCGTCGCGACCCTCGGGGTGTCGCAGTACGACGATCCGGCGCTGGCGCTCGGCTTTGCGCACAAGGACGCGGCGGACGTGGCGGCGGCGCTCGCGAAGCGCTTCGCCACGACGAAGCAGCTCGCGCTCACGAACGGCGAGGTCGGCAAAGACGCCGTCGGCAAGCTGAAGGACTTCTTCGCGCAGGCCGAGGTGAAGGACACGGTGGTCTTGTTCTTCGCGGGCCACGGGATGCACGACGCCGGCGGAGTCTTCTACGCGCTGCCGCACGACGTCGATCCGCGACGCCTCGCCGAGACGGCCATCCCGTTCGCGGCGTTGGAGAGCGTGCTCGCGGAGTCGCGCGCGCGCAGTCGCTTGTTGCTGCTCGATGCGTGCGAGTCCGGCGACAGCGACGAGCTCCAAGTCGGCGCCGGCCGCGCGCTGTCGCAGAAGCTCGTCGCGCGCGGCTTGAAGAAGAAGGGCGACACTGAAGCCGCGAGCGCACCAACGCCGGCGTACGGCCTCGAGCGCGATCGTTACATCTACGCCGATCTCGAACGCCGCTCGGGCACCGTCGTCATCGCTTCATCGCGCGGCGACGAGTGGTCGTTCGAGGATCCGGCGCTCGGTCACGGCCTGTTCTCGCACGCGCTCCTGACCGCGCTCGCCGACAAGAAGACCGACGAGAACGGCGACGGCAAGATCGCGGTGCACGAGCTCGTCCGCGCCGCGTTCGCGATCGTGCGTGCCGCCAGCGAGGATCGGCAGCACCCGATGGTCCAGCGCGACAATCCGCTGTCGAGCGTGCGCTTCTAGTGTCCTGAGTCACAAATTCGTGGCCATATTCTTGGCGAGGCGCCCGGAATGCGAGGCGCGAGGCCGCAGGAATATCGGCAATCTTTCAAGGTCTCGCAACGAAGCAGTTCGGGATGGATCGCCGAGAAGATGGTTGCGAATTTGTGACTCAGGACACTAGCCCCTGTCCAGCGTTCGCGCATGGGACTGACGTGGGCTGTTCTCTAGCCGCTCTGTCTTGCTTGTAACGCAAGGACTCGCCGCACCGACGTGTCGAGCTGCGCGTCGAGCTCGGGGTGCGCGGCGAGGTGCGCGTCGAGGCCTTGCACCATCAAAGGCGCCACGCGCGCATCGAGCACGAGCAAGATGTCGCATCCGGCGGTGAACGCCGCGATGGCGTTGGCGACGGCCTCGGCGTCGGCTCTTCGCTGCAGCTTGCCGCGCTCGGTGTCCGAAGCGAGCCCCGGGTGCTTCGCGACGAGCTTCTCCATCTGCGTCGTGTCGCCACGGGTGCGTGCGAGCAGATACTCTTTGTACGCGGCGATCTCAGAGGAGTGCAGCGACAACGCCACGAGATCGTCGGTGACGACCACGCGGCCTTTGTCCTTCTCGCGCGCTTTGGCCACGATCTTCGCCGAGAAGCACGCCGGCACGTCCTCGATCTCGGTGTAGCGGATCGAGCTGACCATGACGCCGTCGAGGCCTGGCACGTCGAAGAAGGGCTCGGCGCGCCCGTACACGACCTCTTCCGGCGCCGGATCGCTGACGCGCGCGATGTCGCTGTTGCCGCGCACGTCGTAGCCCGGGAAGTGCTTGCCGAGGATCACGAGCTTCGGGTTTCCCTCGCGCAGCCCGGCGACGAACGCCGTGACCCGCGTGGTGACCTCTTCGGGCGTGGTGCCGAAGGAGCGCTGCATCCTGTCCATGAGCGTCCCGTCACGCGCGACGTCGAGGTCCGGGCCGAGCAGCGTGTTGACGCCCGCCGCCGCCATCGCCTCGCCGGTCTTCTTGCCTTCGGCGCGGATGTCTTTCAACTCCATGCGCTTCATGGCCGCCGCCGAGGGAAAGCGGACAGCGCTGATGTGGCGCAGGCGGTTGATGTTGCCACCCTCTTGATCGGCGGCGACCAGCACCGGCGCGCCGCTCTTCGCCTCGCTCGTCGCGATCGCTCTCTTCAACGCCGGCGCACCGCTCTTGGTCAGGTGCGTTTGATTGACGATGATGGCGCCAGTGTCCGGCGGCACGCCGACGTCCCCGTACGCCATGACGAGGATGCGAAGCTTCTCTTTGCGTGAGAGCTCGGCGAGGTGGGCGTCGATGGTCGTCGGCGTCAGCGGCTCTTTTGGCGGCGGCGCAGCCTTCGGCGCCGGCGCGATGTGGTGGCGACCCTGCGTCGTGCCGTCGTAGCCATCGACTTTGACCGCAACCTTCGGGCCGGCGGTCGTCGACGGCGCAGCGGTCTTAGCCGGCTTCGCTGTCAGGGCTGGCTGCGGCTTTTTTGCGATCGCTGGGACGCTCATCGCCTATGGGCAAAGGACGCAAGTGGCTGGGTTGCGATCATTGTCGCGGCGCGGCCGCCGGCGGTGCGTCAAAGTGCGCCATCAGCTTCTTCTCGAAGACGAGCTCTTGTTGCGTCGCGTTGGTCAGCTTTTGCAGCACCTCGCGAAACGCCGGATAGTCCTCGGCCTTCACGCGCGCGCAACGGCGCTCGATGGTCAGCGTCATCTGCACCTTGCGATCCTTCGCCTCGCTCGTCCGCTTGGCCGAGAAGCACGCGTGCTCGAGCATGAACGGCTCCGGCAAGTGCGCCACGCGGTGGCCCTCAGGCAAGGTGATCTCGTGGCGGTAGACGCCGACGCTCGGCACACCGAGAATGAGGTCGGTCTTCCGTTTCACGAGGGTCCCTGCGCGGAGGAGCGAGACCGGCGCCGGCACCTTGATGCGCATGCGGCTTCCTTCGCGGGTGAGCGAGGTCGACACATCGAGGCTCAAGCTCACTTCGAGCGGCGCCACGATGTCCTCGTGATTCTTCGCGCTCGTGCTCGTCAGCGAGGAGCCGGGGAAGAGGTACGCACCGACGTTCTCGAAGGTCTTCCTCGCCACCTGCTCGTTGCGCAAGAGCACGCGCAGCTGCGCGGCGGAGGCGCCGCGCAAGGTCATGAGGTCGTTCGCCGTCGCTTGTGTGTCGCTCGCGATCGTCATCGTCATCGCGTGCTCTTCGCGTTCGAGCGCGGGCGCTTGATAGGGGATGTCCACGAAGCGGAAGCCGTCGCCTTCGGCGTCGAGCACGAGCGCCGTCGCGCCCTGATCGTCGTTGCGCAGGTTTCCGAGATCGAGGCCCTCGGTCGTCGCGTCGACGAAGAAGCCCTCGGGTAAGCCCGCTTGCTTCGGCACGTAGACGATCGCGTGGTTGAACTGCTGGTTCGGGATCGCCTTCTGAACGGCGCCGGCGTTCGTGGTGCGCAAGAGGGCCATCTCGGCGGTGAGGCCGGCGAGCTTCGCCAGCCGGATGAGCAGCACCGACTTGTCCTTGCAATCGCCGTAGCCGCGCTCGACGACGACGGGGCACGCATGCGGCCGCACGCCGGCGATCGTCGTCTCGTACTCCTGCTGATAGCGGATCTCGCGCGCGACGAAGTGCAAGATCGCGTCGAGCTTCGCCTGCGGCGTCTTCTTGTCGGCGGTGAGCCGTTGCGCGAGCGCCTCGATCGCCGGGCTCGATCGAAACGCGTCGACGAGCAGCGCGCGTTCCCAGCGCACATACTCGCTCCAGTCCTGCAAGGTGCTGACGTCCACGCTGGCGAGCAGGTCGTCTTGCGGCGGCATGAACGGCTCGGCGATCAGCGCCGGCACGTGCTCGGCAGTGAACACCCGAACGTCGCGGCCGTCTTCTCGGCGATCCTCGCGCTTGATGGCGCCGCGGATCTGCACGTTGAGCGCCCGCCCCTCGGGCATGATCAGCACCCACGTCGCCTTCTCGTGCTGGCGGTGCACGCTCTCGAAGCGCCAGCTCGACGCGAAGTGGTTCGGCAGGAACGCCTGCGGCGGTGCGTACCAAATGTACTGCAGCACGACGATCGAGCCGACTTCGAGCTGGCGAAAGCGCAGCGCGTCGCCCTGCACGCTCGACAGCTCCTGGCGATCGCCGCGCTTGTTCACCGAGTACGCGCGCAGCAGCTTCGTCGTGCCGTGGCTCGGCAGCGAGGTGTGCGTGAGCGCGTCGCGCCCTTGGTCGTCGAGCGCCTTCGCGACGAGCGTGATGAAGCGCTTGCTGCTGCCGTCTTGGGCGACCTCGGTCACCTCGTGATCGCTGAGCAGGACGACGTGCGCGCCGGCCTCGATCTTCACGGCCGCGGCGCCGGCGACGATCGCGTCGATCTCCGCTTCGCCCGGCACGTACTTCTCGGCGTACTCCTTGCCTTGCGGCTCGAGCAGATCGACGCGCTCGCGCAGCGTGCTGTTCTTCGGATCGCGGGCGAGCGCGCGCTTGTACTCTGCGAGCGTCGCGTCCTTCTTCCCTTGCTCGTCGTAGAGCACGGCGAGCCGTTCGTAGGGGCGTGCCCAGTCGGGATCCTGCGTCGCGACACGCGTGAGCAACGCGGTGGCTTCCTCGGGTCGATCGTTGCGGCGCCAGAGGTCGGCCTCTTGCATCACGAGCCCGTGCGCCAGCGGCTGCCGCGCTTGCATCTCGCGCAGGCGATCGATGGCGGCGTCGAGATCGCCGCGTTGCACGTCGCGGTCGACGAGGCGCTGCCAGCCGCGGTTCTCGCCGGGCAACAGGCGCGCGATCTCTCTGTGCAGCACCTCGGCACGCTGCGTGTAACCGCGGCTCGACCAAGCGTCGGCGAGCTCGCGCTTGGCCCAGACGCTGTCCGGCCACTCACCGAGCACCTTGGTGAGGACGCGCGTGCGCTCTGGCCCGAGCCCGCGCGCGTCCAAGAGGTCGGCGAGATCCATCCACAGAAAGCGGCTCTTCGGCGCGCGTTCGACGGCGCGCTCCAAGTCGCGCTGCGCTTTGTCGAGCTGCTTCTTCTGGCGGTAGAAGCGCGCGCGCTTTTGCAGGAAGGCCGGCAGCACATCGCCGAAGCGCTCGGTCCCTTTGCCGAGCAGATCGATCGCCTTTCCGAGCTCGTCGTTGTCCCAGTACGCGAGCGCGCCTTCGAAGATCGCGAGCGGGTGACCCCGCATCGCTTGCGCCGCGGCTTCGTGCGCCGGCACGACGTCCAACTGGCGGCCGGAGCGGTACACTTCGCGCGTCTGCCAAAATGCTCTGCGCCCGGGCGACGCGAACGTGGCGATCGCAGGCGCGAGCCCCACTGGTCGCTCGATGACGTGCGCCGCGGCGAGCATGGTCTTCGGCACGTTGGACGCTTCGAGCTCGATCGGCCCGCCGTCATTGTCCGAGAAGCGAGCGGCAAAAGCGGTGCTGCGCTGGCCGGCGATCTTGAACACGAGCTTGTGCCACCCCGCCTCGAGGCGCAGCGGAACCGTGATGTTGTCGTTGCGCCCGGCGCCGAGCTTCTCCTCGCTGAAGACGACCTGATCATTCACGAGGATCTTCAGCGCAGCGCCGCAGCGGACGTGCAGCAGCACCTCTCGCGACGCGCCGGCGCGCACGAAGGTGGCGAAGTAGGTGACCGCGTGCTCGGCCGGCGAGATGACGTCGTCGAGCCAGACCGCGGCCTCCTCGTTGAGGCGCCTGAGCGGCCGCCACCCGATCGGCAGGATCTTGCCGGGGTACGTCTTCGCCGCGTCGATCGTCTGCTCCGGCGGATACGGCGTAGCGAAGCCCTTGCCCTGGTCGTTGTCGAAGGGGCCAATGTATAGAAATTGTGACATGTACCCGAGCCAGCGGTTCAACGCCTGCGCTTCGTCCCGCTCGTCGAAGGACGCGAGCAGCGACGCCAGCGTGATCGCGGCTTCGGCGCGGACGGCGGCCGGCGCATCGCTCGCGTAGATCGCGCGCGTCAGCTCGATGGCCGCGCGCATCTCGGACACCGTGCGATCGTTGCGATCGAGCTCGCTGACGAACCACGCGGCGAGCGGCGAACGTGTCGCGGCCGCGGCGTGGAGCGCGTGCATGAACGCCGCGTCGTGATCGCCGCGCAGCTTCGCCCGCTGCATCGCGACCTCGTGCACGGCCGCCGAGCGCGGGCGTTCGCGGAGCGCGGTGGCGAGCAGCGCCTCGAAGGTCGGCGCATCGAAGGGCGAAGCGTCGTAGAACGCGGCGATCAGCGGATCGTCGGCGTCGACCGCGCTCGACAGCGCCGGCACCGGCAGGCGTGGCAGGGTCGAAGCACACGCACACAGAATGAACATCGAAGCGGCGAACGCACGCATGCGCCGTCGCTCTCAGATCGCTCGCGCAAAGGCAAACCCACCTTGAACGCGAGCGGCGCGGGTGACACAAGGTGCGCATGTCCGAGCGCTTCCGAACGCTGCGGTGGCAAATGCTGATCGCGACGTGGTGGTGCTACGCGGGCTTCTACGTCACGCGCAAAGTGTTCAGCGTGGTCAAAGGTCCGTTGAAGGAGCAGCTCGCGCTCGACGACTTCTCGGTCTCGCACCTGTGGACCGGCTACCTCGTCACCTACATGCTCGGGCAGTTCCTCGCGGCCGCGCTCGGTCGCAAATACTCGAGCCGATCGATCTTAGTCGGCGGCATGCTGGTGTCGGTCGCGTGCAACTTCCTGACGGCCGCCGTGTTGCCGGCAGGTCCTTCGGCGTACTGGCCGGTGTTCGCGTTGATGGCGGTACAAGGCTTCGCACAGGCGACGGGCTGGGGCCACACGGTCGGCATCGTCGCCAACTGGACGCGGAAGGAAGAGCGCGGAACGATCATGTCGTTCTGGGCCACGTGCTATCAGCTCGGCGCGGCGATCGCGAAGGGCCTCGCCGCGCTGCTCTTCGGCTGGCTCGGCTTACTCTGGTCGTTCTCGGGGACGGCGATCGCGCTCGCTGCGATCATCGTGCTCTTCGTCTTCTGGGGCCACGAGAGCCCGGAGCAAGAAGGCCAGCCTGCGCTCGAGGATCACGGCGGCGCGGGGCCGGCGGGCCAAAAGGCGGCGATCGGCTTCTATCCGCTCGTCATCGGCATGGGCTTCATTTACTTCGGCTTCAAGTTCCTGCGCTACGCGCTCGACAGCTGGAGCGCGCTGATCCTGCGCGAGCACTTCTCGATGTCGACAGCGAACGCCGGCTACGCGTCGACGGCGTTCGATTGGATCGGCTTTCTCGGCGTGCTCGCGAGCGGCCCGATCTCGGACTACCTCTTTCAGAGCCGGCGTACGCCCGTGATCTTCGCGATGTCGATCGGCTGCGTCTTCGGCTGCGTGCTGCTCTACTTGGTCGGCCTGCACTCGATCGTGCTCTTCGTCGTGTTGCTCGGCGTCGTCGGCTTCATGGCGATGGGGCCGGACGCGCTCCTCTCGGGCGCCGGCGCCGCTGACGTGGCCGATCGCAAACGCGCTGCGCTCGCCGCCGGCATCATCAACGGCGTGGGCTCGGCGGGGCCAATCCTGCAAGAGCCGGTGATCGGCTATCTGAAATCCCGGGTTGGGGTGGATTCCGTGTTCTTGCTCTTGGTGCTCGTTGCAGGATTGGCCGCCGTCGGCGCCGGCTTGTTCTATGGGATGATGCGCCGGCGCGGGATCAATGTTTAGTCACATCCAAGGCAATGAGAAGGTCTTCAAGTTGGTGAAGCTCTTCATCGCCTCCTTCACGCCTTCCTTGTAGCCGAGGCCGGAGTCCTTGATGCCGCCGAACGGCGACATCTCGGTGCGGTAGCCCGGCACTTCGCGCACGTTGACGGTGCCGACTTGCAGCTCGCGGACGAAGCGCATCACGTCGTCCAAGCGGTTCGTGCAGACGCCGCTCGACAAGCCGTAGGCCGTCGAGTTCGACAGCGCGATCGCCTCGTCGATGTTCTTGAAGCGGATGATCGGCGACACCGGCCCGAAGGTCTCCTCCTTCACGAGCGTCCAGTCGGCTTTGACGTGATCGACGACGGTCGGCGAGTAGAGCGCGCCTTTGCGGACGTTGCCGTAGAGCAGCTTGCCTCCGCGCGCGATCGCGTCGTTCACGCGCTCTTCGCAGATCTTCGCCGCCGCTTCGTCGATGACGGTGCCCATGTCGGTCGCGGGATCGCTGGGGTCGCCGTACTTCAGCGCCTTCGTCTTCTCGACGAGGCCGGCGACGAACGCGTCGGCGATCTTCTCGTGCACGAGCATGCGCTTGACGGCCGTGCAGCGTTGCCCCGAGTTCTTGTACGAGCCGTTCACCGCGAGCGCCACCGCCTCGTCGAGGTCGGCGTCGTCCATGACGATCAAGGGATCGTTGCCGCCGAGCTCGAGCACCAGGCGCTTGTAGCCCGCGCGCTCGGCGATCCACTTGCCGATCGCGACGCCGCCAGTGAAGGTGACGAGATCCACCTTCGGGTGCGTGATCAGCCGCTCGCCGATCTCCTTCGGATCGCCGCTGACGATCGACAGCATCTCGGGCGGCAGGCCGGCTTCGTACAAAGCGTCGGCGAGCAAAAACGCGGACAGCGGTGTCTTTTCGCTCGGCTTCAGGATCATGCGGTTGTTCGTCGCGATCGAGGGCGCCACCTTGTGCGCCACTTGGTTCAGCGGATGGTTGAACGGCGTGATCGCCGTGATCACTCCGGCGAGCGGCTCGCGCAGGGTGAAGATGCGGCGCTTCTTGCCGTGCGGCGTGAGATCGCAGGCGAACGCTTCGCCGTCGTCTTGGTTCAAGAGGCGCGCGGCCAGGTTCAAGACGTCCTGCGCGCGCCCGACCTCGTAGAGCGTGTCCTTCTTGCAGAGGCCGCTCTCGCTGGTGATGACGTCGGCGACGGTCTGCTTGCGATCTTCCAGGATCTGCGCGGTGCGCTCCAAGATCTTCGCGCGCTCGAAGCGGGTGAGCGTGAGCTTCGCCCGCGCAGCGCCTTCGATCGCGTGATCGATGTCGGCGACGCTCGCCATCGCGACCTTGGCCACGACGGCACCGGAGTAGGGGTTCTTCACTTCGTAGGTGCGCTCGCGCGAGACCTTCTCGCCGAGGATGCGCATGGCTTCCGTCTTCATTGCTTGTCTCCATTGAGCGCGAGGTCGAACGCGTCGAAGTTTCTGAGATCGCGGCCCGCGGTCTTGCGCGCCACGTTCAAGACGAGCGGCACGCGCTCTTCACCGAGCCCACCGTGCGAGCGCAGCGGCGCGTCGAGCCCCGTCAGATCGTGGCGCGCAGCTTCGGTGCCGACGACGGCGTTCGCCTTGGTGATGACGCACACGTCGCCCACGCGATCGGCCGGCAGCTCGAAGCGGCGCGCGGCGGCGGTGCGATCGAGGACGACTTCCATGTTCGGATCCTTCGCGAGCTCTTGCGTCAGCGCTTGCCGTTGCTCGGCGGTCACGCTCGGGCCCCAGTGGATCCACGCGAAGCTGCCGAGAGCGCCGTGATGGACGACGTAGGGATCGGTGATCGGCAGGATGACGCGCGCCTTGTCCTTGCCGAGCTTCTCGTCGAGCCAGTCGCCCAAGTAGAGCACGCGCGGCTTGCCGGCAGCGTCGGCCTTCGCGTTCATTCCGTGATCAGCGGTGATCGCGATGACGGCGCCGAGCGCATCGAGCTCGCCGAGGTACTTGTCGATCATCGCGTAGAACGCGTTCGCTTCGTCGGTGCCCGGCGCGTGCTTGTGCTGCACGTAGTCGGTGGTCGAGAGATAGAGGATGTCGGGCTTGTCGCTCTTCAAGAGGACGACGCCGGCTTTCAACACGAATTCGCTGAGCTCCGCGCTGTAGACGTCCGGCACGGGCATGCCCACCTTCGCGACCACGTCGGTGATGCCATGCTCCGCGAGCGTGCACTTGTCGGCCTTCTCCGCCGAGAACGCGACGCCCTTCAGCCCTTCCCCGAGCATCTTGCGCAGCTTGTCTTTGGCCGTGATCGCAACGACCTTCGCGCCGGCCGCCGAGAACGCCGCCAGGAGCGTCGGCGCGCGCAAGAACTTCGGATCGTTCATCATGACTTCCTCGCCGGTGCGCGGATCGATGAAGAAGTTGCCGCTGATGCCGTGTACGCTCGGCGGCGCGCCGGTGACGATCGACATGTTGTTCGGATTCGTGAACGACGGGATCACGCAGCGCGCCGACGCGTTCGTGCCGCGCTCGACCATCTTCGCCAGGTTCGGCATCTTGCCGGCGGCGACGGCTTTCTCGAAGTACTCCGGCGCGCAGCCGTCGAGGCAGATCACCACCGTCGGCTTCTTCGGCCAGGCGTACCTGCGTCCATTCACGGTCACGTCGCCGTTGCCGTTTCCGTCGCCGTCGCCGGAAATCTTCGCGCCCATCTCCTTCACCGTCTCATCGATCGCACCGAGCGCCGCCCGCATGATCTCCGGCGTCAGATCGCCAATGCACCCGATCCGAAAGCTGTCCGCCGCCGTCAGCTTCCCGGGATAAATGACGAAGCCCTTCTCGCGCAGGCGATCGTAGAACGTCTGAAAGACGAACTTGGGATCCTGCGGCATGTGAAAGGTGACGATCGTCGGCGACATCAAATGATCCGGCAGCAGCGTCCGAAAACCCATCGCGCGCATGCCGTCGACGAGCACGCGTTGGTTCGCCAGATACCTGGCGCCGCGCCCTTCGACGCCGCCCTCGACGGCGTGCAGATCGAGCGCCTTGTCGAACGCCGCGAGCACATGCGTCGGCGGCGTGAAGCGCCATTGGCCGTTCTTGTCGAAGCCCTGCGACTGCGCGTGGAGGTCCAACGCCAAAGAGTGCGAGCGGCCGGCGCAAGCGTTCAGCCACTCGGTCCGCACGATGACGAAGCCGATGCCGGGCACGCCTTCTAGGCACTTGTTCGACGACGCACACAGCGCGTCGATCGGCAGCGTGCGCAGATCGATCGGCAGCGCGCCGAAGCAGCTCATCGCGTCGACGATCAAGCGGCGGCCGTGGCGCGCCGTCACCGCCGCGATCGCCTCCAAAGGATTCCGAATGCCGGTCGTCGTCTCGGTGTAGACGACGGCGACGTCGGTGATCGCTTGGTCGTCCGCGAGCAGACGATCCAACGCAGCGGGATCGACCGGCACGTCCTCAGCGGTCTCCTGGGTCACGTGCGCGCGGCCGAGCACCTTGACGATCTCGACCATGCGCTTGCCGTAGGCGCCGTTGACGAGCACGGCCACCTTGCCGTCCTTCGGCACGAGCGTTCCGAACGCGGCCTCGACGGCGTAGGTGCCCGAGCCTTGCAGCATGACCGCGGTGTGCGTCCGTTCACCCGCGCACAGCCAGAGCAAGCGCTCACGCACGCGCTTGGTGAAGCCGATGAAGGTGTGGTCGCGCGATCCGTAGTCCACTTGCATGGCGTCTTTGGTCGCGGCGGCGGTCGTCAGCGGGCCTGGCGTGAGAAGGTAGGGCATGGGGGCGAGGATGCAGGTGTGCGCCCATGAATACAATAGCGACGAAGTTAATCGACATATAAATTGTATTCATATGAACTTCGCGCAACTTCGAGCGTTCGCCGCGGTGGCCACCCACGGCGGGTTCTCGGCGGCGGCCCGGGCGATCGGCGTCACGCAGCCGGCGCTCACGCATCAGGTGCGTGCCCTGGAGGCACACTACGGTGTCACGCTCTTCCTGCGTCAAGGCCGCCGCGTGGTCGTCACGCCGCTTGCGGAGGATCTCTTGCGCCTCGCGCGTCGCTTGAATTCGGTCGCCGACGACGCCGACGCGTTGCTCGCCGCTGCCGGCGGACTTCAGACCGGCGCGCTCCGGATCGCCGCGGACGGCCCGTATCACGTGGTGCCGGTGATCGTGCGCTTGCGTGCGACGCACCCCGGCCTCGCGCTCACAGTCACCGTGGGCAACAGCGCGATCGCCGAGCAGCGCCTCCTCGATGTGGCCAGCGACGTGGCGATTCTCGCGCAGTCGAGCGACGACGAGCGGCTCTACGCGCGGCGCATCGCCAAGCACCCGATCGTCGCCTTCGTCGCGCGCCGGCATCCTTGGGCCAAGGCGCGGCGCGTGCGGCCCGAGGAGCTTCACCAAGCGCCGATGGTGATGCGCGAGCCAGGTTCGGCGACACGACAGGCCTTCGATGCGTGGACGAAGCGGCGCGGCGTGCAGCCAAAGGCCGTCCTCGAGATCGAGAGCCGCGAGGCCGTGCGGGAGGCGGTGGCCGCGGGGCTCGGCTTCGGCGTCGTGTCGCTGCCGGAGCTCGGCGCCGATGAGCGCGTCACGGCCGTCGAGATCCACGAGGCGGCGCTCTTCACCGAAGAGCACGCCGTCTGCCTAGCCGATCGGCGCAAGGATCGCGCGATCAAGGCGTTCTTCGAGGCGGCGATCGGTTAAATGAGAAACCTCGCTGCGCTCTTTTCTCATCTCGCGTGGCGCTATTCGTGCTCGGCGCGGCTCAAAGTCAGACGCTTCCCCGACGGCAGGGCGTAGCACACCGGCACCTTCGCCGCGGTGTCGCCGCAGATCCACGTCGGATCGTGCGTCGGCGATTCTTCGATCGTGATCGTGACGAGGGGCGTGCTCGGGATCTCCATGACCGTGGCTCCGGTCGAGTACTTGCACTCGACAGCGCCGTCGACGGCGAGCACGCAGAGGAACTTGCGAAAGTAGGCGAAGTCGATGAACGGGCGAAAATCGATGTTGCCGAAGGTGGGCGACGAGAGCGTGGTTCCGCCGATGCTCCCCGCGCAGACGCCGTTGATGCAGCGCAAATCATCGTAAATCCCGGGCCAACTCGCGAGGGACACGTCCTTGCCCCAACAGCGAATCTCGCCCGCGGTCGACAGCCCGCACGCTTCCAAATCGCCGACGGCGACGGTCTTGTACTGGCCCGACGGCGCGTTGTCGGCGATGGCGCTGACCTCGTCTTTGGCCGCGCACAGAATGGCGCCGCTCGTCGCGCGCACGCCGCAGATAGCGCCGGTCAAAGAATCGGAGCTGACCATGCTGAAGGATCCCCGCGGCGGATCGAGCCCGTCGAGATCGCGCGACCCGGCGTAGTCTCGCACCGACCAGCAGCGGATCTCGGTGCGATCGGTCACGGCGCAACTCTGCGCCGACCCCTGCCGCGGCAGCGCGACGAGCTCCGAGCCCTTCAGCGTGTAGAAGAGCTTCCCCTCGCCATCGATCGGATCCAGGCACTCGACGTTGCCGTCGTCCTTCAGCCCGCACAAGAAATTGAAGGCAGCGCCGAGGCTCTTGTAGCGCGGGAACGCGAAGTCCGGAACGTTCGGCCCGCAGCTCGTGAAAAGGACGAGCGAGGCCGCGAGCGCGCGGATCACCACAGCGCACCTTCGAGGCCAAGCGCCGCGCCGTTGGTTGTCACGCTGAGCGTCGGCTTCACCCGCGGCGCCGAGGCGAAGAGGATCACGCTGGTCAGCGCGAACGCCGAGCCGATGCCGATCAAGACCGACCCCGACAGCGGGTTCGTCTTGTTGGCGAAGATCGCGCTGGCGAGGGCCTGCTCGGCCGCAGCCACCTGCGCCGGCGTCCGCGCGTCTCCGAGCGCCGCATACTCACGCCCGCTGATGCTCTGAAACGTGGGTCGCAGGGCGATCAAGAGCGCACCGGTGAGGGCGAGCGCGACGCCGCTCACGCCGAGCACCGTTCCGGAAATGTACTGCGAACGCGTTTGCTCGGCACGGCGCGCGTTGCCTTTGGCCTGGCGTTCCCTCTGCTGCGCCTCGAGCTGGTCGCGCTGCTCCGGCGTCAGCGCGACCGGCGGAGGCACGTTCGTGCGTACGATCGCAGGCGGCACGACGCGCGGCGGTGCCTCGACCCTCGGCGCGCTCGCCGGGCCGACGGTGCGCACAGCCTCGAGCTTCTTGCCGACGAGATCGCCCACCGCTTCAGCCACCGCGGTCGCGTAGTCGCCGCCCGGCGCGACTCGCCGCTGCGCGCGCGCGAGCACTTCGCTGGTCCGCGTGTCGATGCGCGCGAGCGAGAGCAGGAGGTCGGCGCCCACTTTCACGAGCGACCCGCTGACGATGTACTGCACGCCGAGCGCGGCCGAGATCTCGGCGATGCACTTCGTGGTGTCGCAGCCGGCGAGGCGCTGCGACTCGGACAGGTCGAGCAGCGCGCGGATGTCCGACGGCGCGATCACCTTGCCGATGTCGGCGTCGCCGAGCGCCTGCACGACGAGCTCGTCGAACGCGCTCGCGGTCGTCGCGTCGACGCCCTTCGCCGTCAGCGCCATCGCCGCGGTGGTCTTCGGGCGATCGGCTGCGATCGCTAGGATCAGGAGGAGGCCGTGCACGCGGCCGCGTTAGCTGATTCTCAGAACGAACGGAAGAAGCGCGACCACCCGGTGTATCCGGAGTCCATCGCGCCGTTGTTCGTCTTGAAGCGCCAGTGATACGTCGTCATCCACTGCGACGCCGGCACGTCGACGTCCTGGTACGGCATCTGGAATTCGATGGCCGGCAAGAGCGAGGTGCTGATCGTCGACAGGTCGGTCGAGCACAGCTGGAAGGGCGACCCGCCCACGTTCACTTCGCGGATGCCCAACTTGCAGACGAGGTCTTGCGTGAGCGTGAGCAGGCCATACGCGAACGAGATCTTGAAGTTGACCGTGCGCCGCTCGGGGGTCACGGTGCGCTCGGCCGTCTTCCAGACGTCGGTGCTGCACGGGTAGGGAATGAACGCGGCCCAGCACGTCTTCCACTGCCGCTCGTACCAGCCGACCTGCACCGTGTACTTCTTGGTCCCTTGAAAGTGGTGGTGCTTGTCCGAGTCGAAGAGCATCACGCGCGTCTTCGAGCCGAACGCGAGGGGCCAGCCGTCGATCGGACCCGCGTTGCGCAGGCGGTTGTTCGGCCGGCCGGGGACGCCGCTGTACATCGTGTTGATCACGCGCTGCTGCGCCGGCGTGTGCGTGTTGGAGATCGAGTCGTCCGGCCCGCGCAAGTTGCCGAAGCCGTTCATCAGGCTCTTGCCCTTCATGTGCCAGGTGCCGCGGCCGAACATCATGCCGCCTTCGTACAAGTACACTTCAGGGGTGGACGGCTGAACCGTCGACGGGAACGGCGAGAGCGCGATGTTGTCGTTGCCATCGGCCGCGAGGATCTCGCTGAGGTCGATGTCGTAGACCGTCGTCAACGAGCCGAGCGCATCGAACACGCCGCGCCAGCTCGCGTTCAAGAGCAAGAGCGGCGTCAATACGTCGATCGAGCGGATGCTCAGGTCTTCCATGCCCCACTCGGTGTACTCGTCGAGGAAGTTCATCCCCGAGTGGCCGATCTCGTGCGTCGCCACCCAGCTCGACTGGGCGTCGCCGCGGTTGAACTTGGCGGTGCCATAGGGCTTGCCGATGAACGAAGGCGGCGACGCGTTCGCGGTGCCGCGGAAGGTGTTGAAGATGACGCTCGCCGTGAACGGGCGCAGGTAGGGGAAGCCGGAGCTACGCAGTTGATCGACGCGCGCGTAGACGTCGTCGCTCTTCATGACGAGCATCTCGCCGCGCGACGGATGCGCGATGACTTCGGCGCCGAACAGGGCAGTCCTGCTCGCGAGCGTGGAGCTCGGCCTGAACTCGCCGAAGAACAGCCAGCGCTCCTTCTGCTGCCGTGAGTAGACGTTCTGCCCCGCCGTGCCCGTCATCTGGGTGACCACGCCGTTGAAGTCACTCCAGAATGTGGCTTCTTCCTCTGCCGAGTAGCCGGTGGCGAAGACCAAGACCTGCCGGTTCTGGGTGTTCGCCCAGTCCGCGGTCGTACACGCAGCGTTGTTCCACTTCACGCAGCGCGTGACGGCCTCAACGGTACGGCCGACGAGCAAAGAAGACACGACGATAAGCAGAGAGACCAATCGCACCCGCACACCTCATGTTCGTTATCGCGCGCGGGTGCTTAGCGGTTTCCTAAAGATGCGAGCGAACGTCGATGATGTCACAATTCATAGGTGCTTCGCGTCGCCTTCGCTCTTTTGCTAGCCGCCTGCGCTCCGCATCCGATCGTCGGAAGTTGGGCCGGCAACGCGCTCCCGATTGCGCTCAGCACCACTCTGACCTTCGTCGCGGCATCGCAGCTCTCATTCACCGGAACCGACGCGCGTATCGAGGCCACCCTGAGCACGGAGTCCGAAGTGACGCTCGGCACGCTGGTCGTCAAAGCCCGGTACGCGATCGACGCGCGCACGGTGCCGGAGAAGATGACGCTCGAGATCCAGTCGATCGTGCTGGCGCCGCTCGGCGGAGAGCCGGCGCGGATCGACGAGAAAAACGCCGCCGCCGGCGGCACCTTGCTGTGCTTTCCGCTCGGCAACGTCGAAGGCTGTGTGGCGAAGAAGCAAACGCTGGAGCTCAGCGTCGACGGCGACACGCTGCGCATCTTCATCAGCGATGGCGAGATCGCGCGGCTCGCGATCTTGTTTCAGCGGAAGAAGTAAATCAGAAGGTGTAGCGGACCGCCGGGATCACGGCGAGCGCCACCGAGATCGGAATCGGCACGAGCCACGCGAGCACGCCGGCGTCGATCGCCACCGAGAAGTGACGAATCCGCGTGTAGTATTCGAGCGTGAGGCCGCCGATGATGCCGAGCCCGTGCTGCAAGCGCTCGACGTTCGTGTCCTGCATGCCGTAGCCGACGCCGACCTTGGCGCCGAGATAGACCCGGTCGGTGTGGAAGAACGAGAGGTGCACCATCAGGCCGCCCATGATCGTGTTCATGTCGCGGATGACGCCGGTGCCGGTGCCCTGCGCGTTCGAGAAGTAGAAGAAGCCGCCGATGTCGAGGATCGGCAAGACGTCGTAGGCGAGCTCGGCGCCGATCAGCAGACCGGGCAGGTACTGCTTGCTGAAGGGCGGGCTGCCGTTCGCCGCTTGCACTTGCGTCAGGTACGCGAGCATGCCGATCGGCAAGCGCAGCGAAAAACCGCGCTCGATCTCGCTGTACTTCGCTTTTTGCACGCCCTCCGACTGCAGGCCGCTGGCGATGTCGGAGTCGCCGCCCTCCGCAGGCGCGCTCGCCGGCTCCGCCGACACCAACACGAAGGCGAATAGAATTGGGCTCACTCAGCCTCCCGCCGATTTGAACACGAACGGATAGTTCACGATGACGATGCCGCCGCCCTTTGGCTTCGGAAAGAGCAGGCCGCGGATCTTCGAAGCGATGCAGCTCTCGACGTTCGGGTTCTTCATCGTCGAGTCTTTGACCACCGACATCGTGACGTTGCCGCCCGGGCCGATGATGAACTGCGTCTTGATGATACCGGCGAGATCTTTTTTCACCTGCAGCTCGCGCTCGTAGCAGTAGCGGATCGCGTTGCGGTTTTCTTGGATGACCTTCTTGATCAACGCCGGGTCGAGCGAGCCCTGCACGACCGGCGGCGCGTCTGCCAAGTTGATGTCGGTGTCGCGCTTGGCTCCGAGCTTGCCCTGATCCGAGCCATAGTTGGCGGCGCCGCCGATACGGCCGCTGGTGCTCACGCCCTTGGCGAGGCCGATCGAGTCGCCGATGCCGCCGCCGCCGGGGCCCGAGCCTTTCAGGCCGAGGCCACCGAGGCCGCCGGAGTCGCCCGCGGTCTTGCCGGTCAGGTTACCGAGCGCGTTCTGCACGTCGCCGCCGAGGCCGCTGTTCGAGCCGATGACTTGCGAGAAGCCGCCCGCGCCCAAGGCTTTGAAGATACCGGCGTTCTTCAGGACTTCCTTGTCGTCCGGCTTGATCGCTTTTTGCGCGGAGTGCGCGTCCGCTTGCGGCGCCTTGTCCTTGCCGAACTTGCCTTCGTCGGCCTTCGCCTTCGACGGGCCGGCTGCTTCCTTCTCCTGCAGCTTGTTCAAGAACTCCTGCGCGGCCTTCTGCTGCTCAGGTGGCTTCGGGGGCTCCAAGATGAACTGCGCGAACTTGTTGTCGCTCTTCATCAGCTCTTCGTTCAGCGCCTCGGCCTCGTACGGGTAGAGCGAGAGCGAGAAGATCGAGCCAACCATCATGAAGAACACGATAACGATGATGTTGACGAACTGAAAGTCGAGGTTCATCCCCGTGCCGATGAGCTTCTGCGGCGGCGGCACGAAGCGCATCGCCATCGTCAAGCCGCCCCAGTGGACGATCGCTTTCGTGCCGACGTCCATGTTCAAGCGGTAGCAGCCTTCCATCTCTTCGTCTTTTTGCACCCGCGACGACGCCCGCATGTCCTTGAGCGTCTTCAGCTCGCCGCCATGCTGCACTTCGCCTTCCAAGTCGTTGAAGAAGGTGAGGACGTATTGGCCGTCGGTGTGGCGGATGAGCGGAAACTCTTCCTTCGGCAAGCCTTCCGACGAGATGAAGATGTCGGTGTTGCGCGTCTCGCCGATGGTGATCTGCTTCGCGTGCTTCGGCATCTCCAAGTGCGAGATGTCGAGGATGATGTCGCCCCAATACATGCGCAGCTCGAGCGCGCGGTTGTCGACCGAGACTGGCTTTTCCGGCTCGAGGCCGACGCCACCGTCGTCGAACGCCGCGCGATCCATCGCCGCGGTGCCGATGCGCTCGATCGGCTGCGAGAAACCGATGCTGCGCGGATCGAAGTTCGGCATCTTCGGCTGGCCGCCCTGCTGCGGCGGCTGAAACGGCTGCGCCGGCGTGAACACGGGCTGCGCCATCGGCATTTGTTGCTGCGGCTGCTGCATCTGGCCCATCGGCTGCGCCGGCCGTGGTTGCGCTTGCATGCCCGGTTGCGGCTGCATCGGACGCTGCTGCATCGGCTGCTGCTGCATCATCGGCTGCTGCATC
Organism: Deltaproteobacteria bacterium; assembly: GCA_020848545.1. Lineage (GTDB taxonomy): Bacteria > Myxococcota > JADLHZ01 > JADLHZ01 > JADLHZ01 > JADLHZ01. The sequence goes on along the minus strand of JADLHZ010000108.1, from coordinate 111,715 downwards.
ATCGGCTGCTGCTGCATCGGCTGCTGCATGGGCTGCTGCATCGGCATGCCGGGCTGCGCCGCCTTGGCCCCGCCCATCATGACGAAGAGCCGCGTCTCGCCGACGACGATCTGATCTTGATCCTTCAGCTTCGTGCGCTTGATCTTCTCGCCGTTCAGGAAGGTGCCTTCGGCGCTGCCCATGTCTTGCAGGAAGAACTCTTTGCCACCGCTCGGGATCTCGATGACCGCGTGAATACGCGCCACCTTCAAGTCATCGAGCCGGAGCTGCGCCGACGGCAGGCGACCGATCTTGATGACGTCGCGGTCGAAAGTCTGCGTCGAGATCAGCTGATCGCCGCGGTAAACCTGCAATGTGATCGCTTGTGCCATGTGTCCCTGCTCGGATCCCTCTAGAGCGCCCGAATCGATTGCAGCACTTCGCTGCGGAAGTGCTCGCGATAGCGAATCAGCTTCTTATGGCGCGCCCGCTTGCGCGCGTCGAACATTTCGCCGTCCGGCTTGGTCAAGTCGCCTTCGATCGTGTCGTCGCCGAAGTCGACGACTTGCTGCTTCTGATAAACTTCGCCGCCACCCTTCGGGGCATCGGCCGCGAGGGCGCCGCTCGACCACAATGTGGCGAGGGCAAAGAGCGCGATGATCTTCGTTCTGCGCATACGACCTCCGAGTCTACATCCTACGCCATTCTACCCGGCTCTTTGCCAAACCCTCATCATTTTAACGCCGCACGCCGTGCCGCGGTTTCAACGATCACTGTGCCCCGGTGGGCTGTGACGCTGGCGCCGCCTGTCCGTCCGGTGTGGGTTGCTGTGCGCCGTCGCCCGGCGGCGGTTGTTCTGGCTGTGCCGGTTGCGTCGCCGCGCGCTCTTTCTCCATCTGCTCGAACTTCTCGGCTTCTTTGAGCGCGGCGATCGTCTGCTCGAGCTCGGTGATCGCCGCCTTGATCGTCGCAGCGTCTGGTCCGCCTTCGGCCGCCGGCTTCTGCTCGTAGAGTTGGTAGTACTTCAGGGCCTGCGCGAAGTCGTTCAGGTTCCGGTGGTACAGGATCGCGAGGTTCATGGTCGCGGCGGGGTTCTGCTTGTCGAGCTGCAGCGCTTTTTCGTACGCCGCCTTTGCTTCGTCGGTGAGCCCGAGGCCCTTGTTGGCGATGCCGAGGTTGACGAGCAGCGCGAGGTCGTTCGGCGTCTGCTTCAAGAGCTCGGAGTAGTGCAGCTTGGCGTTGCCGAAGTCGCGGTAGTTGAGCGCCACCTCGGCCAGATCGATCCGCGCGCCGCGCAGGTCGGGGTTCGCTTCCAACGCGCGCTTGAACTCGAGCACGGCCTCGGGGATCTTGTTCTCGGCGAGCACCAAGCGCCCGCGCGTGTAGTGGATGATCGCGTCCTTGTCGTCGACCTTGAGCCCGCGCGCGCCGACCAGGCGGCTCATCGGTGGGTTGCCCATGTCTGCGTAGGTCACTGACATCGTCTCGAACGCTTCCAGGTTGCGCGGATCGCGTTGGAGCGCAGCGCGGCACTGCTCGAGCGCGTCTTCGTAGCGCTTCTTGTCGCGGTAGATCTGCGCGAGCGCGACGCGTGGGCGGGCTTGCGACGGATCGACCTTGACGAAGCTCTCGAGCATCTTGAGCGCGTCGTCGACCTTGCCTTGATCGACGAGGACGCCCGCGAGGTTCGTCGCCGCGAGGCCGAGCTTGCTGTCGATCGCGAGCGCGAGGCGGTACGACTTCTCGGCGTCCTGCGCTTTGCCTTCAGCTTCCGCGATGACGCCCAAGTTGTAGTGCGCTTCGGCGAACTGCTTGTCCTCTTTGGCCGCCGCTTCGAAGAGCGGCTTCAGCGCGACGAGGTCGACCTTGCCTGCCTTCTTCTGCGTGTCGAGCTCGGCGACCGCCTCACCGAACTTCTTCGCGGCGGCCTGCGACGCGGTCGGCCCTTGCTCGGGCGTGCGTTCTTTTCGCGGCGCGACGTCGGGTGGCGGGCCCGCTTTCGTGCCGCCACCGCAAGCCATCAAGAGAAGGAACGATGCAATGTATGGTTTTCTACACATGGCTCAGTCCTTCGGCTCTTCTTCTTTGGCGTTCTCGTCCTTCTTCACCTGCTCGTCGGCCTTCTTGTCGCCCGGCTTCTCGCTCGCCTTGGCCACGGTGTCCGACTTCTTCGCGTCGGGCTTCTTCTCTTCGGGCTTCTTCTCGTCCGGCTTCTTGTCGTCCGGCTTCTTGTCGCTCGCCGGCTTCGCTTTGTCGTCGGCCTTCGCGGGCTCGGTGCTAATCTTCTTCGCGGGCTGCACCGGGGCTTCCGCCTCGACCGGCGCAGCAGCCTTCGGCAGCTCGGTGTAGAGCGGCGCGCGCGAGAGCACGAGCGTGGTCTGTGGCTTCAACTTCATCTCGGTGATCAGCGGGAACTCGTCCGGCCGGTAGTCATGCAAGCGCTCCAAGGCCTTCACGCTCCAGCGGTTATAGACGCCGAGGTCGTTCGCCTTCTTGTTGCACGCCTTGTACGCCTCGATCGCCTGCTCTTCGAAGGGCAGCGTCTCGGCCTTGAGCTTCTCCTTGTACATTTCCTTCAGCTCGTCGGTGAGCTTGATCTTCTTGCCCTCGACGGTGACTTCCTTCGGGATCGGGGTTTCGTTGAAGGCGCGGATGACGTCACGCAGGCTCTCCGCCATATAATAGAGGGCGGCGAGGGTCGTGTCCGGCTCCTTGTAGGTGATGATCACGCTCTCGAAGGTCTTCTTCACCTTCTTCAGACGCTCGAGCTTCTCGTCGAGCGACTTCTTGAACGCCTTCTCGTTGCCCGGGTCCTTGAAGTTCAGCCGCTTGTACTCGGCGAACTCTCCTTCGGCTTGGATCAGCGCGAGCGCGGCGAGGCCTTCGTTCACGTAGGGCATCTTCTGCGCGAACTCTTTGCCCATCTCCTTCATCTTCTTCGTCGCTTGCTTCTCGAAGTCGTCGAGCGCTTCGTGCGCGCCCTTCATGTACTTCGTCTTGTCGCGGAAGATGAGGCCGCGCTTGTACTGCGCCGTCAGCCAGCGATCGACGTCTTTGGCTTTGTTCTTGCGATAAAAGTCGAAGTAGCAAGCTTCAGCGCCGCCCCAGTCCTTGCGCTCTTCCTGCATCTCGCAGAGCGAGAACTGCACCTTCGTCGACTCGGCCGCGTTCGGGTACGCCTTCAGATACGCGTAGAAGCTCTCCTTGGCCTTCACGTGCTGCAGGAGCGTCCTGCGATAGACGCCGGCGTTGAAGAGCGCATCCTCGGCGCGCTTGTCTGTGTTGTAGCGTTGCGCGAAGAGCTCGTACTCGGTGGCGGCCTTCTCGAAGTCGGCGACGCGCTCGTAGGATTCGGCGATGTTGTAGAGCACGGTCGGGACGAGCTCGGACTTCGGAAACTTGTCGATCAAGTAGCGCCGGGTCGAGATCGCTTGGTCGAGCTTGCCGCCTTTGTCGTAGTTGACGGCGGCGTTGTACACCGACTTCTCGACGTACTGGCTGTCCGGGAACTCCTTGGTGAACGCCATGTAAGCGTCGGCGGCGGAGAGGTAGTCTTTGCTCTTCTCGCGTTGCTCGATCTTCTTGAACGTGGCCGACTCGATGATGCCGCGCCACTCGCCCTTCGACTTCGGATCGCCGAGCTCTTTGTTGTCGTAGAACTCGCGCGCGAGCTTCTCGAGCGTCTCGTAGTCCTTCAAGCCGTTGTAGATGTCGAGCACGAGGTTCGCCGAGTAGACGGCCGTCTCGTGCTTTGGGTGCTCGCGCGCGATTTGCAGGAACGCAGGCGCTGCTTTCTCGAACTGGTTGTAGATGTAATAGATGCGCGCCATCTTGTAGCCGATCTCGACGACGCGCGGGCCCTTCGGCACGTAGAAGAGGTAGCGCTCGCAGGCCTTGATCAACGCGGCCTTCAGCTCCGGCAACGGCACCGGCTCGATGCCGACGACCTTCGGCGGGTTCTTCTTGTCCAGGTCGCTGACCACGTTGTCGTACGAGCGCACGGCCTCTTCGGCGGCAAGGAGCAAGAAGCGCGGCTTCTTCTCCGGCTCGGTCGCGTTCGGGTCGGGGCGCATGTCGACGACCATCGAGTACTGCACCGCGGCCTTCTCGAACTCCTCGAGCTTGTAGAGGAGCTCGGCGTAGAAGAAGCGCATGTCGTAGGCGTAGATCGTGTCGGGGAAGAGCGAGAGGTAGTCGCTGTAGAGCTCCATCGCCAGGCCGTAGAGGTCCTCGTTCTTCGTCTTGATCGCTTCTTGGTGGTAGCTCGTCGCCAAGCGCCGCACGGTGTTCTCGCTGACGTCGGCGGCGTTCTTCAGGTCCTTCTCGATCTCTTCCTTCTTTGCCGGATCGGTGGTCTCGGCCGAAGTCTTCTTGATCTTGAGGTAGATGTTCGCGAGCTTGCGCGACTCGCTCACCGTGTACTTCTTGTTGCCGAGGCGCGACGCCGCTTCGACGACGCGGCCCTGGAACACGGCGTTTCGCGTGCTGTTCGGCGTGTCTTGGATGAGATCCGAGAAGAGCGCGATGACGTCCTTGTGCTTACCCTGGTCGACGTAGATGTTGCCGAGCGACTCGAGCATCGCGCGGTAGTTGTCTTTGCCGCCGACCTTCAGGAAGTCGGCCTTCGCTTCTCTGCCGGTGCCGACGTTCGAGTACGAACGCACGTAGTCCTTCTGCGCTTCCTTGCGCAGCGACAGGCGCGCCTTGTTGCCGCTCTTGAGCTGCGTGTCGGCGTACTTGATGACCTTGCGGAAGCGGTCCATCGCCTTTTCCCACTCGCCCGAGTTGATGTAGCACCAACCCTGCTTGTAGACGGCGAAGCCGTAGACCGTGCTCTCGGTGAACTCCTCGGCCTTCTGGTACGCCTTCAGCGCTTTTTGCAGATCGGCCTTGTCGAAGAAGAAGTCGCCGACCGCGAGCCACGCGTCCGGAACGTACTGCGAGTTTGGAAACTCGCTGATCAGGCGGCGGTAGTACTCGGACGCCTCTTCGCTCTGCCCGAGCTCGATCAAGCTGACGCCCAAGTAGTAGAGCACTTCGTCGACGCGCTCGAACTGCGGATAATCTTTGACGACGCGCTTGTAGTCGGCGACGGCGTCCTGCTGCAGCTTCTTGGACTCGGCCGCGAACTTGTCTTCGTCGGCTTGCGTCGACGCTTCTTGCGACTTGAAGAAGAACTCCTTCGACTTCTCCCAGATGAGCTCGCCGCGACGGAAGTACAGGCTCGCTTTCTCCTGCTCGTCGTTGGTGAACTCGAGGATCTGCTCGAGCTGCTTCAGTTGTTCTTCGCGTTTGGCGCCGATGTTCTTCTCGAGCTTGGCGCGGAACGAATCGATCTTGAGCGCCGGGCCCATGCGCTCGCCGACGACCGCTTTCGGCTCGAACTTCGACGCGGCTTCAGAGCCGACCGGGCCTTTGAAGTCCGACTTCGGATCGAGCGACGCTTCCTTCTTGATGTCCTTCTTGACGACCGCGGCGTTCTTGCTCTCCTTGGCCGCGTCGGCAGGATCTTTGTCCTTCTTGTCTTTCTTGTCCTTCTTGGCCGCGGCGGCTTTCTTCCCTTTTTTCGCGGCGTCGGCGCGCAGCGCGATCGGCGTGGTGCCGATCAGCGCGGCACTCAGTGCAGCGAGGAATATCGAGCGCCTCTTCATGGCATGTCCCTAGTTCCCCTCAATTAGTCACAGCTCTGACCGAGCGCGTACTGATAGGTCCCGAGCTCGTCTTCCCAGTACTCGCCGTCGAAGGGCCAGTAGATCTTCTCGTCGTCCGTCGCCACGCTGTCGCGCTTCTTCTTCAGCTCGGGCGTCAGCTGCTCGCCGGTGAGCTTGCCTTCGAACGACGTCTTCTCGACGGTCGCCGTCTCGAACTGGATGCGGTACGCCTGGCCGAGCAAGTCGCGCAGGTGCAGGTACTCGCGCTCGATGCGCTTTTTGGCGAGGTCGCCCGCGCGGCTTTGCCGGCTCTTCAGCACCTTCTCGAGCTCTTCGATCGTCGTCTTCGCGTACTGCGAATCCGAGAGCGCCTTCGGCAGCTTCTTGACGTCGCCGATCTCGCGCTCGACCTCGCGCACCGACGCGTCGGCGCGGCGCACGTCTTGCTCGCCGAGGGCGATGCTCAAGATGCGCGCGAGGAGTTTTTGCTGATCCTTCGCCGACTCCTTCTGCAGCAGCACGAGGCGGCTGTAGTACTGATCCGGCGTCAGCTGCTCTTCGTTCAGCTTCTTGATCGCTTCGATCAGCGGGCGGTACAGCGCGTTGAACTCTCGGAGGATGATCTTCGTCTCTTCGTAACGGCACTTGTCGAAGAAGATCACGGCCTTCAGGATCTGCGACTCCGGGTAGTACTCGTTGATGAAGAAGGGTGAGTGCAGCGTGACCAGGTTGCCGAGCGCTTTTTCGTAGTCGCCGAGCCGGAAGAACGCCCAGCTCGATTCGAACATCGAGTCTAGCCAAGAGTCTGATCCACGCTCGACCTTCGAGTAGTAGTAAGCGGCGGCGCGGTACTGCTTGTAGCCGTAGTGCGCGCGCGCGAGCGACAAGAACGCGCTCTCACGCAGTTTCGGATCGCTCATCTTCCCCTTGCGTGGGTTCAACAGGCGGATGACCTGGCGGAACGCGTCGACCGCGAACTGATCTTGGTTCTCCAAGAAGTTCAGCAAGCCTTCGAGATATTTTCCGCGCGGGAAGTAGCGAGAGGCTGGTGGTATTTGTGACAACAACTTGCGCGCGTCGGCGATGACGTCGACGAGCTTCTCGGTCGTCTTCTTGCCCTCGACGTCCTCGGTCGTGAACTCCATCGAGCCGATGTTCTTGTTGCCGCCTGAGCCTTCGTCGCCGGTGAAGTCGAACGCGCTCGGCTGCGGCGTCGCTTCGGCCGAGAAGTCCATCGCGGTCGATTTCTCCTCGGTGCCGCCGCCCGAGAAGTCGAACGCGGGCGCCGCGGTGCTGCCCGTCTTGTACTTCGCCGCTTGCTCTTCCTGGATGCGCAGAACTTCGAGCTCGTACGCGCGCAGGTACTGATACTTCGCGAGCAGGTAGCGGTACTCGTTGCGGTACTTCTTCGGCCACTGCACGCCGGTGAACTGCGCGAGCTCTTCGAGCACGCCGGTTTCGTCGACGAGCTTTCGGCTGATGAAGAAGAGCCACTCGACGGCCTTCTGATAGCGCGGGTGTTGCTCGCCCTGGATGATGATCGCCTGAAAACGGCTGAGCGCGGCGTTGTAGAGCCCGAGCTTATAAGTGGCCTTGGCGAGCTGGTACTGCGCTTCCTTGTGATACGGCTCGCTCTTCGGATCTTCCAAGATCGCGATCCATTCGCCGGCCGCGGCTTCCCAACGCTCGTCGATCGTGTAGTCGTTCGCTTTTTCGAAGCGATCCTTCTCGAGGTTCGAGACCTTGAGCTCCACCTTCTCCGCGGACTCTTCCGAGAAGTCGAACACGGCGCCGCCGCCTTTGGCCTTCGGCCGGCGCTTGCGCGAGGTGCGCGACGCGGTCGGCGCCGGCGTGCTCTTGGCGGGCGCAGCCGCCGGCGCGGCAGGTGGAGGTGCGGTCGGCGCAGCCGCTGGCGTCGCTGCCGGCGCAGGAGCCGGAGTAGGAGCGGGCGCTGGGGTCGCCGCTGGTGCCGGGGCGGGGGTCGGCGTCGCGGCCGGCGCGGGTGCGGGCGTCGCTGGGCCGCCGAAGTCGAAGCCACCTTCGTCTTTCGGGTCCTTGTCCTTCGCCTTGTCTTTGTCTTTGGCGTCCTTCTTCTTCTTCTTCTTCGCCGCGACCGCGTCGCTCGTGACGACGGAGACGCCGATGAACGCGGCGAGCGAGAGTGCGATCGAGAAGGGCAGGGCCTGGTGCAGCCGCATCATCTCAAATTTCCTCACTCACTCGTAACGGTAATCGAAGCTCGGCGGCAGGAAGAACGAGACGCCCAGGTTGAAGGTGAGCATGTTCTGAATCGCGTTCTCGTTCGGCCGCGCGGCGCTCGAGGTGCGCGTGTCTTGATAGATCTGATCGCGGATCTCGGCGCGGATCGTCAGCCAATCCGTTGTCATGATGCGCGCGCCGATCGCGGCGGTGCCGAGCGCGCGCCACGGTGAGCCGTCGCCCGGGTGACGCTCCTCCGTCATCACGACCCCGAAGCCGGCGGCGATGTAGACGTCGAAGTGGATGATCGCTTCCGCCATCAGCGAGATCTTCCCGTAGATCGGCGCGAACTGGAGCTCGCCGGTGATCGAGAGCTGCGGAGAGTAGATCAGGATCGGCGTCGCCGATTCGGTCGTGCGCACGATACGGACGGCGTCCGTGCGCAGCGGCGGCAGGAAGTACTTGAAGTTGGCCTCGAGCGCGAAGTGCTCGGTGATGTGATAGGTGTAGCCGCCGCCGACGGTGAACTGTTGATAGAACGCGTCGTTCAGCGAGAGCCCGCCGTTGACGCTGAGCTCGTGGCGGTTGCGCTTGATGAACGCCTTCCGCTGCACGCTCTTGATGCGATCGCCGAGCCGGCGCGTGCGATCTTCCAAACGATCTTCGCGGCCCGACTCGTTGCCGTCGTCTGCTTTCTGATCGTCCTTCTTGTCGGCGGTCGGCGCGCCAGACTCCGCCGCGCGCGCCACGCTCAGCGGCAACACGAGCGCGATCGCCGCTCCGAGCAGAAGTGGGACGAAGAGCCATTTCACACGCGTCACAGGGGCTCCTGAGTCATAACTGGCCGAGATTACGAGCGTTTGCAGTTCGGCCGTAAGCTTAGCGTTCGCTCCTAGGGGTCACAAGTTTATTGGCGGAGCGCGACGGGCTTTCTGGCACCGAAATCATTCACCCTTGTAGTCGAAGCTCGGCGGCAGGAAGAACGACAGCCCGAAATTGAACATCAGGAGGTTCTGCACGGGGCTCTCGTTCGGGCGAACCGAGCTCGCGGTGCGCGGATCTTGATAGAGGTTGTCGCGAAACTCGAAGCGCAGCGTGAGCCACGCGGTCAGCATGATGCGCGCGCCGATCGCGACGGTGCCGAGGCCGCGCCACTCGGAGCCATCGCCCGCGCGCCGTTGCTCCGTCATCAACACGCCGCCGCCCGCCGCGATGTAGAGGTCGAAGTGGACCACCGCTTCGGCCATCAGCGAGACCTTGCCGTAGATCGGCGAGAACTGCGCCTCGGCGCTGATCGTCAGCTGCGGCGAGTAGATCAACACGCGCGAGGTGGGGTCTTCGACGCGGAGGATGCGTGGGTCGGTCGCGAGCGGCGGCATGAAGTACTTGAAGCTCGCCTCGAGCGCGAGCGCATCGACGATGTGGTACGCATAGCCGGCGCCGACCGTGAACTGCTGGTAGAACGCGTCGTTCAACGATAGGCCGCCGTTCACCGAGAGCTCGTGGCGGCCGCGCTTGATGAATGCCTTGCGCTGCACGCTCTTGATGCGATCAGTGAGGCGCCGGGAGCGATCGCCCATGCGATCGTCGCGGCTCGACTCGCCTTCGCCGTCGCTTTTTTGATCGTCTTTCTTGTCGGCGTCAGCCGCAAACGCGGCGGGCGACACGAGCGGGGCGGACGCGAGGGCGCAGAGGAAGAGAAAGCGTTTCACGGGCGACACGAAGGCTACCATATCGTTCGTCGATCTCCTGACAAGTTTATTGGCGGTGGTCGTCCCGGTCCGCGATCATGGCCGTCCATGCACATGGTGATCGCGATCGCGTTTTTGTGTCTCGGCGCCGATCCGGATTGGGTGCAGAGCGGCGGCAAGGCAGCGAAGTATCCGCAGGCGACGCACCTCGTCGGTTTTGGCGCCGCTGCGGACGGGAACGTCGACGCCGCTAAGTCGCAGGCCGCAGCCCAGGTCGCGCAGCAGATCAGCGTCCGCATCGAGTCCGAGCAGAGCGACGTCAGCGCCGAGAAGAACGGCAAGCAGTCGTACGCGATCGCCGCCTTCACGCGCGCGACGACCGACGTGCGCGTCGCCGGCCTCCGCTTCGAGACGCACGTGGTTGCCGGCAAGGCCTACGCGCTCGCGGTCGTCGCCCGCTCGCAAGCGGCAGCGGACGCACGCGCCGATCGCGATCGCGCGCTGCTCTCTGCCAAGGACGCGTATGCCCGCGGCGAGAAGAGCGGCGCCGAGGCCGACGCGATGCGCGCGTTCCTGGCGGCGCGGACGGCGCTCGCCGAAGCGCTCGACGCCGAAGCGGTCGTGCGCGTGCTCGCCGGCGGCGACGCGGCGTTCACCGCCGAGAGCGTCGCGCTGAACGGAAAGATCGACGAGCAGCTCGTGCGCTTGGCGAAAGCCGCCGCGTCGACGCTGGCTGACGCGGTCGGGTCGCTGGCGCTGCAATTATCGCAGCAAGGGGTCGCCACCGGTGCGCGTCTGACGATCGCGCCCCTCACCTACGGCGTCACGAGCTTCTCCAGCGTCTTCGGGCGGCAGGTCGCTGGCGACCTCGAGAGCAAGATCGCCGCGGCGAAGCTCCTCGGTCCGAAGCCGCTGGGCAAAGCGATCGTGATGAAGGGCACTTACGCAGAGCTCGACGACGCGGTGCGCATTGTCGTCATCGCGCGCGAAGTCGCATCTGGCGTCGCCGTCGCTAGCGCTGAAGCGAGCGTAAAGAAGGCGGCCGTGCCGAAGGATCTCTCCTTGGTGCCGCAGAACCTGCAGCAAGCGCTCGTCGATCAGAAGATCCTCGCGCAGGGTGAGCAGGTCTCGGGCGACTTGCGCGTCGAAGTTTGGACCAGCAAGGGCGCGAGCAATCTCGTCTTCCAGGCCAAAGAAGAAGTGAAGCTGCTGATGCGCGTGAACAAGCCTTGCTACGTGCGCCTCGTGTACTTGCTGGCGAGCGGCGCGAAGGTGCCCTTGGCGCAGGCGTATTACATCGATCAGAGCAAGGTGAACTTCGCCGTCGAGTATCCCGACGTCTTCGAGGTCACGGCGCCGTTCGGCATCGAGCGCTTGCACGCCGTGGCGTTCACCGAGAAGCCGGAGCCGCTGCCGACCGTGCCGCAGGTCGTGCAAGGCGAGAAGTACGACGTCGTCACCGAGACGGCGGCGCTCGTGAAGCACCGCGGCCTCACGAAGAAGAAGGCGGCAGCGGAGACCGCCGAGGCGATGGTCACCCTGACGACGATGCCGTGAGCGCGATCAGCGTCGTCACCGCAGCGTACCAGCGTCCGAAGATGCTGGCCCGCGCAATCGCGAGCGTGCGCGGGCAGACCTTCGCCGACTACGAGCACATCATCGTCGACGACGGATCGGCGGCGCCGCTGTGGCCGACCGTGGCGCCCTTTGCGCGTGAGGACCGCCGGATCATCTTCGCCCGGCAAGCGAATGCGGGACAGGCCGCGGCGCTGAACCTCGCGATCGCGATGGCGCGCTCCCCATTCGTCGCGTTTCTCGACGACGACGACGAGTACGCGCCGACGCACTTGGCACGCCGGGTCGCGTTCTTGGCGAAGCATCCGAGCGTCGATCTCGTGTGGGGCGGCGCGCGCGTCGTCGGACCGCGGGCGCGGCAGTTCGTCGCCGATCTCGAGCGGCCGGGGAAGCGCATCCACTTCTCGCAGTGTCACTTGCTCGGAACCTTCGTCGTGCGGCGCGCGATCTTGCGGCGGGTGCGCGGGCTACGTCAGCTCGTGTCGATGGATTACGATCTCTATCAGCGCATCGACGCGCTCGGCGCCAAGGTGGTGCAAGCGAAGTGGCCGACGCTCGTCTATCACGTCGAGGGCGATGATCGGGTGTCGCTGCGATCGAAGAACATCGGTGCAAACGGACAGCTCGCCAAAGCGCCGATCGGATCTTGAGGGGAAAATCGGCCACGGCCACGGCCCCACGTTCACGGCCACGAATTCTTGCGAGGCCGATCTCGCGATGTTACTCACCACGACGTGACCCTCTCACGCTTGGCCGTCCTTTGCGCGCTCGTTTTCGTCGCTTGTGAGCCGAGCGATCTCGGTCACTCCTGCCCGCCGCCCGAAGGAACCGTCCCAGACGACAACAGCTCGGTGTCGGGCGACAGCGAAATCGTCTTTCCGGCCACCGTGCGCAAAGACGGAAAGTGCGAGTCGTTTCAGTGCGTCTCGACGCAGGTGCGTCCGAACTACTGCTCCCGTGAATGTGCCAGCGACAGAAACTGCCCCGACGGCTTTGCCTGCGCGCAGCTGCAGCCCGTCGGCCCGTTGTCGCAGAACCGTTACTGCCTGCTCGCCAAGACCTGCCGGCCGAACGTGAGCGGCGACTGTCCGCGCGACACCATGGTGTGCCGCCGCGTCGAGACGACGGTGCCGGATCAGCCAGCGTACTTCTGCGACATCAAAGAGTAGCCGTGCGCGCGCTCGTCCTCATGCTGGCGCTCGCGAGTGTGGGCGCAGACTGTAACGGCAAGCCACAACCAGCGACACCGACGACGCCGGCAGAAAAACCGCTGGTCTTCCTCGGCAGCAAAGACGGCGACACGGTGCAGGTGAGCGTGGAGGTCGTCGACACGCCGAGCACGCGCCAAACCGGCCTGATGAACCGCGCGCAGCTCGCCGAAGACGCCGGCATGCTCTTTCTCTTCCCGAAGGAGTCCGTCCTCACGTTCTGGATGAAGGACACCTTGATCGCGCTCGACATGATCTTCATTCGAGCCGACATGAGCGTGGCCGGCATCGTCGAGAACGCAGCGCCCATGACGACGACGACCCGCTCAGTGAACGCCGCCGCCCAATTCGTGCTCGAGGTGAACGGCGGCTTTGCGGCGCGCCACGGGATCGTCGCGGGTTCGCGCGTGCGCTTCGAGAACGTCCCGGCTGCCCCGAAGGATTAGAGTTGTCCGACATGGCCGTACATGGCGCTGCGGCGGTCGATAAAGATGGCCAAGTTGAGCCCGATCACGGAAAGTAACAGGATGGACTCGCGCGTGCTTTGGGTGGCGGCATTGGCGACCATGGTCGGGCTCTCTTCGGCTTGCAACGGCCTGAAGAACGGACGCGCCGGCCTCGACGGCCAACAAAACCTCGATCCGGGCGCCACGCTCGACGACGACGACGGCGCCGCGTCGCTGACCGACCAAAGCTCTCAGGCGACGCTGATCACGGCGCCGAAACCCCCGGCCGCGCCGGACTGCGAGACGCCGTTTCGCGCCAACGACCACGTCGGAACCTTTCACTGCGCCGACGACTACCTGACGGCGATGGCGGCGTTCCCCGAGGAGACGCCGGACGCGAAGTACTTCGTTTATCGCGGCCTCTCGTTCTTGATCGCCGCCCCCGAGCTGTCGAACGGGCTCAATACTTTTCTCGGGGTCTTTTCTGTCGACGGCGTCTTGCCATGGTCTAGGAACATCTATGGCGACGGCGGCGCGATCGATCTCGTCGCGCGTGGGCTCCGGCCGGAGTCGCCGATCGATCTCGGCGTGACTCTGGTGCCGGCCACTGGGCCGTCTTCGACCTTGACCGTCACGCCGCGCTACTCGTCGTATCTCACGACCGAAACGACGAACGACGGCGGCGCCGAACCCGCGTCGCCAACCCGCGGCAGCCTCACCTTGATCCAGCCGCTCGATGCCGCGCTCGACAGCTTTCGCATGAAGCTCGTCTTTCGCGGGCTGAAGAGCTTCAACGTCACCGACGGCACGCCGATCGACGCGTTGCAAGGCTGCGCGCGACCGGGAGCGGTGATGCCGTGCCTCGAGGACGACACCGCGCGCGACTTGAACAAGCGCACGCACATCGCTTGGTACGACGCGCAGGCGCAAAGTACCGTGTACTTCGCGCTCGACAACACCGCCGCCGGCTTCGTCTACTTGACCGAGCTCGGCATCGCGCCCGGTGAGTACGTGACCGTGGTCCCGCGGCAATCGCCGGTCGGGCCGGTCACCGAGCTGACGCTGATCGAACAGACGGGGTGCTCGACGACGACCGGTGCGATCACCGGCTGCACGAACCAAGGCACCAACCCACGCCGGCTCAAGATCGCCTTGCGCCAGCTCGTCGACAAGGCAACGCCGATCACGATCGCCGCCGCGCAAAAAGCGGTGGCGATCTTGGCTCCGCTCACCGGCACGTCGATCACCGCCGATCAGCTGATCGACATGAACGGGAGCAGCGGTTTGGCGCCTGGAGGGTTCTTCTTCGATCTGTTCGCGAGCGCTGTCCGCAGCTCGAAGGGCGGCTCGAACGTCAACGACGTCTACTTCGCCTTCTTGAACATCGCTGCGGACCTGAAGCGCTACGTCGTCGACGATTTGCAGCGGGCCTACAGCCAAGCACCGGGAATGATCTTCGCGTTCCCACACGAGATCTTTCGGACCCCGAACGACATTCAGCTGACTGCCCGAGAGCTGAAGCTCGTCCGCACGTTGATCGGGGTGCTCGCCGCCGCCGGTGAGGTCGCCGCGAACGGGCTGCGCATCGGCGGCAGTGTCATCACGAAGGAGCTCGTCTGGGATTCGCAGCGGGACGACATCGACTACGTGTCGCTCACGAACGCGCTGAACACGGGCTTCATGCTCGTGCTCGACGAGAACAAGAACGCGTCGTTCTATCGAAAGACCGTGTCAGGCCAGCTCGCGGCGTTCGACGATCTCGTCGGCGATCTGTCGGCGGTCGGCTGCGTCTCCAGCGCGCTCGTCGCCTGTCTGCCGAACGGGTGGGGCACCCACTACCGCACGCTCATTGGCGAGCTGAAGAGCGCGGTCGACGCAGCCGAGAGCGCGAGCGCGCCGCAGACGCTCGGCCACTGGGAGATCTCGGGCTACACCTGCTCGGACAGTTGGCCCAACAGCAGCGGCAACTGCGCGGCCATCGGCGCCAACGTCGCCGGCAGCGGCGGCGGCTTCGAGTTTCCCAATCCACAGCCGGCCGCGCGTCCGTTCACGGCCGACTTCGGTGCGCTCGCCTTCACCCATCGCTTGCGATCGCCGTTGACGACGGCCGGCGTGCCCTTCTACGTGCGCACGTTGCCGAACGGCGCCAAGCGCATCGCGGTGTGCTCCGACCTCGGCAACACCCCCGAACGGCAAGCGTGCAAGAACGGGGCGACCGCGACCGAGCCGCTCTACTTCGATGCGCTCACGCAGCACGCGGTGACGAAGGTCGGCATGCGTGTGCCGTCGCTCGCGAACCCCGACGTGTTCATCGACGCGATGATGATGCCGAAGGCGCCGGATCCCGCGCTCGGCTTGAATACCAACGAACAGATGGATCGCCTGATGGACGTGGTGCAGCCGTTGCTCGATCGCACCGTCGATTCGCCGCTCTCCCGCGTGATGGACCTCGTCGAAGATCTCTAGCGCTGCAAATGCCGATGCGGCACCTCGGCGTTTTCGCCGGAGTTGCTTTGGGGCTTTTACGTCCGCTCGAGAAAGCGAATGACTTCAGCCAGCACCGGCGCGTCTTTCAAGATCCGCCGATGACCGAGGCCGGCGGTGCTGACGAGGTGCGCGTGATGAAAACGCGACGCCAGCCAGCGCGAGTCTTCATGCGGCATCTCGGCGTCGTCGACGTCGTGGACGAAGAGCGCGGGAACGTCGAGCGCGCGATCGAGGAGCGGCGTGTGGCCCGGGGCGATGACGTCGTCGCCGAGCTCTCGCACGAGCCGCTCTTTGAGGGCGACGCCGTGCGCCGGGCCGGCACCGACCGCCTCGGCGAAGCGCAACGGATAGCGATCGAGGCGCGCGCCGGCCGCAAAGAGCACGAAGGCGCTGGCGTCGAGGCCGCGCGCCGCTGAGATCAAGGCCGCAGAGCCGCCGAGTGAGTGGGCGACGATGACGGGCGCCGCGTCCTCCCGCGCGAGGGCCGTGATGACGTCGGCGACTTCGGCGACGGTGACTTGTGAGCCGCGCGATCGGCCGTGCGCCGGCCAGTCAAAGGCTCGGACCGAATAGCCAGCGGCGAGCAGCGGCGCCACGAACGGCGTCATTTGGGCGGCCGCGCCCGACCAGCCGTGCACGAGCAACGCGCTCTTCGTGCTGCGCCGCTCCCAGGGATAGTCAGGTTGAGCACCCCACTCGTAGACCACGACCTCGCGGCCGGCGGCGTGCACTCGCCGGCGTTGAGCGTCGTTCAAGATCTCGCGCTCGCGGGTGCGCGGGCGATAGCGAAAGGGCGTGAAGTATTGCCCGTAGAGGACGTCGATGGTCAGCGCAGGCGCGACCTTCGACAGCGCCGCGAGGGCGCCACGCTGCAGTTGCGCCGAGAGCGTTCGCGGCCGCGGTAGCGGCTTGATCTCGGCGTGCTCGTTGATTTCGCGGCGAAGCGGGGTGACCGTGACTGTCTCTGTATTCATCGTCCTATCCTTCCTACTTACTTATCTATAAGTAAGTTTTAAAGACAAACGAAAGCTACGCCATCAGCTCGGTCCGCAGCTGCCGGATCGCCCCTTCGAAGAAGGGCTTGCCGCGCACCCGCGCCGCCTGCAGCGCGCCCTGGACCGTGGCGGCGATCACAGCGGCCTTGTCGCTCGCCTTGCCGACGAAGGTGATGGTCCCGGCCTTGCGCCCTTGCTCGATGACGCGCGTGAGCCAGGCGTGCACCTCGGCGATCATCGGCCCGAGCGCCGCCTGCATCTCCGGGGGCACCGCGTTCCACTCGGCTTGCAGCACGCCTTCGAAGCAAACGCGGCCGTCCTCGGCGAAGCGCTGGAACATCGCGAAGAAGCCCTCGAGCTGCTTGTGCGGCGGCAGCGTCTCGGCGTCTTCCATGATCGTCTTGTAGCGCATGTGGTAGCGGGCGATGAGCGCGACGCCGAGGTCCGTCTTGGTCTTGAAGTGGTAGTGGATCGCGGCCGGCTTCACCCCGAGCTGCTCGGCGACGTGGGCGAAGCTGAAGGAGTTGAACCCCTTCATCTGCAGCATCCGCCCTGCCGTGCGCAGGATGTCCTCGCGGGTGTCGGCCATGTGTTGAACTTACTTGTAGGTAAGTAAGTTGTCAAGGCGCTCTAATGCAGACCTCGGAGCGCGCGCGGTGGGATCAAAAAGCGCAGATGCCCGCGAAACGGCGGCTGCAAGCGCATCAGCTCGAGCCCGACGAGCGCGCCCTTCTTCATCTCCACGGCGATCTCGCTCTTCCCAGACAAGACGATCGACACCAGCGTCGACAGGTGAGGCTCATGACCGAAGAGCAAAGTCGGAGCGCTCGCCTTCTTCGCCGCGAGGTACTCGAGGATCTGCTCGGGGTCGGCGTTCGGCACGAGCTCGCTCGCGATCTCCAGCGGGAGCTTCGCGTCGAGCGCGCCGGCGACGATCTCGGCCGTTTGGCGCGCGCGCGTAAACGGGCTCGTGACGAGCAGGCCGAGGTCGAGGTCGAGCGCGCGGACGCCCTTGGCTTGCTCCGCGAGCTTGTCCTTGCCTTCCTTGGTGAGCTTGCGATCGGCGTCGCTCTTCATCGACGCAGGGTCGAAGTCTTCGGCGATGCCATGGCGCATGAGGTAGAGGGAGAACGGCACGGCGCTCACCCCTTCTTGACGAGCTTCTGCATCAGGTGCGTGCCGAGCGAGTCGGCCATCAGCCCTTCGACGAAGCCCTCGAAGCTCGCGCGCTGGCGATCGTCATCGTAGAGGAACTTGATGCCCATGCCGTTGTCCGGCACCTCCGGGCGCTGCGCGTTGCCTTCTTGGTTCGTCCACATGACGCGACCGCGGATCTCGATCGGCTTGTCGAGCGCCGGGATGACGAGCTTGAACAGGAACTCGGTGCCGACCTTCAGCGGCTTGGCGGTCTTGATGAAGGTGCCGCCCTTCGAGATGTTCTTCGTGTAGTCGGCGAAGAAGGTGTTCATCTTCTTGTATTCGACCTTGAGCTCGATCGGTGCGCGAAAGTGCTCTCGGCGATCGTCGTCACCCATCGTGATAAGGATCGAGGCTCAACCGTGTAAAGTCAAAGTTTTCTGCCCGGCTGCAGCTGGCGCTCTGCCCGCTTGATCAGCATACGCGCCCGGACCCCGTGTGGGTGTACGCCCGTCGGATCGAGCTCGAGGCAGCGTTCGAGCGCCGTCGCCGCGTGGCGGTAGTCGAGGCGGTCCAAGAAGATCTCACCGAGCGCGCACCAAGCGTCGATGCGCGTTGGGGCGATCTGCGTTCCGCGTTGCAAGTGCAAGATCGCGTCGGCGCTCTGTTGTTTGAGCGCGAGGACGACGCCGAAGGCGATGGCAGCGTTGGCGTCGTCGGGCGCGAGCGCGACAGCGTCGCGGAGATAGGCGTCGGCGCGCGCGAGATCCTTTGCCTGCAGGGCGCGAACACCGGCGGCGATGAGAGCGGCAGCGTTCATTTGAGGTTCTGGGTGATGGCTTGGCCGGTGTCCGAGAGCTTCTTCATCACGTTCGAGAGGGTCTCCAAGAACTTCTTTCGGCGGTCCATCGTCGCCTGCAGCTTCAACGACAGCTCATCCGAGAGATCGCCGGTCGAGTCCATCTTGCCCTTCCACGCGTCGATCTCGGCGTCGAGTTGGCGCAGCGAGAGCTCGTTCAAGCCGTCGAAGTGCTCGATGCCGGGCGTCTCTTCGAGCGCGGCGAGGCTCAGTTTGCTCTTGATCGACGGTTGCAGGCTGAAAGCCATGCCCATCGCGCCGGCGGCCCCGCCGAGCGTGTTGTCGCCGCCGCCGTCGTTACCACCGCCGTTGCCCGCGTCGCCCGAAATCAGCCCGGGTCCGGTCGCGTCGGGCGGAGCACCGAGGAGCGCGTCGAGCTTCGCGCCGTTGGTGGAAGGAAACTTCGTGTCGAACTTTTCAGGGTTCGTCGCCATCAGCTTGTTCACATCTGTCGTCAGGGAGGTGACGAGCTGCTTCATGTCGCTCGTGTGAAACCAATGGCTGCCATACCCGGTGCCGTTCGGGATTCCGTGGAGATGGTTGCCGCCTACCACGAACCACTGACGGGAAAGGAGGCAGCTGTTGCGAAACGGCGCATTGTCCTCCTTGTGAGCCGTCGACCACTTCAGATCCTTCACCATCTCTGCGAGCAAGAGCCCGACGTACTGCGCGACGCGCGGGTCGTTCGGATAGCCTGGAATTTGCTTGAGGTCGCCGAATTCCAAGTTGCCTGCGCTGATGTTCTGGATGCGGCAGAGCTTCGTGGCGATGTAGCGAGCGACTTTTTCGTCGATCGCGTCCTTGCCGGGCGGGGGAAGGTTCTTGCCCGCATTGTCTATATACTCTTTGAACCTGTCATCCTCGAGGTCGGTGTCCCCATTCGGCAACGTGCCGTCGGTAGGCTTCCCGAGAAGTGCCCCGATCTCGTCCTTTGCGGTTTTTTGGCCAGTTCCGTCGCTGTAAGTGAGCGGCTTATTGTTCTTCAGCCACGTGCAGAAGGCGTTGTACGCTGTTTCATTCTCCAACGGCGCCATCTCCTTCAGGCCAACGCCATCGGGAGGCGCGGCCTTCAAGAACACTTCGAAGTCGCCGCCGGGGCTGCCGAGGGCGTCGTAGACTTTCTGCAGCCAATCGAGGACGGCGGCGCCGACGCCGGGAAATTTCGAATCGAGCCCCGGCACGTTGCCAGGGGGCGGCGGCAAGTTCTTCTTCGCCTGCTCCGTCTTCCACTTGCCGATGTAATCGCTCACTTGCTTCGTCGCGTTCGGTCTCGGCGGCACCGTCAGGCTGACGCCTTTCGTCGCGGTGCTCGTCAGCCAATCGTTCATGCTCGCGAACTTGCCGCGCAGCTCGCCGTCGCTGCCCCAGACGTCCTTCAGATCGCACATGTCTTCGGGCGAGATGCCGAGCTTTTGCGCTGCTTGCAGCTCCTTGACCGACAGCGCGCGGCCTTTGCTGTCTTTGACGTCGTAATCGTACACCGTCTTGTTCGGTGACAGCCCGAGCACCGGCGACTTGTCCGGATCCGGCGGCACGCCGTCGCCCGGACCGGCGAAGTCGCCACTCTTCTGCATCAGCTTCTGCGACTCGCAAAAGTCGTCGAACGAGAGCGTCTTCGTGTCGATGTGCATGAGATCGGGCGGCGGAATCGCGGCGCGGCGATCGTACTCCTGGCGCAGATCGGCCTTCATCGCCGCTTCTTGCCGCTTCAAGTACGCCATGAACTGCCGCTGCGCCTTCTTCTTCTCGTTGCAGGCGCGCATCTCGTTGACCGCGTCCTTCAGGTCGGCGCCGGCGAGCCGCTCGCACTCGAAGAGCACGATCTGCAGCAGCGCCTCGACGTCGGCGGTGGCCGCGATCTCGGCACCGAGCTGGCGCGCGCTCCGTTCGAACGCGAGCACCGGACCGTCCGGCAGCGTGATCGGCGGCAGCGTCGCGAGCGCGCTCCGCATCGCCTCGGCTTCTGGGCTCGCGCTGTCGTCCGCTTTGACGAGCGCGAGGCGCTTGAGCTTCGCCATCCCGCGCTTCTCGCTCGCGGGCAGCGGCGCGCCGTCGGTGGCCGCCTCGAGCGCGCGGCGCAGGCGAAGGACCGGCGCCGGCTGTGGTGGTGACGGCGCGCTCGCCAGCGCGGTGAAGAGCGGTAGCGCGGCGGGCGCGAGCTGCACGCCGAGGCGCTGGGTCTTCGCGTCCGTCTGCAGCGGCAGCGTCCAAGCCAGCACGCGCGCGTCGAGCCGAGTGCTCGCTTCGTCGTCGAGATCGGCGAGCCCTTCCTGCGCGAGGCCGACCAGCACGATCGTCGCTTGCTCCGTCTCGCGCGGGTAGCCTTCACCGGCAGGTGTGAGCTTCGTGCCGTCGAGCGCGAACGCTTCGGCAGGCGCGGTCGTCGGCCGTTCGCCGACGCGGCCAGCGAGATCGGCGAACGTGCGCTCCATCTTTGGCAGGTCGCTCGGCGCCGTCGGGACAATGGTCTCCTGCGGCAGCGTCGTGTGCCCGGCGCCGGCGTCGACGCCGTCGCCGACAGCGATCTTGGTCAGCGCTTGCGCCGGCTTCGCCTCCGCCGCTTTGTCGACCGCGATGGGGGCGGCGTCCACGTCTTTTAAGACAGGCTTCTTCGGTCCACCGGTGATCGTCGTCATGCGCTCGATGTTAACGGCTGTCGCAGGCGACGGCTACGTTTCGCGGGTGAAACACCGGCGAATTTGTAACGTTACAGGGTCAGGGGAGGCCCCGTTCGAAGTCGAGGTGCACGACGACCTCGTCGCCACCGCTCACTTTGACGCGGGCGCTGCGGGAGGGGAAGCCGGGGCGCGAAAAGACGATGCTGTGCGCACCTTCGCCCACCGTGAAGCGTGCCGCGCTCTGCTTGCGACCTTGTGCAGCGCCGTCGATCGTCACGTCCGCCCACTGGTGCAACACCACCTTGACGACGCCGCTCTTCGCCGCGGGCGGCGGAGGTTTCGGTGCGTCCGGCACGATGGGCGCTTCGATCGCGGCGGGAGTCGGCAACGCTTCCGGTTGGCTCGCGGGCGCCGGTGGGGTCTCCACGCGCTTCTCGACCGGCTTTGGTCGCAGCAGGAAGGCCGAGACGATGGCGAGCGGGACGACGGCCGCCGCGACGTACGGCCAGAGCGCACGGCGCTTCGGCGGCTTGGCGGGCGCCGTGATCGGCACCGTCGCGGCGACAGTCGCGACGACGGTTTGACTCGGCACCGCCACGACCGACGTCTCCTCTTGACTCGGCACCGCCACGACCGAGGTCTCCTCCGTGCTCTTGCTCGCGTAGCGCCGCAGCGCCTCGTGCGCGTCCGTCGTCGCGGCAACCACCTGCGCCAGCGCCCTCTTCGCGGCTCCGGCGTCGGCGAAGCGATCCGGGGGCTTGTACGCCAGGCATTTTTCGACGAACGCCGCGAGGCCGCTCGGCACGTCGGTGCGCACCTCCGCGATCGCGCGCCGTTCGTTGCGCGCGATCGCGTCGATGACGGCGATCATGCTCTTCGCGCCCTCGCCGAACGGCACCACCCCGGTCAGCGCGAAGAACAGGGTGCCACCGAACGCAAAGACGTCGCTGAAGGTGCCGGTCGGCAGCCCCGCGACGCGCTCGGGGGCGAAGAAGTAGGGCGTGCCCATGAGCCCGGTGTTCGCGCTCCGCGCCATCGTCTTGCTCGAGCCCTCCTCGGTCGCGCGCGCGATGCCGAAGTCGAGGAGCACGACGCGGCCGTTCGTGCACAAGAAGATGTTCGCCGGCTTGATGTCGCGGTGGACGATGGCGTGGCCGTGCGCCACCGCGAGCGCCGCGAGCACTTCGTCGAAGAGCGCGATGGCGGCCGCGATGGGCACGGGGCCACGCAGCTCGATCGCACGCTCGAGATCGGTGCCGACGAGCAGCTCGGTGACGATGCAGGCGGAGCCGTCGTTGCGTTGCTGCCAATCGAGCAAGCGCACGACGCCCGGGTGATCGATCAGCATCAGCGCCTTGATCTCGCGCTCCATCAAGGTGGCGGCGTCGAGCGGATCCATGCCCTCGGGCGGGTGGATGATCTTCACCGCCACGCGTTTGTTCGTGCGCAAGTCGGTCGCGACGTAGACTGAGCCGAAGCCGCCTTCGCCGAGGGGCGCGTCGATGCGGTAGCGCTCGAGGACTGTCTCGCCCGGGCTGATCACTCGGGTCGAGTGTATACTGTGCGGGTGAGAGGTTTCGAGAGAATGCGCTGGCTCGTGGCGATGGTCGTGCTCGTATGGTCTGCATCCGCGGTCGCGGCGAAGCGCGCGCCGGCGGTAGCGTCGTTCGAATCGGTCAAGCGCGACGCCGAGGCCGCGTTCCTCGACGCCCGCTTCGCCAAAGCCGCGGGGCTCTACGAACGGGCGCTCGCGCTCTTGCCGTCGAACGACATCCTCTCGCCGGCCGAGCGGGATCTGCGCGCGCAGCTCGTGCTCAGCTACTACAACGCGGGCAACAAGCCGTCGGCGATCGCCGCCTATCGCTCGCTCGTCGAACGCTTCGCCGACTTCGAGTTCGACGCCGCGACCGTGATGCCCGAGACGGCGCGCTACTTCGCGGACGCCGTGCCGCGCGTCGTGCGACCTCCGCCGGCGCCCGCCTCCGAGCCCGCGGCGCCCGCCACTCGAGAGATCGCCGCTGCGCCGGACTTGCAGCCGAAGGAGATTGTCGTCACGCCAACGCAGCCTGCGCGGACGTGGCATTGGTACTACCTGACGCCGCTCGGCATCGGTCAGTACCTCGCCGGCTCGCCGGTGCGCGGGACGCTCTTCTTGGCGCTCGAAGCCGGCGCGCTCGCCGCGAACATCGCGTGCGGCGTGCTGTTCAGAAACGACATGCTGCCGAACGGGCGCTTCTTGCATCCCGATCGCGCGCGCGGTCTTCAGATCGGCATGGACGTCGCGTTCTTCGCGTTGATCGGCGCGGTGATCGCGGCGGTCATCGACGCGGCGGCGTTCGAGCCATAGAGGGAGTGACGTGGGCGACAAGAAAGACGACGATCCGTGGCAGACGCTCGACAGCCAGCAGGCGCAGGGCATTTCGCCAGAGATGGCGCGCAAGCTCTTGTCGATGAACCCGGCGATGCGCGAGCGCGGGATGACGACGGCGCAGCTCGTGAAAGACTCGGCCAGCGCGAAGCCGGGGAGCGTCAAGCCGGCGGCGAAGGCGGCGCCGGAGGGTGGCTTCGAGACCGAGCTCGTTGAGCTGAAGAACAAGCTCGACGCCGAAGAGAAGCGCATCGCCGAGGCGCAGAAGCAGCTGGAACAAGCGCGCGCCGAGGCGAAGCAAGCGTCGTTTCACGGCGTGGTGAAGTGGCTGCTCAGTAAGGATCCCGACATCACGAGCCCGCTGAACCAGCAGGTGCTGAAGGACGAAGCGGCGTTCTTGCAACGCGTCGGCTTCGACATGAAGAAGTACGGCGAAGAGCGGAAGAAGAAGCGCTAGGCCTAGGCCGCCGCTTGCGGCCGCGGCAGGTGCTTTCGGATCGCGAAGAGGTCGTCGCGCTCGAAGAGGGCCTTGTCGATCGCCTGAGCCTGCGCGCCGCGATCGCCGCCCGGACGGCCTTGCACGACCCAGAGATCGTTCAGCGCCAAGTAGTAGGTGTTCGCGACGGCGTAATATTGATCGAGGTAGCGCTGCTGCACGCCGGCGCCGCCGTTCGTGCGCACGTCGCCGATGTCTTTGGCGAAGGCCTTGTACGCGGTCTCGGCGGTCGCGAACTGAGCCTTCGCTTTGGCCAACGCCTGCGCCGGATCGACGGGCACGAGCAGCGCGGGATCACCGCTGCGCAGGTCGGCTGCGAACGGAACTTTCTGCGCCGCCGCAGCTGCCGCCGCCGCGTCTCCCTTCGCGTCTTCGATCACTTGGTGCGCGGTCGCAGCCTGATCGAAGAGCGCGGCCGACGCGCCCGAGCTCGACAGCGGTGCGAACTGCCGCGTGCCGGCGAGCGAGGCGTTCGGGAAGAGCTCGGCCCACTCGTTCAGCGCGCCGCCTTGAAAGCACGCGAGCGCCGCCATCTTCTCGCAGCCGTCCATCAGCTTCGCGTACTTCGGATCCGAGTCCTTGATCTCGCGCAGGACCTCTCGCGGATCCAAGTTCGCGTAGTACATGTGGTGCTCGGTCTCCTGCAGCATGCTCGTGCCGTTCGAGTGGCCCGAGATGATGAAGCCGGTGAGCCGCTGGCCCTTGCGAAGCAGATCGTCGAAGTAGCTCGTGACGGCGGCGCGAAAGGCGTCGCTCGCGGCTTCCACGTCGCCGTCGGTGTTGAACGCCGCGGTGAGGTTGAGCTTGTCGAGCGCGGGCTTGTCCGGATCCTTTTGCACGATCGCGCGCAGGTCGGTCTCTTCGCGCAGCGTCTTGTTGGCGGCGTTGTTCACCTGAATGTAGAAGACGTGGGAGAGCGGCTGCGAGCGCTGCGCCAAGGTGTCGACGGCGAGGCCGGTCTTCTCGAGCAGGAACGCTTCGAGCTCTTTCTTGAAGGTCTTCGACGCCGGATCCGACAGCACCTTGCTGCGGACGATCAGCCGATCGCGGGCCTCGCGCATGGTGACGAGGCCGTCTTTGTCGGTGTCGGCTTCAGCGAGGATCTTCCGGCGCGCGGGGTCGACCTCATCGAGCGCGATGGCGCCGCCGGTGCTCCAGTTCTTGGCAAAGGTGCGGTTCGGATCTTCGGGCCCGATCGGCATGGGTTGCTCCTGCCGAGAGTATCGGGGAGCAGATGCGGCGGGTTGTCGCGATGCGAGCTTTCGCGCCCGATTCGTAGGCGTCTTATGGCATCAACGAGAGCGTCTTCAATGCCGTGCCGATGCTCGACACTGGCGAAGCGACGAGCTTGTCGCCGGCCACGCTCCACAAGGTCTCGTCCATGAACACGGTGCGGCGCACGTAGGACGACGCATTTGTCCACCAGTTGCCGCAGGTGGCGCCGTTTTGCGGATCCGGCGCGCTCATCAGCTGGAGCTTGCCCGCGAGGTTGAAGCCGCTTTGCGCGTTCACGTCATAGAGCATGGTGCCCGAGAAGGTCATGTTCATGCCGTAGCTACCGTCGCCGCCGCCTTCGCAGATGGTCATCGGGATGGCGAGCTGGCCGCGCGGCGCGAAGTAGTTGAACGCCAGGTGGTTGGTCAGCGCTTCCGACGAGCTGCCACGGGTGCCGATGCGCTCCTTGTGCGCGAGCGTCGGCTGGTACGGGTTCTCGATGTCGAAGATCTGCAAGAGCACGCCGTCGAAGAACGCAAAGCTCCCGTGATCGAAGGCGTCGTAGCCGATGGTCAACAGGTGATTGTCGTCGAGCATGTGCATGTACGTCGAGAAGCCCGGGATCTTCAGCGCGCCCATGATCGCCGGCGCCGCGTGGTCCGAGAGATCGAAGTAGTAGAGCGGGTCGGTCTTCTTGAAGGTCACTGCGAAGCCGCGCTTACCGTCGAAGCGCACCGAGCGGATGTCTTCGCCGTTGGCGATGTCGCCGAGCTCGCCGGTGATCTCGAGCGTCGCGTCCTTCTGCGCGAGCACGGTCATGATGTTCTCGGTGGGGCCTGGCAAGTGGCCGACCGTCGAAGCGAGGCGCAAGTGCGTATCGTACTCGTCCATGGCGAATTGGTTCAGCACGCGGCCCCGGATTTTTCCGGACGCCACGTACAGCGCTTGGCCCTCGCCGAGCGTGAACTTGTGGACGGTGCTCGACTCTTCCGGCGCCATCTGTTGGCCGTCGGCGTAGCTGTAGTACGACCAGTCCGGCTGATGGCGCGAGGCGACGAAGAGCGCCGTCGGCGACGCATAGATCGGGCCCGGCCGGCCGATGACGCTGGTGATCGTGGGCGTCTGCAGAGCGTCGACGTTGAAGGAGACGACGCTCAAAATGTCGCTCGATTCCGGCTCGTTCGACGCGAAGAAGCCCTCGCAGGGAACGCTGGTCGCGGTAACGGTGGCCTTGCCCTGCGCGTCGTAGTCGCGGCGGATCACGCCCGGGATCAAGCCGGCGTCAGGGAGCGCGTCGATCGTCGCCTTGTTCTTCGCGACGAGCGCCGCCGCCGCGGAGATCAGCGCCGAGTCGTCGTCGCAGGTGTCGTTCACTGTGTCCCACGGGATGTACGTCTCGAGCGGCAGGGCGGCTTGCGAGTACTGCACCGCGGTGTGGGCGTTCGCGCCGATGCCGCGCGCGCTCAAGTAGCTCGAGGTGATCTGCAGCTCGGTCTTCAGCTTCGGCGCTGCGCGATCGCTGACGTCGTAGATCGACGCGAGCGTCGGCTGGCCGTCGCCCGAGAAGTCGCACTCGTAGCCGTAGGTGCACTCGCCGCGGTGGTAGTACCAGCCGGCGTAGGGATCGTTCTTCTTCGGATCCGGCGCCGAGTAGACGATCAGCGTGTCCTTGTGCAGGAGCAGCGTCTTCAGCGTGCCGTCGATCTTCGTCTTCGACACGCGCTCGGCGGTGGCCGTCGGGAAGATGCTGAAGATCTGCAGGTGCCCCTCGGCGAGGATGTAGAGGTACTTGCCGTCGTTCTTCATGTAGTCGGCTTCGTCGACCGACGCGACCTGGTTGTTGGTCGTCGAATAGCTCGTGGCGGAGTCACCGGCCTTCTGGGCGTCTGCGCTGGCCCCTGCCGTGGCGGGCGAGGTCGGCGAAGCCTGCGGCGGCGCGGAGTTGCCGACCGCGCCGGTGGCACCGTAGGCCACGTCTTCCTCGTAGTAGCCGCCCTTGTAGCATGTGGTCCAACCGCCATCGCGCGCGGCTTTTCTGCGGGCGAGCTCGTCGTTCAGCTGCTTCTGGATCGTCGCGGCGGCCTTCGTCTCGAGCCGCGCGCGGATGCTGGTGTTCACTTCGGTGCAAGTCTTCAGCGGCGTCAGCGCGAAGGTGCTCGCGCTCGTCGTCGTGCCGGGGGCGGCGATCACCGGGTCCGGGTCAGGCATGATGTTCGACGACGGCGGCTGGCAATGAATCAGCGGGACGAGCAGGGGAAGAAGAAGGGACCGTCTGCGCATGATGACCTCGTTGGTGTCCGGTGGGGTTTCAGGTTCGGCCCGCACTGAGCAAGCGCTGTGCCACGGTGAATACATTGTGCGCTACCGCGGAATCCTCGGGTATTCAGGCCCGCGGCGCGTTTTCGTTGGATCGCGCGACGCCGGCGATTCGGACAATCAAGTCCGGCCATGCTCGAGGCACGGAAGTCATACCAGGGGTCTAGAACGTGAAGCCGACCGTGCCGAGCGCGCCGCCTTCTTTCAGCGGAACGATGTCGAAAGACGCCAGCGCCATCGCGATACCGCCGGACGTGAACGCGATCTTCGACTTCACCGAGCGCCCGAGCGCGATCGGCCCGGCGATCGTGAACGCGACGCCGACCATCAGCACGATGGTGCCAGCGATGATCAGGTCGCCGTTGAAGCGAAAGAACGACCCGAACGGGATCGTCGCACCGATGCCGATGAGCGTCGCGCCGGCAACGAGCGCGCTGCCGCCGATCGCCGTCGCCGAGATGCCCCAGCCGAACATCGCGTTCGTGCTGCGCCGGATCATGATGACGCCGTCGCCTTGAATGACCACGTAGCCGCCGCCCGAGCGCACGCCGTCGCCGGAGATCGCGAGGTAATACTGGCCCGGCTGCACGCGCATGGCACACGGCGTGACGCAGCTCGCGAGCGCGGCGCCGCCTTCGCCCGCTTGCAGCGACACGACGACCGGCTCGCCGTTTCGGGTCGAGAGCGTGACGTTGGCGCCGAAGCCTGCGTTCGGGTCAGGGGCCGGCGCGCCGTATTGCGGCTGGAACGGCGACGTCGGCGGCGGAGGTGGCGGTGGCGGCAGCGCGGGCGGCGCTTGACCGGGCGCGACGCACTGGTTCGCGCGGCAGCGCATCTCGGACGGACAGTCGGCGGTGCGCTGGCACGGCGCGCCGGCGGCCTCGGTGCAGGTGCCGTTCGTGCAGCTCAGCCCGGGGTCGCAGTCGCTCGCGGCGGCGCAGCTGTCGCCTGCGGTGCCGAGGCCTGAGGTCAGAAGCGAGGTCGCCACAAGGAGTGCGTTCACGAAGGGCGCACTAGGTCAGGCGCGCCGATGACGCAAGTGAGGCTCACCACCCGAAGATCCGCGCAGCGTTGGCGCTCGTCAGCGTCGCAACATCTGCCTCCGAGGTGCCCCAAAGCTCGGCGATCTTCTTGCCGACGTACGGGACGAACGCGGGCTCGTTCTTCTTGCCGCGCATCGGGATTGGCGCGAGGTACGGCGAGTCCGTTTCGACGAGCACCTTGTCGCGTGGCATGTGCACGACCGCGTCCTGCAGCGGCGCCGCGGTCTTGAACGTCACGATGCCGGGGATGGAGAGGTAGAAGCCGAGCGCGAGGTAACGCTCGGCGATCGCGCGGCCCTCGGTGAAGCAGTGGACGATGCCGGGATCTTTCAGATCCTTCGGCAAGCGCGCGGCGAGCATCTCGAGCGCTTCATCGTGCGCGTCGCGGACGTGGAGCATCAGCTTCTTCTTGTGCGCGATCGCGGTGCCGATCATGCGCTCGAAGAGGGCGCGCTGCTCTGCGCGTGGTGAGTTATCGTAGTAATAGTCGAGGCCCACTTCGCCGAGCGCGACGCACTTTCGGTGTGAGAGCGCGCCTTCGACCGCCGCGATCGCTGCTTCGCTCGCGTCTTTGGCGTCGTGCGGGTGGATGCCGGCGGTGAAGTAGATGTCTTCGTCGGCCTCGGCGAGCGCTTGGACTTCGGTGAGCGCGCGGCCCTCGTGACCGACGCCGACCGCGACCAAGCGCTGCACCTTGGCGGCGCGGGCGCGATCGATGATCGCTAGGGCGCTCGCGTGCGCGGTGTTGTCGCGATCGAGGTGGCAGTGCGCGTCGGTCCACATAGGCGGATACAATCGGCGACGGCGACGGCGACGTCAACGGCGACGCTCAGGTCAATAGGTCGAGGGCGTAGCGAAGGTCTTCGTGGAGATCGGCGCCTTCGGGTTGCGCGGCGAAGATCTCTTGCAGCTGCTTGACGGCGCGCTTGTCGCCCAAGTGGCCGAGCGCCCGGATCGCGACGGGGCGCGCCGGATCGCCAACACTGCCGGCGAGGCCGCTGAGCACGGTGAACGCCTCGGGGTGGCGCAGCTCGCCGAGCAAGTGCAGCGCCATCGCGCGGCGGCTGAGGAACCAGCGCGTTGTCAGCATCTTCTCGAAGTAGCGCGCGCCGTCTCTGTCGCCGAGCACCGCGCACGCCGCCGAGGCCACGAGCCGATCGGCCCAGGGGATCAACATGCGCCGGGCCATGAAAGCGAGCGTGTTGCGCACAGGCTCGGTGTCGAGCCGCGACAGCGCCTTCACGGCGTCGAAGCGGCGGTCTTTCAGCTCGAGCGCGTCGAGCAGCACGGCGCCTTCGGGATCGCGCGCTTCGCAGAGCGCGATCGCCGCCTCGAAGCGCAGATCCGAAAAGCCGATGCTCGCGTCTTTGGCCGCCTTCACGAGCTCCAAGCGGAGCGGCGTCTCGAGCGCCGTGATCTCTTTGAAGCGCAACTGGTCGCCGACCGCGCACGCCGCCCGTACGCGCGTTTCGTCGTCGTCAGACCGCAGTGCCGCGGCGAGCTCTTTCTGTCCTGCGTGAGTGAACGGATCTTTCATGCTGATGGCTGACAGCTACTTCACCGCAGCGCCGGCCGGCGTCGCCGCGGGCAGCTCGGTGACGACGAGATCTTTTCCGCCCGGGCCGGCCGCGAGGATCATCGCCTTCGACTCGTGGCCCATGAGCTTCGCCGGCTTCAGGTTCACGCAGCAGACGACCGTTTTTCCAACGAGCTGCTCCGGCTGATACGCGAGGCCGATGCCGGCGATCACTTGCCGCGGCTCGGGCTCTCCGACGTCGACCATCAGCTTCAACAGCTTTTCGCTCTTCGGCACGCGCTCCGCGGACTTGATCTTGCCGGCGCGCAGATCGACCACGCTGAATTGATCGTAGGTGATCTCCGGCTTCACCGGGTCGATCGGCGCGGCGGCGGGGGGGGCGGCCGGCGCCGCGGTCGCGCTCGCTTCGACGATCTTGTTCAAAGGTTCCATGTCGATCCTTTCGATGAGGCGTTGCGGCTCGCCGATGCTGCGATCCGTGAGGTCGAACAACGGTGATCGGAAATCGACCGGGCCGATGCCGAGCATCTTCTCGGTCTCGGCGGCGAGCTTCGGCAGCACGGGCTTGATGCCGATCGTCACGGCCTTGCACACATTGATGACGAAGGTGCAGACGGCGCGCGCGCCCTCGGGGTCGGCCTTCATCTTCTCCCAGGGCTTGTTGTCCTGGAAGTACTTGTTTCCGATGTCGGCGATCGCGAGCACCTGCTGCATCGCGTGCGCGTGGTCGATCGAGGTGAAGCCCTTTTGCGCCTCGGTGAGCAAGCGGACGACCTCGCGCGCTTCCGGCGAGTCCTTGCGCGCGTCGTTGCCGAGGCGCTTGTCGAGCTTCCCCAAGAACGGCACGACGCGCGAATAGAGATTGACGATCTTGTTCACCAGCTCGGCGTTGATGCGATTGACGAAGTCCTCGAACGAGAGATCGATGTCTTCGACCTTCGCGGAGAGCTTCGTCGCGTAATAGAAGCGCAAGTACTGCGGATCCAAGTGCGCGGCGAACACCTTCGCGTTGATGAAGGTGCCGCGCGTCTTCGACATCTTCTCGCCGTTGACGCGCAGCATGCCGTGCACATGCAGCTTGCTCGGCAGCGTGAACCCTGCAGCGGACAGCAGCGCCGGCCAGAAGAGCGCATGAAAGTACACGATGTCTTTGCCGATGACGTGCACGATCTCGGTCTCACCGGCCGGGCCGCGCCAGTAGTCCTCTACGTTCTTGCCGAGGCGCTCGGCCGTTCGGTGCGTCGAGCCGATGTAGCCGATCGGTGCGTCGAGCCAAACGTAGAAATATTTTCCCGGCATGTCCGGCACGTGAAAGCCGAAGTACGGCCCGTCGCGCGTGATGCACCAGTCGCGCAGGCCGTCCTTCAGCCACGTCTCGACGAAGTTGCGCATCTCGGGCTGCACGCGCCCCGGCGTGTCGAGCCACTCGACCAGCGGCTTGCGCGCTTTCTCGAGCACGAAGAACGCGTGCTCGCTCGACTTCAGGACCGGCGCCGTGCCGCAGAGGATGCACTTCGGGCCTTTGAGCTCGGTCGGCTGGTACGTCGTGCCGCAAGACTCGCAGACGTCGCCGTATTGATCGGCGGTGCCGCACTTCGGGCAGGTGCCGCGCACGAAGCGATCGGGGAGGAAGCGCTTGTCGGTCTCGCAGTAGAGCTGCTCCAACTGACGGCGCTCGATCCAGCCCTTCTTCTTCAGCGCGTCGTAGATCTCGATCGCGTACTTCTCGTTGACCGGGTGGTTCGTGCCGTAGAAGCCGTCGAAGCCGACGTCGAACTTCTTGAAGTCTTCGACGTGCTCCTTCTCGGTCTCGGCGACGAGCTGCTCGGGCTTGATGCCGCGTTTTTGCGCGCTGACTTCGATCGGCGTGCCGTGCGTGTCGTCGCCGCAGCAGTAGAGCACGTCTTTGCCCGAGAGCTTCAGCGCGCGCACGAAGATGTCGGTCTGCAGGTACTCGACGAGGTGGCCGAGGTGGATGCTGCCGTTCGCGTACGGCAGGCCGCTGGTGACGAGAGTGCGGGTGCTCATTTGCCGCGGCTATCGCAGAACATGCGCACGCGAGTCGAGGGTGCTAGCTTGGGGGAGGTGAGCCGCCGCCGCTCGGAGGTGCGCCCCCGCCACTCGGCGGACCGCCGCCGCCGCCGCCGCCGCCGCCGCCGCCACCGCCCGGTCCACCACCGCCGCCGCCACGTCCGCCGCGGCCACGGCGTCGACGCCGTCTGCGTCCGCCTTCGCCCCCGGGTCCGCCTTCACCGCCTTCGCGCGGGGGTCCACTTTGCGGTGGCGGCGGTCCTTGACGTTGCTGATCCGGAGGCCTTGGCTCGCCTGGTGGCCGATCTTGGCGCGGGCGATCTTGGCGCGGGCGGTCATCACGCGGTCGATCCTCGCGCGGCGGCCGTTGGTCGCGGCGTTGCTCGGAGCGCTGATCACCGAACGGCCGATCGCCCCGCGGCCGATCGTCGCGCGGCGGACGATCACCCGGTGGTCTATCGCCCCGCGGCCGATCGAAGCCCGGGCGCGGTCCGCGCTGATCGCGCTGATCGGGCCCGCGTTGGTCCGGCCCGCGCGGCCGATCGAAGCGCTGCCCAGGCCGCTCGTCGCGGCGCGGCGCACCGGCAGGAGATCCTTGCGGCGGGCCCTGCGGCGGTCGCGCTTGCGCCGCCGGCGGAGGCGCACCCGCAGCGGGCGGCGCGCCTTCCACACCGTCGACCGCCGCGTCGTCTCCTTCTTCTTCCTCTTCCTCGAAGTCCTGCCGCGCTTCGCCGAAGCTCGGCTGCAAAAGCTCGCCCTTCGTCCCGAACATCGGGCTCACTTGCTCGGCGTCGAACTCTTCGTAGCCTTCCAAGAGCTGCACGCGGATCTTTCGGCGCAAGACGTTCACGTCTTTGACGCGCCCGTCGCCCATCGGCGTATAGACGCGCTTGCCGATCTTCGGCAGGCCCTTGCGCATGTCGCGGTAGGTGTCTTGCTCGTAGGTCAGGCAGCACAACAGGCGGCCGCACTGGCCCGACACCTTGTCCGGGTTGAGCGCGAGGTTCTGATCCTTCGCCATCTTGATCGAGACCGGCCGAAAATCGACGAGCCAGGTCGAGCAGCACAATTCGCGGCCGCACGAGCCGACGCCGCCGATGAACTTCGCCGCGTCGCGCGCGCCGATCTGCCGCACGTCGATGCGCGCACGAAACTCGACGGAGACATCGCGGATCCAGTTGCGCAGGTCGATGCGCTCTTCGCTGGCGACGTAGAAGGTGAGCTTGTCCTCGTTGAACGACAGCTCGGCCGCGACCATCTTCGCCGGCAGGTTTCTCTGCCGCAGCTTCAAGAGGGCAAACTTGAACGCCCGCTCTTCGTTCTCGGCGATGGTCTCGAGCTTCGCCTTGTCGGCGTCGTCGAGCTTGCGTTGCACCTTCGGATGGCTCTGCGAGCTCGACTGCGTCAGCGACTTCGAACGGGCGACGATGCCGACGACCTTCGTCTCGGCGAAGTCGACGAGCACGAGGTCGCCGCGCTTCAGCTCGAGCGCGCCGGCGTCGTAGTCATAGGTGCGACCGGCGTCGCGGAACTTCACGGCACAAAGACGGGTGCCCGCTGGCGCCGGGGCCGGAGCCTTCGGCTCGGCTTCGGCGGTCGCAGCAGTCGTCTGACTGCCGGCGGCGTCCGTCTGGGGGGTTTCTTCCATAGATCCTTTGGCTTCGCTCACATGCCCGGGGATCGCAAGGTTCCGTCGTGGACCCGCGCGTCAGGGCGGACTCGGGGGAGGCCCAGCAGGCCGTTGAAAAAACGGCACAGCAGGCCATCGTGGCTCTTCTTCTGGCCGGGTCGGCGGTGTTGAACGCGGCGCGAACAGCGGCGAGCGTCCGCCTGGCTCCGTTCTCGCCCTGGCCTCCCACGCCCTGGCCGCGCACGCCCTGGCCGCGCACGCGACCCTGCCCGCGAACCCGACCGTGGCCTCGGCCTCCGGCGGTTCAGCGGCAAAGACGGCTGAGCCTGCCGCACAGCCTATGGGCGACGGCGTCTACTGCGTGCATCGCTGAATCTGTCGTCGCGCCCACCGCTGCGTTCGCCGAGACGACGGCGAGCAAAAGCTCCTTCGCGACCGAACGATCGCCGCTCGACGCAAGCCTTTGTTTTCACACCAGACACGCCCTTATGGCAACCGCGCGGTCATGGTCACGGTCGAGGTCGCGTGCGCGGCCAGGGCACGGGAGGTCGGGGCCCAGGGGCTGGGTCAGGGCCAGGGAAAACAAAAAAGCCGATCGATCACTCTTCATCCCGGACGGCCCGTCGCTACCGTTTTTCAACACTAAACGGAGAGCAGCCACTTCTCCCACAGCAAGCGCCGATTCCCGTTGCCCTCGGCGCGCAGGACGAGCTCGTTCAACTCGTCGAACAACGCTATCGCGCGCTTCGTTTGATGCGGCTGTCCCGTGCGCGCCCACTCGGCGAGCTGCGCGGCCAAGCGGATCGCCGCGATCTGCGTCGTCTGCTGCGATTCGGCCAGCGTCTCGGCCGCGGCCAAGCGATCGCGGATCGGCGCCTTCAACAGCGGCCCGAGCGGCTTCTTGAACAGCTCGTCTTCTTCGCCGGCTTCGATGAGCCGCTGCAGCTGCGCGCCGGATCCGGCGGCGGCGTCGAGCAAGCTCTGCTTCGCCGCGTCGTCGAAGGGCGCGAGCAGCTCGTGGAAGATCGTCCGCAGCGACGCCGCGTCCAACGGCGAGAAGCGCACGTGTTGGCAGCGCGAGCGGATGGTCTGCAGGAGCTTGCGCTCTTGGTGCGTGAGCAAGATGAAGATCGTCTGTCCCGGCGGCTCTTCCAGCGTCTTCAGAAACGCGTTCTGCGCCTGCGGCGTCAACAGATGGACGTCGCGGATGATGACGACGCGGCGCGCGCTGATCATCGGCTTCAACGCGCAGGCGGCGAGCAGTTGGCGCACCCGATCCACCTTGAGCGACTCCGGCTCGTTTCCAAGCACGACGAGGTCCGGGTGCTGATCGCCCTGCTGGCACGAGACGCACGGGCAGCGATCGTCGAAGATGCCGTCGCCGCTCATGCACAAGGCGTAGCGGGCGATCTTGCGCGCCCAGAGGTACTTGCCGATGCCCTCCGGGCCCGACCACAGGTTCGCATGGTGCTGGCGGCCACTCTTCAGCGCCGACAGCACGGGCGTCACCGCCTTGAGGTGCGGCGAGTAGGCGAGCGGTTGAATCGAAGGAGGCACGGCGGACGTCATAGACAATCTGCGCGGCGCAGGCTAGCCGGCGGCCTCTCGATGAGCCCAGAAAGAGACGACAAGATCATCCCGTTCTCCCGCTTTCGCGCCGACGTCGGCAAGGGTGGGGCGCAGCGCCTGCGCGAGCTCCTGAACAGCCGCGACGTCACCGCGGCGGTCCAAGCGCTCGATCCGCTCGAGCTCTTCGCGCTGGCGCAAGACGTCGGCGAAGGCGACGCGATCGACGTGGTGGCGCTCGCCAGCGACGAGCAGGTGAAGCGCGTCATCGATCTCGGCATCGGCTCGTCGTCGGCGCCGGACTTGCGCTACATCGAGCGCTGGCTCGCAGCGGCGATCGCGCACGGGCACGGCACGGCGACGCTGCTCTTCGAGAAGCTCGATGAGGATCTGCAGACGCTCTACTTGTTCCGCCGCTTGAAGGTGTACGACGCGCGCGACGAGAACTGGCCGGACGACGACGTCGAGCGCCTGGTGACGCCGGACGGCACCTTCGTGCTCGAAGTGATGGACGACGAAGAGCCCTCGGAGCTCGACGAGTCGCTGCCGACCGCCGCGAACGACGTGCCGGCGAACGACAACAAGCCGTTCTCGCCGCTGCGCTTGATCGCCGACTTGTACTCGGTCGACTGGCAGCGCGCCGACACGATGATGCGCGATGCGAAGTGGGCGATCGCCGCCGAGCTCGAAGAGACGGTGGTGCGCCTGCGCGACGCCCGCTTGGAGGAGCTCGGCTTTCCGCCGCGCGACGACGCGTTCAAGCTGTTCTCCCGGCGCGGGCCAGCGGCGCAGTTGAAGGCGCGCGAAGGCCACACGGCGGTGCGCCACACACTGCCGGTCACCTACGCCGAGCCGTTTTTCGCTGACTCGTTCTTCGTACGCGTCATGAACGCGGTGCAAGACGTGGAGCTCGTCGGCGAGCTCGAGAACGAGTTGATCTACGCCGTCAACGCGACGTGCGTGTTCGAAGAGCGCGTGTACTCGGAGACGGACAGCGTGCGGGCGGCGGGCCGCGACGTGCGCAATTGGATCTCGCTCGGGCTCGAGGTGTTGTCGGCAGGCGACCCCGAGGCGGCGGCGGCGCTCGTTCGCAAGCACCCGCTGCGCGAGCTCTTGTCGCTCGGCGTCGAGCAGTCGCACAAGCTCGCCGATTGGGTGCGCAAGGCCGAGAGCGAGGGGCTCTTTCGCCTGCCCGGTCTTTCGCGCCGCCCGCTCAACGCCGACGACGAGCGCTTCCTGAAGGCGTTGCTCGGGCGCATCCCGCGCTTCGTCGAGGGACCCGCGGGTGAACCAGCGCGCGCGTTCGCTTCCCGCCAGGACCTCGCGCACGCTCAGAAGCGGATCGAAGGGCTCGCCCGGCAGATGCTCGCGCTGCGCTTCGTCGCGCGGGCCGCGGCGGACTACGCGGTGTCGCTGCAAGCCTGCGAGCCGGACATACACGCGGTCACCGTGGATCTCTTGCTGCGCTCGGCGTTGTTGCGCGCGACGCTCGGCGCGAGCCTGAAGGACACCTTCGGCGTGAGCCCCGCGGACCTGCGCGCGTTCCATGCCGTGGTGAGCAAAGACGCCGCGCTGCCGGATCTGGAGCCGCCGCCGGAAGTGGTCGCGACGCTGCACGAGGTATGGGCCGCGCTCGTTCGCGACGTGCTCGCGGCCGGTGTCGAGGCCGAGCCGCAGTACTTGAACCTCATCGTTCGCAAGGAGCAGGGATGAAGACAAAGGCGGAGACGATCCTCGCCCCAACCCTGATTGCACAGATGCCGCACGCCTTGGCCGACGCCGCGCCGCTCGGAAAGGCGCTCGGGCTCTCCGGCTTCTACCAGGGCAAAGTGCGCGACAATTGGTCACGCGGCGATCAGCGCATCCTCGTCGTCTCGGATCGCATCAGCGCCTTCGATCGCTTGCTCGGCGTCATCCCGTTCAAGGGCGAGATGCTGACGCAGATCGCGCGCTTCTGGTTCGAGAAGACGGCGAAGCAAGTGCCGAACCACTTGCTCAGCGTGCCGGATCCGCAAGTGATGATCGCCAAAGAAGCCAAGGCGATCCCGCTCGAGCTCATCGTGCGCGCGCGGCTGACGGGCTCGCTTTGGCGGGAGTACGAGTCAGGAAAGCATCAGGCTGGCGGCGAAGCGGCGTACGGCATCACGCTGCCGAAGGGCATGACGCAGTATCAAGCGTTTGCGCAGCCGATCATCACGCCGTCGACGAAGGCTGCATACGGCGAGCATGACACGCCGATCTCAGCGAAGGAGATCGTCGCGCGGGGGATCTGCACGCCCGCCGAGTGGGAGCGCGTGCAGGCGCTGGCGCTCACCTTGTTCGACGCCGGCTCGGCGCACGCGAAGGCGCGCGGGCTCGTGCTCGTCGACACGAAGTACGAGTTCGGGCGTCACGGCGGAGAGATCATCGCGATCGACGAAGTGCACACCCCGGACTGCAGCCGCTACTGGTACGCCGACGATCTCGACGCGCGGATCAAAGCCAAGGAGACGCCGCGCATGCTCGACAAGGAGTTTCTGCGCGGCTGGCTCATCGAGCACGGCTGGAAGGGCGACGGCCCGCCGCCAGAGATCCCGGACAGCGTTCGCGCCGAGCTCGCGCGCCGGTACCTCGAGCTCTACGAAGTGTTGGTGGGATCGCCGCTCGAGGTGCACTCGGGGCCGGTGCTCGCGCGCGTCGAGCAGAACCTGAGGAAGGCGCTCGCCTGAAGATCCCGTTCTACGAGTGGCCGCGGCTCGCGCACGGCTTCGTCACCGATCGCGCGAAGACGTTCCTGGAGTTCGGGCGCGAATTCGGGCCGCGCTTGATCCTGCCGCACCCGAGCCGGCGCATCTGGCTCTTCTTGGATCACGAAGCGATCGCGACGACGCTCGTGCAGCACAACGACAAGCTGAAGAAGAGCTTCGACTACCAGCTGCTGACCGACATCTTGGGCGACGGGCTGATTACGACCGAAGGCGCCGTGTGGGAGGAAGATCGCAGCCGCTTGCAGCCCGCGTTCAAGCCGGCGGCGAACGCCGCGTTTCTTCCGATCATGCAGAAGCGCATCGACGCGTACATGGACACATTGAAGGTCGGCGAGGAGCGCGATCTCTACCAAGACAGCCTCGCGATCACGCTCGGGGTCATCGGCGAGCGCATGTTCTACCGAAACGTCGACGAGCACATGCAGCGCATCGTGACGGCGCTCGCGCACTGCTTGGGGTCGATCACCGTCCGCGGCGCGTTGCCGGTGGACTTGCCGAAGCGCTATCCCAAGATCTTCGCGCGGCGCTTCGTGCGCGAGCTCGCGACGCTGCGCGGGATCATCGCCGAGCTGATGGACGAGCGAAGAGGCAGCACGGAGCCCTTCGACATGAACGCGA
Source organism: Deltaproteobacteria bacterium (assembly GCA_020848545.1). Classification (GTDB taxonomy): domain Bacteria; phylum Myxococcota; class JADLHZ01; order JADLHZ01; family JADLHZ01; genus JADLHZ01. The sequence goes on along the minus strand of JADLHZ010000108.1, from coordinate 73,303 downwards.
TGATGCAAAAGGATCCGGCGTTTTCGCGCGAGCGGATGGTGAACCACCTGTTGACCATGTTCTCCGCCGGCTACGAGACGACGGCGTCGGCGCTCGGCTGGATGTGGATGCTCGTCGCGGAGCGGCCGGCGTTGCAGGAGCTCGTGCGCGGCGCCGATGACAGCGTGCTGCGCGCCGTGTGCGACGAGTCGCTGCGGCTCTATCCGTCGCTGCCGACCTTCGGGCGCGAGGTGACGGCGCCGTTTCAGATCGACGACATCGCGCTCGTGCCTGGTGATTCCATCGGCTACTGCCCGTACGCGACGCACCGGCTCGAGGCGCACTTCCATGATCCCGACCGCTTCGATCACACGCGCTTCCTCCGCGTCGAAGGCAAGCCGCCGCCGAAGAAGGGGAGCTATTTGCCTTTTGCGCTCGGCCAGCGCGCGTGCATCGGCGCGTCGTTTGCGTTGACCGAGATGCAGCTCGTGCTCGGGTCGATGTTGAAGCGCTTCAGGCTGGAGCTCGTTGACCCGCCGGAGCGAGCGGCGCTGCGGGTGAGCTACGCGCCGCATCCGGGCGTGATCGTGAAGCTCCTTCCGACGGCGTGAGCCCTCGACAAAAGCGCGAGTCGTGCGTGATCGACGGATCGAACACGAAGCGCCACATCACCTTCGCCCACGAATTGTCGGCGTAGAGCGGCGCGTATTCGTCCTTCAGCATCGCGTGCAGCTCGGGCAAGCGTGAGCCCGGCACGCTGACGAAGTCGTGGTGCTCGTTGTGGTAGCCGAGGTTCGCCGTCACACGGTTCAAGATGCCGTAGTAAGAATAGGTCTCTTGGCCGGCGTGCCAGATGTAGTGCTCGTGGATGAAGTGACCAGCGACCGGGTGCGGTCCCGACGAGAGCCACGTCGAGATCGCGAGGTACGCGAAGCCGACCCAGCCGATGTAATAGATCGCGAGCGCGTTGACCGTGAGCTGGACGGCGACGCCGAAGACCTCCCAACGATCCGGCTTGCGCCAGAAGCCGCGGAAGAACACGGCCCAGAACGTGTAGGTGCACAGCCAGAAGAGCTTGCGCAGCGGCGAATGCCCGAAGTGGATGCGCTCGAGATCTCCCGGCAGATCGTTGTCGACCGCGCGGTAGCCGATGTGCTTGTGGTGCGGCCCGTGGTGGCGGCGAAAGGTCATCGCGCACGGCACGACGTTGACGAAGTTCGCGACGATCGCGGCCAGGCGGTTCAAGGTCTCGGTCGGCGCCACCAAGTTGTGCGACGCCTCGTGGAAGATGACGCCGCCGTAGTGCGCGATGAAGGCGCCGACCGCGTACGCGGCGACGATCACGGCGATCGCGCGCGCCCAGCCGGGCATGACGGCGAATTGCAGGAGCGCGGCGATGCCGAACTGCACGACGATGCAGAGGACGATCCACAGGTTCGGCCACGGGTCGTAGCCGAAGAGCGTGCGGATCTCGGGGTGCGCTTTCAACAAGCGCTTTCTGCGGGCGAAGTGCGGTTCCGGTTCGGTCGTCGTGATGAAGGGCATCGGTGATCCTCTAGCTAGGCCGCTCGGCGCAGGGCGGCGCTCTGCAGTGCGTGTGCGCGGAAGCGCTCAAAGTGTTCGGTGGCCGCCGTGTGGCTCATCAGCGGCTCGCAGTAGGAGAAGGCCCCTTGGACGATCCCGCGGTGCGAGAAGACCTGCGCCAAGAAGGGAAAGTCGCCGACGATGCGGCCGGAGTTGGCGAAGTAGCGCGCGATGTGTGCGTCGGCCGGATGATCGGCCAGGCGCCCCAAGTTCGTCAGCGAGCTTTGGTAAAGGAAGCGTCGATCGGCCTCGCTCGAGCGCAGGGTGAGGCGAACGCCGGCGTGCGCGAGCCAGCGGGGGAACTTCGTCGCCATGCGGCCGCGGCGCGCGCGGGCGATCGGCAGCGCTCCGGCGATCTCTGCCGCGAGCGCGCGCATCGTTTTTCCGGCCACGGCGTGCGCCGTGTCGACGACGGCGATCGCGCACGCGAGCTCGCGTGGCGACATGCCGGCGGCCTCGCGCAGGTCGATCGCTGTGTGGTGGCGCAAGAACGTGTCGGCGCGGCGGGCGAAAAACTGATCGCGGTTCGCGAGGAGCTCGGCGGCCGCGAGCCACGCGTGCAGCCCGGCGCCGCTGCTCTTGCCATGCGCGATGACCGCTTCGCTCTCGTGTTGCGGCAACGCGAATGCGAGGTGCCGCGTCGTGCGACGAGCGAACGGCACATGCTGTTCAAAGCGGGCCTTGTGCGGCGTGGCGGCGCGCGATCGCCACTCGTGGGCGACGTTTTCCCGCAGGTTCGTCCACAGGCTCGTCGCGCCGTGTCGGGCGCCGATTCTGGCCTCGACCGACGGGCCGAGCGCGCCGGGGCTCTGCAGCTCGCGTGGCGCGTAGGCGAGCTCGACGAGGTCGCGGAGGAAGCGAAACGCGCTGAGGCCGTCCACGATCGCGTGGTGAAACGCGACGCCGACCATTCGGCCGCATGTTGCGATCGCGACCGGCGGAGCACCAGCCGGGAACGAGCGATTGGTCAGCGCGTCCAGAAACTCGCTGGGCTCCGGGATCGCCACCTTCTCGACGGCGATGGCGCGCCAGTGCGGGACGAAGCGGCCGCCGCTCGGGCTGAAGGTGAGGACGGGATGGGTGCGGCACAAGGTCGCCGCCGCCCCGCTGACGGCCTCGTCAGAGATGGGCGCGAAGAGCTCGGCGGCGCAGGCGATGACCGTGCCACCGCCGAGCGCGTCGTGCATTGTCGCGCAAAACGTCTCCCATGTGCCGAGCGCACGCACCTCGAGTACCTCTGCAAGGTGTTTTCGGGGGCGAGGCTCCGGCGGGGGCGCCAGCGATCTTCAGAAAGGCGCCGCGGGACCGTCGGCGCGCGCTCGAAGCGGCTTGCGGTGCATCGCCGCCACTTGCACGAGCACCGCGGTCCACCCGAGCGCGAGCGGCAGGAACACGTGCCGGCTCATGAGATCCGGGTGGTTCTCGGTGTGGTTCGCCATGCCGAGGTACCACGCGGCGAGCAAGACGGTGCAGGCGAGGCCGAGGAGCAGCGCATGGCCCTGCGTGCGGCGGCGCCACCACAGCACGATCGCGATGCCGTAGCCGGCGAGGCCGAAGCCGACGATCGGCCACTTGAACGCGCCGTCGGCGAAGGTGGCGTAGTCGAGCGTGCGCCAGACCGCCGCGATCGGCGCGAAGAACCAGCGCCGCTCGCTGGCGCCGACGCGCACGAAGAGCTGCGAAAAAAAGTCACCGAGCACCCCGCCGAAACCGAAGTATGCGCCGGAGAGCAACGGCTTCAGCAGCACCGTCGCGACGATTCCGGCGCCGGCCCCGACCAGCGCAGCACCGGCCGTCTTCGCCGATGCGCGTGCGTCACCGCTCGCGTCGAAGCAGCGCAAGTAGACGACGGCGGTGACGAGGAGCGGGCAGAGCGGCGTCGACAGGAGCACATCGAAGTACGCGAAGACGGCGCCAAGGAGCGCCGCGCGCAGGCGGAGGCGATGCGGGTCCATGTCCTTTACGACGAGCAGCAGCGCCGCCGCGAGCCAGCACACGATCCACTGCGGCGCGTGCGAGTAGAGCGGCCCGAGGTGTGGCAAGCCGCCAAAGACGAGCGCAAAGAGCGCGATGGGCAAGGTCCATAGGCCGAGGCGGCGTGAACGGCGAAACGCCACGGCGAGGAGCAAGAGCACCGACGCGTAGCCGGCGATCGTGAGCGCGATGCGACCGCCGCCGACGCCGAGCGTCGCGACGAGCAGCGCGGTGACGGTGCGATTGCCGAACCAGTAGCGGTGGTAGTGCACGTGCTCGACGGGCGCGCCTTGCCCGGCAACCTCGTCGCGCAGGCGAAGGCATGTCCCTGGGCCGCCTGGGTCGAAGCGCAGGTAGCGCGCGCTGATCGCCGTGGCGAGCCACGCCGGCTGCCGGTCGATCATGGTCTGGAGCATGACGCAGTCCGAGAATTGATCGATCCCGATCCACACCCTGCGGCCCGGATAGTCTTCGGTGCCGAGCGCACCTTCCTCGTACCCTGCGAGCACGCGCCGGACGAGCAGCTCACGCGGCACGAGCACGACCACGGCGTTACAAGCCGTGAAGACGAGCACCGCGAGCGCGAGCAGCGAGAGGTAACGGGCGAAGGTCTTCAACCCGCGCTCGACTAGCACGCCCTCTGCGTGATTCAATCGCTCCCACGATGGTGCGCCCGAAGGACCGGCCGATCGAGCAGAAGGAGAAGACCACGACGTCGGCGCGGGCGCCGAAGGCCCCGCCGCCGCCGACGATGTTGAAGGCCTCGCTCGACAAGGCCGCGCCGGCGAAGGCGAAGCCCGAAGCCGATACGAAGAACGCGCTCAAGCCCGAGAAGCAAGCCGGAAAGAACGACAAGCTCCGCCAGCAGCGCACGAAGACCGTCAAAGCGGTGAAGGTGTGCCCGAAGTGCGGCGCGTACATGCGGCCGTCCGCCCACTTCGGTCGCGACGGCGAGAGCGCGGGCTTCACGAGCGACAACCGGCTGCGCTCGTTCGGCGGCGTCGAGGTGCGCACTTTCGAATGCGAGAAGTGTCACCACACGACGCAGTTTCAGATCGATCCGTTCCCGAAGGACATCGGCGGGGATTAGCGGTAGGTCGCGGCGAAGGTCGAGCTTATCGCCCTTAGAAACCCGACGTTTCATCGCAGGCCGGAAACGCGGCAAAATTTTTCGGGTGTGAAAACGTGCGTGTTACGCTTACATCCATATGGAACACCCGTTGCGCCGCCACGCGCAGGAAATTGTCTCGCTCCTGTCCGCCCTTGACCAAAAGACATCGCACCTTCTAGTGCAGGGCGCCGAAACGGAAAGGCGCCTCGAGGACATCGAGCGGAAGATGCAGGAGTTTCTGCACTTCCGAGAAAAATTCTTGGACTGGCTCGGCCAGTATTCGCGCAAGCTCGAAGACGTGCGCACGCATCGCGATGAGGCGCGCGTGTCATTCGAGAGCGTGTACTGCAAGCTCGAAGACTTGGACCAAGACGTGCGCCTCATCAAAGCAGCGGTGAGAGATGTCGATCGTCGATACGAAGGACTCCAAAAGCGAAGCGCAGCAGCCGCCCCGAACGGAGCGACCGAAGGACGGCCGCAAGGGGGGCCATCGAAGGCCCCACCGCCGGCGCTCGAAAAACCCTGACCCCAACGGGCTCGCCGGGGTCCTCCTCGTCGACAAGCCGCGCGGCCTGACGAGCTTCGATGTCGTCGACGCCGTGCGCGATCTGCTCAACGTCGATCGCGTGGGCCACTGCGGCACGCTCGATCCGCTCGCGACAGGCTTGCTCGTCTTGCTGATCGGCGAGGCCACGAAGGTGGCGCAGTTCCTCACCGACGAAGACAAAGCGTACGAAGGGCAGATGCGCTTCGGCATCGACACGACGACTGACGACGCCGAGGGCGAAGTCCTGCGCGAGGTCGATGCGACGAAGCTGACGCTCGCTGAAGCACAAGCCGCGGCGAAGAAGTTCGTCGGCGAGATCGTGCAGAAGCCGCCGCGCTACTCGGCGCAAAAACGCGGTGGCGTGCGAGCGTACGAGCGCGCGCGGGCCGGCGAGCAGTTCGAGCCCGAAGCGCGGCCGGTCATCGTGCATGCGCTCGAGATCGTCGCTGTGCATCCAGACGGCGCTGCGGACTTTCGTTGCCGCGTGGGCAAGGGCACCTACGTGCGCTCGTTGGCGCGCGATATCGGCCAGACGCTCGGGCTCGGCGGGCATGTCTTGAACCTGCGCCGCACCTTCTCGGGCGGCTTCGACGCGAAGGACTCGGTCACGCTCGAAGCGTTGAAGGCGCTGACGATCGAAGAGCGCAAGCAGCGCGTCAAATCGCTCGGTGATGCGTGGCGGCCGCGGCCCATGTTCCGCGTCGGCCAAGAGGACGTCGCGCGCTTGCGCCGCGGCCAGCAGATCGCCGTGTTGAAGGAGGCGGTCGAAGAGTCGCGGGCGGCCGAGTCGACGGCGCTCGCGCTTGGCACGGATGATCGGCCGTACGCGGTCGGCAAGCTGAACTGGGATCGCCTGACCCGCACCTTCGTGTTCGCACCCGAACGCAACCTGTTCGTGGGTTAGGGCCGGGTGTAGACCGGGGCGAAGCCGCCGCCCTGCGTGCGAAAGTTCGTCGTTTGCCCCTGATACAAGCGCGCCGCGAAGAGTTGCACCTCGCCGCGGTAGACGTAGGCACGCACGTCGAGCTTCAGCGGGCGCTCTTCGCCGGCGAACTTGATCGTGCGCGTGCTCGGCGGCACCAGCGCTTGGGCGACGTAGGCGCCCTGCAAGATCTCTTCGAAGGTCGCCTTCGTCAGCTTGTCGCCGCGATAGGCCGCTTTGCTGCCGAAGCCGTGCTCGGGCTTGAAGAAGAGCTCCTTCCGTTTCGACCAGAGGGCGTCGCGATCAGCGGCAAAGACCCGCACCGTGCGCGGCACCGCTTCGAGCACTGCGCGCTTCGTCTCGTCGCTCACCGGCAGGCGCGCGAGCCATCCGGGATCCGAGAGCCGCACGAGGTTCGCCTTGTTCGCGTACAACGCATGCGCGCGCGGGTGCGGCGTGACGACGGCAGCGCCGCTCAGGTACGCTTCCTTCAGCACGCGCGACGCCTCGTCGGCAAAGTAGAAGTCGGTCGTCCTGTTGTAGACGAGATCGATGCGCTCGCTGCCGGCCCAGAGCGCGCCGTCACGCAATTCTAGGGCTTTCGGATCGCTGATCGTGCACGGCATCGAGCGCGCGCGCAGCACCGCCGCCGCGAGCAAGAACTCGGGATACAAATACTGCTGCTCGGGCGCGGCGTCGACGATCGCCACCCGCGGCGGCGCCACGTTTCCGCGCGCCGTCCGCCACGCTTGCACGAACATGTCGGCGAGCGTGTCCTCTTCCCCGGACGCCGGCTGCACCAAGGCGCGCACTTCGTCGCAGCACGCCTTTTGCGCTTTCGCCAACGCCACGTTCAAGAACGCGCCGCCGGCGTTCGTGTTGATCTCGATGAGCCGCGGCCCACGATCGGACATGTGAAAGTCGAAGCCGAAGAACACGCCCGGCACCTTCGGGTCGTGGCGGGCGATGGCCGGCGCTTCTTCCAATGCGGCCGCCTGCCACTCCTTCGTCGCGATGACCTCTTCTATGGCCGAGATCGCCCGCCGCATCTGCGCGAGGTGCTCGGGCGAGACGAAGACCGGCACCGACGAGAAGAGGTGGGGCTGATCCTTCAAGATCTGCGCATAGAGGTCTGTATGATCGCGCTCGAGCTCGGCCTTCAGCGCCTCTTCGTCGACGCTGATGCAGTGGCAGCTCTCGTTCAAGGCTTCGATGGACACGGTGTTTCAATAAGCGCCGGCCGGTCGGTAGGCAACTATCGCGGCAACTACCAAGGCCCCGGTTCCGATAACGCCGGCGTGGACGGAACTTTCCTTAGACGCGCCGCGTTGTGCCTGGGGTTCGCCGCTTGCTCCTACAGCGGCCAGCCGGTCACGCCGACGACCGGCGGCATCGACCCGATTCCCGGCGTCACCGACGAGCCGCGCACGACGACGACCAACGAGAGCGCGCCGATGCACCCTCTCGGCGTCCCGGTCCCGGTGAACGGCACGACCGGCACGACCGGCCTCATCGAAGGCGCCCCGAAGACCTGCAGCGCAGACGCCGACTGCAAAGGCAGCTTCAACCGCTGCGTCAAAGACGTGCCGGACGAAGTCGGCATCTGCACCAAAGAATGCAGCGCCCACGCGGACTGCACCGACAAAGCTATGTGGAGCTGCCAGGACTACGCGCTCAGCGACGTGGAGACGAAGAAGATGTGCGTGCTCACCTGCGCGCTCAATACGGATTGTCCGCGCGGCACCTCGTGCAACGGTGGCTACTGCGGCACGCCCTGCAGCGGCGGCAACTGCACGACGCAGAGCTGCACCAGCCACTACTCGGTCGAGTGCATGACGGACGCCGTCTACTGGATGAACTCCTGCGGCGACGTCGAAGACTTGAAGCAAGCGTGCGCGAGCGGCGAGACCTGCGTGTTCGGCCAGTGCCTGACCGGCGGCGGGACCCCGAGCGGCGGCGGTCCTACGGGCGGCACGTGCAGCGGCAGCATCTATCGCTGCGGCTCGAGCTCACAGGTCATCGAAGAAGACGGCTGCGGCCACATCAAGAGCACGCAAACCTGCAGCGGCGGAAAAGAGTGCTCCGGCGGCATGTGTCGCTGCGGCCCGTCGTCGCAAACGCGCTGCATCAGCGGCAAGCTTTGGCAGCTCGACTCGTGCGGAACGCCGAAGTCGATCCAGGGCAGCTGCTAACCGCCATAGTCGCCATCGCTATCGCCAAAGAGTGCGCCAGACAACCGTCACCGACATGTGAACGGTTGGCACAGCAGTCGCACTATCAAGCTCCAGAACGCCACACGCTGGCACAAACACTGGAGGCTCTATGGTTCAAAAAGTCGCGGTTGCTCAAAAGAAGCTCGAAATCGTCAAGGAAATCAACGAAGTGTCGCTGCCGGTGGAGCTGCAGAACCACCCGCTCCTGCAGGGCGTCAGTCCAAATACTTTGACGGCCATCGCAACGAAGTTTGACATCAGCCGGGTGCCGCGCGGCGCCAGCATCTACCAAGTCGAAGCGCCGGCCGGCCTCGTGCACTTGGTCATCAGCGGCACGGTTCGCACCATCCACCGTAACGCCCAAGGCGAGACGCTCGAGAGCGATTGGCGCCAAGGCTTCTCGGTGCTCGGCGCCGGCGAGCTCATCAGCGGCAGCGACGTGATGCTCGAGACCGCGGTTGCGGCGGAGCCGGTCGTCGCGTACAGCCTGCCGATGGCCTTGGTCCGAGAGCTCATCACGCGCGACGTGCAGCTCCTCTTGAACCTGTCGAAGGCGCTCGCTGAACGCCACACGAAGGGCATCGCCAACGAACGCCAAACGCTCGAGCCGGCGTTCGTCCGCGTCGCGAACTACCTGACCACGCTGACCAACCGCGAAGGCAAGATGGTGGCGCCGGACCTCTACCTCGTTCGCACCACCCAAGACGACATCGCGGCGGCGAGCGGCTTGAACCCGCGCACGGTCTCGCGCGCGATGAAGGTGCTGCAGAAGAAGGGCCGCTTGTACATCCGCCGCGGCGAGTACCTCTTGCGCGAGCCGGTGACCCTGTCTGCCGCGTTCGACGCCGATGAGATGGGCGAGTGAGACGCGCGCTCGTCACCGGCGCCACCGGCTTCGTCGGCGGAAACCTCGTGCGCGTGCTCGCCGAGAAGGGGTACCGCGTGCGGTACATCGCGCGCGGCGGCAAGGACGCGATTGCGGCGAAGGATCTTTCGGGCGTCGAAAAGCTCGCCGGAGATTTGGTGGATCACGCATCGCTCGCCCGCGCGGTCGCCGACACGGACGTCGTCTTTCACGCCGGCGCGCTCGTCAGCTTCTTGGAGCGCGATCGCAAAGAGATGGAGCGCGTGAACGTCGAGGGCACCGAGGTGCTCTTGCGCCTCTCGAAGCAAGCCGGCGTGAAGCGCTTCGTGCACATCTCGACCGTCGACACCGTCGGCACTGTGCCCGATGGATCGCCCGCCCACGAAGAGACGCCGTACAACCTGCACGCGCTGCACAACGTCTATCCGGATACGAAGACTGCCGCGGAAGAGCGCGTGAAAGCCGCTGCCGCCGCGGGCCAAGACTGCGTCATCGTCAATCCGGGGTTCATGATCGGCGCGTACGATTCGAAGCCGAGCTCGTCGGGCATGGTGCTCGAGATGATGCGCGGCAAGGGCGTCCTCGCGCCGAGCGGCGGCAACTCCTTCGTCGACGTGCTCGATGTGTGCCGGGGCTGCATCTTGGCCGACGAGCGCGGCGTTTCGGGCCAGCGCTACATCTTGGCCGGGCACAATCTCACCTATTACGAATTTTGGACGAAGATCGCTGGCATCGTCGGCAAGCGGAAGCCGTTTGGCGTTGCGCCCGGTTGGCTCGCGATGTTCGTCGCTGCGTGCGTCGAGGGCCTTGCGGCGTTGCGTGGCAAGCGGCCGCTGTTCTCGCGCGCCGAGACGCGGTTCTCGTTGATGGATCACTACTTCGCGTCCGGGAAAGCAGAGCGGGAGCTCGGGTATGCGTTCTCGCCGATTGAACCGGCGATCGAGCGCGCGCGGGATTGGTTCGTCGCGAACGGGTATCGGTGATCGTCAGGGCGATGGCGACGGCGAGCCTTGCCATCCGCCGCCCCCGAGCGGTACGCCCCGGCCGCCATGCGTATCTCCCAGATCCTCACCCAGGCCAAAGCTCGGAACCGGCCTGTGTTCTCCTTCGAATTCTTCCCTCCGAAGACCGAAGAAGCCGCGCACAATCTCAGCGAGACGATCAAATCGCTGCGCTCGCTGCACCCGGACTTCTGCTCGGTCACCTACGGCGCCGGTGGATCCACCCGCCGCCTCACGCTCGACGTCGTCACGAAGCTCAAGGACGAAGCCGGCGTCGTGCCGATGGCGCACTTGACCTGCGTCGACGCGACCAAAGACGATCTCCGCGGCGTCCTCACCGAGCTCAAGGACAAGGGCATCGAGAACGTGCTCGCGTTGCGCGGCGATCCGCCGAAGGGCTCGACCACCTTCAGCTCGACGCGCGGCGGCTTTCAATACGGTCACGAGCTCGCGAGCCTGGTGCGCGACGAGTTCGCCCTGTGCGTCGGCGGCGCGATTTACCCGGAAGGCCACGTCGAGAACCGAGATCTCGACATGAACGCCGAGCACGCGCGCTTGAAGGTGCACGCCGGGTGCGAATTCCTGATCACACAGCTCTTCTTCGATCCGACGCGCTACTTCGACTTCGTCGCCAAGCTGCGCAGCCGCGGCGTCTACGTGCCGGTGCTCGCCGGCATCATGCCGATCACCGACCTCGGCCAGGTCGATCGCTTCACCAAGCTGTGCGGCGCGAGCATTCCGCAAACGCTGCGCACGCAGCTCGAATACGCGCAGGGCGATCCCATCGCGACGCGTGAGCTCGGCATCGCTTATGCCACGCACCAGTGCGTGCGCCTGCTCGAAGGCGGCGCGCCGGGGATTCACTTCTACACCTTGAACCGCTCTGCCTCGACGCGGGCGATCTTGAGCGCGTTGCGCGCGTCGTATCCTTAGTCAGGAAGCCGAACGAGAAGGACGCGCCCATCGCCCATCACCATCGTCATCGCCATTCACTCGGCGTTCTTGCGCGCCGGCCTGACCCCCGATACACTTTTCCCCTTATGAGACTCCCCTGGCTCGTCGTCGTGCCGCCGCTCGCGCTTCTCACCGCCTGTCCCACGGGCGGCAACAACAATAACAACAACAATAACAACATGATGGTCGAGGAGCTGCCTCCTCCCTGCGATCTCGACAACAAGACCGGCCTCGTCGGCTCGCAAGGCCCGACGACGGCGACCACGACCGCGACGAGCTGCACGAAGGACTTCGAGTGCTCGTTCGGCCAGATGTGCGTCGCGAGCAAGTGCGCGGTCACGGCCGATCCCGACAAGCTGCAAGCCGAGCTGACCATCCCGGCGGCCGGCAACTACGTCGTCAGCCTCTACTGGCCGGCCGACAAGCTCGCCGAAGCCGGCGTCCCCGACGAAGTCTCGCCGCTCACCTTCGAGTTCCAAACCGCGCGTCGCGACGAGCTGCGCGTCTACCGGCCGAAGCTGCCCGAGCTGCCGATGGATCCGGCGCTCACGGCGTTGCTCACGGCGAAGATCAAGATGGAAGCCGGCATGCGCGCGCGCGAGCGGCTGGCGCTCCAAGATCCGAAGAGCTTCTACCACGCACCATCAGAGAGCGGAGGCGGCGCCGTGCGGCAAACCACCTGCACCGCCGATCAGTACAAGCACAAGGGCACCTGCTACTCCGTCGGCCAAGATCTGCCACCGCTGAAGTTCTCGGCCGGCGCGAACGCCAACGTCATCACCACGGTGAAGAAGGTGGTCGGCAAGACGGCGATCCTGCTCGACAAGGACAATTCAAGCGTCGCGCAGGCCGACATCGACAAGCTCGCCGAAGCGTTCGACACGATCGCCGGTCCGCGCGATCGCTTGTTCTTCAACAAGGGCGAAGATCACAGCGGTACGCTGCTCGACGTCGACGGCAACGGCATGCTCGGCATCGTGCTCTCGGGTCGCGCCGGAACCGCCGGCACCGTCGGCCTCTTCGACGTGCGCGACGTGCTCGCGATGGGCACCTCGCTCGGCCCGGACGCCGCCAACGGCAACCAGACCGACATCATGTGGGCGCAGCCGCCGGGCCTGATGGCGACGATCAACGGCGTGGCGAAGACGCCGACGGTCGATCTCGTCGCCGGTACGCTCGCGCACGAGTACCAGCACATGATCAACCTGGCCCGCGCCCGCGCGATCATGGTGAATGGCATGCCGAAGGTGGAAGAGACCTTCCTGAACGAAGCGCTGAGCCACCTCGCGGAAGATCTCACGGGCTACGGCTCTTCGAACCTCGCCGTCATCAACGCGTACTTGCACGATTCGTCGAAGGCCGGCCTGCGCGTCGACATCGACGGCATCAACGGCGACAATCAAAACGGCTGGATGCGCGGCATCGGCTACTTGTACCTGCGCTACCTCTTCGACGCCCAGAAGGGCTTCAAGATCGCCGACGACGGCAAGATCACCGACCAAGGCGGCATCGCCTTCGTCGAGAAGCTGATGGCGACCCAGAAGTTCGGCATCGAAGCGCTCGCCGAAGCCGGCGGCTCGACCTACTCGCGCATGCCGCTCTTCTTCGCCACGCTCGTCACGAGCCAGAACAACGCCGACGCCTCGCTGCTAAAAGACGACTGCCGCTTCAACTACCCGCTGCCGGGCACCGATCCGCAGACCAAGCAGGCGACCGGCATCAAGCTCAATGATCCGGGGCGCAAGGATGCTTCCGGTACGGGCGGCCTCTTAGACGGGTATCTGCAGGTCTGCGCGCAGGCCGACGCCGAAGGTGGTTCGTGCAAGATGTACGCGACCGGCGGCTTCAGCTTCATCTGGGAGAACGCCAAAGCGAACGACATCGTGCGGGTGAAGGCCGACTCCGGCTTCAACCTGCGCCTCTCCGCCGTGAAGGTGAAGTAGGTGCCGCTGCTCTACGCGGCGGCGCTGCTCCTCGCGGCGCCGGCCGAAACGAAGCCGGAAGGCCCGGTCGCGCTCACCGGCAACATCGTCCGCACCGGCACGGTCTATTCGCCGGCGCTGATGCTCGTGACCGATGACGGCCACCGCTATGACGTCGTCGGCGACTTGTGGAACGAGCTCGCGCGGCTCGAAGGCGGCGCCAAGCTCGAGCTCAAGTGTCTGCGCGAAAAGGGCGGCTCGCTGTTGCCGCGCGTGCGTGCAGTTTCGTATCGCATCGTCGAGCTTCCGGGCGGCGCCAAGCCCGAGGTCGGCATCGTGCGCGTCGACGGCGATCAGGTGTTGCTGAAGCTCGACGGCGCCGAGCAACTGAAGCTGAGCGACACCGCGGTCGCCCAGCGCTTGAAGTCGCACGTCGGTGAAAAAGTCTGGGTCGTCGGCAAGCCGATCTCGTCCGGCCTGTTCAAGGTGTGGCGCGTCGGCTTCCTCGGAGTGCCTAAAGCGCCGGCCAGCGCGCCGGTCGAAGCGTCGTCGCAGCCGCACTAAATGTAGTGAATCTCTCAAAAGGAAAATCGAACATGAAGAAGACCGCCCTCGTTCTGTCTGCCCTCCTGCTGGCCCCAGCCGCCTTCGCCGAAGACAAAGATCCCGCCGCGGCGATGAAGGACCTCGGCGATCAGCTCGCGATGGAGAACCCCGAAGGCGGCGGATCGATCCGCGCGAAGAAAGATCCGGATACGTCGGCGGCGACGCGCAAGGCCGACAAGAAGAACGTGCAGGCGCGCGTGACGAGCATCAAGAAGGGCACCTTTCCGCAGGTGGCGCTCGTCCTCAAGGTGACGAAGCCTGCCGAGGACGGCCCGAACAAGGACAAGGCCGCCAAAGACGCACAGATCATCGTCGTGCCGACCTACAAGGCCGCCGGCAAAACCGTGGACCTCTCGGATGCGCCGAGCGTGCTGAACGCCGGCGCGTATTACTTGGCCGAGGGTGACAACGTGTACGTGCGCTTGGACGCTCAAGACGGTAAGGTCTGGAAAGCCGGCTACATCGAACGCCGGTAATCGCGATCTTGGCCCATCGCTGCGCTTTGTCGAGCCCCCCTCAGTCGCCGGGCTCCTTCGTCACCCTGAGGGTGAACAGGCGCGCGCATCTGAGCCAACCTCGCGATTCCCGGGGGAGCTTCAATGTCTGACACCGAACAGCCGTTTCCAGGGCGCGCGCGCGCGTGGGCGAGACGGCTGCTCCCGTTGCTCACCACCTTGCTCGTCGGGCTGAGCGGCCTCTCGCTCGTCGTTCTGCCACGCCTCCTCGACCCCGCGTTCCTCGAGAACCCCGAGATCGGCGGCTACGTCGAAGGCGACATCCGCGCGCCGAGCTCGCTCGACATCATCGATCAAGAGACGAGCGACTGGATGATGAAGGACGCGGCGGCGCAGGTGCGGAGCGTCTACGATCACGACGCGCAGCTGCCGCTCGATCTCGAGCTGAAGCTGTCCGAAGCGTTCGCCTTCATGCGCCAGCCTGAGCCCGACACGACGCCGCCGACGCAAGCAGTGTTCGAAGCGCGCCGCGCCGACTTCTTCCGCATCCTCGGCACCGCGCTCGAGGCCGAAGACTTCGCCGACCTCAGGGCGCAGCGCTTCGATCTCGAGATCGAGGTGCGGATCATCGAGTGCCTGCGCGCCGCGTACTTCGATTACGTCGTCGCCGATCGACAGTTCCTCTTGCCCGACTTGAGCCGCGGCATCACGATTCGCCACTTCAACGTGGCCGCGCAGCCTGGCGCGCGCGAGTTCAAAGAAGAGGTCGTCACCGATCTGTCCGAGCTGCGCGACATCGCCGCGGCGCGGACCGACATGGCGTCGCGCCTCCGCGACATCGAGGGCCTCACGCGCAACCAACGCCGGCTGATGCTCTCGGTCGCCGATCGCTTGTTGAAGCCGAACCTCATCTTCAACCGCGACGAGACCGAGCGCAGGAAGCTCGCCGCCGCCGACGACGTCAAGCCGATCGTCATCCCGATTCAGCAAGGCGAGCGCATCGCCAAGAAGGGCGACCGGCTGACGCGGCGGCAGGTGTTGATCCTGAAGGGCTTCGTCGCGCAGCAGCAAAAGACCAGCGGCACCTCGCGCGCGATCGGCACGACGCTGCTATTGGCGATCTTCGCGCTCGCCACTCTGCGCTTCTCCCGCAGCTTGTCGAAGCGGGCGCTGAGCGTGCGCGATGGCCTCTTCGCCATCGCTGTCCTCGTCTTGCAGATGTTGATGGTGCGCGGCCTGAACTTCGCGCTCTCGTTTTGGGAGCCGTCGCTGCCGATCCCATACGAAGCGTTTCTATGGGCGGCGCCGTTCGCGACGGGCGCGCTGCTCGTGCGCTTGTTCTTGGCGCATGAAGTCGGCCTCGTGGTCGGCATGGTCAGCGCCGTCGCCGCGTCGCTGATGTTTCAGGGCAACTTGGTGCTCTTGCTCTACGTGCTCTCCGGCACGCTCGTCGCCGCCACGCCTACGCACAAGCGCAACCGCTGGTGGCAGATCGGGCTCGAGGTGGCGCTGGCGCAGGCCTTGGTCGTCACGTGCAACCTGATCTTGAGCGAGCGCTTCTTCGGCCAAGACTGGGTGTGGGTGGTGCCGGCGGCGCTCGTCTCGGGCGTGTCGGCGGCGATCCTCTGCGGGCTCGTGACGCCGCTCTTGGAGACGGTGCTCGGCTTCACGACCGAAGGCCGCTTGAAGGAGCTCGCGTCGCTCAATCATCCCTTGCTGAAGCAGCTCATCGTGGCCGCGCCCGGCACCTATCACCACTCGATCGTCATGGGCCAAATGGTCGAAGCGGCGGCGATGGACATCGGCTGCAACGCCCTGCTCGCCAAGGTCGGCGCCTATTTTCACGACATTGGCAAGCTCGGCTCGCCGCAGTTGTACGTCGAGAACCGCCGCGGCGACGTGCGCGGCGCCAGCGCGTCGCTGCTCAACGAAGAAGAGTGGAAGACGATGAAGAGCCACGCGACGCACGGCGTGCGCTTGGCGCGGCAAGCGCGGCTCGGCTCGGCGGTCATCGAGATCGTCGGCGCGCACCACGGCACCCGCGCGCTCGAGCGGGCGCCGATGCCGCTGCGCTACGACGGACCGAAGCCGCGCAGCAAAGAAGCGACGCTCGTGATGCTGGCCGACGCCGTCGAAGCGCGCGCCAGGGACGAGTCGGCGCTGCGCCTCGAGCAGCTGCAACAGATCATCGACGAGGCGACGAGCGAGGTGTTCGAGCGCGGGCAGCTCAGCGAGAGCGAGCTGGCGCTGAAGGATCTGCCGCTGTGCAAGGCGGCGTTCCTGCGCGTGCTCGCCAAGATCCGCCGCGCCGAGGACGGACAGAAGCTATGGGTCGTACATGAAGCACTCGGTCGACAAGAGCGATCTGCGGCCGCCCGAACGGCGCGCGCTGAAGACGCTGACGACGACAAAGCTCGCGGCGATTCTTGACGTCGCGCTCGGCGAGCTCGGCCTCCGTGGCTTCACGGTGGAAGTGTCGTTCGTGCCCGATGGCAAGATCCGCCGCTTGAACCTTTCGCAGCGCGGCAAAGACAAAGCGACCGACGTGCTCTCGTTCCCGATGTTCGAGGCCAAGAACGGCAAGGTGAAGCTCGCGGCGTGGGAGCGCGCCTTGCCAGAGAAGGTGCTCGGCTCCATCGTCATCGCGATGGGCGTCGCGCAGCGCCAAGCCAAAGAGATGGGCCACACACTCAGCGCCGAGGTGACGCGCCTCCTGGTCCACGGTGTTTGTCACTTGGCCGGCTACGACCACGAGCGCTCGCCGCGTGAAGAAAAGCTGATGTTTCTGCGCGAGGATCGTATTCTGGCCGCAGTGGCAAAGGCGCGTGGCAAAGACGCAGGGAGCCGCGCGTGAGCGGTGAAGAGGTCGCGTCGAGCGAGATCAAAAAGGAGCTCGATGCGCTCGAGCCGATCACGCGCGAGATCAAGGACAAGCGGCTAAAGGACGACGTCGTGAAGCTGCTCACCGCCGAGATCCTGGCGCGCTTGAGCCTGCGCGCGATCGGGCTCGAGCCCTTCGAAGAGCCCGACTACGCGGCGCCCGACATCGACATGTGGGATCAAGTGGCGCAGCCGGTGCGCTCGGCCCTCATCGCCTTGCTCGAGCTGCGCAAGCTGATGGGCGAGCTCGCGCCGATCGCCGACGACGACAAGACGCCCGAGGTCGACGTCGCCTTCGATCTCGTCGATGACGCCAGCGTGGCGGCTGCTCCGCCGGTGCGCGACAACGTATTTCAGCAAGTGGACGATTGGGTGCAGTCGACGCTCGGCGCCGGCCAGCGCGACCTCGGCAAGAAGTTGCCCGACGAGCTGTGGAAGGAAGTGCAAGCGAGCCTGCAGCCGCTCGCCGGCATCGTGGTGCAAGAGACCCAGCGCTTCGCGACGCGCCTGCGCAACCAAACGATCGTCGTCAGCCGCTGGATGCTGCTCGCTGAGCTGCAGGAGTTCAAAGGCAAGTTCCAAAAGCTGCTCGGCGCGCTGCGGCTCGGCCTCTTGCACCCGTTCACCAACCTGCCGGACGCCGAGCTGCTCGGTGACTATCGGACGGAAGAGCAGGGGAGCGTCCTCTTGCGTCGCGCGTTCTATCGCTTGGAGCGGGACGTGAACGCGCTCATCGCCGTTCATGCGAGCGGCAACGAGGACGAGCAACGCTTCGCGCTCGAGGAGCTGCTCGTGCGGATGATGCGCTTCGCGCGGAGCGACGCGTTTTCGTTGGTGCGGGCGCCGGACAAGCGCGCGCTCATCGAGTTTCGCCAGACGCTCGCGCAAGAGCTCGGCAAGAAGACCACGACGGCGCGGCGCATCACCGAGATCTTCGAGGACTTGTCGAAGTTCTTGGACATGATGCACGGCCTGAACCGGCGCGAGGTGCTGCAGAAGCACGATCGCGAAGGTGCCGCCGAGCTGCGCTCGCGGGTGCTCGTGGTCGAGGAGGTGTTGTCGCTCGATCTTGAGAGCGCGAAGAAGCTCCTCGCCGAGGCGAAGAAGGAAGCCCGCGCGATGCTCGGCAAAGATCCCCTGCTCGACATTTGGCTAGAGAATGAGCTGCCGTGCGAAACGAAGGACGACCTCGTCGCCATCGTTCATTGGCTGAACCACGCCGTCGCGCGCCTGCGATTCTAGATCCTTGGCTGATGACGGACCCGGGGCGTTTGGTCGGACCATTAGGAATTCACGAGGTGCTGTGGGTCGAAATCCGCTGCTGTAACGCGGAAAACGACAACAGTGCATATTTTTCGCTTGCATTGTTCCTGCTTAATCAATAACTCATCCGACCTTGCGCTATTCCACGGCTTTTCTGCGGGAGTTCGGAATGAAATTCGCTGTCAGCGCTTTCGGTGCCTTGGTCGTCTCGATGGTCGTCAGCGGGTGCGGAACCCCTGCGGTTCAGCAGAAGAAAGAGACGCCGAAGGCCACCCAGCAGACGAACCCCGGCACCGATACGATCACCAACGACAACAAGGAAGAGAAGCAGGAAGAGGAAACGGCCGCGCCGGTTCCGAAGCCGAAGCCGAAGCCGGGCCCTACTGGCTCGACGGGCAGCACGGGCTCGAGCGGCAGCACCGGCTCCACGGGTTCGACGGGCAGCACGGGTTCGACGGGCTCGACAGGAACCACTGGCTCCACGGGCAGCACCGGCTCCACGGGTTCGACGGGCAGCACCGGCTCGACGGGCAGCACGGGATCGACCGGCTCGAGCAGCGCCGTGACGCAAGCGTGCTCGGACAGCTGTTCGGTCTACGATCAATGCGACCCGGCCTTCACCGGCACGGTCGCGGCATGTACGACGGGCTGCCAAGACTATTCGTCGCAAGCGGCCGGCTACAGCGCCGAGTGTCTCGGCAAGAACACCGCGTTCGACCAATGCATCGGCGACATCGCGAGCTGCGCCGCCTACGACGATCCGAACACCTGCATCGCCGAGAGCTTCGAGTTTCAGATCGCTTGTGGCGGTCGCGAAGGCACCTGCACCGACTACTGCACGACCTTGAAGGGCTGCGCCCCGAGCGTCGACCTCGCTCAATGCAAGACCGACTGCCAGCAAGCGCTGCGCGACGAAGAGGCGCAGGGCCTCCAGTGCGCAGCGAGCGTCTATCCGTTGTTCTCGTGCCTCTCGGCGCTGTCGTGCCCGGACCTCGCGGATTACTACGACGAGACGATCGTCACGGGTTATCCGTGCCAAGCCGAGAACGAGGACGTCTACACCTACTGCCCGTAGTTCTGTGGCTCAGTCGAGCCGCGCCCCCGAGAACGACTCGATCACCATGAAGTTGCGCGTCAGCTCGCCGCGGTAAGTGCGAAAGCGCCCGCCGAGGTAGAGCGCACCGCCCTTGTTCACCGCCGTCCACATGATGGAGCTGTCGCTGACTCCCGTGAAGTGCAGGGGGTCGATGATGCCTTCGAAGGTCTCCGTAGGAGAGCCCGCTCGGGGGCACGTCTTCGATCGCCATGCCGAGCGCCACGGTGGTCGTCGCGACCGCGTTGACGAGCGTGACGGTGAAGGTCGTGCTGCGCAGCGTGACGGTAGGCGTGCCGTTGATGACGCCCGTCTGCGGATCGAGCACGAGGCCCGTCGGCAACGGCGGCGATACGGTGAACAACGTCGCCGTCTCCCCTTTGTAGCTCGGCGTGTTTGGCGCGATCGCGACGTCGCGAAAGTAGAGCGCGGGGTTCGTCGCGTACGCGAGCTCGCTCGGCGGCAGCGAGGCAACGCCGACGCGCCTGAAGCCACGGGAGCAGGAGGCGAGGACCAGCACCGAAAGCAGGAGGCTGCGCATCGTCACGAAGGGTAAACGATCACCGCGCATGAGCGAGGTGACGTGCATCAACTATTGAGGGCTCGACCGTCGACCGCGAGCGCGGCCTCTTTGACGATCTCGGAGAGGGTAGGGTGCGCGTGGCTCGAGCGCGCGATGTCTTCGGCGCTCGCCTTGAACTCGATGGCGATCGCCAGCTCGGCGATCATGTCGCCCGCCCGCACGCCGATGATGTGCGCGCCGAGGACGCGGTCGGTGCGCTTGTCGGCGAGGATCTTCGCGAAGCCGACGATCTCGCCGAGCGCCTTGGCCCGCCCGTTCGGCATGAAGTTGAACTTGCCGACCTTGTACTCGATGCCGTCCTTTTTCAGCTGCTCTTCGGTCTTGCCGACGCTCGCGATCTCCGGGTGCGTGTAAACGATGCCGGGGATCGCGTCGTAGGTGACGTGCCCGTGGCCGCTGTGCATGTACTCGACGGCGGCGACGCCTTCTTCTTCCGCCTTGTGCGCGAGCATGGCGCCCGGGATGACGTCACCGATCGCGAAGATGCCCTTCACGTTCGTCTGATAGTTCTGATCGACGATGACGGCGCCGCGCGGGTTCAAGGTGACGCCCACTTTGTCGAGGCCGAGGCCGTCGATGTAGGGCTTTCGGCCGACGCACACGAGGATCTTGTCGGCGACGATGGTCTGCGTCTTGCCGTCTTTTTCGAAGGTGAGCTCGCCGACCTTCTTCTTCGCCACGGTCTTCGCGACGGCGCCCATCACCTTGGCGCCGAGCACGAAGTCCATGCCTTGCTCCATGAAGGTCTTCTGCGCGACCGCGACGATGTCGGCGTCGTTGCCCGGAAGGATCTGCGGCATGTACTCGACGACCGTCACGCGCGAGCCGAGGCGCGCCCAGACGCTGCCGAGCTCGAGGCCGATGACGCCGGCGCCGATGATCGCGAGGTGCGGCGGCACCTCCGAGTAGGCGATCGCTTCGGTGGACGTGCCGACGACGTCGCCGTCGATCTCGACGCCCTTCAGCGTGCTCGGCGCGCTGCCGGTGGCGATCAAGATCCGCTTCGTCTCGTGCGGCACGGTCTTGCCTTCTTTGTCGGTCACTTCGACGACGTTCGCCGAGGCGATGCGCCCGTGGCCTTTCAGCCACGCGATCTTGTTCTTCTTGAACAGGAACTCGACGCCTGTCGTCAGCGATTTGACGATCCGGTCTTTTCTCGCCAGCATCTTCGCGAGATCGACCTCGAGGCCGCTCGTCTTCAGGCCGTGATCGGCGAAGCGGTGCTGCGCCTGCGCGTAGAGCTCGCTCGACTCCAAGAGCGCCTTCGACGGGATGCAGCCGACGTTCAAGCACGTGCCGCCGAGCGTCTTGTCCTTCTCGACACAGGCGACGTTCATGCCGAGCTGCGCGGCGCGGATGGCCGCGATATAGCCGCCAGGGCCGGCGCCGATCACGATCAGATCATACATGACATCACACCTCGAGCAGCAGACGTTCCGGATCTTCGATGCACTCTTTGAGACGCACGAGGAACGACACCGCTTCGCGGCCGTCGACCAGGCGGTGATCGTAAGAGAGCGCGAGGTACATCATCGGCCGCACCACGACTTCGCCGTTCTTCACCATCGCGCGATCTTGGATCGAGTGCATGCCCAAGATGCCGGACTGCGGCGGGTTCAAGATCGGCGTCGACAAGAGCGAGCCGTAGATGCCGCCGTTCGAAATCGTGAAGGTGCCGCCCTTCATGTCGTCGAGCGAGAGCTTGTTCTCTTTCGCCTTCTGACCATACGCCGAGATCGCTTTTTCGATCTCCGCGAACGCCAGCTTGTCGGCGCCGCGGATCACCGGCACGACGAGGCCCTTGCCGCCGCCGACGGCGACGCCGATGTCGTAGTAGTCCTTGTAGACGATGTCGGTGCCGTCGATCTCGGCGTTGACGTTCGGGAACGCACGCAGGGCTTCGACCGCGGCCTTCACGAAGAAGGACATGAAGCCCAGCTTGATGCCGTAACGCTCGAGGAACTTCTCCTGGTAGCGCTTGCGCAAGTCCATGACCGCGCCCATGTCGCATTCGTTGAACGTCGTCAGGATCGCGGCGTTCGACTGCGCTTCGATCAAGCGCTCGGCGATGCGTTGGCGCAGCGGGCTCATGGCGACGCGGCGTTCTTGGGCGCCGTCGCGGGCGGGATCGCGCGGCTTCGGCGGCGCTTCGTTGCGCTTCTCGGGCGGCGCGAGCTTCGGCGCGGCGTTGCCGGAGGCCGACGCTTGCGCGACATCTTCCTTCAACACGCGACCGCCGCGGCCGGTGCCGGGCACGCTGCTCGTGTCGACGCCCTGATCGGCGGCGAGGCGGCGCGCTGCGGGCATGACGGGGGCGTCGTTCGCGGCCGGCGCGTTTGCGACTGCGCGCGGCGTTTCCACCTTCGCCGCGGGTTTTGCGGTGTCCTTCACCGGCGAGGTCGGCACCGCGCTCGGATCGACCTCGCCGATCACCTCGCCGACTTGCACCTTGTCGCCGACTGGGCGCGAGATCTTGGTGATGACGCCCGGGCCGGGCGCGGGAACTTCGACAGTGATCTTGTCGGTCTCGATCTCGACGACAGGCTCGTCGGTTTTGACCCCGTCGCCGACCTGCTTGAGCCAGCGCACGATCGTGCCTTCGACGACGGACTCACCAAACGCGGGGACCTTGAGCTGAAGTGCCATGCGCCGACCTATAGCGGCACTCGGCGGCGAAGCTCAAGCGGGCGATCTGGGCGACTCGGTCGCCCAAGTGGAGTGAAGCCGGCTGCTGCGATAAATGTCGTTTCGTCACGCTGCAGGTGGCTTACGACAGGCAGCGGGCGATGTCGCTCGACAGATCTTCTTCGCTGACGTCGAGCAGGCTCGGGTCGAGCTCGATGACGCCGCCGGTCTTGCGTGGCGCCTGCGAGATGCCGGGATACGCGTGCTCGAGGCCGTCGAGCGCGTTCATGCGGCGTTGCTGCATGTTGGCGTCGAGGTGGGCCTTCTTCGCGTCGGCGAGGCGACCGGCTTGCTCCAAGCACTTCTTCACCGTCGCGTGCAGCTCGTCGCGGGTCCACGGCTTTTGCAGGAAGCGGTAGACTTGGCCGTCGTTGATCGCTTGCAGCGTCATCTCGACGTCGGCGTGGCCGGTGAGCAGCACGCGGACGCAGTCTGGGTAGTGGCTGCGCAGGATCTGCATCAGCTCGACGCCGCTCATCACCGGCATGCGCACGTCGCTGATGACGACCGACACTTCTTCCTCTTCGGCCATGATCCGCAGCCCTTCCGCCGCCGACTCCGCGGTCAGCACGCGCGCGAAGGGTGAGAGGTCGCGCTTCAAGGCTTTCAAGATCATGGGCTCGTCGTCGATGCAGAGAATCGTTTTCATGAGCGGCTCCCTTTGGTGAAACGGGTTCGGAGGAAGAGGACGAGCGCGAGCACGAGCCACGCGATGGGGCTCGCGGCGTGTTGGTTGCAACCGGCGCGGGCGACCGCGAAGTTCTGCGGCGAGAGCGCGGCGCGGGCGTCGTCCGAGTCTTTGTCGGCTTCGTCACGGCGCGCGCCACCGTAGGCAGCCAACAGGCTGTCCTCGTCGACTTCCGGGAGAGTGCGCCGCGACGCATCACCAGGCGCGAGCGTCGGGTACATCAGGCTGTCCGCGTTCTTCTCGTCGTGGGCGAGGCCGAGGAAATGTCCGGCTTCGTGCACGAGCACCGCGCGAAGGTCGTAGCAGTCTTTCGGCGTGGCGTCGGACAGCGACAAGCACGGGCCGGTGCCGTTGACGATGATGTCGGCGTCGGTGATCTCACCGGTCGACTTCTTGAACGTGTACGTCGTGATCGCGAGCGCTGTGTCGTCGGCCGGCCAATCGCGTTCGAGCACCTGCGCACGGTGGATCGCCCGGGTGTTCTGCACGCTCGCGTCGACCGCGGGCGCGACAAGGAAGGCGGGCGTCTCGCTGCTCGTCTTCGTCCAAGTCGAGAGCGCGTCGGCGAGCGCGCGGGCCAGCTCGGGCGAGGTCGCGACCGCGCCGGCGTCGCTGACTTCAACGGCGACAGCGCTGCGCTTCGGCCAAGCGAGCGGGGTGCCGCCGTCGGTCTCGAGCGCTGGGGCTGCGAACGCGGTGGCGGTCTGCAAGCCGAGCGCGGCGAGGATGAACAAAGAAGGGTGAGTCGAACGCATGATGCGTCAGGATTGTTCACGGCGCGTGCCAGTCCGTGGCGCCCTGTCTCAGCGTCTGCTCGTCCGTGAAATGTCTGCGTTTTTGCCACAGGGCGATCGGCGATGATGTAGGGAACGCAAGCCTGCCTCGGGGGGGTACAAAGATCCTCGGCAGGGGGTGCGAGCGACCCGGCTTCAGCGCGCGAAGGTCTTGACCACGGCCTTCAGCGAGTCCGGATCGAAGGGCTTGAACAGGCGCGCGTTCTCGACGGAGTCCAAGAAGTGCGCGGTCGACTCCGCCTGTGCGTTGCCGGTGATGAACACGATCCGCTCGCGCGGATACGACTTCGTCTCGCCGAGGCGGCTGTAGAGCTCGGGGCCGCTCATCTCGGGCATGTGAATGTCACAAAGGATCAGCGCCGGCTGGTGCGTGTCGAGCCACTTCAACGCCTCGCGCGCGTCGGTGAAGGTGACGACCTCGTGCTCGCCGCCGAGCGTGCGCACGATCGCCTGGCCGATCAGAGGATCGTCGTCGATGACGGCGATCGACGCCCGCCCGCCGCTCGTCGCGACGCGGGGAGCGGCGGCGGGCGCCGGATCGCTCGCCAAGCTCTCTTCGGCGCGCGCCAGCGACTTCAGAGCGCCGACGATCCCGCGCATTTTTTCGACGCCCATGCCCACGTCCGCGAGCGCTTCGCGGAGCTCGACGAGCTGCGCTTCGGCGATTGGGCCGGGTTTGGCGAGCATCTCCGTGCAGTAGCGCAGGTTCGACACCATGTACGCGAGCGGGTTGTTGAGATCGTGGGCGACGCTGGCCGCGAGCGCCGCGACGGGGCTCTTCTTCGGCCCGCTCACTGCAACAACCCGTGCTCGCGCAGGAGCCGCTTGAAGTTCGAGCGCTCGACGCCGGCCGCGCGTGCAGCGGCGGAGATGTTGCCGTCGTGCTGGCGCATCAGCTCGTTGAGGTAGCGCTGCTCGAAGCTCTCGACGAGGGCGCGGCGCAGATCCGAGAAGCGCCCAGCAGGGACCGGCTCGGTGCTGGCGGCGGCTGCTGAAGCGGCGCCCGGCTCAGCGCCGTCATTCAGCTCCGGCGGCAGATCGCTCGCTTCGACGAGCGGCCCGTTCGAGAGCACGACCGCGCGCTGCACCACGTTCTCGAGCTCGCGCACGTTGCCCGGCCACTTGTGCTTGTCGAGCAAGGTCATTGCGCGCGCAGAGAAGCCTTCGAGCTTCTTGCCTTGCTTGTCGGCGAAGCGATGGAGGAAGTTGTTCGCGAGCAGGCTCACGTCGCCTTGGCGCTCGCGTAGCGGAGGCAAGCGCAAGAGCAGCACGTTCAGGCGGTAGAAGAGATCTTGGCGGAAGCGGCCAGCCTGCGCCTCGAGTTGCAGATCGACGTTCGTGGCTGCGACCACGCGCACGTCGACCTTGTGCGTCTCGGTGGCGCCGACGCGCTTCACTTCGCCTTCTTGCAACACGCGCAAGAGGCGCACCTGCAAGCCCGGCGTGATGTGCCCGATCTCGTCGAGGAAGATCGTGCCGCCGTTCGCGGCTTCGAAGAGGCCTTGATGGTTCGTGGTCGCGCCGGTGAACGCTCCCTTCATGTAGCCGAAGAGCTCGCTCTCGAGCAGCGTCTCCGTGAGCGCCGAGCAGTTGACCGCGACGAACGGGCCCTTCTTGCGCTTGCTCGCGCGGTGCACCGCCTTGGCCGCGAGCTCCTTGCCAGTGCCGGTCTCGCCGATGATCAGGGTCGTCGCGTCGCTCTTCGCCATCTGCTCGAGCGTCGTCCACACGCTCTGCATCGCCGGGCTGCGAAAGAGCAGATCTTCTTTCGGGTCGGGCTCGGTCGGCGTCACCTTCTTGCGCTTCAACAGCGTCTTGTCGGTGGCGTGACGCAAGAGCTCGATGAGCGCGTCGAGGTCATCGAAGGGTTTCTCGATGAAGTCGTAGGCGCCGAGCTTCAACGCTTGCACGGCGTCGGCCACCTTGCCGAACCCGGTCATCAGCACGACGCTGAGATCGGGATAGACGCGGCGGATATTTTCGAGCGGCGACATGCCGTCGAGCCCGGGCATGCGTAGATCGGCGAGGACGCAGTCGTATGGACTCTCGCCGAGACGCGCGAGCGCTTCGTGACCGTTCGCTGCGTAGTCTGGGGAGAGCGCCTTCAGGTCGCGCATCAACGCGCGTGCGAGCGCTTCGTCATCGTCGACGATCAGCAGAGCCATGCACAGGAGCTTAGCGTGGAATGGGGGCTTTTCGAGATTTCGTGCAACGTTCAGGGTTCGCGGGCGTGCTCGACTGGTTGCGACGCTGGCGGCGGCCGCAAGATGTCGTCTTCGATCGGCGCGCCGCTGTAGGCCGCATAGAAGCGAAAGACGCGGCGCACGTAGTCCTGCGTCTCTTCGATGTTCGGCACGTCGAGCGCGCGGCGCACTGGCCCTTCGCCGCAGTTGTAGGCCGCGACGGCGAGCTTGGCGTTGTTGGCGAAGGTGTCGAGCAGCATGCGCAAGAAGCGGGCGCCACCGTGGATCGACTGCTCGGGGTCGAAGGGCGCGTCGACGCCGAGCAGCTTCGCGGTCGCCGGCATCAGCTGCATGAGGCCGAGCGCGCCCTTTGGCGAGATCGCACGTGGGTTGAAGCCGGACTCCTGCGCCGCCATCGCCTTCAACAAGGCAGGCGGGATCAACGTGCGGCGGCCGGCTTCGATGAAGATGTCGTCGTAAGGGCCGCTGCCGAGCACCTCGCTCATCACGTCGTCGAGCTCGAACTTCTCGTGGCCGACGCTCCAACGCTTGTAGCGGGCGTCGCGCTTGACGTTGCTGAAGTTCCAGACGCCGTGCTCGTCGAGGTAGCGATAGATCTCGGCGTGGGCGGGGGACATATGAAGGAGGACGAGAAGAAAGACCGGCCAGCGGCTACGGCCACGGCCACGGCTACGGCTACGGCTACGATGTCTGAGTGCGTTGACCACCGACACTTTGTGTATCACACGGAAGCACTATGGACACCGTCCACACCGACTATCTCGTCATCGGCAGCGGGCTCGCCGGGCTGAACTTCGCGCTCTTTGCCGCCGAGCAAAGCGACGTCGTCCTCGTCACCAAGCGCGAGCCGACCGATTGCGCGACGGCGTGGGCGCAGGGCGGCATCGCCAGCGTGACGGCGACCGACGACACCTTCGCCGAGCACGTCGAAGACACGCTCACGGCCGGCGCCGGGCTATGTAAAGAAAACATTGCACGGCTCTGCGTCGAGGCCGGCCCGCGCGTGATTGAACGCTTGGATCAGCTCGGCGTCGAGTTCGATCGCTCGGAGACCGAGGCCGACGGTGGCGGCTACGACCTCGGCAGGGAAGGCGGGCACTCGAAGCGCCGCATCCTCCACGCCGCCGACTTCACGGGTCGCGAGATTGAGCGCGCGCTGCTCCACCGCGTGCAGAAGACGCCGCGCATTCAGCTCATGGCGCAGTCGATGGGCGTCGATCTCATCACCTCGCAGAAGCTCGGCCTGCCGGGGCCGAACCGCTGCCTCGGCGCGTACGTGCTCGATCGCAAGACCGGGCGCGTGCGTTTGATCGTGGCGAAGGCGACGCTGCTCGCGACCGGCGGCGTCGGCAAGGTGTACTTGTATACGTCGAACCCCGACGTCGCGACCGGCGACGGCATCGCGATGGCGTATCGCGCCGGCGCCAAGGTCGCGAACATGGAGTTCATCCAGTTCCACCCGACCTGCCTCTACCATCCGCAGGCGAAGTCGTTCCTCATCAGCGAGGCGCTGCGCGGCGAAGGCGGCATCCTGCAGACGAAGGCCGGCGTTGCGTTCATGCCGAAGTACCACGCGTTGAAAGATCTCGCGCCGCGCGACATCGTCGCCCGCGCCATCGACAGCGAGATCAAAGCCGCCGGCGCCGACTGTGTCTACCTCGACATGACGCACCACACGCGCGAGTTCTTGGAGCAGCGCTTTCCGAACATCTTCGCGCGCTGCACGCTCTACGGCATCGACATGTCGAAGGAAGGCATCCCCGTCGTCCCCGCCGAGCACTATGTGTGCGGCGGTGTGCTCTCGGATGAGGACGGCCGCACGAACATCGACGGCCTCTACGTCGCAGGGGAGACCGCGTGCACGGGCCTGCACGGCGCGAACCGCTTGGCCTCGAACTCGTTGCTCGAAGCGGCGGTGTTCTCCGAGCGCGCCGCGAAGCACGCGAAGGGCTACATCGCGAGCGCGCGTAACGAGCCGAAGGTGCCGGCGTGGGAAGAGCGCGGCGTCGTCGACTCGGACGAGATGGTCATCGTCAGCCACAACTGGGACGAGATCAGGAGCACGATGTGGAACTACGTCGGCATCGTGCGCACGACGAAGCGCCTGCAACGGGCGAAGGCGCGCCTCGATCTCGTGAAGGACGAAATCCGCGAGTACTACTGGAACTTCAAGGTGACGAGCGATCTCTTGGAGCTGCGCAACATCGCCGACGTCGGCGACCTCATCATCCGCTCGGCGTTGATGCGCAAAGAGAGCCGTGGCCTGCACTACACACGCGATTTTCCAGACGCGGTGCCGAGCGAATGTCATGACACCGTGCTGAGTCGCGAGTAGATAAAGAGCCATGAATCTGCCGCCGCCGAAGCCGGCACCCATGGCCCCTGCGGCGGGCTTGACGAGCGAGCTCTGCGGCGCCGCGGCGGCGGAGCTCACCAAGCTCGGCGCCGTCATCAAGGTGTACGGCGCGCCGATCACCGCGCCGGATCTCGAGCGGATGAAGAACGGCGGCAGCCAGGATCGGCGCGAGGATCTGATTCGCCTCACCGCGAGCCAGCTCACCGACACGGCGATCTTCGCGCGCTTGCTGCAGCAGTTCTTGGACGGGTGCAAGGCGGGGAAATATCCCAAGGGCCAAGCCGTCGAGCTCATGGGCCGCACCGTCGGCGCGCCGGTCTCGCAGCGCCTCGTGGGCTCGTCGATGGCGCCCGGGCCGAAGATCGCGCAGGGGCTTCGCGCGACGGCCGGCGGCGCCGCGTTCAAAGCGCAGGCGAGCGGCACGCAGGATCGGCAGCTCTCGGAGCTCGTGGCGAAGTGCCTCGAAGGATCCGCCGAGACCGTGAAAACCGGCACGCTGAAGACCGAAGTCTTCAAAGAGAGCGGGCTGCAGCTCGAGCGCATCACGCGCCACATCGACGCCGTCATGGTGCAGCGCGTGTTTCGCGACACCCTGCGATCGTGCAAGGCGACGAGCGGCCTCGGCATGGACGCCTTGCGCTTGCTCTCGCCGTTGGCCGACGCCGTCGAGCACGCGCTCGCGGGGACCTTGCTCGACTCGGCGTTCACGCTCGCCGCCGAAGTCGCGCCGCACGTGCGCGCCGCGGTCGAGACGCACCGCGGCGCCGTGACCACGAAGCTCGCGCAAGCCGGTCGCGCGCTCGATGGCGATCTCGCCGCGCTCGCGCCCTTGGCGGCGCCGAAGCCTGCGGGGATCGCGCCGGCCGCCGCGAACGCACCGGCTGCGACGCCGCTGCCGAATTGTTTGAAGGCGGCTGCGGCGGCGTACCGCGGGCTCGATCTCTCCGAGCAGTCCGGCGGTTTTACCGGCGCGGTCTATCGGCGCGTGACAGTCAGCACGGCGGAGCCGGTGACTGCGGCGCTCGTGGCGCTCGGTGCGCTCGCCGAAGCGCTGCACGCGGTGGCAGCGGCATCGTTACCGGCGGCGTGCGCAGAGCACTCGGTGTTTCGAGCGCTGGCCGCGCCGGCTCCGGCGGCGGCGGGTGATCAAAGAGCGGCGACGTGGCCGCCGCTGCGGGCGGAAGAGATCGTGCTGCTCGCCGATCGCGTGTTCGACGCCAATGGCTCGCCGAAAGACGCGCTCCCCGGTGGAGCGAGCGCACGCGGACCCGCGCGGACGTTGATCACGCTGCGCGGCGATTGGATCGCGCGGACGCAGATGCTCGCGCTGTGCACCGCGGCGCTGCGCCCGGGCGGAGCGCTCCAGGAGCCGAAGAAGAGCGAAGTGCACGCCGCGGAGACGTTCCTCGCCGGGCTCGAAGGCAGCGTGAGGGAAGCGCTGCTGATGGGCCTGTATCAGATAGCGCAGGGCGATCCGGATCAGCGGACGCGGCAGATCGGGTTTTATCTCGCGACGCAGGCGACGGCGGTGTTGAAGCCGGGGCTGACGCTGGGGCCGTTGCGGGTGGGGTTCGCGAAGTATTGGCGGAGCGTCGAGGGGACGTAGTCACTCCGTGACGGTGAAGCTCCCGGACGGCGAGCGCGAAGTGATCGGACCGCCGATGCCTGTCATGTGCACATCGATCCGCTCCGCCGGCCTGCCGACGCTCTGTGCGCGCAGCCGATCATGGCCGCCGTGGCGCAGTGCCCGCAACACGGCAAGCTGCTCGGCATCTGGCAGCGCGTTGAACGTCGGGTCGTTCGTGATCCGCGTTCCGGGGTCGACGGTAAACGAATGTCGGCCGGCATGGATGTGGATCGGCGAAGCGCACGGCGGCGGCGCATCCGCTCGTTCGCGCTCGAGCCAGTTGTGCAAGTTGGCCGTGTCGACAGCTGCTTCCCGGCTTGCGCGCACCCTGCGCTCGAGCTCGTTGCGGTTGTACGAGGCGCCTGAGCGGACATCGGCCGGGAGCGCCTCATTGTCGATCGCCCTGTTGATGGCGTCGTCGTTGGCAGAGAGAAACGCGGACGCGCGCGCCTCGTCGAACGGGGTGGCGCGCAAGATCTCATAAAGCTCGCGACAGACGGCGCGGTCCTCGGCTGTGCGCGTCGCGGCTGGATCGGGCGCGGCCGCTGCGACCGCCGGCTCGGGGCGTGGCTCGGGCCGAGGTGCCGGGCGCGCTTCTGGTCTCGCTTCTGGTCTCGCTTCTGGCCGCGCTCCGTGCCGTGGCCCATCGTGGTGCCCGGCGGCATGCCGCCCGCGCCGCAGGCTCGTCCCGCGCATCGCTTCTTCCGGCGGTCGGTCGGGCCGCGCGACGGTATCCGGCGAGTCGACCACGCTCAGCCGCGAAGCCGCGTCGTCACCGCCGCGCCGCAAGTCGAGCATCACATCGCCGCGGCCGCCGCGCCGGCGCGCTTCGAGCCCGTCGGCGCCGCGCGTCGCGAACGCTTGATCGATGTTGGCGAGGATGACCGTGGCGATGCCCGCGCGATCGGCGTCCGAGAGCGCGCTCATCGGCCCGCGATCGCGCAGCATGGCGGCGAGGACCGCGACCCGGCCATTCGGTCCGTCGCTATTGTCGGCTTCGCGCAGGCGCTCGATCTCGCCGTGGTCGAGGGTGATCGTCCCGTACGGCATCGGCAGCGCGACTTGCAGCTCAGTGCCGCGGTTCGAGAGAAAGTGCAGCGCTTGCCCGAGGTGCGTGTGCAGGTGCTCGCCGCTGCCGTGATGCGCGTCGTCGACCGTGCCGGTGAAACGCTCACTGCCGATGCTGACGTCGAATGGATCGCCCATGATGTCGCTCCCTCCCCATCATAGCCTACAAGCGAACAGCGCGGCCGTCAGCAAGGATGACTCTTGTCGGGGAGAACGTTAGCGCGCCGAGACCGCGCTCCACAAAATGAACGGCAGCGAGATCTTCGCCTTCTCGCCCGCGACTGGCGCCGGAAAGCGAAGCGCAGACAGCGCCGCGATCATGCACGCCTGCAAGGTGGAAGGCAGCACGGCGCTCGCGTCGACGGCGACGTCGATCGCTTCACCGAGGTCGCCGATCGCGAACTGCAGCGTCACGCGCTCGCCGCGCAGCAAGGGATCCGCCGCCACCGCGGCCACGTAGCAGCGTTCGAAGCGCGGTCGCTCGCGCGCGAGGATCGCGGTCACCGAGCCACGGCTGAGCCGCGTCGACGGCATCGATGCGGCCACGTTGCGCGCGCCGCTCGGCGTGAATTGAAACGGGTAGTTCACGATCACCGATCCGAACTTCGGCTTCTTGAAGCGGAGCGACCGCAGCGTCTTCAACAAGCAGAGCTCGACCTCGGGCTCGTTCAAGGTGGAGCGGGTCACGAGCGCGCTGGCGACGGCGCCGCTCGCGCCGATCTCGAAGCGCACGCTCACGCTGCCTTCGAGCTCCGGCCGCTCCGCCAAGCGCCGCTCGTAGCACGCGCGCAACGTCGCTTGCTTGCTGCGAACGATCG
This sequence comes from Deltaproteobacteria bacterium, assembly GCA_020848545.1. Lineage (GTDB taxonomy): Bacteria > Myxococcota > JADLHZ01 > JADLHZ01 > JADLHZ01 > JADLHZ01. The sequence goes on along the minus strand of JADLHZ010000108.1, from coordinate 41,111 downwards.
CCGAGACCGCGGCGGGATCTTCCTCTCCTTGGATCAGCACGTCGGACGCGCCAGACAGCACAACGAAGGCAAAGACCAACACGGGGCGGCCGAGCTAGCAAGCGCGAGGTCGCATCGTCAATCGAAATCGGCTACGCTCGATGCCAATGTATTTGCTCTGTGTGGCTCTGCTGACGACCGCGGCGCCGAAGGCGCCGGTGAAGGGCGAGACGCTCGCGCAAAAGGGCAAGCTCGCCTACGACGACTACGAATTCGACAAGGCCGCCGCTTACTTCCAAGACGCGTTGAAGGCCGGGATCGCCGATGGGCGAACCCGCGAACAGACGCTCTTGTATCTCGCGTTCACGCTCTTCGGCCTGCAGAAGAACAGCGAGGCGAAGGCCCAGCTGCGTTCGCTGTTCAAGGCGAACCCAGGCTACGTGCTCGATCAGAAGGGCTTGCTCCCGGAGCTCGCGCGCTTCTTCGAGCATGAGCAAGCGGCGTATCAAAAAGAGCTCGAAGCCGAAAAAGCGGTGCTCGAGAGCCACGGCAAGCCGAAGGTCGTCGTGACCGTGCCCGTCGAGACGCTGCCGACCGAGCCGGCGAAGCCCGTCGTGACGAGCGACGTCGTGCCGCTCTACCAATCGGCGCATCCGGCGGTGAAGCTCTTGCCCTTCGGCATCGGCCAGTTCGCCAACGGCGATCCCGTCGGCGGTTCGTTGTTCCTGGTCGGCGAGCTCTTGCTCATCGGCGCCAACGTCGCGAGCGCGGTGCTCGATACGCAGGCGCGCGCCACCTACGCGAGCGCGCCGACGGCGGAGCTCGAGCGGCAGATCTGGATGTTCTACGGCCTGCGCACCGCAAGTGGCGCTGCGGCGATCGTGCTCGGCGCGGTCGGCATTCTCGACGCGTTTCTGTGGTCGCCCACCCGCGGTCGCGCCCGCTACGAGCGCGGTCTGCGCGCGACCTTCGTGCCGATCCCGCTGCGAGACGGCGCCGGCGTCGCGTCGAGTTTCACGTTCTGAAAATGGGCGCGCAACAGATCGATCGCTATGTCTTGAAAGGCCAGCTCGGCGAAGGCGCGATGGGCCGCGTGTATCTGGCCTACGATCCGAAGTTCAACCGCGAGGTCGCGCTCAAGATCATCAAAGACACGATGCAGGGCGACGAGCGCGTGCGGAAGTGGTTTCACCGCGAAGCGCGCGCGATGGCGCAGCTGCAGCACCCGGGCATCGTCGAGGTGCACGACTACTCGGGCCAAGAGGCCGCCGAGCCGTACCTCGTCATGGAGCGCTTGCACGGGCACACCTTGAAGGACGTGCTCGAGGCGCGCGGCGTGTGCTCGGGGCCGGTGCTCTGCGAGCTCGCGATCCAGCTCGGCCAAGCGCTCGAGCATGCGCATGGGCAAGGCCTCGTGCACCGCGATCTCAAGCCGGACAATTTGTTCGTCGAGCCGAACGGCCGCATCGTCATCACCGACTTCGGCCTCGCGCGCGCGCAGATGAACGTGGATCTCGGCGCGTCACTCGCGAGCATGGGCACCTCGGTCGTCGGCACGCCGCTGTTCTTGGCGCCCGAAGCGATCCACGATCCGAAAGAAGCGGGGCCAAAGAGCGATCTCTACGCGGTCGGCGTCATCCTTTATTATGCGGCGTCGTTGAAGATGCCGTTTCAAGCCGACGATCCCTTTCAGGCGCTCAGCCGCATCCTGAGCGGCCAGCACGTGCGCGTGCACGAACACAGAAAGGATCTGCCGCCGGCCGTGTGCGACGCGATCGAGCGCACCTTTGCCTTCGATCCGCAGAAGCGACCGCAGAACGGCGCCGCGCTCGAAGCGTTGTTCGCGAAGATTCGCGATCAGGTCGCGCCGGGCACGGACTCCTTGCCGGCGCTCGTCACCTTTCTGCAGCAGACCGAGGAGTTCAACAGCTTCACGCAGGCGACGCACATCAACCTGAACGAGGTGCAGATCCGGACGCCGGGCGAGACGACGCAGGTCGATCGCATCGACATGACGACAGAGCCCGGGCCGATCACGGTCAACCCGCCAGTGAGCCCAGTGCCGGCGACGACGCAGATCGTGACGCAGCCGAGCGCCGCCACGCAGGCAACGACGCTGCAGCAGATCAAAGATCTCGGCGACCGCGCGGTCGACAAGACCGTCGTGGCGAGCCGCACGCACGTGGTCACGGCGCCGCGCACGCAAGTCGTCACGGCGACGAGCGAGACCAAGGCGGCGCCGTCGCGATCCGGCGTGCTCATCGCGATCGTCGCCGTCGTCGCGGTGGCGATCGTCGCCGGCGTCTTCCTCTGGCAGCAACGCCGCGCGCCGAAACCACCGCCGCCGGTGACGCAGCTTCCCGTCGAAACGCCGCCGAGCGACCCGCCAAAGACCGATGCGCTGCCGCCGCCGGCGCCGAGCGAAGCGCTGCCCGTGCCTGATCTGCCGAAGGCACAGCCGCCGCCAGTCGAGCCGAAGCGCAAGCTCGAGCCCGGCACCTTGAAGGTGAACACCGGCCCCATCTGGGCGGACATCTTCGTCAACGGCGAGAAGCGCGGGCAGACCCCGTTCAAAGGCGCGATCGAGCTGCAGCCCGGAAAGTACAAGGTTCGCCTGGTCAATCCGGACTACGGCGCGCAGGAGCACAGCGTGACGATCACCTCCGGCGAGACGACGCCGCTGAAGGTCACGCTCGACAAAAAGTAGGACAGTGTAGGCGGACGCCCCGCTTCCTTGCGGCTCGAACGATGTATGATATCCAATGGGTGTGACGAAGGGGCACGACGCGCTCTTCGCACGACTAAGTGGCCATGGCCGAAGCACAGGTTTTTGGAAAATACCTGCTGATGCGCAAGCTGGCCGCCGGCGGTATGGGCGAAGTGTATCTCGCCAAGGAACAAGGCCCTGAGGGCTTTGAGAAGTACTGCGTCATCAAGCGCATCCTGAGCCACCACACAGACAACCCAGACTTCGTGAACATGTTCTTCGCCGAGGCGCGCCTGCAAGCGAAGATGAGCCACTCGAACATCGTGAAGATCAACACGATGGGCGAGATCGACGGGGCCTACTTCATCGAGATGGAGTTCGTGAACGGCAAGTCGATGAAGGACATCATCGACGCGGCGCGCGCGAAGCACCAGAAGCTCGAGCCCGCGCACATCGCCGAGATGGTCATGAAGCTCGCTGACGGCTTGGGGTACGCGCACAACCTGAGCGACATGGCCGGCAACCTCCTCAACATCATCCACCGCGACATCAACCCGCACAACGCGCTCGTCAGCTACGGCGGCGAAGTGAAGGTGATCGACTTCGGCATCGCCAAGAGCGAGTCGAACGAGCACAAGACCGAGACCGGCACGATCAAAGGCAAGTTCGTCTACATGTCGCCCGAGCAGTCGGCGGCGGAGAAGATCGACAAGCGGAGCGACATCTTCTCCATCGGCATCGTGCTCTACGAGATGCTCGCCGGCGAGAACCCGTTCCAGAAGCCGAACATCGTGCTCTCGCTCGACGCCATTCAGCGCTCGAACCCGCCGCCGCCGTCGACGATCGACGAGTCGTTTCGTCCTTTCGATGCGATCGTCGCGAAGGCGCTCGCGAAGAAGGCGGACGAGCGCTACCAAGATTGCGCCGAGCTCGTGGTCGATCTGCAGAAGCTGCTGTTGTCCGGCGAGCTGCCGAAGCCGTCGAAGTCGCTCAACAAGCTGATGCTCGAGCTGTTCAAAGAGCAGATCGAAAAAGAGCAACGCTTCATCCAGGAGTTCGCGAAGTCGGCCACGTCGTTGACGAACGTGCTGCCGGCGGCGCGGCCGCGCCCGGCGTCGGGATCGATCCGCACGGACATCGCGCCGATCGCCGAGCCCGAGCCAGAGCCAACGCCGGCGCCGCAGTCGCTGCAAGGCCTCACCGGCGCGACCAACATGCGCACGTCCGGGGCGCAAGCGCGGCGTCGCAAGCGGCGCAATTCCGTTTACGTCATCTTGGCGATCATCGCGTTCGCGACGGTCGGCGTGGTCGCGGCGCTGGTCATCGCGCCGCCGGGGCCGACGCAGCCGGAGACGCCGCAGATCATCAACTTGGATCCGCCGCCGTCGACGCTCGATCCGAAGCAGAACCCGCCGCTGCCGGATCAGGCGAAGCTCGCCGCGGAGAAGGCCGCTAAAGACGCGGCTGACAAAGCCGAGCGCGAGAAGGCGGAAGCGCAGGCGCGCGCCGATCGCGAGCGCAACGAGAAGAACGACAAGGGTGGCAAGAAGGGCAAGAAGGGCGGCAAAGAAGAGAAGGGCGGCAAGGAAGACAAGGTCGCCAAGGGCAACGACCCGGGCGAAGACTCGAGCCCGAAGCAAGTCGTCATCAAGGACAACGGCAGCCCGCCGAAGGCGACCGAGGATCCGCCGCCGAAGAAGGAGAAGGAAGAGGCCGTGCAGGGCGGATTCTTCACCATTCTGTCCACGCCGAACGCGCCGGTCTATCGCGATAGCTCGCGCATCTCGAGCGGCCAAGCGCCGACGCGCGTCGACTTGAACAAGCCGATCGGCACGATCAAGGTCGGCGACTCGACGACGCCGTTTCAGGTGACCTTCACTTATCGCTTGGGCCCGAACCACGCGGTCGAGGTGCAGATCAACACGGAGCCGTGGTCGATCGTGAAGAAGGACGGCATCTCCGCCGGACGTACGCCGCGGCCGTGGACGAACAGCGAAGGGCTGAAGCGCTATGAGTTCGTGAGCCCGGGGCAGCCGCCGATGACCGTGACGATCAAGTTCAGCTCGAACTGATCCTCGCTGGCACCAGCTCATTTCCGCGTGTTGCCCACCGCCGCCTCGCATGCTAGCACCCCCTCCCGTTCCTTCAGCGACGCCCCTTTTGTCCCTCGATGGATGCGCCGGCATCGGCCGCGCGCGCGTGATACGCACCGGGCGCCTGAAGCACAGAAGGGTCCATGATGAGCGACGCGATTGTTCTGTCTCCGCCCCTTGCTGACTTCACCCGTCCGCCGCCCGAGCTCGGGCAGCTGAAGGCCGCCGCGCAGAAAGCGGCGCTCGACGTGCACACCGTCGATCTCAACCTGCGTGCGTTCTTGGATCTCTTGGCGCCCGAGCAGCTGCGCGAGCGCGTGCAGCTCGCCGAAGCGCGCATCTCGGGCCTCGCCAAGCGACCGGCGATCTCGTTCTGGGAGCAGCAAGAGCTCTTGGCGTTGAGCGCAGGCTTCGCCGATGGCGCGAAGGCCGTCGAAGGCGCCGGCCTCGCGCTCGAGACCTTCCGCACCGCCGATCGCTTCTTTCACCGCGAGCACTACACGAACGCGGTGAAGGTCGTGCAGGCGGCGCTGCGTTTGCTCAGCGGCCTCAGCTTCCCGTTCGAGCTGTCGCCCGCGGGCATCGGTGCTCCGTTCGGAATTTACTCTGCGGCCGCGGTCTCGCGCTTTGCGGCGATCGATCCCTTTCGCGGCCTCTACGACAAGGTGCTCGCCGAGGCGCAGCGCTCGCACAGCAAAGCGATCGTCGTCGTCGTCTCCGAGCCCGGCCAGTTCCTGCCGGCGTTCTCGCTGGCGACGGTCGTGCGTGCGGCGAAGCCCGAGGCCTTGCTGGTGCTCACCGGCCCGTTCGTCGAGCAGTGGTGCGCCGGCGAGCATGAAGCAACGAAGAAGCTCGTGCTTTCGCACTTCGACGCCGTCCTCACGATGGACGCCGAGCAAGTGCTCGTCGAGCTGCTCGAAAGCGTCAAAGAAGACAAGTTGAAGCCCGTGCACGGCGTCTGGTTCAAGGAGGGCGTGAAGACGACGGGCCGCGCCAAGGCCCACGCGCCGGTCGACGTCGACAAGATCGACGTGCCGGATCTCTCGGACCTCGCGCTCGCGGACTACCCGGTGCCGGACGCGGTCATCAGCTATCGCGCGAGCCGCGGGCGTCACGTGTCGCGCACCGGCCTCGCGTTCTGGGGCCTCACGGAAAAAACGGCTGAAGTGCGCCGTACTTTGCCGGCCGACATCGTCGCTGGACACCTGGCTGTGCTCGCCGACAAGACGAACGCGCGCTTCGTGCAGTTCGTCGGCGACTTGATGGAGCCCTCCTGGGTCGACGCGTTCGCAGGCGTCGCCACCGAGCGCGGCCTGAAGTGGCGCTGGTCGGTCGAGCTCTTGCTCGATGACGCGCCGCTGACGCCCGAGATGGCGGCGCGCTGGAAGGCTGCGGGTTGCACGAGCGTGGTCATCGGCTTGAACGAGCATCGCCAACGCCTCGCTGACGTGACTCATGTGGCAGAAGCGCTCGCCCATGCGGGCATCGCCGTGCAGACGTCGTGCATGCTCGGCTGGCCGGGCGAGACCGAAGAGCGCGCGCGCGAGCTGACGAACGTGCTGCGGAGCCACCATCAAGAGATCGACACCTTCTCGGTCGTCGAGCTTTCGCGTGAGCCCGGTGCGCGCTTGAGCTGCAACCCCGCTGCGTACGGCGCCCAAGCGGTCGCGCTCATCGGCGACGAGCTCTCCGTCTTCGCCGACTATCCGAAGCCGATCGCCGGCAGCGCGAAGGAGCGGCTCATCGGCGAAGTGGAGCGCGTGGCCGTCGGCTATCAAACGAAGCGCTTTCCCTTCGCGGGCAGCGTCGCGTCGGCGCACACCTTGCTCGGCTTCGAGCGCTTCGGCCGCCGCGTGTTTGCGCAGCCCGCGCGTCCGGCCGCAGGCCAACCCACGCGGCCGCTCAGCGAAGGCGATCGCATCCGCATCAGCGAATCCGCGAAGCTGCTTTGGCTGCAGTACCAGCTGAGCGTGCTCGAGGAGATCGCCAAGGAAGAAGTCGAGCTGCGCGATCACGATCTCGTGCGCCGCCAGAAGGACATCTCGGCGGACAAGCTCTGGGGCTACTCGCAGCGCGAAGATCTGAAGATGCGCGCCGCCGGCCACAGAACGCCGCACATCCTCGCGCCGGGAATGCCGCCGACCGAGATCACCGTCGGGCTCGCCGATCTCTTGGCCATGGCGACCGAGCAGTTCATGCCAATCTCGCAGCTCGTGGCGAAAGCTCCGCGTGAGATGCGCGATCCCTTGAAGCGCCAGCTCGCCACCCTGCACATCCACGGCGCCATCACCACCGAGCAGCAGCAACGTTTCGAAGAGCGCGCTGCCGATGCGCCGCGCCGCGACCAGGGACAGCAGAACCGCGGCGGCGGCCATGGCGGCGGACAGCCGGGGGGCAGCGGGGGAGGTCAGCCCGGCGGCGGGCGTCGCAAGCGCCGGCGCCGGCGCGGCCGCGGCGGCGACACGATGCGCATGAACAACGGTGGCTCACCGCCGCCGATGTGATGACGGTGACGAAGCATTCAGCGACGGAGAAGACGATGAAGACACTCGCAGCCACTTTCCTTTCCCTCTGCCTCGTCGCGTGCGGCGGCCCGGCGCCAAAGTCGCTCAGCGCGACGGTGTTCTCGAACGCGACCGGCAAGGCCCTGCAGCCGTCGGCCGAGTTGATGGCGATGGGCACCTCCTTCGACTCGACGGACAACAAGCAGACGTTCACCCTCGAGGGCAGCGACCTCACGAAGCTCTTGCCCCTCTTCCTCGCGGTGCAGGCGATCCCCGCCACGTTTGCCGACGGGCTGACGATCAGCGCGACGCCGACGGTCATCGACGCCATGGCCACGCTCAACTTGTCGACGAATGGCAGCGAGACCGACGGCTGCGAGCTCACCTTTGCGAAGATCCCGGGCGAAGCGTCGTCGACCTGCGGCAAGGATCTCGTCGCGGGCCTCAAGTTGATCCCGGCGCCGGCGAAGGTCGACGTCACGGCGACCTTCGACAACGCGGCGTCGCTGTCGCTGCGCGCGTCGATCGTATCGCCGAGCGGCGTCGGGCGCACGCTCGCGTGGGGCCAGCAGGGCACGATCGCGCAGGTGGCCATGGAGTCGAAGCAGACGATCGACACGCTGAAAGAAACGCAGGTCACCGGCACGATCAACGTCGCGCAGCCGCCGAACACGAACGACGTGACGGCGACCGTGATCCTGATCGTCGACTACAACGCCGACGGCGCCATCGCCGCGGAGGAAGTGATCAGCGGCACCGTGGCGATCGGTGAGGACGTCAACCTGTCGACGATCATCACGAGCGCGCAGGCCGAGAAGATCGTGCGCGCCGCCGAGGCGAAGGCGCTGAACTACGCGCTCGTCGTCGCGCTGCGCACGAAGACTGGCGCGTTCGCCGGCGCTGCCGCGATGAACGGCGTCGACGTCAAGGCGAGCCTCAGCTTCGCGACCACGGCGACGACGAAGACCGTGCAGTAGTCACGCGCTCACGCCACGCGCGATTCGTGAATCTTCAAGATCTCGGCCGCCGTCTCCTCGATCGCGCGGTTCGTCACGTCGAACACGGGCCACTCCGGGCGCTTGGCGAAGAGCTCCTGCACCCAACGGATTTCTTCGGCGACGCTGTCGCGGGTGGCGTAGTCCGAGCCTTCCGGCAGCCCTAAGTGACGCAAGCGCGCGCGCCGGATCTTCACGAGCGCGTCGAGGCCGATCGCCAGCGCGTAGACTTTGGTGTGCGGCACTTCGTAGAGCTCGTTCGGCGGCTCGATGCCCTTGACGAGCGGCACGTTCGCCACCTTCCAGCCCTTGTGCGCAAGGTAGATCGACAGCGGCGTCTTCGAGGTGCGCGAGAGGCCGACGAGCACGATGTCGGCCTTGAAGAGATTGCGCGGCTCTTGCCCGTCGTCGTTCTTGACCGCGAACTCGACCGCTTCGACGCGGCGGAAATAATCCTCGTCGAGCTGATGGCCGAGGCCCGGCTCGAGCAGCGGCTTCTGCCCCAAGTAGTTCGCGACTTTCATCATCAAGGAGCCGATGAGATCGGCGGTGTCGATGTTGCGCTCGGCGGCGAGGGTGCGCAAGAGCTCACGGTGCTCGGGGCTCACCATCGTGTAGAAGATGAACGGCTGATCGCGCTCGGCCTGCATCAGGATCTCGCGCAGCTCGATCTCCGAGAGCACGCGCGAGAAGATCCGGAAGTCGATCTGGGCGTTCGAGAATTGCAAGACGGTGGCCCTGGCGACCCGCTCCGCGGTCTCGCCGGTGCCGTCCGAGACGATATAGATGAGCTTTTTTGGGGGCGAGGCGGTCATGCGGGCCCGTTAGCAGCCCGTAGAAGGCAGGTCTACTTGTAGCCCATCGCAGCGGCGAGCGGCGCCGGCGCGAGCTTGCCGTCGGCGCTCTTCTGCTTCGTGCACTCGTTCGCCCACATGTAGAAGCAGGTGAAGTAGCTGATCTTCAGGAAGCCCGAGACCGCCCAGTACAGGTTGAAGAAGGTGAAGAAGAACGCCGCGCCGGCGATCGGGTGCAGGTTCGAGAGCACGCCGAGGCCGAAGTAGGCGATCGCCATGCAGACGATGCCGAGCACCCAGTTGGCGACGCCGATGCCGATGACGCCGGTGCCGACGTTCGTCGGGTCCTGCTTCATGATCTCCTTGCTGCGGCCGAAGGCGGCGCCGAAGCTCAGGCCTTCGATGACCATCGCCGGCATCACCACGAAGACCGCGGTGGTCCAGACGGCGTGGACGACGCGAGTAATGATCTTGCCGAGGATGTCGTCGCGCTCGTTGGCGTAGCTTGCGAGCAGGTCGAAGAGGCCGGAAATCGCCGCGAAGGTGATGATACCGCCGGCCGAGCGCTTGGTGTTGGCCATCGCCTTTTCCATCGTCGCGTTGCCGGTGGTCACTTGGTCGTAGATCAGCGAGCAGGTGAGGGCGTTGCAGAAGTAGTCCGTGAAGTAGAGCGCGGTCACGCCGACGGCGAGGACCACGTATTGCAGCGTCGGGTTCCGAATCATGCCGTAAGCGACGGCGAGGCCGAGGTTCAGGGGCGCCGCGATGGCGAGATTGTACCAAATGGGCTTCAGGAGCGTCTTGTTCTTCCCCGCCATGCCGAACACTTCGAACATGAACGAAAATACTCTCGTATATTTTTCCACGCGTCCGGTCTCCTTGAGGTTTGGTCAGCGTTGTGGTTGCTCCGACGAAATGGGTAGCATCCGGCCGATCCGTGTGCCATTTTTTCTAGGACGGATCTCCGGGGCGGGTTTTCAGCGAGGATGACGGAATGGCCATGGCGCGACGAGTCGTAGGTGTATGTGCAGCGTTCGTCTTCGCCTGCACGGGCGGCAGCAGCAACTCCGGCGCGCCGCCGCCGCGCGCGAGCACGGCGAATCAACCGGACGAGCTCGATCGGGCGATCGATCAGCTCGCCGCGCAGATCGTCGAGCGCCTGGTCGAGAGCCAGAAGACCAAGGTCGGCATCAACGAGTTCCTCACGCTGAAGGGCGAGACCAACGATCTCGGCAAGTTCTTGAGCGAGGAGCTGTCGACGCGCGTCATCAATAGTCGCAAGACGCAGGTCGTCGAGCGGCGCTTGTTGCAGAAGGTGCTCGCCGAGCAAGAGATGGGCGCGTCGCAGCTCGTCGACGACGAAACGGCCGCGAAGATCGGCAAGCTGCTCGGCGCCGACACGCTGTGCACCGGCACGCTCACCGACCTCGGCAGCGAGATCAAAGTGAACGCCCGCTTGATCAACGCCGAGACCGCCGAGGTCTACGGCGCCGCGTCGATCGACTTGCCGAAGAGCCGCGCCGTGCTCGCGTTGCTCGGCGGCTCGGGTGGCATTCGGCCTGCGATCGCCACCGGGCCTGCGCCCTCGCGCCAGAGCAACGTGAGGCCGGTTTCGACCTCGCCGGCGATCAGCACGCCGCCCCCGCAGCAATCGGTGCAACCGGCGCAACAGTCGTATCAACCCCAGCCGCAGCAACCGCAGCCGCAGGAGCAGCAGTCGCGGCCGTCGATCGTGGTCGGTGCCCCCACGAGGGGCAACCGCGGTGCAGCGGTGCAGCCGGCCCCTGCGCCTGCGCCGAGCACGCCGCCCCCTGCCGTGCAACCTTCCGCGCCGAACAGCGACGAGCCGACGATCTTCGTGGGCCGCGCTGGGGACGGGCCGGACATGCTGACGATCCACAACAAGACGCGCTACTGCGTGCGCATCTGGATGAACGGCAAGCTGCTCCGCGTGATCGACAAGACGATGGAGATCCCGTGCATTCCGGATCGTGAGAAGTCGCACGTGCGCATCGGCGCGTTCGGTGAGTATCGGATTCAGGCGTCGGGATCGGCGGCGCAGAATCCGTTCAAGGGCATCGTCGGCTACGATCGCAAGCACACGCTCTCGCCGCAGCAGAAGCGGTTGCTGGTCGTCTTGAACATCGACGACTTCTACACGGTCCAGTGAGCTACGCGGCGATGAGCGCGGGGTGATGCGGCAGGCGCACCTTGCGCGCGTCCTTCGCCAACTGCGCCATCACGCGCTTCGACGCCGCTTCGCCAGATCGGTAGGCGCCGCGCAGCGTGCCGTTGTCTTCCGGCCCCGCCACCGCTTCGCCGGCGAAGAACACCCGCCCCGCGACCGGATCGGCGAGCGTCTGCCGCGCGTCGGCCTTGCCTGGATCCGCCGCTGAGTAGGCGCCGCGCGTGAACGGATTCTTGCCCCACTGCGTGACGGTGGAGGCTTTGACCGATGCAGCGAGCGTTGGTCCGTAGGCGCTCGTCAGCTTGCCGAGCATCAGCGCCTTCAGGTCTTTGACCGGCAGCTTCTCGAGACGCCAAGCGTTTTCGCCACCGACGAAGCCGATGGCCATGTTCTTTCCGTGCGGGCGCAGCACGAACGCGACGGGCGCGCCGTCGTCGTCGTGGAAGATGGCGCCGGTGTTGTCTGGGATCTTCGCGAAGACGGCGTTCGCGCGATCGTCGAACTCGAAGATGACCTTGTTCATGAGGCCCATCGGCAGCGCTTTGATCGCGGCGCTCGTCTCGCTTGGGAGCTTCGGCGTGAAGCGGATCGCGCCGGACGCGAGCACGCCGGTGGAGGTCGTCACGATCGCCGTCGTCGCCTGATACACCTCGCCGGTCTTGGTGCGGACGACCACGCCGCCCTCATCGTAGTGAATGCTGTCGACCGGCGTGCGCAGCTTGACGCGCGCTTCTTTGCCCCACGCTTCGATCAAGTTGCCGATGCCCTTCTTGACGAAGAGATCGTCTCCGGCGCCGAAGATGCCGACGTCCATGACGCTGGTCTCGTCGATCTCTCGCGCGCTCTCGAAGGCGCCGAAGACCGCGCCGGCGCTGCTCGCGAAGCGCTCTTTCTTGTCGAGCAGCGCCCCGGCCGAGACGTCGTGGCCCGCGCGCGCTTCACGTTGCAGCGCCTTTTCGAGGCCGTCGTGGACGCGATCGAAGGCCTTGCGCTCTTCTGCGGTCGCCGGCTTTCCGTTCACGAAGAGCAACTGGGTGAACATCGAGTTGGCCGGCGCCGTACCGCCCTTTTCGACGAACGGCAGGAACGGGTTGTTCTTCGGATCGTGGAGCCAGCCGGCGCCGAGATCGATCGGCACGCTGAAGCGCTTGTTGTCGCTCAACGCCCGGCCGCCGACGCGCGCGCTCGCTTCGAGCACGAGCACCCGCTTACCCTCGGCGCGCAGCCGCTTGCTCGCCGCCAACCCCGCCACGCCCGCCCCGACGACGATGACATCGTACGGCCGCGTCGGCTGCGGCGGCAGGATCCCCACCGGAGCCACCGCCCGCGAAAAGAAACCGGGGAAGCTTCCCGAAAAGGGACCGGGGAGCGGACCGGGGAGCGAGGCGGTCGAAAAGGGACCGGGGAGAGTTTCGGGGCCGAGGAGAGCTGTGGGACGCTGCGGTGAATAAGAGACGCGCATTTTGGGCGCGGATTATCGGACAGAGGGTTCGGAAAGTTGCGTAAGAAGCTGTCGGAATAGGACGTTGGGTGGGGCAGGCGAGGGAGTGTCAGGCGGTCTTGTTGCGGCTCAGGGACAACGGCACCGGCCCGCCGTTCTTGACGCGCTGCTCAGCGACTTGGCGCAGCAGGCGGGCGGCGTCCGAGAGGCGCGGGTCGGCAAGCTTATAATAGACTTCCGGATGCTCACGGCGCGCGGCGACGGCGCCGAGCTCCTTCATGATGCGCAGTTCCACGCTGACCACCTGGCTCGCGATGCCGAGGTGGCGCGCGAGATCCCCCACCGTCCGCTCCGAGGCGGCGAGCGCCTCGATGATGCCGAGCCGCTTCGGATTGGCTAGGCATTTGGCGATCGCAGCGCCTCTTTCGAGCTCTTCGTAGCCCGTCGGGCTCAAAGGGGGGAGACGCTTCGTAGACTTTTTCATAGGTGAGAAAGTTGCTACATGAGAGCGGGTCCGTCAACGGAAAGTAGGGGGATTCGACCGGGCCGCTCGCGCGCGTTCCGCACACCTCTCGGGCCCTTGTCAAGCACGCTCGGAGCGGCCCCTTGCCAGGTCTCTAGCGCTCGTATAGAGCCGCGCGCCGTGAAAACCACGAAGCTCTTTTGTAGCCTTTTTCTCGCGCTGAACGCCTGCGGCACCGGCCTTTCCGGCACCTGGGAAACGACCTCGGCCCCGAACGGGCTCACGAGCTTCCAGGACTACAAACAGACGCTGGTCATCCACTCGGACGGCCTTTTCTCCCGTGACGTGAAGGCGGTCTACGCGCCGGGATCGGCGAATGCCGGCTGCACGGTGACCATTCGCTTCGAGGGCACCTGGACCGAGCCGAAGGGCGCGACCCTCCGCTTGGTGAAGAAGCTGCAAAAGAACTCCGCGAGCGTAGGCTGCGCCGATCGCAACCAAGAGTACGTCGAGGCCGATGGTGAAGTCTTCGGTTCAGCGGCGCTGCCGGAAGAGCTCGGGTACGTGCTCGAAGCGCGCACCTTGGAGCTCAGCCTGCAAGGTGAGCCCTGGATCAGCCTGCAGCGGAAGTGATTCTCGCGCGACCCCTCCCTGAAGTTGCCTGACTTCCTGCGTCAGCACCCCGAGGTGTCAAGCAGAGTTCACATTGGGTGACATCGTCCACACATTTTGACGCCTACTTAGGAAATTGTCCGACAACGTTACTGGAGACACCAGTGACGCCACCGAAGAGCACGCCACCGCTCCGAAATCCCCCCGCGTCGCCTCAGCAGGTCGAGACGCCATCGAAGCTGGACAAGGCTCCGCTCAAGATCGTTCCACCTGTCGTTGCGCCGAACGGGCCCGGGACGACTGACGCGATGGCCGCTCCTGCCAGGCCGAAGACCGCCGACAAGCCGTCCGCCGTCGCGCCGCCCGCTGAGGTTTCGAAGGACTTCGATCCGATCAAGCTGCTCCGAAGCGTCGAGTCCGGCGACGTCGAGATGACGCTGCCCGGAAATCCCGGCACCTACGGCAGCGGCACGGACTCGTTCACGGTCCAAGAAGGCACGAAGGTCGTCATTCGCGCCAAAGTGCGCGACGGCCGCTTGGTGCCTGGCTTGACCGAAGTGAAGTTCATCGCCGCCGAGGATCCGACGAACACGATCCCTCGGCCGCTCGACAACGTCCTTTGGATCACGACGACCAAGTTCGAGCTCACGGCCGACGGTCAGCTCATCGCGCGCGTCAACGGCTGGTCGGATCAAGTGATCACGAACAGCTTGCTCGCGCTCGACAAGATGAAGCCGCCGCGAAAGAGCCTGCCGCTCGACATGGAAGGCCTCTACGACACGATCACGACCGGCGCCGCGATCATGGCCGAGCAGGCGAAGAAGTTCACCGCCGGCAAAACGGGCCCGCCCTTCGACGTCGACGCCTATCGCTTGAAGCTGACGAACTGCGTGATCGCTCCCGGTCCGTTTCCGCTCCCGGATCCGAGTATCAAAGTGAACATCGGCGGCAAGCGGCCGCCGGAGCAGCTCTTGGCGCGCAAGATCCACGACGCCGGCCAGCGTGGTGACTGGGCTGCGCTCGAACGCTATTCGAAGGAAGCCCTCGCGCTCGCGAAGACGCACGCGATCCTGCCGCCCGAAGTCCTCACGCTCGTCGAGGAGACGATCCCAGAGGCGCTGAAGAAGGCCTCGGCCGCAAACGACTACAAGTGGTGGCACATCTTGCTGCTGATCCTCGCAGCGCTGGCGTGCCTCGCGCTCATCGCGATCGGCGCCGCGTGCCCGGTCGTGTGGCCGCTCGCGCTCGTCGGCGCCGGCGGGCTCATCGCCGAGGCGATCGGGCTCGTCCACGACGCCGCGACCGACAACGATCACGAGCGCGCGAAGAAGGCGCTCGACGAGCTGCAGAAGGTGATCGCCAAGGAGAAGGCGGCGCCGGAAGATCTCAGCAAGCGCACCGTCGTCACGATGACCGCGACGCCGACGCACATGCACATCGACGGGCAGTTCAGGCTGAACAGCATCGAGATCGATAGACCGGAGCTCGTGTTGAAGGCCGGCGCAACGACGACGACCGGCGTCGTCGACGTCGCCATGCAGAAGAAAAAAGTCGGCGAAGAGTGGGTGCGCGAAGTCAAGAAGATCGACGTCACGCTCAACGACGTCGAAGCCATCGTCAACGAAGGCTCGTTCAGCGACGGCAAGGGCACGACGATTGCGCTCAGAGACTCTTACCTCGGCCACAGCGAGGACGGCGAGAAGAAGTCACACGTGAAGCTTTCGTTCGACGCGCTGAAGGGCGCGCCGATCGGTACCCCGGAGGTGAAGGTCGGCCGCGTCAAGGGCGACCTCGATCCGTCGACGATCATGATCCCGACGCCGACGGGCGAGACGCCGCTGAAGATCGAGCGCGCGCTCATTGACGGCGAGGTCACGCTCGACGCGGCCGGCAAGATGGCGGTCGACGTCAAGACGTCGGACGTGCAAGCGAACGTCGACGGCATCTCGACCGGCGATGGCGCGTTTCGCGTCGGCTACTCGACGGCGACGATCACCGGCGGCGGCAACCTGCGATACAGAGACGGCGAAGCGAGCTTCACCGGCGATCTGCATCTCACGGGCACGGTCGCCGACGGCGGCGTCGGGCAAAAAGGCGGCATGTTCCACGCCGACATCGCCACCGGCGCCAATGTCACGCTGGACCTCACCTCGTTGAACTTCGGCAAGGCCGGCGTCGACTTCAAGGGCAAGGGCGCGCTCGACGTGGCGCTCGACTCCGGCAGCATCTTGCTGACGACCGGCACGCGCTTGACGGTGAGCAAAGGCGCGCGCGCGAAGGTCGAAGTCAGCGAGGTCATCCGCGACGAGAACGGCACGCGCTTCAAGGGTCGCGTCGAGCTCGACGCGACGATCGGCGCCAATGTCGATCCGAAGCTGCTCACCGGCCCGGGCGTCAAGATCACGAAGCTCAGCGGCGCCGGGGGCAAGGTGCACATCGTCCTCGAAGACGTCACGGTCGCGCCCGACGAGTCCGAGAAGTACAAGGACGTGCCGATGGCCGCGCGGCCTCATATCGTCAAGATCGCCGGCCTCGAGAGCGACGTGAAGGTGAAGATCGTGCGCATCGAAGGCAAGCTCGACCTCGCGTCGATGCCGTCGCTGCCGGGGAGCAAGGCGTCGACGAAGATCGCACCCGCGGCGGCGAAGCCGGCGCCGAAAGAGATCGATGACATCCGCAAGGCCAAAGCGATCGTCCCGCCGGCGCCCGAGGACATCCTCAAGAAGATCGACTCCGGCGACATCGACCTCTGGATCCCGATCAAGAAGGGCACGAAGCTCGGCGACTACGAGTTCCCGAACTCGACTTACATGCACTTCGTGTGTCCGGTGCGCGGCGGCAACATCAGCTACAGCAAGACGAAGATCACCTTCTCGCCCGTGCTCGATGAAACGTTGTGGGTAGACGGCAAGGGCATCTACTTGGAGAGCGACGGCACCATGAAGATCGATCTCGACTGGTGGCCGGACAAGAACCTGAGCGAAGCGATCCAAAAAGCAGCGAAGCCACCGCTGGCGAAGCCGGTGAAGGTGCCGAGCAACATCGTCGACATCTTCAAGATGGCGATGAGCATCGGCGGTCTCGGCAGCGGCACCCCTGCGGCGGCGCCGAGCTTCAGCCTCGACACGCTCGCCAAGTTGGGCGTCACCGCCAACATCAAGAACGTGAAGCTCGACGGCAGCCCGATCGCGCTCGGCGGCACCTCGTCGGTGACCATCGACAGCTCGAGCACCATCGACATCGTCGTCGACTCCGTCGGCACTCAAGGGCGCATCACCGCCATCGGCGACGTCAAGGTGAACGACGCGACGATCACCGCCGAGAACGCCATGGTCGACGGCTTGAAGACCACCGTCGACGCGCGCCTCGGCTTTCAGATCTTCGGCGACGGCGCCGCGCAGGAGATGATCGTCGGGATCGTCGGCAAAGGAAAGTTCGACGCCAAGCGTGCGGTCTTCGCGCCGCCCGCGGGCTACATCGACGTGACGAGCCCGACGCTCGAGGGCTCTTTCGTTCTGACGACGAAGGGCGGCGGTAAGCCGTCGATCAAGACGACGCTGTCGAGCTTCAGCGGCACGCTGGCGCCGTCGCAGATGGTCGTCACGAAGGCGGGCGTCGCCGTCCCGGTCGACATCGGCGGTGGCGCGGTCAACGGCGACCTGAAGTACGACGACAAGACCGGCGCGCTGAAGGTGAACGCTTACCTGAAGGGCGCCGACGTCGAGACCGGCGGCGGTGACCTCGGGATGACGGGCTTCAACCTGCAGACCGGCAAGGTGACGGCGAAGGCCGGCGCTGCGAAGCTGACGATCGACATCGATCCGTCGGCGAAGAAGAGCTCGATGCGCCTGAACGGCGACGTGCGCCTCTCGACGTCGATCGCGAAGGGCAGCTTCGGCAGCGCGAAGACGCCGATCGCGTTCGAGATCGGCAGCGGCTCGAAGGCCGAGATGGTCGTCGCCGAGATGGAGTTCGGCGACGTTGCCCTGCCGACCGACACGATCATCGCCGGCAACACGCTACCGGACGGCACGCCTGCCGGAAAGCTGACGCTCGCGTTGGCGTCGGGCAACCTGGTGCTGCCGAGCGGCATCCAATTGAACATCGTGCCCGGCACCGAGGGCAACTTCGAGGTGTCGAGCTACAAGCGCGCGCAGGGCGACGCCTTCGCTACCGTGAAGGGCAAGATGACCTTGCGTGCGCGCACGTCGACCTACGTGCCGAAGGGCGGCTTGCAGGTCGCCGCCGGTGTGCGGCTCCTGCGCGTCGAAGGCTCGAAGGGCGAGGTGCTGGTCGTCATCGACAGCTTCGAGCTCGCGCCGGACGGCGCCTTCGCGCTCAACGGTACGACGGTGACCGCCAACGTGAAGGCGAACATCGTCGAGGCGCAAGTCGACGCGCCGAAGCTGGTCGGCCCGAAGGTGATCGGCAAGTCAAAGTGAGCTAATCCGGCGGGCGCCATGCTCGTCGCCCTGCTGCTCCTTCAAGCCCCGCTCGTCCCGCCGATGGGAGCGTTTCCATGATTCTGTCGCTGTGCGTGTTGCTGCTCTCGGCGCCGGAGCCTCTGCGCGATCCGGGGCTCACCGGCTTTCTGCCCGCCGCCGAGTCGACGCAGGACTTCGACGAAGACGAGCTGCGCGCGTTCTTGCGTGACGCCGGCGCCGCGAAGACGAGCGCCGTCGTGATCTTGCGCGGCGGCAAGGTCGCCGCCGAGCGCTACTGGGCCCATGACAAGGACAAGGCGATCCACGTCGCGTCGATCGCCAAAGTTCTGAGTGGTCTCGCGATCGCGCTGCTCGTCGCCGACAAGAAGATCGCGTCGGTCGACGAGCCGCTCTCGCGCTGGATCCCGGAGTGGAAGAAGGGCCCTCACGCGGCGATCACCCTGCGCCACGCCCTCTCGCACATGACCGGCCTCGAGCCGCGGATGGGCGACGCCGAGCTGCAGGAGGTGCCGGACAGCGTGCGCTTCGTGGCGAGCATGCGGCTCGCGGATGCGCCGGGCTCGACGTACATTTATTCGAACCAGGCGTTCGAGCTCTTGTCGGAGGTGGTGCAGAAGGAGAGCGGCATGACGCTCGCGCGCTTCGTCACGGAGCGCATCCTCTCGCCGCTCGGCATCGAGGCGCCGTCGTGGACCGCCGATCGCAGCGGCCGCACGCACGGGCACGCTGGGTTGAGCTTGCGCGCGCGTGACGTGGCGAAGATCGGCGCGATGCTCTGCGACAACGGTGCCTTCGGCGGCAAGCAGGTGGTCCCGGCGCAGTGGATCGCCGACGCGGTGAAGCCGGCGGCGCCGTTTCAGCAAGTGTACGGCATGGGCGTCGAGCTCTTTCCCGAAATGGGCTACAAGCGCGGCGCCATCGTCTACGACGGCGTCGTCGAAGCCCGCCTCGTCGCCGGCGGGCTCGAGGTCGGCAAGAAGCTCGCGCCGCTGAAGGGCCGCCGCTTCGAGGATGTCGATGCGCTCGTGCTGCAGATGGCGGCGCTCATGGATGACGCCGAGCGGGGGCAGCTCGCGGACCTCGTCGCGCGGCGCGTGCTCGACGGCGTGCGCCCATCTTTCGAAACGAGCGACGTCGAAGCGTTCGGACACTCCGGCAGCCGAGGCCAGCTGATGATGTGCGTGCGCGAGCCAGGGACGGCGCCTACGGTCGTCGTACGGCTCGTGGCGCAGAGCGGTGGCGCGCCGTTCAACGCGAGCGAGCGCGCGCGGCTGTTCATGCATCCGGCGCGGCGCTGCCCGCCGTTTTACGACGAGACGGTCGGCGACGGGCTGTGCCTCGCGCGCGGCACGAAGAAGGACAAGATCATCCTGTTCCTCCACGGGCTCTACAATCCGCACGGCGGACCGTGGGTGTTCGCCGACGAGAAGCGCTTCGTCGACGCTGCGCGCGCGCGCGGCTACTTCGTGTATGCGCCGCGGGGCGTGCTCGGGGCGGTGGCGTCGGCGCCGGCCTGGCTCGGCTTTCCGTCGACGAACGCGCAGACGATGGACGTCGCGAAGCTGTCGGCGGAGCTCGGACCGGTGATGATGAACCTCTCCCTCGCGTTGGAGTCGCGGGCGAAGAAGCCCTACCTCTTCGGCTACTCGGTCGGCGGCTATCTCTCGGCGGCGCTCCTGTCGAAGACGCGGCTCGAGTTCTCGGCGTGGGCGCTCGCGCACGCCGGCGGCGCCGCGTTCGACTTCGCGAAGGCCGACGCGATCCCGACCGTGATCATCACGAGCAAGGGCGACGGCGGCGAGCGACCGAACACATATTGGCTCTCGGCGAAGCTCGAGCGCGCGGGCTGGAAGCACCGCTTGGTCGACGGCCCTGGCGTGCACCAGCTTTCGCAGGCCGACATCGACGCGGCGCTCGATCTCTTCGACGCGGTGCCGGCCGCGAGCTACACGAGATAGGCCCCGAGCTTCTCCAGCCCCGCCGCCATGCCCCGCCGCCCGAAGCCGATGCGCAGATCGTTCGTGTCGAGCTCGAACGCGCTCGCCGGCAGGAGCAGCACACCGGTCGCTTGCACGAGGCGCTCGACGAACGCGTCGGCGCGCTCGGGCCGCTTGTAGCGCACGAGGGCGACGCTCGACGCCTTGGGTCTCTTCCACGCGAAGACGTCCTCGTGCTCGGCGAAGAACGCGTCGCAGAGCTCGAGGTTCGTGCGGATGATCTCGAGCGATCGCGCGACGAGCTTGTCCCTGGCGCGCAGGGCGATCAACGCGAGCGCCTCGCTCGGCGCGCTTTGGCAGATGCTCGTGTAGTCCTTCATCGCCAAGATGCGTTCGAGCAGCGCGCGATCCTCCGTCGCGAGCCAGCCGAGGCGCAGCCCGGCGAGGCCGTACGCCTTTGAGAACGCCGAATAGCTGATCGCCTTGTCGTAGAGATCGGCCGCCGGCGGCAGGCGCTCGTTCCGGTCGTGCTCCAAGAAGCGATAGACCTCGTCGAAGAAGAGGTGCACGCCGGCCTCGCGCGCGACGGCGACGACTTCGCGCTGCGTCTCCTGGGTGATCAGCGCGCCGCTCGGGTTGTGCGGATAGTTGACGACGATGAGCTTCGTCGTCGGCCTCAGCGCCCTCTTCAGCGCCTGCGGATCGATCTGCCAACCGGCGCCGGCTTCGAGCCGCAGCAGGGTCACGTCGGCGCCGGCCGCGCGCGCCACTTCGTACAACGACTGGTACGCCGGAAATGCCACGATCGCGTGGTCGCCCGGGCCGAGCAGCGTGTTCATCGTCAGAAAGATCGCCTCCTGCGCGCCGCACACGAGCACGTGCTCGCGATCGATCTTCGCGTAGTCGCGCGCGATCTCCGCTCGCAGCAGCGGGTCGCCCCACGCCTCGGTGTAGCCGAGCTTCAAGCCGTCGTAGCGCGTGCGCGTCTCGGGGTCGGCGAGCGCGAGCAGCTCGGCGAGGGGAACGCCTTCCACGTCGGACGCGCAGAGCAGGTGCGCGACGTTGAACTCGTAGCGGGCGAAGAACTGTTCGAGCCGAAACGGCGGGATGCGCATGGGGCGGCCCATAGCAGAGCGCTGGTGTTCACGTCGCGGATCGGTCGCTGAGCGCGTACAATCGAAGGATGCTGATCCTCACGCTGTGCGCCGTGCTCGCAGCCGACGGCGGTTGGACCGAGATCGAGAACAAGAAGGGCGTGGTCATCGAGAGGCGGCCGTACGCGGGCTCGCCCTATCCGGAGCTCCGCCTGCAGACGAAGTCGCGCTTCTCACCGGAGCACCTGGCCGCGGCGGTGTGGACGAAGAAGGACGGCAAGTACGAGCGGATGAAGAAGCTGTCGAAGACGCTCTTCGAATCGCCGACCGAGCGCGTGCGCTACGAGCAGATCGCCACGCCGGTGATCTCGGACCGCGACTACACGGTGCGCATCAGGCTGCTGGTCGATCGCGCGAACAAATTGTTTCAGATGACGTACGCGTCCGACAATACGATGGGGCCGCCGCCGGATCCGAAGTTTGTCCGCATCGTCAAGATGAGCGGTGTTTGGACCTTCGAGCCAGCCGACGACGGAGGCACATTCGTCACCTACCTCGCGCACAGCGATCCGGCCGGCAGCTTGCCCGCGTTCCTCGCCAAAGGCGCGCAGATCGATGCGGCGCGCGACGTGTGGCAAGAGCTTGACGCGTATGCGGCGGCGCACCCGGATGTGAAGCTCTGACTACGCCGCCTTCGCGCTGACGATCGTCCGCGTCGGATAAGCGAGTGTCGCCCCTTGCGCCGCGACGATCGCGAGCGCGCCGAGGAGCACGCCTTGCTTCACCTCGCGAAAATCCACGTCATCCGGCAGCGTGAACCAGGTGTTCACCTCGAGCACGAGCGCGCTGTCGCCGAGGTCGCGCAGGTGCACGAAGATTCCATCCTTGAACGTGTGCGGATGGTCGGCGAGGAGCGCGCGGACGCCGTCGATGATCGCCTCTAGCTGCGCCCGCGTCGTCGCGTAATTGAGGCCGAGCGTGAACACGAGCTGCAAGCGTTCGCGCGGCGCCAGGTTCTCGATCTTGCTGTCGGCGAGCTTGCCGTTCGGGATCGTGACGAGCGTGCGCGCGGCAGTGCGGATCTGCGTCGAGCGCAGGCCGATCGATTCGACGGTGCCGAGCGTTCCATCGACGAGCACGGTGTCGCCCACGCGGAACGGCTGATCGATGCTGAGCATGACGCTGCCGAGCAAGTTCTCCAAGGTCTTCTGCGCGGCCAGCGCGACGGCGAGGCCGCCGACGCCGAGGCCGGCCAAGATGCCCGCGATCGGGTAGCCGAGCTGCTGCAGCACGGTGACGACGCCGAGCACGAAGATCGCGATCTTCAAGATGCGCCGCACGAGCGCGAACACTGGCAACGTCGCTGGACGTGCCTTCACCCAGAGCGACGTGCGCAGAGACTCATGGCCGATGTCGACCGCGCGCAAGACCGCCCAAAAGCCCGCGACGAGCATGGTGATGCGCAGGATCTCGGTGAGCGTCGCCATCGCGCGCGTGTGGGCGTCGAGCGTGGGCAGGAGCAGCAGCGCGAAGACGCCGGTGAAGAACAGGCGCAGCGGGCTCGCCAGGTTCTCGACCAGCAGATCGTCCCACTTCGCCGTCGTCAGCACGCTCAGGCGCAGCGCAACGCGGGTAAAGAGCTTCGAGGCCACACGCGCCACGAGGTACGACGCCAGCAGCATCACCGGGAGCGTGAGCACCTGCCACAGCTCGAGATCGAAGAGGTGCACGGTCACGAACACCGACGGCAGCGTGTCTCTCGCCCAGTGGCTCAGCATCATTTGTTCAGGAGCCTCGCGAACGGGTTGTTCGTGAACTTCGAGTCCGGCGTCTTGCCGCCCGATTGATGCGGACCGCTCTGCCGTTGCGGAGCCGCCTTGCCGCCGCCCGCCGGCACCTGCGCCGCCACGGTCTCGCCGCTGCGCGCGGTCAACGAGATCCGCTTTCGGACCAGGTCCACTTCGAGCACGCGCACCTTCAGGCGGTCGCCCGGCTTCACCACGTCGCTCGGCGTTTTGACGAACTTGTCGGCGAGCTGCGAGACGTGCACGAGCCCGTCTTGGTGCACGCCCACGTCGACGAAGGCGCCGAACGCGGTGACGTTGGTAACCACGCCTTCGAGCGACATGCCGGGCTTCAGATCTTCGAGCGTACGCACGTCATCGCGAAACGCCGGCGGCACGAAGCTCTGGCGCGGATCGCGGCCGGGCTTCTTCAATTCGGCGAGGATGTCCTTCAGCGTCGGTTCGCCGAGGTCCCCCGAGAGGTACTTCTTCCACTCGATCTTTGCGACGAGCGCAGCGTCGCCGATCAACGCTTTGACGTCGCTCGCGAGGTCCTTCGCCATCTTCTCCACCAACGCGTACCGCTCGGGGTGCACCGCCGACGCGTCCAAAGGATGCTCGCCGCCGGCGATGCGCAAGAAGCCCGCGCACTGCTCGAAGGTCTTCGGGCCCAAGCCGTGCACGCTCGCCAACGCGGCGCGCGACTTGAAGGCGCCGTTCTTGTCGCGGTGCTCGACGATGCGCTTCGACAGGGTGGGCCCGATGCCGGCGACGCGGGCGAGCAAAGGGGCGCTCGCCGTGTTGAGCTCCACGCCCACCTTGTTCACGCAGTCTTCGACGACGGCGTCGAGCTTCTTCGCGAGCAGCGGTTGAAACACGTCGTGTTGATACTGGCCGACCCCGATCGCTTTGGGATCCACCTTCACGAGCTCGGACAGCGGATCCTGCAAGCGTCGCGCGATCGAGATGGCCCCGCGCACGGTGAGATCGAGATCTGGGAACTCCTCGCGCGCGATGTCGGACGCGCTGTACACCGAGGCGCCGGATTCGCTCACCTGCACCGCGAAGATGTCGCTGGCGCCTAGGCCCTTCAACACGCTGCGGACGAAGTCTTCGGTCTCACGACCGTAAGTGCCGTTACCGACCGCGACCGCGCGCGGCTTGTGCTTCTTCACGAGGTCGGCGAGCAGCTTTTTCGACTTGTCGGCGGCGCCGTCGCCCTGCACCAAGTAAAGGACGGTGTGCTCGAGCATGCGGCCCGTGGCATCGACGACCGCGACCTTGCAGCCGGTGCGCTGGCCGGGATCGACGCCGATGACCGGCTGCCCGCCGAGGGGCGCGGCGAGCAACAGCGACTTCAAGTTGTCGGCGAAGACCTCGACGGCGCCGCGATCGCTCTGCAGCTTCAGCTCGACGCGCACTTCGTTCTCGACGCTCGGCGCGAGCAGGCGGTTCCATGCGTCGGCGAGCGCGGCGTCCATCTCTTTGGCAAAGGGCGACTGCCGGTTGCGCAACATGCGCTGCGCGATGCCGGTGACCGCCCGCTCGCCGTCGATCTCCAACCGGCTGCGCAACACGTTCTCGGTCTCGCCGCGGCGCACGGCCAAGAAGCGATGCGACGGGATCGTTTTTACCGGCTCACGGAAGTCGTAGTACATCTCGAACTTCGTCGGCTGCGTGACGTCCGGCGCTTTCGTGCAGACGAGCACGCCCTCGCTCAAGAACAGCTCGCGCACGAACGCCCGCACCGGCGCCGTTTCCGCGGCGATCTCGGCGACGATGTCGCGGGCGCCGGCGAGCGCTTCGTCGACCGTCGCCACGCCTTTCTCTGCGTTCACGAAAGCGGCGGCTTCGCCCTTCGGATCGCCCGCGAGCGGCTGCTCGACGATGCGCAGCGCGAGCGGCTCCAAGCCCTTCTCGCGCGCGATCATCGCCCGCGTGCGCCGCTTCGGCTTGTACGGCAGGTAGAGATCCTCGAGCTCGGCCTTGAGCGCCGCCGCCTCGATCTTCGCGCGCAGCTCGGGCGTCAGCTTCCCCTGTTGCTCGATCTCACCGAGGATGGTCTTGCGCCGCTCGGCCATCTCCTTTTGATATTGGTGCTTCTCTTCGATGCTGCGGATCTGCACTTCATCGAGGCCGCCGGTCGCTTCTTTTCGGTAGCGCGCGATGAACGGCACCGTGGCGTCGGCCTGCAAGAGCGCGAGCACTGCGGCGACGTTCTTTTCGGGGAGCGCGAGGTCTTTGGCGATCGAGGAGGCGACTGCAATGGTCATCAGGCCGCGAAGTAAAGGGAAAGCGGCAGGCCTGGTCAAGGGTCGCCCGCCTGCGCACGAGTTGCGCATCGGCATGCATATGTTGTAGCGCGCAGCCGTCACGCACGAACGACGCATGAACGAGACGAGCGAAACGCAGCAGACAAAAGCCGAGCGTCCGCCGGCGGCGAAGCCGTTGTGGCGGCCTGCGCGGCTCATCGGCCTCGTCGAAGGGTCACTCGCGACCACAGGGGACACCTGTTCCTGCCGCGTGCGCTTCAATGCCGACGAAAAGTTTTTCGCCGGCCACTTTCCCGCCCGTCCGGTAGTCCCGGGCGTGATCATGATCGAGGGGCTCATCGCGCTCTACGAACGCTCGACGGGCACGCGCCGCACGCTCGCGCACTTGATCGAAGCGAAGTTTCGCAGCGAAGCCCACCCGAACGACGAGCTCGGGTATGTGATGATCACAGCCGGCGCCGAGCACAAAGGCGAGATCACCTGCGGGGGCAAAGAAGTCCTCACCGTTCGTATGAAGTTGATTGATCCTGGTGCACAGCCGGGCTAGCTGGGCCCGCGATTTCGACCTTAACAGGAGACACCGTGAAGAAAAGCCTCTCGATGTTGCTCGCAGTCATCTTGCTCATGACCGTCACCGGCGCTTGCTACAACAACCACATGATCGCGCCGCAGGAGCTCTACAAGCTCAACGGGTATCGCGAAGGCCAGACGGTGATGCTCACCTCGGTCGATGGCGACAACGTCAAGTTCAACGCGAAGACGCAGCTCAGCGTGCAAGCGGCCGACGGCCAGGCGATGAGCGCGAAGTACTCCTCGGTGCAGGTGAACGGCTCGACGATGACCGGCGTCGTCCGCGGCAGCGGCGCGCCCGTCAACATCGACCTCGCGCAGGTGACGAGCGCGCAGGCCCGCTCGATCTCGATGGGCAAGACCATCGGCCTTGCGGTCGGCCTCGGCGTCGGCATCCCGGCCGTCATCACCATCGTTGCGGTCGTCGTCTGGTTCGCGCTGTGGGGCGCCGCCTTCCGCAACCTCTGATTCCCTTGGCATCCGCGCTCATCACCGGCGGCACCCGCGGCATCGGCCTCGCGATCGCCGAGCGCTTCGCCAAGGACGGCTTGGATGTCGGGCTCATCTACGCGTCCGATGATGCTGCCGCGGAACGTGCGGCGTCGAAGATCCGCGAGCAGACCTCGGTCAAAGTTGCCGTCGCCAAGGCCGACGTCGCTGACGCCGAGGCCTGCAAGCGCGCGGTGAAGGAGCTCGAGGAAGCGCTCGGTGGCCGCGTCGAGGTGCTCGTCAACAACGCCGGCCTCGTCAAAGACGCGCTCTTTCTCTTCAGCGATCCAGCCGCCAGCGCAGAGTTGATGCAGGTGCACCTCTTCGGCGCGATGCACATGGTGCGGGCGACCTTGAAGGGAATGATCGCCAAGCGCAGCGGCTGCATCATCAACGTCGTCTCTCCGTCGGCTTTTCGCGGGCGACCCGGGCAAACGGCGTATGCTGCGGCAAAGGGCGCGCTGCTCGCGTTTACGACGACCTTGGCCCAAGAAGTGGGGGCGGCCGGCGTGCGGGTGAATGCGCTGCTCCCGGGCGTCATCGACACCGACATGGTGCGGGCGCTGCCGGAGGCGGTGCAGACGGAGCTGCGCGCGAGGATCGCGATGGAACGCTTTGGAAAACCCGAGGAAGTCTCGGCGGCTGCCGCTCTCTTGCTGCGCGCGCGTTACATGCACGCGGCGGTCTTGAGTGTCGACGGCGGGCTCATGTAATCGGGGCGTGAACGTGGTCTCCATCCCCCATCGCGAGCCTTTCCTCTTCGTCCCGGGCGCCGGTCAGGGCGATGCCCACGGCTACGTCGTCGCGGCCCGCTTCTCGGCCGACAATCCTTACCTCGCCGATGGCACGGCCGATCCCATCGTGCCGCGTACCTTCGTCCTCGAAGCGCTGGCGCAGGCTTCGGCGGTGCTCGCGCATCAGAGCTTCGAGGCCACCCAAAGCGGCGTCTTGGCCTTGCTGAAGGACGCCGAGTTCTTCGGCGACGTGCGCTGCTCGGACATGGTGACGATGCAGGTCAAGCACCACCGCACCTTCGCCAAGCTGTGGTGGTACGCCGCCAAAGCCGTGCGCAGGGACAACGGCGGCGAGACGGTGATCGCCACCGCGCAGATCGTCGTGGCGCACTTGGGTGCCGCATGATCGTGTTGAGCGGCGTCGGCGCGGTCAGCGGCTACGGCCTCGGCTTTTCCGCGTTGAAGCACGGGCTCGCGTCGGGCAAGCGATCGTTCGCGCCCTGGGCGTTGCTCGACAGCGTGCGCTGCCCTCAGCACCCGGTGTGCGCGGTGCCAGACGGCATCTTTCAACCCGACGAGCCGCACTCGCGCAGCGCGACCTTGGCGCTGCTCGCCGCCAAAGAAGCGCTCGCCGAAGTGCCCGAAGACGCGCGCCGGCAGATCGGCGTCATCGTCGGCAGCACGACGGGCGGCATGGCGCTGACGGAAGCGACGGTGCTCGACGCTCCCCACACCGGCACCGCCGCCTTCGACGCGCGCATCGCCCGGGAGCATCCGGTGAGCGAGACGACGAACCTCGTGGCGCGCAAGCTCGGCTTGTTCGGTCCGCGCACGACCGTCGTGAGCGCGTGCTCGAGCGGCCTGAACGCCGTGATCTTGGCACGGCGGTGGATCGAGCTCGGCTTGTGTCAGACCGTGCTCGCGATCGGCGCCGATGCGTTGAGCCGCCTGACCCTCGTCGGCTTCGCGTCGCTCGGCGCGGTCGACGGCGAAGGCGCGCGGCCGTTTCAGAAAGAGAGGAAGGGCATCACGATCGGCGAAGGCGCCGCGGCGTTCCTCGTCGAGCGCAAGGACGACGCGCACAGGGCCGGCCGTCGCGCGCGCGGAGTCGTCGCCGGCTCGGCGATCATCGGCGAGGCGTTCCACGCGACGCAGCCGGATCCTTCGGGCGCCGGTGCCGCGCGGGCGATGCGGCTCGCGCTCGAGGACGGCAAGCTCGACGCGACCGCGATCGACGCCGTCAGCGCGCATGGCACGGCGACACAGCAGAACGACGCGATGGAGGCGAAGGCCGTGGCCGCGGTGTTCGGCAAGAACGTGCCGGTGTCGTCGCAGAAGTCACAGCTCGGGCACACGCTCGGGGCGGCCGGCGCGCTCGAGCTCGCCGCGTGCATCGCGATGCTCGAAGACCAGCACGTCTATCCGACGCACGGGCTGAGCCCAGACAATGTCGATCCCGCGTGCGCGGAGATCCAGCACGTGATGGGCGCGCCGCTTCGCCGCGAGCTCCGCTACTTGATGAAGAACAGCTTCGCTTTCGGCGGGCAGAACTCTGCGCTCGTCGTGGGCGGACCGGAGACAGCGCGATGATCCGCCTGCGCGCGCAAGCCACGCTGACCGCTCACGGCCTCGCCTGCGACGATCCCGCGCGCGACGTCGTGGCGTCTGCGGTCGCCGCGACCGAGCGCCCGTTTTCGGTGCCGGCGCACGCCACGCTCATGCGTGAGATCTTTGCCGACAAAGCGCCGCGCCGGCTCGACCGCTTGAGCGAGCTCGCCATCGTCGCCGCGGGCGCAGCGATGCGAGCGGCGAAGCTCGATGCCTTCGCGGCCGAGCGCGCCGGGGTGTTCTTCGCCACGGGGCAGGGGAACTTCTCGGGCACGATGGGCTTCCTCGACAAGCTGCACCAAAAGGGCGCGCGCTTGGCGAGCCCGATCGAATTTCCGAACCTCGTCATCTCGGCGCCGGCCGGGAGCTTGTCGTTTCAGTTCGGCTTCAAGGGCGAGGTGTTCGCGCTGAACCAAGGGCGGCTCTCGGGCCTGCACGCCGTGTGCGTCGCGGCTGAAGCGCTGCGCTCGCGCCGCCTCGACGTCGCGCTCGTCGCCGGTGCCGAGGAGCACAGCGTGGGCCGCACGCGATCGGCGGAGCTCTTGAACCGCTCCGAGGTCGTGCTCGGCGAAGGCGCCGCGGCGCTCATCTTGGATCGCGCGCCAGAGGGCGAGGACGACGGCATCCGCGTGGCCGGCGTGGCGATGAACGGCCTCGGCGCCAGCGACGGCCTCGTCAGCGCCGCGAAGAGCTGCCTGGAGCAAGCCGAGACGGCCGGCGTCGAGCTCGTGGTCACGCACCCGCGCCACACGCACGCACTGCAAAAATTCGTCGCGCAGAGCGGCGCGGCGATCGTCTCTCTGTGCGACCGCGTCGGCGAGCTCGACGTGCGCAACTTGATCGAGGCGGCGTGGGCGGCAGCGAAGATCCGGCGTGGCGAGGCGCGGCGCGTGCTCGTGCTCGACGCCGACGAGGACTCGGGCGCGGCCGCGGTGCTCCTGGCGCTGGGCCGCTGATGAACCGCGCTCGGAAGCCAGAGCCCTTCGGCGAGGTCAAGCACTGGCACCGCGTGGCGATGCGCATCCCGTTTCGTGACGTCGACTCTTGGGGCCTCGTTTGGCACGGCCACTACTTCAGCTACGTCGATCAGACGCGGCTCGATCTCTTGAAGCGCTTCGACATTCACTTCGGCCAGTTCGCGCGCCACGGCTTCGTGATGCCTGTCGTCAACGTGAACATGGATCTGAAGGCGCCGGGCCGCGCTGACGAGGCGATCGCGGTCGACGCCGCCATGCTGCGCGTGCGCGGCGCCATGATCGACACGCACTTTCGGATCGTGCGTGCGGTGGGCGAGCAAACCGTGCTCGCGCGCGGCACCACGCGGCAGGTGTTCACGCGCTTGGACGGCGGCCTGCTCTACCACGTGCCGGAGTCGGTGGCGGCCGGCTTCGAAGCGATGACGGCCTATGCGCTCGGCACGGCTGCGCGCCCAGAGTGAGCGTGTGACGTGAAGCTCCTCGTCGCCATCCCCACGTACAATAACGAACGATCGATCGCCGCGGTCGTGCGCGGCGTGCTCGCGCATGCGCCGGAGGTGCTCGTCGTCAACGACGGCTCGACGGACGCGACGGAGACGAACGCGAAGGGCGCCGGCGCGCGCATCGTTCGCCACGACGTGAACAAGGGCAAAGGCGAGGCGCTGAAGACGGCGCTGAAGACCGCCGAGGCCGAAGGCTACACGCACGTTCTCACCATCGACGGCGACGGCCAGCACGAGCCGAAAGACATCCCGGTGCTCGTGAAGGCTGCCGCTGCCGCGCCCGACGCGAT
This sequence comes from Deltaproteobacteria bacterium, assembly GCA_020848545.1. Taxonomy (GTDB): domain Bacteria; phylum Myxococcota; class JADLHZ01; order JADLHZ01; family JADLHZ01; genus JADLHZ01. The sequence continues at coordinate 10,631 of JADLHZ010000108.1, read as the reverse complement.
CATCTTGGGCCAGCGCCGCTACGAGAAGATGCCCGAGAAGAACCGCTTCGGAAACGCCGTGTCGAATTTCTGGGTCAACCTCGCGATGGGCACGAAGTTTGCGGACACCCAGTGCGGCCTGCGCGTCTATCCGGCGAGCGTCGTCAGCAGGCACCACTTTCGCGGCACCGGCTACGAGTTCGAGACCGAGGTGCTCATTCGCCACAAGCGCGCCAAGCGGCCGATCGTCGGCGCCGACGTCGACGTCTACTATCCGCCGCCCGGGGAGCGCGTGAGCCACTTCGTGCCGTCGCGTGACGCGACGCGCATCGTGTTTCTCGTCATGCGCTTTCTGTTCCTGCCGCGCTTTTTGTGGGCGCTGGCGTTGTTCACTGCCTGCGCGCCGGCGGTGAACAGGGGCGACGTTCTCGGTTTGGACCAACACGATGTCATCGTCGTAAAGCCGTCGGCGTGGCAGCAGCAGGAGGCATTGAAGGCGGCCGCGCGGCCGTTCTCGGCGCAGCAGACGATCGTGTTCGAAACCGGCAAAGACAAGCGCAAGGCGAGCGGGCTCTTCATCGTCTATCCGGGCCGGGGCTATCGCTTGCGCGTGCTTGGACCGATGGGTGTCACCGCCTTCGACGTGGCCGTCCGCTGCGGGAAGTTCAAGGTAGACGCCCGTGACAAGAGCGCGACTGGGACCCTGGCGGAAGCGCGCGAAAAGGTGCAGTTCTTCCCCGTGGCCGAGCTGCTCGCTGCATTGTCGCTGCCGCAGAACGGCGCCTGGGACGACAACGTCTACGAGGGCGGCGGCGTCAGCGCGTCGTTGCACCAGAGCGCGCCGGCGTTCTCGGCGATCGCGTCGGGCGAGCTGACGGTGCAGGTGAACGCCTTCGATGTCGTCGACGGCTCGTACATGCCGCACGAGCTCGATGTGACGATCGGCACGCGCGCCAAGCTGCACATCCTCAACGACGAGATCGCGTTCGACGCGCCGCCGGAAGCCGAAGCCCTAGGTGAGATCACATGCGATTCTTGAGACGCTTACTCGCTGTCTTCGCGTTGCTCGCTTTGTGCGGCGGGCTCACGCTCGCCATCTTCTTGGACCGCGCCACGCCGAAGCCGCCGATCGTTCAGGCCGACCTGACGAAGCAAGGCCCGGGCAAAGCGCTGCGCGCGGACGACGTGTGGTTCATTTGGCTCTCCGGGCCGCCCGAGGTGCGCGGCGCCGACATGGCGAAGCTCGTCGGCCACGTGATGCGCCAGATCGACGAGACGATGCACGCCACGTTCCGCGAGGTGATCCCGAGCGCGCCGCTCCGCTTCGCGATCGAGATTGCCGGCCGCCTCTTCGGCCGCCATCTGACGACCGACATCCCGCTCGAGATCCAGCGCGAGATCGTGGGCCAGATGTCGCACTACGACGATCCCTTCGGCGACGGCGGCGGCAAGTTTGCGCGCTTCATGGCCTACCTCGCGCTGCATGACCTCGCGCAGACGGTGGAAAAGTCGCCGCTCGTCGCCTGCACTGGCTTCGGCTTCGACGCGACGATGAGCGCGTCCGGCGGCACCATCGTCGGCAGAAACTTCGACTTCGAGGCCGGGCGCGTCTTCGACGAGCAGAAGTCGGTCACCGTGTTTCGCCCCGAGAGCGGCTACGCCTTCATGAGCGTCGCCTGGCCGGGCATGAACGGCGTCGTCACCGGCATCAACGAGAAGCGCGTGTGGGTGAGCGTGAATGCGGCGCGCAGCGACCACGAGGCGCCGCGCGGCGTGCCGGTGTCGCTCGCGATCCGGCAAGTGCTCGAGCAAGCGGACAGCGCCGAAGCCGCCGTCGAGCGCATCAAGCAGATGCCCGTGCGCGTGGCCGACCTCTACTTGGTCGCCGATGCGAAGCACGTCTACGTCGTCGAGAAGACGCCGGTGGCGGCCGTGGTGCGCAGCGCCGAGAACGGGCGCATCGCCGTCGCCAACCACTTCTTGGACCCGGAGCTGCGCGCCGAGCGGCGCAACCAAGAGCTCGAGCGAAAGACGAGCTCGCTCGTGCGCTTCGAGCGGATGACGCAGCTCGTGACGCAAGCGGCGACCAAGCGCGAGCCGGAGGACGCCCTCGTCATCTTGCGCGATCGTCTCGCGCCCGACGGCGCGCCTTACCCCATGGGCGATCGCCGCGCGCTCGATGGTTACATTGCGACCCACGGCGTCTTCGCCGACTTCGGAAAAGACGTCGTCTGGGTGAGCCGCGCGCCGCACCTCTCGGGCGAGTGGGTGGGCATCGCGCTCGCGCCCTTGTTCGAAGGCCGCTTCGAGCGGGCGCAAGCGATGCCGAAGGACGCCGTCGCGCTCGAACTCGGCAAAGACATCGGCTGGCGGAGCCCGGGCAAATGATCGCGCTCGTTCTGTTGGTCGCGGCCGGCACTTGCGATGCGAAGGGGATCGCCTCGTCGTTGAGCACGCAGCCGCAGGTGCACTGCCGCTACACGCAGACGAAGACGTCGAAGCTGTTCAAGAAGAAGATGCAGTCGCATGGCGAGCTGTGGGTGACGAGCGCCGGCAGCCTGCGCTTCGACACGCTGGCGCCGTCCGGGTCGGCCTTCGTCGTCAAAGACGGCGTCGCCAAGATGAAGAACGGTGGCGACGTCGACACGCTGCCGCTCGACAAGCTGCCGAAGGTCAACGCGTTCCTCGGCGCGTTCTCCGGCCTCTTCGTCGGCAAGCTGAAGGAGCTCGAGAAGGAGTTCTCGCTCGCCTGCTCCGACGCGACGACGCTCGTGTTGAAGCCGAAGGGCGACGCGTTTCAGTTTCTCGACGAGATCCGCCTCGGCGTCGCGCCAAGAAACGGAAGCGCGGCGCCGAAGTCGCTCGAGCTCGCCGAGAAGAACGGCGATAGGAGCGTCATCGTGCTCGACGCGTGCGACGCGGTCGTTCCCCCCGGCACCTTCGACATCGACAAATGACCCGCGGCAACCTCGTCCGGCTCGCGATCGTCGTGCTCTCGGCCGTGCTCCTGCCCGCGGTCTTCGGCCTGCGCTTCGACATGCGCCCGCACGCGGCGCTCCCGGATCGCAGCGCCGACGCCCGCGCGTTCAAGAAGCTCGCCGGCGTGCTCGAACGCCAGGAGATCGTGCTCGTGATGATCGAGGGCACGCTCGAAAGTCAGCTGTGGACGATCGGTGAGGTCGCGTCGCGTTTCCAGCGGATGCCCGAGGTCGAAGCCGTCGCGTACAAAGCGGCCGAGGACGAGGCGGAGCAATTGCTCGGCTTGGCCTACCCGCTGCTCGCGGCGAATGCGCAAGAGGCGTTCATCCGGCGCGTGAGTCCGGAAGGGCTGCGCGATCGGGCGCAGGCGTTGCGAGCACGCGCGGTGCTGCCGGGCGGCTCGGCGATGATGGCGCAGGCGCTGAAGGATCCGCTCGGTCTCGTCGAGCTGCTCTCGTCGACCCTCGCCAGTGCGACGACGAAGATCGACTTCACGACCGGCTACGTGCTCGTCGGTGAGCCGGCGATCGCGTGCGTCTTCGTGAAGCCGAAGAAGCCCGCGAGCGACGCCGACACCGCGCGCAAGCTCTTCGCGACAGTCGAGAGCCTGCGAGACCAACTGTTGCCTCGCGGAGTGACCGTGACTGCGACGGGCCCGCACATCTTCGCCGCAGAGTACCAACGGCGTTTGCAGAGCGGCCTCGCGTTGAGCGGCGCGCTGTCGATTGGCCTCGTCGTGCTCGTCGGGCTCTTTCTCTTCCGTGACATCGGCGCGCTCATCGCCATCGCGCTCGCGCTCGCTGCGGCCGCGGCTTGGACGCTCGGTGCGGCGAGCCTGCTCTTTGGCGAGCTGCAGATCCTCGCGGTCAGCGCTGCGTCGATCCTGCCCGCGGTCGGCATCGACGCCGGCGTGCAGGCGTTCGCCGCGCTCAAAGAAACGAGCTCGAAGCAGCCGTTCCAGGCGCGTCTGAAAGAAGCGTTCGCGCGCGTCAAGAAGCCGATCGCCACCGCGGCGTTGGCGGCGCTCCTCGGCTTCCTGGCGTTCACGACGGCCGAGGTGCGGGCGTTCCGACAGTTCGGGGCGCTGCTCGCGCTCGGCGTCGCCGCGAACACGATCGCCATGTTCACCGTCTTGCCGCTCGGCTTCTCGCTCGGCGGCCGGCTGGCGCGCGGCTGGCCGAAAGATCATCCGCGGCGCGGCCTCATCGAGCGCTTCGGCCTGACCCTTGGCGCGCTGCCGCCGCAGGTGCTCATGGCGATCGCTGTCGGCGTCGTCGTCGTCCTCTTCTTTCTCGGCAAGCCGCCCGAGCACGCGTTCGGGTTCTCCGCGCTCATCGATCCGAGCTTTGCCGGCGCCAAGGGCCAAGCGACCTTCGAGAAGGCGTTCGGTGCGTCGTCGCGCCACGCGTTCTTGTTGATCGAAGCGAAGGATCGCGACGCGGCCGCGAGGGCGCAGCGCACCTTGCAGCGCGCGCTCGCCGCCGAGAAGTCCGTCGCCGTCGAAGGCTTCGCGCTGGCGGCGCCGACGAAGTCGGATCTCGCCGCCGCCCGTGCGCTCTATGCCGCGCGGCCACCGGCGATCGTCGCGCGCGATCTCGAAGCGGCGATCGCGGCCGAAGGCTTCGACACGGCGGCGTTCGCGGCCGGGCTCGAGCGCTTGAAGGCGTTGACCGTGTCCGAAGCGCCGATGCCGACGTTTACCCGCTTCTTCTCCGACCGCGCGGCCTACGACGATGGCACCGCGCTCGTGTCGTTCTTCGTGAAGGACGGCGATGCGGACGCGGCGATCGCGCGCGTGCGGCACGTCGTCGTTGCGACTAAGATCGAAGACGCGACGGTGGAGCTCGCGGGGCCGCTGCTCGTCGATCGCGAGCTCGAGCGGCTGCTGCCAAAAGACGCGGCGCAGCTCACCTTGCTCGCGTTGCTCGGCGTCATGGCGGCGCTGGTCATCGCCCGCATCGGCATGCGTGAAGCGCTCATCGCCATTTGCGCGCTGCTCCTCGTGTTCACGAGCCTGTGGTTCGCGCTCGGCTTGCTACACGTGCGGCTCACCCTGGTGACGGTGCTCGTCTTTCCTTTCGTGCTCGGCATCGGCGTCGACGCGACGGTGTACCTCGTCGCGCACGCGGCGTATCGACGCTCGGCGACGGAGCTCTTGGGCGCGCACCTACGGCCGCTCTTTGCGAGCACGCTGACGACACTCGCGGGCTTTTCGGCGCTGCTCGCCGTACCACTGTCCGAGATCGAAGCGCTCGGCGTCGCGGTCGTGGTCGGGCTCGGATTGTCGTTGTTTTTCGCGCTGGTATGGGTGGTCGCCTTCGCCGGCGCCGACAGGAATTAATTGACACTCGGCGCCGGTGTGGAATCCCTGTTCTGAACCATGGCGCTCAAGGTGCTCATCGCGCACGGCAACACGCAGCGCTTGAAGCAAGCGGTTTCCGATCTCCATAGCGCGGGCTTCGACGTCGTCGCGACTCCGGACGGCGGCGACGCATTTGCGCGCTTCTTCGAAGAGATGCCGGACGTCGTCATCTGCAGCCTGGTCCTCCCGGGCCTCTCCGGCGACAACATCGCGCGCATGGTGCGCAGCCAGTCGCCCGGCACCGAGATCGTGCTGCTCATCGAGCACGAGGGCCAGCACGAAGAGCCCGGGATCAACATCGTCGTCGAGCCGATGACGCTGTCGAAGCTGCAAAGCGCGATGCCGTCGATCGCGTTCGACGCGCCGCTCGGCGCCGAAGAGGAGGCCAGCGGCGCCGATCTCACGGCCGCGTCGCCGACCCACGTGTTCTTCCACGCCGTGTTGAAGCGCTTTCAACGCGACAACCGCGCGCTGCAAGCCTTGGACGACACCGGCATCGGCAAGATCGCGGCGATCGCCGACAACAAGAACTTCCAGGACGGCGAGCGCATCATCAAGCAGGGCGACGACGGCGACGGCTGCTACTTGCTCGTCGAAGGGCAAGTGAAGGTCACGCTGCAAGAGAAAGAAGACAAAGAGGTCGCGCGCATCTCGGCCGGCGGTTTCTTCGGCGAGATGGCGATGCTGAAGGATCTGAAGCGCTCGGCGAGCGTGTGGAGCATCGGCCAGACGACGACGCTGTGGTTCAGCAAGGAGTTGTTCTCGCCGATCCTCGCCGAGTATCCGCAGATGCGCGAGGTGCTCTCGGGCGTTGCGTTGAAGCGCACCGAAGAGAACCTCTGGCGCGTGCTCTTCGACGACGACGAGGTGCAAAAGAGTATTGCGCAGCTCGGCGACGCGCCGACGCTCGCCAACGCCGGCACCGCGCCCGCGCCCGTGCCTGCACCCGTGCCCGCTGCGGGGCAAACACCGATCGCTGCGCCGGCCGGCAGCGTGGCGCGCCGATCGCTGCCGCAAGTCGCGGCGTTCACCAAGACGATCGCGCCAGCGGCCGTGTTGTCCGACGAGCCGAAGGCGAGCTGGCGGACCACGATCAAGGAGCGCGCGTTTCAGCTCGGCGCCGGCGCGGGCTTCTTCGCCGGCGTGCTGCTCACGGCGCTCGTGGCGTTGTCGCTGCGCGGGCCCACGCCGGTCGACGAGCACACCGTGACCGAGCCGGCGTCGTTGCCTGCGAGCGCGCCGGCGTCGCAAGCCGTGGGTGAGCCCGCCTCGGAGCCGACCAGTGCCCCAGCCTCTCTGCCGACCGAGATGGCACAAGCGGCGTCGCAAGAGATCCCGCCCTTGCCGGCGCCGGCGTCACAAGAAGCGACGCCCGCGCCTGCGCCAAAGAAGAACGAGCCAAAGATCGTGGCGAGCCCGGACCGCGACGCGCTCGTCGAAGCGTACAGCGCCGGCAAGTATCGCCAGGTGCTGCAGTCGGCCAAAAAACTGCAGGCTCCGCTCGACGGCGACGCGCAGTTCATGATCTGCGACGCCGAGCGCCACTTGGGCTTGCCGAACGCGCTCCCCGAGTACCTGAGCTTCATCAAGAACTACCCGGACCACGGCCGCACCGACGACGCCCAGTACTGGGCCGCCGACCTCCTGGCGCAGCAGGGCAAGATCGCCGAGGCGCGGGCGCTCTTCGAGAAGGTCGCCGCGAACGCCGGGAGCAACTTCAAGAACTCCGCGGTGAAGCGGTTGGAGAAATAGGTCCCGCTCGCGCGGAGTGATGGATTTTCCCGTTCGCCAATCCTCGCTTCGTTGTGCTACGCCGCGCCCGCCATGATCGCCCTTCAAGCCGTCACCCCGCAGCAGCTTCTGGAGCGCGTGCCCGGGTGTACGCTCGATGAGGCGCGGAAGATCGTCGCCGCTGTGCACCGTGACGAGGACGTGCTCGCGCCGCGTTCGGGGGTGAGCCGCAAGACGCGCGAGGCGTTGCAGCAAAGCGCGCACGTGCCGGCGCTCGCGACGAAGGAGGAACGGCGCAGCGCGCTCGATCCCTTCGTGAAATTCGCGTTGCAGACGGCCGATGAGAAGACGATCGAGACCGTGCGCATCCCGCTCGAGAATCAGAATCGCTTCAGCGCCTGCGTCAGCTCGCAGATCGGCTGCGCGCTCGCGTGTGCGTTCTGCGCTACCGGTCGCCTCGGGCTCATCCGCAACTTGGAGGCGTGGGAGATCGTCGAGCAGGTGCGCATCGTGCGCCGCACGCTGGTGCCCGGGCAGCGCGTGCACGGCGTCGTCTTTCAAGGCATGGGCGAGCCGATGGCGAACCTCGATCGCGTGTTGCAAGCGATCGCCGTCTTGAGCGATCCCTGCGGCCCGCAGATCGACGGCCGCAACATCACCGTCTGCACCTCGGGGCTCACGCCCGGGATCCTCCGCCTCGCGAACGAAGCGCCGCGGGTGCGCTTGGGCCTCTCGTTCGGGAGCGCGCAGAGCGGCGTGCGCAAGACGATCATGCCTATCGAACGCGCGCACGCGCTCGACGAAGTGCTCGCGGCGGCCGCCGAGCACGCGCTGAAGACGAAGCTCGCGCCGATGTGGGCGGTGACGCTGCTCGAAGGGGTCAACGACTCACACGACGACGCGCGCGCGTTGGCCGCGCGTGCGAAAGACTTCGTCGCGAAGACCGGCAAGAAGCCGCGGATCAGCGTCATCGCGTACAACGCGATCGACAAAGACTCGTTTGAACGCGTTAGTGAAGACAAAGAGCGCGTGTTTCGCCAAGCGCTCCACGACAAAGGCTTCCCGACCCACCGGCGCTACAGCGGCGGCTCCGACGTCGGCGCCGCGTGCGGGCAGCTCGCCGGCGCTGCGGCTCAGATGCTCTAAAAGGACCCAGAAGCGAGCGAAGATCGAGGAACCGGGGTCGAGAGGGCCCCGATAACGCCGTCGAATGCGCCTCGTTGCCCTGAGAGCGAATCACACGACGAACCGGTACACGGCGAAGGACTTCTTCGTCGCTGCGTTGCCGGCGTTGTTCGGCGGCGGAAAACGGGCGCTCGGCACCATCGGCTTCGTTCTCGGCGGTGAGGGCGGCGGCGCCTGGTCCGTCGATCTCGCCGCGGGCACGGTGAAAGCCGGCTCAGCCCACGGTGCGCTCGTCATCGGCCTCAGCGCCGACGACTTCGCGCGCTTGCTCTCCGGCACGCTCGACGTTCCCGCGGCCATGCAAGACGGCCGCTTCACGCACGAGGGCGACGCGTCGCTCTTCTTCACGCTCTCTGAATTCCTGAAAGGATCGACCTCATGAGCATCACCTTGAAGACCCAAGCTGCCCAGATCTCCGTCTCGCTCGGCGACACGACGCCGGCAGAAGCGAAGGCGGCCGAAGAGATCGTCGAAACACACATGCCGAACTTGGCGAAGGCCGACCCGAAGAAGGTCGACGCCGCGTTCGAGAACAAGAAGGTCCCGGGCATGGCCGGCATGACGAACGAGCAAGCCGCGCTCGTGAAGGCCGTCTTCAAGGAGATGCTCGGGAACGCGTCAAACGGACTGGCCGCCGCCGGCAACGCCGCGGGCGCTTCGCCGAAGCCCATGACCGCCGAGCGCGCGTTCGACCTCCTCATGGCGCAGGCGAACATTCAGGGCATCAAGACGTTGACTCAAGCCGGCTTCGATCCCGACAACTGCACGACGACGCTCGATCCCGCGACGAAATCGGTCAAGGTCAAGCTCGACATGACCGGTAAGTCGCTCGTCGGCGGTCGCGTCAACATGATGACGCAGATCTTCCGCCTGCTCGGAGACGACGTCGCGGAGCTGAAGGGTTACAAAGTGTCCTTGGTCGTCGTGCAGAAGACGCCGCCGAAGGACATGCTGAAGGCGATCCTGCGCAACAACGATGGCCAGCACGACCTGCAGCGCTACAAGCTCGACACCCACGTCGAAGACGTTCGCGTCGAGGGCAACAAGATCATCGTCGACTACGAAGCGACCAAAGCTGGCATCGGCTGGGCGGGGTTGACCGCACTCACCAAGATGTTGAACGAGCTCGCCAAGGTCACCTTCACTGTGCCGGTCACGGTCGAGATCAACTCGGTCGGCTCGGGCGGCGTGGTGCTCGAAGGTGTTCCGGGCCGCCGCTAAGCGGTCGCTGGGCGTTTGCCGTAGAAGTACAAGACGCCCGCCATCACCAAGAACATCGCCATCGCAAAGACGTCGCTCTCGGTGGCGAAGAGCGCGATCTGCGAAAAGTCGAACATTGCATCCTTGCCGATGCCGAGCAGCAGCGCTTGCAGGAGCCCCGCGATCGCGCCGCCGGCGATCAAGCCCGACGCCATCAGCATCCCGGGCGATGCGTCCGACGATTCTTCGAGCGCCTGCACTGCGCTCGTGCTCTTCGAGGCGGTACGCTTCTTGTCGACGTAGTGGCGGATGACGCCGCCAATGAAGATCGGGGCGCTCGTGGAGATCGGCAAGTAGACGCCGACCGCAAAGGGCAGCGCCGAGACGCCGACGAGCTCCATCATCAGGGCGAGCAAGACGCCGACGAGCACGAGGCCCCACGGAAGCTTTTGGGTGAGGATGCCGTCGACGATCAGCGAGAAGAGCCGCGCTTTGGGGGCGTCGAGCTTCGGCAGTTTTTTTCCGTCGCGCTCGGTGTCGGTGCCGCCGATGCCGGGATCGATCAGGAACTTCAGCTGGCCCTCAGCCGTGGCGAGGTAGCGGCCCGTCGGCACCGTGGCGCCTCCGGCGATCTCCGTCGGCTCGAGCACGTTCGCCACGTAGTAGGTGGCGCCGTCGTGCTCCTGCGTGTTCTTCGACACCTCGGCGCGAAAGCTCCCGTGATCGACCGGCGGATAGGTCGTGTAGACCTTGTTGATGCCGAGCATCGTCCAGCCGATGACCAGCGCGCTCGTGACGACGCCGACGAAGAGCGAGAGCTGCTGCGCCTTCGGTGTGGCGCCGACGAGGAAGCCGGTCTTCAGATCTTGCGAGGTGGCGCCGCCGTTCGACGCCGCCACGCACACGACCGCGGCCATCGTCAGCGCCATCGCCCGGTAGCCGACGCCGGTCCAACCGATGAGCAAGAAGAGCAAGCAGGTGATGAGCAGCGTCGCCACGGTCATCCCGGAGATCGGGTTCGACGATGAGCCGATTTCGCCGGTGATGCGGCTCGACACCGTGACGAAGAAGAAGCCGAACAGGACGATCAGCACGCCGGAGAGCACGTTGATGCCGAGCATCGGGGCGGCGATGAGGCCGACGAGGAGCGCCGCCGTGCCGCCGAGGACCACGCTCATCGGCAAGTCGCGTTCGG
>JADLHZ010000107.1 GCA_020848545.1 Deltaproteobacteria bacterium | reverse complement strand
CCATCCACGGACACTGCACCCGCGCGCCAGCAGCGGACCAAGCGATCCCACTTGTTCACGCGACCAACGTGCACGCGTCCAGGGAACCGCGCGCACCATGGCGCGATCGCGGCTTCTTTCCAGTCGGTCGAACCGCCGAGAAAAACAACGCAGTCGGCGGGCACGTCCTCGAAAGTCATACCGTCCTGAGCGGCGAACGCCGGCCGGATGCCGAACGCTCGCACTTCTGCATGATAGCGGTGCCAGCGTTCGAGTGTCGCGACGCGATCACCCACGACATCAGGCACGACGGCCCATAGCGGTCGTTGACCCGATAGCACTGACCATCGCAACAGACTTCGCCACGCGCCCTCGTCCCATGCCTCGTCGTTGACGAAAGAGCCGTACGCGCCGTTGTCCAACGCGTACGGCAGCTCTCGCCATGGCCCGCGTTGCGCGCCGGGCGAATAGAGATGGCCGAGTCGCCCCGGATGTCGTGCGGCCATGAATCCTACCTCGATCCCAGTTTGGTTGGCGACCATGACGATCACGGCACACCCACGTAGCGCGCGTAGTCATACCCCTGCGGGTCGACGACGAAGCGCTCGCCCGTCTCTGCGTTGACGATCTCAATGCCAATGAGATTGCTCGCGGCAAGCCAGCGGCGGCGCTCCTCGTCTGGCCACGTGAGCGGATTGCGCTCGGTGAGTTCGGCAGGTTCTTGATACGCGCTCTCAGTGCCGCCTTTTCCGGCCCAGATCCCTCGCCGAGACAACAGGTTTTCGCTGAGATCCTGCCACTCGGCCGCGCTGACCGTGTGTGACTCCGCGATACGCACTCGGTTCGTATAGCTCCGTCGCTTGATCTCACTCTTCACGCACGAAAGCGTCTCCTGCTTATTCAGGCTCGGAAATACAGCGGTGATGATCCGCCGCTCGCCCGTCGCTTGCGCGCTCATCGCGTCACCTCCGCGCGCGCACCCACAATGTCGACGAAACTATCGTCATCTGTTGCGGCGAGAGCCTCCGCGAACGTCGCAAAGTGGCCGACAAGCTCGCCATTGCGCCGCAGCTCGAAACCGAAGCCGAAATCTTCGACCGTCGCGCAGTCGCACCCGCAGTCACCGCAACGATTTTCGTCCGCCTTTTCCTGGCCAGTGTTTGCGTGACGAACGGTGCCAAGCCACACGTCGTCGCTCCCGCATTCGGCGCAACGCAAAATGGGTTCTTGCTCTTCTGGTGTCGCCGCACCGGCGATCTCAAACGGCCGATTACTCTTCTTCGCCTCGGCAAGTGCTTCGGCGAAGGTCGGATACTGCCCAGACCATTCTGCCTCACGCCACAACTCGAAGCCGTGCCCGTAGTCGTCGATGGTCGAAACGTCCGCTTCGCAGTCGGGGCACCAGATCTGATCAGTCGGGCTCTCGTCGTTGAGCAGCTCGTTGGTGTTGAGGACAACCCACGCGGTTGCGTGAATCTGATCGCTGCCACATTCAGCGCACAGCAAACGCGGATAGGTCACGTCCTGGCGGGGCTGGGGTGCAGCCCCAGTTAGGCGGCCACCGTCGCTCGTCGAAGCCACCGGGATTGGCCCGCCGTCGCTGCTTTCTGCGATGTCGTTGACGGGAATAACAGACGTCTTAGGGGCACAGTGCATCGTAATCTCCTCTGCCGTTCGATGGGACGGCGGTCGCTCACCAAAAGCGAAACGGGTCGCCTCCCGAGGAGCGCGCAGAGCCACGCGCAGCGCTTTTCGCGGTCGTCTTTGACCGCCGAGCACAGCGAGGGAACGGAAAGCCGAGCATGGCGAGCACGCACCGGAGCGGATGCGACCGATCTGAAAGGGCGGAACGTCATTGCCGCCCACGGCGGCCCAGCGCGAAGCGCGTTCCCGAGCCGTGCGCGCTTGCGCGCCTTGAGAATGCGACGCACGAGCGGCGGACCTCACTCAGTCGAACGCGTGCACCGCATCGGCCGCTCCGAGCGAACCCTGCGAGGGAGTAGAGCAGTCAGCGCAGCGCGGCCCGCGCGTGCGTTAGGGCGTGAGCGTCTTGCGAAAGAGAATCGGAGCCTCTGTCGAATAGGTCACGCGACCCTGCTCGACCAAGGACCACAGCGCGTGCTCGGGCACTTCATCGAGGCAAATGTCAGCCGTGAGGCCAGCAAGCTCGAGGCAAATGGCGTTGAACGTCACCGCTCGACCATCTTCGAGTAGCGCCGCGATCGCGTCGCGCCACTTCGCGATCGATTGCTTACGCAATGTGAGGTGCGGGGCCTTGTCGCTACCTTTTTGCCGCGGCGCACGTTCCGGATCGTCCGGCGAGCGAATGAGAATGATGTACGCGCCCATCCCGCTGCGGTCAGGGAGTACGCCCGTAAGCCAATCGGCGGTGACCTCGACTGGCGCGCTTGCAAATAGTTCGAGCTGTTGATCGGTGTTGTGCATGTTCGGCTCCTTGCCGCTCGAGGCGGCGTCTCGTTTCGCCAATGGGCGACAGGTGCCGAATGACGGGGCGAAAAATTTTGGGGGCCCCGCTTTGCGGGCGGCGTTCTGGAAAATTTTTCCTTGGGGGCCCCGTCTTGAGGGAGGCGCTTGCGCCGGAAGCCGGGCGCCGGCGACACGAGAGGTCGGCTCGGGGCGCGAGGTTCAACAGACCGACCCTGTGTTTGGGCCGCTGGGTTCCAGCTCGGGGCGTTGCGGGGTGTCCCCGCTGAAGGGGTCGGCGTAGAGGCGCAGCCGTGTCGCGCTTGCGCGACCGCAGCCGAGGGGAAAACCTTCCCCTACTGAAACTGCATCAGCTCTTCCGACGCTGGCAGATCCCAAGCCAAGATCGCTCGATCTTTGCCGCACGCACGACAAAAGTATCGCGACACAGCATCAACGCCTTGAAGCGCATAGCGGGCCGCCCACGCCGGGCACTTGATCGATCGCACCGAGAGTGT
>JADLHZ010000106.1 GCA_020848545.1 Deltaproteobacteria bacterium | reverse complement strand
CGAACTCGGCCGTTAAGCTCTTCTGCGCCGATGGTACTGCACGGGTAGCCGTGTGGGAGAGTAGGACGTTGCCGGATTTTCACAAAGGGCCCGCTGATTCGAACAGAGTCAGCGGGCTTTTTGCGTTCCGTCGACGAGCGAAGGCAACCTACGCGTTGACTTTCGGGCTTTGTTCGGACGACCAGCGCGGGATGGACCCACGCATCGAGAAGCTCCGCGAGATCGTTCGCCCGCGCTACGAGAACAACGGCGATCCTGGCCACGACTTCGCCCACGTCGAGCGCGTGGTCATGAGCTGCAAGCGCATCGCGGAGAGCGTCGGCGCTGATCTTTCGATCGTGCTGCCGGCCGCGTACCTGCACGACGTCATCAACGTGCCGAAGAACCACCCGGACCGGGCGGCAGCGAGCGCGAAGGCGGCGGAGGAAGCGCGCGGCATCTTGCGCAGCGTGGGCTACAGCGAGCCAGACATCGCGCGCATCGCGGTGACGATCACCGAGCACAGTTATTCGCTCGGAAAGAAGCCGAGCGCGATCGAGTCGGCAGTGCTGCAGGACGCCGATCGCTTGGACGCCGTCGGCGCCATCGGCGTCATGCGCACGGTGAGCTGCGGCTGCAAGATGGGCTCGCGCTACTACGACGACGCCGAGCCGTTTGCGAAGACGCGCGCGCTCGACGACAAGAAGAACACGCTCGACCACTTCTACGTGAAGCTGTTGAAGCTCGCCGAGGGGATGAACACGGAGATCGCTCGAATAGAGGCCGAGCGGCGCACCGAGTTCATGCGCTCTTTTCTGAGCCAGGTCGGCCGCGAGATCGAAGGAACGCTCACATAGCGCTTGCGCAACACCGTACGGCGCCGGCCCGATAACGCGCTCGTATGACGAAGATCGCCCGGGATTTCGCGCCACGCCGCTTTGAAGAAGATGCCCCCAGATCGCTCGTTGGAAAGGTGGTCGACGTCGCTGTCGGCGCCTATGTCGGCACGCTCTTGAAGCTGGATAAGCTCAACGTCGCGCTCGAAGCGAACAAGAAAGGCTCGACGAGCGATCGCTTGAAGTACGCCGCCTACGCGCCGATCTACCAGACGATCGTTGGCGGCCTGAGCGGCGCCGCGGTCGGCGTGCTGCAGACGATCGAGCAAGGCGCCGCGTCGCAGACCGTCGCGCAGCTGAAGGGCAGCGCGCTCGGCGCCGCCGCCGGCTTCATCCACGGCGTCAACGAAGCCAAAGACACCCTCGGCTAACCGGTCCGCTTCAGTATTTGCCGTTGGCCATCATGGGTGTCACGGTCTGCGCTTTCGCCAGCTCTTCCGACGCGCCGGCGCCGAGCTGCAGGCTTTGGTCGCCGGCGTTGCCCCAGCCGTAGACGTCCTTTTGGTAGTGCACGAACTGCTTCGGTGACGCGATCGGCTCGGTCGTCGGCGCCGCGATGATCTCGAGCTTCACGTCGCGAAAGTGCGGGTCGCCGCTGATCGCCGCGCCGCCAGTCGAGTGAATCGTCTGCCTGCCGCGCGCGTCGTCGCTGAGCCGCGAGCCTTCCCCGGCGCGCATATAGAGGACGCGCACTTGCTCGCCGGCCACGCCCGGGATGTCGAGGTGCGTTTCGTGCGCGATGCCGGGCGCCTTCTTCGCGTAGACGATCGCGGCGTCGCGAAAGGTGTCGTAGCCCGCTTGCACCGTCTTCCCTTTGAAGGCGCTGCCTTGGACGATGATGAACTCGGTGTCCTTCGGCACTTCCTTCCACCAGTTCGGAAAGTGGCTGTTGCCGGTGAGCGACACGGTGATGCGGTTCAAGTGCAAGCCGGCCTTCCGTTGCGCGGCGTCGAGCGAGGCCGGAATGCGGAGCTCCTTCACCGTGGCATCGTTGAAGCGCGCCGTGTCGCGCGTGAGCGACGGCGGATCGGCGGGGCGTTGCGAAGCGGACGTGACAGGGGATGCGTGCGTCGTCTGAGCGTTTTTCACTGGTGTGGTCATGGAGATCTTATCGGCGCGCGGAGCGCTTTGCGGCTGCGCACGCGGTGTGACAAAGGTCGCAAGCGATGTTGGACGTGACGTGGCAGCGCCTGCGATCGAGCTTCACGCACACGCCGCGCACGCTGCGCCTGGTGTTCGAATCGGCGCCAAAGACGATGGTGGCGCTGCTCCTTCTGACCCTGGTGTCGGCGGTGCTGCCGATCGCGATCGCCTGGGTCGGAAAGCAGATCGTCGACGCGGTCGTCGCCTCCGATCGTGATCGCACGCTGCATTGGGTGCTCGTCGAGCTCGCCATCGTCATCGGCCAAGCGGCGACGCTGCGCGCGCTCGGCCTCGCGCGGTCGCTGATGGGTGCCCGCCTCTCGATCGACATCAACGTGAAGATCCTGAACAAGGCGCTGACGCTCGAGCTCACCGACTTCGAGAGCTCCGAGACCTATGATCGGCTGACGCGGGCGCGGCGCGAGGCGTCGTCGCGGCCGCTGTCCGTCGTCAATGAGTCGTTCCAGCTCGTGCAGAACGTGCTCACGCTCGCGGGCTACGTGGTGTTGCTCGTGCAGTTCTCGTGGCTCGCGACGCTCGGCCTCGTCGTCGCGGCCGTACCGGCGGCGATCGTCGAGATGCGCTTCTCGAAGCTCGCGTTTCGTTTGCGCAACTGGCGTTCGCCCGAGTCCCGCCAGTTGAACTACTTGGAGTACGTGATCGCCAACGACGAGCACGTCAAAGAGGTGAAGCTCTTCGGCCTCGGTCCGCTCTTTCTCGATCGCTATCGCGCGCTCGCCGAGACCTTCTACAAAGAGGACGGCAAGCTCGCCCGGCGGCGCGCAGCCTGGGCGCTCCTGCTCTCGCTGCTCGGGACGCTCGCGTTCTACGGCGCCTACGCGTCGATGGCGCTCTCGGCGGCGGCAGGGCTCATCACGCTCGGCACGATGACGCTTTACGTGATCGCGTTTCGCCAAGGGCAGCAGGCGTTTCAATCGATCCTCTCGGCGCTCGGCGGCATGTACGAAGACAACCTGTATATGTCGAACCTCTTCGACTTCCTGGCCATCGAGCGCGGGAAAAGGTCCCTGGGACCTTTTTCGAGGTCCCAGGGCCTCGGCATTCGCTTCGAGGACGTGGGCTTTCGTTACCCTGGCCAAGAAGGCTTCGCGCTGCGCCACGTGAACCTAGACGTGTCGGCTGGCGAGAGCCTCGCGCTCGTCGGGCAGAACGGCTCCGGCAAGACGACCTTGATCAAGCTGCTCACCGGCCTCTACGCGCCGAGCGAAGGCCGGGTGACGATCGACGGCCTCGACGTGCAAGCGTGGGATCGCGAAGCGTTGCGCGCGCGGATGAGCGTCGTGTTTCAAGACTTCAACCAGTACCAGCTGAAGCTCCAAGAGAACGTTGGGCTCGGCGACGTCGCGCACATGGAGGAAGCGGCGCGCTTGAACCGAGCGATCGAGCGCGGGGGCGCCGAAGAGATCGTGCGTGCGTTGCCGCAAGGGCTGTCGGCGCAGCTCGGCCGTTGGTTCAAGGACGGCGTCGAGCTCTCGGGCGGGCAGTGGCAGAAGATCGCCATCGCGCGGGCGTTCATGCGCGAAGAGTCCGACATCTTGATCCTCGACGAGCCGACGGCCGCGCTCGACGCCGAAGCGGAGCAGACGGTGTTCGAGCGCTTTCGCGCGTTGACGAAGGGGCGGACGAGCATCTTGATCTCGCATCGTTTTCCGACGGTGCGCATGGCGGATCGGATCATCGTCATCGAGAAGGGCGCGATCGTGGAAAGCGGCTCGCACGAGGCGTTGGTCGCGCGCGGCGGCCGCTATGCGGAGCTCTTTCGCTTGCAGGCGCGCGGCTACCTCTGACCACATCGCCAGGCCAAATATTTGCGCCAAAGCGCCCGGCATTTCAGCATAGGGGATTAGCCCGGGAGCCTACATGCGCCTGAGTCCGAAGCTCGTCTCTTCGCTCGCCTCCATCCTCCTCATCGCTTGCGCTACGAACACCCCTAGCGTGCCAGACACGCTGACGCTCGAGACGTCGGCCGCCAAGCTCGCGATCAACGGCGCCGAGGTGGCGACGATCACCGCGACGCTGTCGAACGCCGCAGGCAAGGCATTCACCGGCTCGTTCAAGGTGAACTTTACGACGAACACCGGACACTTCGGCACCGGCACCGAGCAGAAGACGACGGTCGACGTCGCCAACAACGTGGCGACAATAGAATTCCGCTGCGACGCCGACGCGACCGCGTCGATCGGCGCGAGCACGGATACCTTGGTGGCGACGAAGGTGACGGTCGTCTGCGGTACCGGCATCGGCACGGGCACCGGCACGGGAACGACCGGCATGACTGGAACGACGGGCATGAGCGGCATGACCGGCACGACCGGCGTTCCAGGGCCCACGTCGCTTTCGTCCATCACGCTGACGCTCGGCGCGCCGGTCGTGGCGGTGACCTCGGGCACGACGTCGCTGACGGTCGTGGCGAAGGACGCGGACGGGAACAACGTCGCCGACGGCAAGCAGATCCTGTTCACGACCTCGCTCGGCGGTTTATCGAGCGGCAGCACGACCGGCGCCGCGGCGGTGAACGTGGCGAGCGCTGGCGGTGGGGCGTCGGCGACGTTTACGGCGCCGGGGAACAGCGGGAGCGCGACGATCACCGCGAGCTTCACGGATTCGGCGGGGATTCCGCGGAGCGCGACGCGGACGCTGCGGGTCGTGGGTCCGAATGAAGACACATTGATCCTGAGCGCGACGAAGCTGAAGCTCGACACGCCGGGCACGATCTCGACGATTACGGCGACGCTGTATCATGGTGCGGCAGCAGACACGGGCGGGCCTCGAGACATCGACGTGCAGATTGCAGGCCCGACCGGCATCGGCACGTTGATCTCGAAGAGCATGGGGACGTTGAGCGCAGACGGAAGATCGATCGACAACGCGAAGACGTCGGTGTCCGGCGCGCAAGTCGTGGTCGATCTTTCGGCCGGCGCGGCGTCGGGCTCGGCGGTCGTCACCTTCAGCTACGGCACCACCGTGACGGCGTCGATCTCGATCGAAGTCAGCGGTCCGGGTGCGCTCGGGGCGGTGCTCTTCGTGTCGACGAGTCCTGCGGTCATCCGCGTGAAGGGCAGCATCGATCCGAACGTATCGACGGTGACGTTCAAGTTCGTCGACGCCATCGGTAATCCCATGCCCGGCGGTTTGCCGGTCGTGTTCGAGCTCAACGAGAGCGCGTCGAACGAGGTGTTCATCTCACCGTCGAACACAGTGACGGATTCGAACGGCGTTGCTTCGACGATCCTCGCTTCGGGCGGGCAGGCAGAGAACGTCACGGTGAAGGCGACCGCTTCGCAAGCCGGCCTGACGGTGAGCGGCACCTCGACGTCGATCGCGATCATCGGCGGAATTCCGGAATATTCGCACTTGTCCTGGTCGTGTTTGAGCGACGAGCTCGAGACGAACGGTCTCTACTATGACGGCGCACTCACGCACTGCACGATGCGCCTCGCTGATCGCTTCTCGAACGCCGTGGACATTGGCACTCAGGTCAGCTTCCGCGTCGAAGCTGGCCGCGTGAATCCGACAGCCACCGTCAGCACAGCGACCGGGCCGACCGGCGGCACTGTTGACGCGATCGTCGACTCGGGTGATCCGCGGCCGAAGTTTTACGGCATTCGCTACGACGTGCCTTATACCGAGATCACCCGGCACGTCGCGATGAACGATATCGACGTGTTGCCGGGCGTCGCCGAGTACTTCGGCCAGTATCCGGCGCGCCCGAGGACGCCGCTGCCGCCTGCTCCGGCGCCGCCACCAAATGGGACGCCGCAAGCGTTGGTCACCGGCGTCAACTACGCGATGCCGACGATCAGAAACGCCGGACGCGTGCGGCTCATCGGCATCACGCAGGGGGAAGAGAGCTTCATCGACGCGAACGGCAACAAGATCTACGACGCCGGCGAGCAGTTCGTCGACATGCCTGAGCCGTTCATGGACAAGAACGGCAACGGCGTTCAGGATTCGTGTTTGTGGGATGTGACGGGAATGCTGGTTCCGTTCACCGCGAACGACAGCGACTTTTACGATTGCTATGAGGACTTCATCGATCTCGACGGCGACGGCCAGTGGAATGCCGGCAACGGGCACTGGGATAACTACACCGCGATCTGGAAGCACATCGACATCACTTGGCACGATCGCTTGAGCGTCGACTTGTACCCCGCCACGGTCGACGACATTAGCGCAACGTTGCTCACCGGCACACCGCCCGCGGCGAACATCAACGCGAATGATTGGAACAACCTGCAGACGCCCGTCGATTTGGGCGCGGGGGGCTTGATCACTACGCGGCTCTTTACGTTGCGCGTGAGCGATCAGTTCTACAACTGCGACACCCGCGGTCCTGGGCGGTATGTCATTGACGAAGAGGAGACCGGGCTCCTCGGGATTGGTGGCGCGTTCGTTACTTATTCGGAGACGGGCTGCTACGGCACGGTGGTCGTCGGCGAAAGCGCGGGCACCGCACGCCCGCCGCCGACTGGCACGGCGCAGGGTCAGACGAGCGTTCTGACGGGTTTTCTCAAGGTGGTGTTGACCACCCAGGATGACGGCGTGAAGCACACGGTCACGTGGCCCACGACGCTCGTCAGCGCACCGGCGCAATGACGGAGCTTGGGCGGGCCCGCGATCTCCTTGCTTCCGCCGACGCCGTCATCATCGCCGCCGGCGCCGGCATGGGCGTCGACTCGGGCCTCCCGGACTTTCGCGGCCCCGAAGGTTTCTGGCGCGCGTATCCTCCGTACCAAAAGCTCGGCCTCGACTTCATGAGCCTGGCGAACCCGCGCTGGTTCGACAAAGATCCGCCGATCGCTTGGGGATTCTACGGCCACCGCTTGCGGCTCTACCGCGACACGATTCCGCACGAAGGCTTCGCGAAGCTGCTCGCGCTGAAGAAACCCTGCTTTGTCTTCACCTCGAACATCGACGGCCAGTTCCAGAAGGCCGGCTTCAAGGACGTCGCCGAGGTGCACGGCAGCATCCACCACTTGCAGTGTACGCAAAGCGATCACGGCATCTGGAGCGCCAACGAAACGCGGATCACGATCGACCAAGACACGATGCGCGCGCAGGCTCCGCTGCCGAAGTGCCAACGCTGCAGCGCGCTCGCCCGGCCGAACGTCTTGATGTTCGGTGACAACGGCTGGGACGGCGCGCGCAGCGACGGGCAGCTCGAGCAGCTGCAACAATGGCTGCAGCAAACGAGCAGCAAGCGCCGCGTGGTCATCGAATGCGGCGCCGGCACCGGCGTTCCGACCGTGCGCGGGTTCAGTGAGCGCTTACACGCCGTCGGCACGACCCTGATTCGGATCAACGTCCGGGAGCCCGAGGTGCCGAAGGGTGCCATAGGCCTCGCGTTAGGGGCGCGAGAGGCGATCGCCGCGCTCGTGTGATAGCCTGAACAGATGGGGGTTCGTGCAGCCACGTTCGCCTTACTGCTTTCGGCGTGCTTCATCGCCGGCAAGTCATCCCAGGTCGAAGAAGAAGCGAACCCCGAGAAGGTCGCGGAGCAGATCGCCCAAGAACCCGAGCCCGCACGCTACGCGGTCGGCGGCACGCTCACCGGCGCCGGCAGCGCGATCACGCTGCAAAACCAAGGTGAGCACCTGACGCTGTCTGCAGACGGTGCCTTTCAGTTCGCCACGAAGCGCACGAGCGGCACGGCCTACGCGATCACGATCCTCACGCTCCCGAGCGCGCCGCCGCAAACGTGCACCGTCGCGAACGGGACCGGGACCATTGGCAGCGCGGACGTCGGCGACATCGCCGTGCACTGCGGTTGCCACGCGGGCCAAGTGCGCTGCGCGGCGAGCACCGAGCTGCCCGAGACCTGCGACGATCAAGGCGCGTGGCAGTCGCAAGCCGCGTGCATGGCGCCGACGCCCGCGTGCTTGTTCGGCGGGTGCGTCTCCTGCGAGCCTGGCGACGCGCTGTGCGTCGGGCAGACGCCGCGCGTGTGTAACGGCGACGGCGTTTTCGTGAATACGTCGGCATGCGCCGGCGATCTGCCCGTGTGCCTCGGCGGCCAATGTGTCGCGTGCACGCCCGACGCGATCGGTTGCCACAACGGCATCCCCGCGATCTGCATCGCCGACGGCAGCTGGGTCGATCAACCCGCGTGTACGGCCGGCGACGTGTGCTTCCAAGGCGCGTGCGTCGACTGCCTCGAAGGCACGAAGAGCTGCAACGTCAACGTTCCGCGCACGTGCAACGCCTCGAACCTGTGGGTGAACGGCGCCGCTTGCACGGCCGGTACGCCGCTGTGCCTCGCCGGCAACTGCGTCGCGTGCACGCCGGCCGAAGAAGGCTGCACCGCCGGGGAGACGCCGCGCGTGTGCAACGATCAAGGCGCGTGGGAAAACCAAAGCGCGTGTGGCGGCGGCACCCCGATTTGCCTCAACGGCGACTGCGTCGAGTGCACGCCGACGACGCACCGCTGCCATCCGATCACCCCGAACACACCGCAGACCTGCAGCGCCGCAGGCGCCTGGACAGACGACGCGACCTGCGGCGGCGGCACGCCGCTCTGCTACAACGGCGGCTGCGTCGAGTGTACGCCCGGCGTGCCGCTCGCGTGCAACGGCCTGACGCCGCGATCGTGCAACGGCAGCGGCGCCATCGTGAATGGCGCGGCGTGCAACAACAATACGCAGACGTGCTCGACGAGTGGCTGCGTTTGCAAGCCGAGCCGCTTCAGCGCCGCTGGCGGGATCGTCACGGACAATTACGGCACGGTGTATTGGCAGGAGACGTCGCCAACGCTGGCGCCGAACCCAGATTGGAACGCGTCGAATACGTACTGTGAGAACCTGTCCCTCGGTGGTTTCACGGACTGGCGCCTGCCGACGATCGCGGAGATGCGCGAGCTGTCGACGTGTTGGACGACGTACCTGCACTCGCAGAAGTGGACATCGACGATTTACGGCGTCCACCCGAGCGGGTGGAATATCTATTGGCACGGCGGTTACGGCACGGGCCCGTATTTCGAGGGGCAGTCGGGGGCCAATTACACCGCGTACGGTCCGCGTTGCGTCAGAACGAAGTGATTACTTCGCGTACTTCAGCGTGAGCACTTCCAAGATCTTCTGCGCGAGCGCGTCTTGCACTTCGCACACGCGTTGGATCGCCTCGAGCATCTGGTCTTCGGCTTCGTCGACGTCGCCGCTCGACATCGCGATGTCGGCGCAGAGCATGTAGCACTTGTCCTTCAGCATGCGCGACGACAGCTCGCCGAGCGACTTCACCGACTCCTTGATGTTCGGATAGCGGCGCAGGATCTTCACGGCCTCTTCGTACACCTGGCCGAAGTTCTTCCCTTCGAACTCCGGCAG
The DNA here is from genome assembly GCA_020848545.1 of Deltaproteobacteria bacterium. Taxonomy (GTDB): domain Bacteria; phylum Myxococcota; class JADLHZ01; order JADLHZ01; family JADLHZ01; genus JADLHZ01. Next base: position 41,474 of record JADLHZ010000106.1, on the reverse strand, counting down.
CGACATGAAGTAGCCTTCGACTTGCGCCATCTCGTCGTTGCCGATCTGCCCGTCGGTGCCGGCCATGCAGAACATGGCGTGCATGAGCAGCGCGTCGTCGGTGGCCTTCTTTTGCGGCGTGACGGAATTCGTGAGCTTAGAGAGCAATCCCATGGTGGTCTCCTGGTGGTGAGGGACGACTCTCGTACCTGGCATCCGTGCGCGGCTCAAGGCTGGCCGACCGTTGACATGCACACGACTTCGTCGAATCGCAGGGGCCGCATGGGCACACGTCTGTATATCCGCGCCGAGCGCATCCTCCTGCCGAGCGGCGTCGACGAAGGCACCATCGTCGTCAAGGACGGCAAGATTCAAGACATCGTCCCGCTCGACGCGACGCTGCCAGGCGGCGAGGTCATTCACGCCAGGCGCTGGCTCGTGACGCCTGGCCTCGTCGACTCGCACGTGCACATCAACGATCCCGGGCGTAGCGAGTGGGAAGGCTTCGCGACAGCGACCGAGGCGGCGGCGGCCGGCGGCATCACCACGGTCGTCGACATGCCGCTCAACAGCATCCCGGCCACGGTGAACGCCCGCGCGGCCGAGGAGAAAGCGCGCGCGCTCGAAGGCCACCAAACCGTGAACGTGGCGCTGTGGGGCGGCGTCATTTCGGACAATCTGCACGAGCTCGCTGGCCTCGCGAAGTTCGGCGTCGCCGGCTGCAAGTGCTTCATGGTGCCGAGCGGCGTCGACGAGTTTCCCTTCGTGACGGCCAAAGACATCGACCAAGCGTTGCCGGTGCTCCGCGATCTCGGGCTGCCGTTGATCGCGCACGCGGAGCTGCCGGGGCCGATCGACGCCGCGGAGCAAGCTCTACGAGGCGCCGATCCGCAGCGCTACGAGACGTACCTGCGCTCGCGCCCGAAGGCCGCCGAAGACGAAGCGATCGCGGTTTTGATCGATCTGGCCCGCAAGCACCAAGCGCGCGTACACGTGGTGCATCTGTCGTCGGCGAGCGCGGTGCCGATGATCGAACGCGCGCAGAAAGAAGGCGTTCGCATCAGCGCCGAGACGTGCCTCCACTACTTGGGCTTCTGCGCCGAAGAGATCGCCGACGGCGCCACGGCGTGGAAGTGCGCGCCGCCGATCCGCGAGCGCGAGAACAGAGAGCAGCTCTGGGCGGCGTTGCAGCGCGGAATCGTGTCGATGGTCGTCTCGGATCATTCTCCCTGCACGCCGCAGCTGAAGGCCGGCGACTTCTTGCGCGCGTGGGGCGGCATCGCGTCGTTGCAGCTCGGCCTCTCGGCGCTGTGGACCATGGCGAAGGCGCGTGGCATCGATGTATCAAAAGTCATACAATGGTCGGCGCAGAACACGGCCGAGCTCGTCGGCCTCGGCAAACGGAAGGGCAGCATCGAGCCCGGCAAAGACGCCGATCTCGTGATCTGGGACGACGCGGCGCAGTTCACCGTCGGCGCGGAAACCCTGCGCCACAAGCACAAAGTGTCGCCGTGGATCGGCCGTACGCTCGAAGGCGTCGTGAAGACGACGATCGTCAACGGCACCGTGGTCTACGATGGCGACAAGATCGTGCAGAGGAACGCTGGCCAACTCATCCGAAGGAGCGCGTCATGAACCCGCAGATTCCAGAAGCGTTCGACGGCTGCGTCGATCTCGCGCTCGACTCGCTCGGCGGCTTCGTCCTCTACGCGACCGACGACTTCTTCGCCGAGAAGGAGAACCTGCTGAAGGCCTCGGCGCCGGTGTTCATCGACGACAAGTACACCGACAAGGGCAAGTGGATGGACGGCTGGGAGTCGCAGCGGCGGCGCACGCCCGGGCACGACTGGGCCGTCATTCGCCTCGGGCTCCCGGGTGCCATCAAAGGCGTCATCGTCGACACCACGCACTTTCGCGGTAACGCGCCGGCGGAGATCCAGCTCGAAGGGATCGATGCCGGTGACGGCGCCCCGCCCCTCGACGACGGCTACCAAGTGATCATCGCGAAGACGCCGGTGAAGCCGCATACGCCGAACCAGTTCATCCTCGACGATGCGCGCCGCTTCACGCATTTGAAATTGCGCATCTATCCCGACGGCGGCGTGGCCCGCCTGCGCGTCTACGGCCGCGTGAAGCCGAGCGAGCGCGCGTTCTTGCGGCCCGGCGCGATCGATCTCGTGGCGGTCGAGAACGGCGGCGAAGTGGCGAAGGTGAGCGATCGCTTCTTCGGGCCGCCGTCGAACCTCTTGCTGCCTGGCCGCGGCGTCAACATGGGCGACGGCTGGGAGACGGCGCGGCGGCGCACGCCAGGCACCGATTGGGCTGTCTTGCAGCTCGGGCGACCAGGGATGATCGAGCGCATCGAGCTCGACACGCACTTCTTCAAGGGCAACGCGCCGCAGGCCGTGACGATCGAGGCCGTGGATGCGCGCGAGCTGAAGGATCCGTTCGCCGCTGCGGCGAAGTGGAAGACGCTGCTCGCGAAGACGCCGCTCGAGCCGCACCGCCGCCACGTCTTGTATCCGGATCGCCAGATGATCGTGACCCACGCGCGCGTGCACATCCACCCGCACGGCGGCGTGAATCGCCTGCGGATGTTCGGCGAGCCCGTCGACTCGCAGCACGTGCTCGCGAAGCTGATGGCGTTCAACGCGGCCAGCCCAGAGGACGCGGAGAAGCAGCTCCTCGCGGTCAACGGAAGCAAAGCGTGGGTGGCGGAGATGAGCGCGGCGCGCCCGTTCTCGAACGCGCGCGCGTTGTTCGCGACCGCGGACGCTGCGTGGTGGCGCCTGAGCGATGCCGACTTCCTCGAGGCGTTCGCCGCGCACCCGAAGCTCGGCGAGAAGAAGCCGGCGCCGGCGCAGAACGCGCAGTCGGCGGCGTGGTCGACGGGCGAGCAGGCGCGGCTGCAAGGCGAGGCGACCGAGAAGCTCGCGACCTTGAATCAGCAATACGTCGACAAGCACGGCTTCATCTTCATCCTGTGCGCGAGCGGGCGCAGCGCGGTCGAAGTCCTCGAAGCGATGGAAGCTCGCGTTGGCAACACGCGCGCGCAGGAGATCGAGAACGCCGCGCTAGAACAAGCAAAGATTGCGCGTCTGCGCTTGGAGAAGTGGCTCGGCGAATGAGACACACGCCGTAAAGCGACACCACATCGACGCAACGCGTAAGCGCCGGGTTCCGATAATGCGCGCCGTTCAAGAAACGACACCATCAAAGGAACCCAGTCATGCTCACCACGCCACTTTCGCTCCGCCTCACCCGCCTCGCCTCTGCCCCCGTCGAAGCTCAATCCGGCAGCACGGCCCAAGCCCCGGCCGAGCAGGTTGACACCTTCACCGGCGCGTCTGTTCATGCCGTCAAAGCCAAGGCGAAGACCAAGTTCAAAGACAACGACTGGACCAAGCTCTCGGGCACGATCATGAACCGCGAAGCCGTGCGCGGCATTGGCGGCGAAGTTCCGCCGGCCGGCTCGTTCTTGATGCTGGACAAGCCGATCACCCTGAACGGCAAGAAGGTGACCGAAGTGCACCTCACCGACACGTTCAAGAAGGGCCTGAACGTCGTGTTGAACGGTCGCTTGAACGCCAGGAAGTGGGGCGGCGTCGAGACCAAGGGCGGCACCTACGCCGAGCTCTCGGGCCTCTCGAACCTCTCGAAGGGCGAGCCGGCGTTTAACGGCAAAGAGTTCGTCGACGCGAGCGGCACCAAGCTGCAACGCCTCTCGTACAATCGCCCGTTGATCATGGACGCGCCGGCGCAGATCTTCGTGCTCGATCGCAAGAAGGGCAAGGCGTTCATCGGCGCGATGGGCGGCTTCATCCCGCCGTGGATCAACTCGTTCCACGGCTTCCGCGCGAGCGCCGCGATCAAGAGCGCGACGGCGGCGGATCGCGCGGCGGTCAAAGAAGTCGGCGGCAAGCTCGTCAACGCGAAGTCGGGCAAGGCGCTCGAGCTCATCGGCACGAGCGGCGGCGGCAACTTCCCGGACGCGATGTCGACGTCTTGGTACATGGACGCCGAGTCGAAGAAGCTCTACGCGTTCTTGAACGGCGGCATCGCCGGCTTCCAGAACCACATGAGCGAAGTCGTCAAGTTGCCTTGAGCGGCGTGTCGCTGATAGCCCGAGGACAATGGGCATCAGCACGCACATCCTCGACGTCACCCGCGGCAAGCCCGCAGCGAGCGTCATCGTCCTCCTCGAAAGATACGGCGCCGACGGCAGCTATTGGCGCGTCGGCAGCGGCGAGACCGACACCGACGGTCGTTGCAAGACGCTCTACCCAGACGCGCTCCCGATGCTGCCCGGCGTCTACCGCCTGAGCTTCGCCGTCGCGCCGTACTTGTCGGCGGCGCACGGCGGCGGCTTCTATCCCGAAGTGAACATCGTCTTCGAAGTCGCCGATGCGGCGCAGCACTATCACGTGCCGCTGCTCTTGAGCCCCTTCGGTTACAGCACCTATCGAGGCTCGTGATGATCGAGCTCGTGCCAGAGGCGCTGTCGCCCGAAGCGTTCGCGCCCTTCGGCCAAGTCGTGTCGGCGGGCGTCTCTGCGGGCGTCTCTGCGGGCAAGAGCGCGAACCAAGGCACGGCCGTGCGCTTCGATTGGACCTGCCGCTTCGTCAACACGCGAGACGGCGCGCAGCCGAACCTCTCTGTGTTTCGCTCCGAGGCGAAGGCGCTGCCGTTTCCGCTGAAGCTGCTCGAGCGCCATCCGTGCTCGTCGCAGATGTTCGTGCCGATGCAATGCGCGCGCTACCTCGTCGTCGTATGTAAGAGCGGCCCTGACGGCATGCCGGTGCTCTCTGAGCTGCGCGCGTTTCTCTGCGCCGCGGGCCAAGGCTTCAACTACGACGCGGGTATCTGGCACCATCCGATCATTGCGCTCGATTCCGCCGCGGAGCTCGTGATGCTCGCGTGGGAAGACGGTGGCGCGAAGGACTGCGAAGAGTGGGCGCTCCCCGAGCCCGTGACGATCGTGCGAGGAGGCTGATGGAAGCGCACTTCTACGAATGGGCGAATTTATTGGTCCGTTGGGCGCACGTCGTCGCTGCGATCATGTGGATCGGCGACTCGTTCTTGTTCATGTGGCTCGACAGTCATCTGACGCCGAGCGAGCGCAGCAAGCAGCCTGGCCAAGACGCGGTCGTCGGCGAGCTGTGGATGGTGCACTCGGGCGGCTTCTACGAAGTCTACAAGCGCAAGTACCTGAAGCCCGGCGAGATGCCGCAGGATCTCTACTGGTTCAAGTGGGAGTCCTACTCCACCTGGCTGAGCGGCGCGCTCTTGCTCGTCGTCGTTTATTATATGAGCGGCTCGGGCTTCATGGTCGAGGCGGACGGACCGCTCTCGCATCGTTTGGCGATCGTCGCTGCCGTCCTTGCCATTGGCTGCGCGTGGCTCGCGTACGACGCCCTTTGCTTTACGCCGCTCGCCAAGAACCTGCGCGTGCTCGGCGTGTTCGGGCTCGTCGCGGTGACGGCGGTGGCGTTCGGCTTCACGCGCATCTTCACCGCGCGGGCTGCGTATCTGCACACGGGCGCGTTGCTCGGCACGATCATGGCGTGCAACGTGTTCTTTCGGATCATCCCCTCGCAGAAGGCGCTGCTCGCCGCGACGAAGGCGGGGACGACGCCCGACGTCACGCTCGGCCTGCGCGCCAAGATGCGCTCGACGCACAACCACTATCTCACGCTGCCCGTGCTCTTTACGATGCTGAGCAACCACTTTCCATCGGTGTACGGCCACGCGTTGAGCTGGCTCGTGCTCGGGTGTGTGTTCGTGCTCGGCGTCAGCATGAAGCGGCTGATGATCACGAAGCGGCAGTCGCACCCCATGGTCATCGGCGCGGCGATCGTCAGCGCTGTCACCGTGCTGGTGATGACGGCGCCCGCGCGCGCGCCGGCGGCGGTCGATCCCGGCGGGCCGAAGGTGCCTTTCGCGGCGGTGAAGCAAATCATGGAGCTCCGCTGCACCGGTTGCCACGCCACGAAGCCGACGATCTCGGGCATCGCGGCGCCGCCGAACGGCCTCGTGCTCGAATCGCCCGCGGTCATCCGCGACAAGCGCGAGCTCATCAAGCTGCGCGCCGTGACGACGAAGACGATGCCTCTCGGGAACTTGACGGCGATGACCGACGAAGAGCGGAAGACGCTCGAGCGTTGGATCGACCAGGGCGCTGCCATCGAGTGAAGGCGTGCGTTCGCAAGCAGCTGAAGCCCCCGGCGCTCCGCTTGTGGCTCTCGCACATGCTGCGAACCTTGCTTCAGCGCGCGGCAGCGAGCTAGCGGACGGCGCGTGAGCACACAGAACCTCTCCGGCGTTTCCGTCTCTTGCGATCTTTCCGGCCTCGCGATCGGCCTCGTCCTCGCCCGTGGCTGTCAGGATCCCGGCACCACCGACGATCTCGTCGCCGCTGCGGTCGCGAAGGCCCCGGCGCTCGCCGCGGACGAAGCCGCGAAGAAGGCCGCGCGCGATATGCTGCGCTTCGGCAAGTACAAGCCGACAGGCCGCGGCAAGCCTGCGAGCGAGTATCTCCTGCAAGCAGCGCTCGAGAATCAGTTTCCGCGGGTGAACGCCTTGGTGGATCTCTGCAACATTGTGTCACTCGAGACCCAAGTGCCGATCTCGTTGATCGATCTCGAGCGCGCCGGCGTCACTGCTTTCAACGTGCGCCGTGGAAAGACCGGCGAGAGCTACGTCTTCAACGCCGGCGGCCAATCGATCGAGCTCGAGGATCTCTTGCTGACTGCGCGCGGCGACGAACCCTGCGCGAACGCGGTGAAGGACTCCCTCGCGACGAAGCTCGGGCCTGACGCGCGCGACGTTCTCGCGGTGATCTACGCGCCGGCGTCACGGCTCGCAGCGGCGCGGCAAGCGACCGAGCGCCTCGCCGAGCTCTACCGAGCGCGCTGCCACGGCGAAGTCGCGTCAGCGGTGCTCGCGTGAGCGATCCTTTGTACCCGCCGATCGAGCCGTATCGGACCGGCCGCCTGCGCGTCTCCGATGTGCACGATCTCTACTTCGAAGAATCCGGCAACCCGCAGGGCAAGCCCGCCGTGTTCTTGCACGGGGGCCCGGGCAGCGGCACCGAAGGAAAGCAACGGCGCTTCTTCGATCCCAAGCAGTACCGCATCGTGCTCTTCGATCAGCGCGGTTGCGGCAAGAGCACGCCGCACGCGAGCCTGGAGGCGAACACGACGTGGGATCTCGTGGCCGACATCGAGCGGCTGCGTGAGCACCTGGCGATCGATCGCTGGCAGGTGTTCGGCGGCAGTTGGGGCAGCACGCTCGCGCTCGCGTACGCCGAGAAGCATCCGGAGCGCGTCACCGAGCTCGTGCTCCGGGGCGTCTTTCTTCTGCGCAAGCAGGAGATCGACTGGTTCTACCAGCAGGGCACGAGCGAGCTCTTCCCGGACGCGTGGGAGCACTATCTCGCGCCGATCCCCGAGAATGAGCGCGGCGATCTCTTGCACGCGTACTACCGCCGGCTGACGAGCAACGATCCGAAAGTGCAAGCCGAGGCCGCGCGCGCGTGGAGCATCTGGGAAGGCAGCACGTCGAAGCTGCTCTTCGACGCCGACTTCGTGAAGAAGTACGGCGAGGACGCGTTCGCGCTCGCCTTCGCGCGCATCGAGTGCCACTACTTCGTGAACAAGGGCTTCTTCGAGCGCGACGACGAGTTGCTCGCGAACGTCGCTAAGATTCGGAAGATCCCGGCGAAGATCATCCAGGGCCGCTACGACGTCGTCTGTCCGATGACGAGCGCGTGGGCGCTGCACAAGGCGTGGCCCGAGGCGGAGCTCATCGTCGTTCCGGACTCGGGACACTCGGCGTTCGAGCCGGGGATCACGAAGGCGCTGGTCGCGGCGACCGATGCGTTTCGGCCCTAAAGCGCGCTGTCAGAGCTCAGAGCTCGACAGGGCTTCCAGGCACCGCCGGCGGCTTCGTCGCATCGTAGCCCGGCCGCGCCTCTTCGTGCCGAATCTCGCCGCCGCTCTTGGACGCCCGCGCGCTCGCGGCGAACGCTATCGCGCACAAGAGCAAGTTGACGGCGATGATCGCACCGCGGCGATGCGGCTTGCGCGCCTCGAGGACCACTGAGCCAAGAGCGACGATCATCGCAGCGAGGGCGAGCCGCGCCGCCCACTCGCCTTGCTCTTCGTGCTCGTGGAGCATCGTCGTCTCGACGCCGGCCATCGCCTCGACGATGTCCTCGGCTTCTTCGCCGGTCTTTAGCGACATCACGCCGCCGATCCCGCCGAGCACGAGCACGATCGCCGCTGCGCGAAACGCCTGCACCGCCTCACGCGCGAAGAACGCGTAGACGAGCAGCGGCAGCGCGATGAGGAAGGCCATCAAGGGGAGATGATTAACGAGGAGGTGGGCGTATGCAGCGTTCACCTCGCCGGTCTACGGCGAAGTCCACGTCTGCTTCAAGTACGGTCGCAGCTTTGCGTGAAAGTCGGCCCAGGTGCCGCGGCCGTTCACGTCGGCCTGATAGTGCGTTCCGTCCATCTCGTGCAGGAACGAGTCGTGTCCTTTGTTCTTGACGATGCCGGGTGTGGCGTCCGACGTCGACGGCCCCAAGATCGGGCGCAGCGCCGAGCACTTGAACGACGCGATCTCGTCGTCGATGTGGCAGAGGTGACGGATCGGAAAGCGCCAACCAGCCGGCGGTGCGGCGTTGTCGGCGAGCGCGGCGGCTGCCTGCGCATTGCCGGGCGCCGTGTTCTCGAAGAGCGCGAGGGCGAACAGCTTCGAGTTCTTGAAGATGATCGGATAGCCGACGTCGCCGCCCGACGAGTAGCCGCCGAGGATCACTTCCTTGTCATTGATCGCGAGGCGCGTCTTCAGCTCGGCAAGAGCGCCGAGGACGATGTTGCTCGCCGTCGACGCCGACCAGCACGCGCCCTCTGCCCCGCCGACCGCGAGCGCGATCCAATCCTCATCGGACGCCTTGGGCTTCACCTCGTTGATGTCGTTCGCGGCATAGCCTTGGCAGCCGTGCAGCCACACGAAGAGCTTCTTCGGGCGCGTGTGGCAGTCGCTGTCGTAGTCTTCGGGCACGCTCACCCAGTGCGTCTTGCCGTTCGCCGCGAAGGTCGTCACCGAGAGCGGCGTCGTCGACAGCGGGTTCGCCGGTTGCGGAGTTGCGCAGCTCGGCGCTGGCGGTGGCGCGCCGAAGGTGAGGAGATCGAAGTAACCGTCCGCGCTCGCGCTGACGTTCTTGATGTCGACCGCGGTGACGCTTCCGCTCCACAACGACGCGACCGGGATCGAGAACACCTTCGGCGTCGCCGTCAGCGCGATTTCGGCGGCGTTGCCTCCGACTTCGAGGCGAAACGTTCCGCTGCCGTGCGCTGTGATGTTGATACGCTCGTAGGTCGCGGCCGCGAACGATTGCGTCGTCGACAGCATGAGTCCCTGCCACGCCGCTGTGCCGACGAGGTGAATTTGGCCGCTGGTGATCTCGTAGGTCGAGAACCACGCGTTGTCCTTCTTCCAGCCGTTCACGTACGCGTCGACGAAGAGATCGCGCCCGGCCGGCGGTGGCGGCGTCGTGACAGTGACGGTGCGCGACGCGGTGACGACATCGCCAAGCGCATTGGCGGCGCTCAGCGTATACATCGTGGTCGCACTCGGCGAACGGACCGCGCTCGTGCCAGCGACCGCGGCGCCGTTCAGCTTCACGGTGCCGGTCGCGTTCCAGCTGAGCGTGGTCGAGGCCCCTTGCACGATGCTCGCGGGCGTCGCAGTGAAGCTCGCGATCACTGCGCGCGGGACAACCGTGACGGTGAGCGTGCGGCTCGTGACCCCTGCGGCGGTCTCGGCGTCGAGCATGTAGGTCGTCGTCGTCGCTGGCGTCACCGCGAGGCTCGTGCCGCTCATGCTCTGCCCGTCGAGCGAGACGGCGCCGGTCGCGAGCCAGCGCAGCGTCGTCGATCCGCCGGCGGTCAGCGCGTCGTGATCGGCGGTGAAGCTCTGGATCTCGGGCGGGGTCGGCGCCGGCGGATCCGGTTGCACGACGGGCGGATCTGGTTGCGCTTCGTGCGTCGTCGGAGCCTCGATCGCGGGTGCCGGATCGGCGGGCGTTGGGGTCGATCCCGATGCGCTAGACGCCGCCGTCGCCGGTGCGGCCGCTTTGTCTTGTGGCGCGGGCGTCGGGACCGTCTCTCCGAGGCGACACGCGGTCAGCAGCGCGAGGACCCAGAAGGTGCGTTTCATACCCCGAAGCGTACCACAATGTTATCTGGATAACTAACATAAAACGTTATGAACGCTTAGGTGTTTACAAAGCGTTTCAGGTGCTTCGGATCGAAGGTCCACTCGGGCGTCTCGATCTTTGCCGAGACGTTCGTCGAGTACCAAGGCGAGAACGGCTCGTCATTGGGGTTGACGAGCACATGGACGTCCTGCGCCGGCATGTAGCTCTGCGCGATCAAGAACGCGCGATCGCTCGTCTCTTGGCTCGTGCAGACGTCGACCACGAGCACCGCGTGGCCGGGAAATCCTGGTTGAATGAGCACGTCGCCAGGCTCGATCTCTTTCAGCGCCGGCACCGGCGTGAGCTCTTTCTCCAGCGACGCCGAGCCAGCGTAGGTGAAGACGAGATCCAAATACGCGCGAAAGCTTTTGTAGTCGTCCTTCGCCGTCGCCGCGGCGTTCTTCGTGAAGCGCACGCGGTTCTTCGTGATGATCGGCCGCTGGCCCTCGGCGTAGGCGAGCCAGCGTGCGTCGTCGCCGCTCGTGAAGCGAAAGTGGATCGCGGCGTACAACTTCGTGGCGAAGAGGTACTCGGCGTGGAGGCGCATGACGGCGTCGGCGCACTGCTGCAGGTTCTGCTTGCCGACATCGATGTCGACGACCGCGTGTTGCGCGCGTTGGTTCCCTTTGGGCGTGCCGTCGTGCAGGAGCACGTCCGGTCGGCCCGGCTTCAATGGGAGGGTCCGCAGCCACGCGCCGAAGCTGCCCGGCTGGACCGGCATGCGCGTGAAATCTTTGGGCGGCGGAATCCGCGCGGCGAGCGAGTCGCTCAGAGCCGCGCTCTTATGAGGCCAAGGAAAGCTCAGCGTTACCCCGCATCGTCGATCTTCGGGAGCTCTTCGATGTTCGGCATCACGATGATCTCGAGGCGGCGGTTCATCTGCTTGTTCTCGGGCGTGTCGTTCGGCGCGATGGGATCCGTGTCGCCGTAGCCCGCCGCCGAGAGCTTCGTCTCGTCCATGCCGTTCTCGCCGAGGAACTTCACGACCTCGACCGCGCGCTGCGTCGACAGCTCCCAGTTCGACGGGAACTTCGCCGTCTTGATCTTTACGTTGTCGGTGTGACCGGCGACGACGAAGTCGCGATCCTTGATGTCCTTCAAGGCGAGCGCCACTTGCTCGAGCGCGGTCTTGCCTTCCTTCTTCAAGGTGGCGCTGCCCGACGGGAAGAGCACGTTGTCCGGCAGCTTCACGAGCATGCGGCCCTTACGAATCTGCACTTGGATCTTGCCGCCGTCGACCATCGCCTTCAGCTTCGCGGCGAGATCCTTGAACGCCTTCATGCGCTTCTCGGCGAGCTCCCGTTGCTTGCGCAGCGCTTCGAGCTCCGCGCGGGTCGCGGCGAGCTCACCCTTGGCGGCCGAGCTTTCTTGCTCGAGCGACACGGCCTTGTTCGACACGTTGGTCAGCTCGCCGCCGAGCTTCTTGTTCTCGGTCTCGAGCGAGGTGACGCGACCGCCGAGCTCTTTCTCTGCCTTGTCGCGCGCTGCTGACGCCGCCGCCAGCTCCTCTTGGGTCTTCGCGAGCTGGTCCAGCGTCTTCTGATGTTCTTCCTTCGGGATCCCACAGCACACGAGCAACGACAGCGATCCAACGAGCGCGATCTTCTTCATGAGCAGAGCCTTCTCCTTAATATGGTTGGTGCTCAAACTTCTCGCCGTCCGCTGAGGGCGCGCACCAAAGTTGCCTGGTCGGTGTATTCCAAATCGGAACCGACTGCAACGCCGTGGGCGAGGCGCGTCAAACGGATCCCGAGCGGTGCGACGAGGCGTTGCAGATACAGTGTGGTCGCGTCGCCCTCGATCGTGGGGTTCAGCGCGCAGATCACCTCGCGCACCTCGCCGCTCTTCAGGCGCGTCATCAGCTCGCCGATGTGCAGATCGTCAGGGCCGATGCCGTCGAGCGGCGACAGCGCGCCGTGCAGGACGTGAAAGCGGCCGCGGAACTCGTTCGTGCGATCGATCGCGCGCAGCGCCTGCACGCTTTCGACGACGCATACGACGGCCGGATCACGCTTCGCGTCGCTGCAGTAGAAGCACGGGTCGTCCGCCGTGAGGTTTTGGCAGATCGAGCACAGGCGCACCTTGTCGCAGACGTCGTTCAAGGCGTTCGCGAGGTTGCGCGCGAGCGCCTTCGGTTGCCGGAGGATGTGATACGCGAGCCGCGCGGCGGTCTTCTCGCCTACGCCGGGCAGACGCGAGAGCTCACCGATCAAGCGGCCGATGGGATCCTTCGCGTCGAGCACACGCCGAGACTAACCGAACAATTTGCTGATGTCGAAGCCAGGAGGCAGCGGCAGTCCGAGCTGCGCGACGACCTTCTGCATCTCTTCCTGCACGAAGCCCTTGGTCTGCGCGAGCGCTTGGTTGCACGCGGCCGCGATCAGGTCTTCGAGCATCGCTTTGTCGCCCATCGCCTGGGGATCGATGTTGATGCGCACGATCTCCTGTTTGCCGTTGGCGATGGCGCTGACCATCCCGCCTCCGACGTTGACCGTGGCCGTGCGTTGGGCAGCTGCCTTCGCGGCTTCGTCGAGCTTTTGCTTCATGCCGCCGAACTTTGCGAGCATGTCGCCGATGGGGTTCATCGGGTCTGGCATGGTGATCTCCTAATCGTAGTCGTCGGCGGGGTGGGAGAGCGCGGCCTTCACTTGCACCGAGCGGATCTCGCCGCCGAACACTTCCAATACTTTCTTCACCGCCGGATGCGCGGCGCCAGCGCTCTTCAGCTCGCTGACCTCGGACTGCCGTTCTTGGCGGCGTTCGTCGGCGATGGTCTTCGGCGCCTCTGTGGCGGGTGCTCCGGCGACGACCTCGAACGCGATGCGGCGGCCGATGATCTGCTCGAGGATGTCGAGCAAGGTCGTCACGTTCGCTTTGTCGCGCAGCATCTCGCCGAACACTTCGTTCCCTGGCGGCACGCGGACGCTGAGCTCGTGCTCCGTGAGCTTCTCGCACGCCACGTTCTCGAGCGCCGCGCCCAAGATCGGCTTCACGGCGAGCACCGCGGCCGCGAGCTCTTTGTATGTCTCGGGTTTCTTCCCGCGCGTTGACGTCGCCGTCGCCGAAACTGGCGCTGGTGCGACCGCTGCGACCGGCGCGCTCGCGACGAACCCCGCCGCCGGCACCGACACGATCGTCTTTTGCACGGGCCCACGCGGCGCCGGTCCCGATCCACCACCGCCGCCCGGCGGACCGCTCGGCGCCTCCCCGGTCCGCAACGCGTTGACGAGATCCGCGAGCGCCGCCACCGGCTCCAAGTCGCAAGCTCTGAGCAGCCCCATTTCGAAGGTCAAATGCGCGAACGCGCTCTTCGCGGTGTCTTCCGCCGTCTTCACCACCGCGTTGAACAAGCGGTGCAGGTCCGCCGGCGAAAAGGCGCCCGCCGAGTCCTGCAATGCTTGCAGCTCCTCGGGCATCAAAGAGCTGAGCGTCTCGGCTTGCCCGTTCGTCAGCTTGGCGAGCGTCAAGTCGCGGACGGCTTCCACCAAGCGCTCGGCGATCTCCGACAGATCGGCGCCGGCGCCGTGCGCTTCTTGTACGAGCGCGCTGACTTTGCTGCGATCCTTCGTGACGATCGCGGTGAGCATGGCGCGCACCTTCTCGCGATCGAGGAGCCCCAACGCTTGCTGCGTCTGTGCCAGAGTGATCTTGTTGCCGCAAAACGCGATCGCTTGATCGAAGAGCGACATCGAGTCGCGCACGCTGCCGTCGGCCGCCTTGGCGATGGCGAGCAGCGCCGCAGGCTCGATGGCCACTTGCTCTTGCTCGGCGACGAAGCGCAGGCGCTCGCCGAGGACGGCTTGCGGGACGCGGCGAAAGTCGAAGCGCTGGCAACGCGACAAGATGGTGATCGGGATCTTGTGCGGCTCGGTGGTGGCGAAGACGAAGACCACGTGCTCCGGCGGCTCTTCGAGCGTCTTCAAGAGCGCGTTGAAGGCGTTCGTCGACAGCATGTGCACTTCGTCGATGATGTAGATCTTGTACTTGCCCTTGCTCGGCAGGTACTTCACGGTCTCTCGCAGATCGCGCACGTCGTCGACCGAGGTGTTCGACGCGCCGTCGATCTCGAGCACGTCCGGCGAGCTCGACTTCGTGATCTCCACGCACGCCGCGCAGACGCCGCACGGCGAGTCGGTCGGGCCCTTCTCGCAGTTCAGCGACTTCGCCAGGATGCGGGCGATGCTCGTCTTGCCGACGCCGCGGGCGCCTGTGAACAAATACGAGTGGTGGATACGGCGCAGGTTGATCGCGTTCCTGAGCGTCTGCACGACCGCATCTTGGCCGATGACCTCGCTCAGGTTCTGCGGGCGATATTTGCGCGCGAGGACGACGTACATGGAGCGCTCACGGCAGAGAGGAAACAGCAGTGCTCAGTTGCGCACACGAAAACAATCACTACCGTTGCTCCCTCTCGGGCCTGGCGGGGTTCGCGCGAATCCGTCGCGCAACTGAGCGATGCGCTCTTCGGATCTTCGGAGGTCGATGTCAAGCGAGGCGCGCGTCGAGGCGCGCAGCGGACAGCGGGCAAAAAAAAAGGCAGCACGACTGCTGCCTTTTTTTCTGTTTCGGCTCACGCCGATCGATCGAACTACTTCTTCTTCTTGGCGGCTTTTTTCTTCTTCTTCGCAGCTTTCTTCTTCGTTGCCATCGTTCATTCCTCCATGGTGAGTGAAACGGCCTAAGGGTAAGTATAGAAACGTCAGCTTCGATGTCAACAAATCTTAATATGGGATTTTCTTTAGGTATGAACTTTCGCATCACGAACACGATGACGCCGAGCGGAGATCAGCCGCTCGCGATCGAAGAGCTGAGCAAAGGCGTCGTGCGCGGCGACAAATTTCAGACGCTGCTCGGCGTCACCGGCAGCGGAAAAACATTTACCATCGCCAACGTGATCGCGCGCGTGCAGCGGCCGGCGCTGATCATCGCGCACAACAAGACGCTCGCCGCGCAATTGTATGGCGAGTTCAAAGAATTGTTCCCCGACAACGCCGTCGAGTACTTCGTCTCGTACTACGACTACTACCAGCCCGAGGCGTACGTGCCGTCGAGCGACACGTACATAGAGAAGGATGCGCTCATCAACGACGAGATCGATCGCATGCGCCACTCGGCGACGCGCTCCTTGCTCGAACGGAACGACGTCATCATCGTCGCCAGCGTCTCGTGCATCTACGGCCTCGGCAGCGCCGAAGCGTACTACGACATGCTGCTGCAGCTCGAAGTCGGCCAGTCGATCCCACGCGACGATCTTTTGCGCCGCCTCGTCGACATCCAATACGAGCGCAACGACCACGACTTTCACCGCGGCACCTTCCGCGTCCGCGGCGACACCGTCGAGGTGTTCCCGGCATACGAAGAAGCGAAGGCCGTCCGCATCGAGATGTTCGGCGATGAGATCGAGAAGCTGACCGAGATCGATCCCTTGCGTGGAAAAGCGATCGGCAAGATGGAGAAGGTCGCGATCTACCCGTCGACGCACTACCTGGTGACGCCCGAGCGCCGGCGCGCCTCGCTCACCGGCATCCGTGATGAGCTCGCGCTGCGGCTGCAAGAGCTCAAGCGCGCCAACCGCCTGGTCGAAGCGCAGCGCTTGGAACAGCGCACGCTCTTCGATCTCGAGATGATGGAGACGACCGGCCGCTGCGCCGGGATCGAGAACTACTCGCGCCACCTCACCGGTCGCGCTCCCGGCCTCGCGCCGCCGACGCTGATCGACTACTTCCCGAAGAACTATCTCGTGGTGATCGACGAGAGCCACCAGACCGTCCACCAGATAGGATCCATGTACAAAGGCGATCGCTCGCGCAAGGAGACGCTCGTCGACTTCGGTTTTCGCTTGCCGAGCGCGCTCGACAACCGTCCGCTGAAGGCCGAGGAGTTCGACGCGCTCACGAAGCAAGTGATCTACGTGAGCGCCACCCCCGGCAAGGTCGAGCTCGAGCGCAGCAAGGGAGTCATCGTGGAGCAGATCGTGCGGCCGACCGGGCTCATCGATCCCGGCGTCGAGATTCGACCGGCGAAGAACCAAGTCGATGACTGCATGGCGGAAATCCGCACCGTCGTCGCCAAGAAGGAGCGGGTGCTCGTCACGACGCTGACGAAGCGCATGGCTGAAGACCTCACCGAGTACTACGCCGAAGCCGGCATTCGCGTGCGCTACATGCACTCGGACATCGACACGCTCGAGCGCATCGAGCTGATTCGATCGCTTCGCCTCGGCGAGTACGACGTGCTCGTCGGCATCAACCTCCTGCGCGAAGGCCTCGACATCCCGGAGGTGTCGCTCGTCACGATCATGGACGCCGACAAAGAGGGCTTCCTGCGCTCCGCGAGCTCGCTCGTGCAAACGATCGGCCGGGCCGCGCGAAACGCCTCGGGGCGCGTCATCCTTTACGCCGACACCGTCACCGACTCGATCAAAGCAGCGATGAGCGAGACCGACCGGCGGCGCGAGAAGCAGGTCGAGCACAACACGGCTCACGGCATCACGCCGAAGACGATCCAAAAGAAGATCATGGAGATCCGCACGCATCGCAAAGAGGAAGAAGCGATCGCCAAGGTGCTCGCCGAGGATCTCGAAGCGGCGCACGAGGGAAATCTGCCGAAGCTCATCGAGGGCCTCAGGAAGCAGATGATGGCGGCGGCGGAGAACCTCGAGTTCGAGAAGGCCGCAGAGATCCGCGACCGTCTCAAGAAACTCAAGGAGCTGCAGCTCGAACTATAGATTAGGGCGCGGGAACGAAGCTGCCGGCGAGATCGGACACGAACACACTGTTCCCCACGCGCTCCAGGCGATCGTGGTACCGCTGCGTCGGCGCGCGCGCCAACGCCTCGTCGAAGATCCGCAGCTCGATCGCCCGGCGCTGCGCGGACGGCCACGTCGCCGGCGCCGATGCTGAGACGTTGAACGCCGTCGCCGCCGCCTGCACCGCCGCCCAAAACGTCGTCCGCGCGCCGGTGCGGCCGCGGTTGAGCTCCATGTCGAGAAAGCCCGCGACGAGCCGCTCGCTCGTGAAGAACGCGCTCGCGTTCGGCAGCCCCGTCTGCAGCGGCAGCTCCAACGCGTCGAAGTGGATCGCCTTGGCGCCGAGCAAGTGCGTGCGCTGAATGCGCAGGTCGCGGCCGGCGTTGATGAAGATTTGGTTCAGCGTCGTTTCGGTGCCGACGGCGATCCAAACGTCCTCGCCGGTGAGCCGCTCGCCCGTCGCACGCACGATTGAGATGCGCACCGAGGCCTGATCGAGCTCACCGTTAGCCGTCAGCGCGTAGTCGACGTCGACGCCGTAACGTTGGAAGCGCTCGCTGAACGAGAACGCGTCGAGCTCCTTCTGCACCGCGAGGCCCTGCGCCAGCTCGTCGCTCGTCGCTTGATACGGGTACGTCCGATACGCGCCGATCAATTGATACGCTCCCCACGTGTAGTAGCCGGAGTCGTACGAGTTGACGGCATCGAACGGGCCTTCGTTGTGGCTGATCGTGCCGATGACGCGGATCTCGGACGCGCTCAGCACGTCGCCCGCGATCCACTCCATGTGCGCTGGTGAGCCTTGCGTGAGACCGCTGCTCTCGGCGCCGTCACCGAAGCAGAAGCCGGTGCGATCGCCGGCGGCGTAGTAGCAGGTCTTGTCGCCTTCGCCCGGCACGACCGCGACGCTCGCGAGGTTCGCGGCGAGCTCTTCGAGCGGCGGCACCCCGAGGCGCGCTTGCGGATGCGTCTGTTGCAACGCTTCGGCGGCCGTCGCCACGGCCTGGCCGAGCGAGGTGCGCAGCGTGGGATCAGTCGCCGACTTCAGCGGCAAGCCGGCGCTCGTTTGATACGCGTTCAGAAGCTCGGTCGTTTTGCCGCCGAACTTTCCGTCTTCGTCGAGGCGGCGGCCCGTCGCGATCTTCAGCCAGAGCTGCAGGCGGCCGACGTCCTCGCCGCGATCGCCGAGCGCGACGTCGGCGGTCGGCGGCGAAGGCATGCGCGGTGGCGGCGTCCCGGCCAGCGGGGGAGGATTCGCGGGCGGCACGCTCGGCGCTCGCGGCACCACGGGATCGACGCGCGCTTCGGGAACGGGCCGCGGATCCGGTGTCGCGACCTCCACCGCAGCCGGCGCGAAGATCTCCGGCGCCGCGGCCGGTGGCTCCGCGAGCGGCGCACCGCACGCTGCGAGCGAGAAGAGCAGAGGGAGCGAACGCCGCACGCGCGCGTCTTAGCATCGATCGCGCACGCGGCGTGACGACAAAGGAACGAGCCGGACAATTGTATGTGCGGAAACGCGCAGACTACGGGGCTGCCCCGCGCGTCGTGTAAACGTACACGCCGGCGACGAACGCGAGCGCGATCGCCACGGCAAGCACGATCAAGATGATCTCGCCGCGCGTGAAGCTCGCCGGATCCGAGTTGACGTCGTCGATCGTCTCGACCATCGGGCCACGCGGCAGGTTGCCCATGCCCCATTGGTCGTTGTGGCCGGCCTTCTTCATCGTCTGCGTCGAGATGCGCGGATCTGTCGCCGGCTTCTTCTTCGTCAGCGGGACGACGCTCGCGGGCGAGAGGTCTTTGAACGCGGCGCGGATCTCGCTCTCGATCTCTTGTGACTCGGTGAGCGTGGCCTTCGCTTTGGCCGCTTGCGTCGCCGAGGCGTTCTGCGTCGCTTGGGCCCCGGTCTGCACGCGGCCGCCTTGTGCTTGCGCCGCCGCCATCGCTTGGATCGACGCCATCGAAGAGATCACCGTGCGGCTCGTCTCCTCTTCGCCGACGACCATGTCTTCAGCGACGGCGAGGCGATCGGTCACCGTGTCTTCGCGCTCCTCCTCCTGGCCTTCTTTGACCAAGGAGATCATCACGGTGTGATCCTCGAGCTCTTTTTCCGCCTGCTTGCGCCGCTGCTTGTTGTCCAAGAGATCCTGCAGCTCGGGCGGCGGCTTCATCTGCCGATACTGCGAGAGCTTCTCCATCTCCGCTTTGTACTCCTGCGCGAAGAGCCCGCGGATGTACTCGGCGACGTCGTCGTTGGTCATCGGGTTGCCGCTCTGGAGCAGCCAGCGTTGCAAGTCGGCGGCGAGCTCGGCGCCGCGTGAATATCTTTGATCGCGATCGCGGGCGAGGATCTTGCGCGCGATCTTGTCGAGCCCGGCGTCGAGCTCCACGCCGTACTGGCCGGGCGGCGTGTACTCGGCGTTGCGCACTTTCTCGAAGGTCGCGAACTCCGTTTCGCCCTTGAACGCCCGCTCTTGCGTCAGCAGCTCGTAGAGCACGCAGCCGAGCGAGAAGAGATCGCTGCGCTCGTCGATCGAGGTGCCGCTGACTTGCTCGGGCGACATGTAGCCGATCTTGCCTTTGAGCACGCCGACCTGCGTCTGCGACATGCGATCCTTCGCCTTGGCGATGCCGAAGTCGATGATCTTCGTGTCGCCGTCGTAGGAGAGCAGGATGTTCTGCGGGCTGATGTCGCGGTGGATGATCGACAGCGGCTTTCCGCTCGTGTCTTTTTTGTGGTGCGCGTAGTCGAGGCCCTCGGCGGCTTTGGCGATGATCTGCGCGGCCACGCGCTGATCCACCTTCTTGCCGAGCTTCTTCGCGCGCAGGTTTACGGCGCGCAGCTCTTTGCCGTGCACGAACTCCATGGCGATGAAGAACTGCCCCTCCTGCTGCCCGAGCTCGTAGATCTGCGTGATGTTCGCGTGGTTCAGCTGCGTCGAGATCTTCGCCTCGTCGATGAACATGTTCACGAACTCGTCGTTGTGCATCACGCTCGGCAGCAGGCGCTTGATCGCCAAGAAGCGCTCGAAGCCGGCGGCGCCGAAGGTCTTCGCCAAGAACACTTCCGCCATGCCGCCCTGCGCAATGCGCCCGAGCAGCAGATACTTGTCGAATGGGACGACGGAAGCCACGCCGATTATGAGCATGCCCACATTGGGCGCCACATGCCAGAAACTACTTCTCAGTCGCGCTTTTCGGCGCGCTTTTTGGGCTCACTTACAGCGCAAACCTTCAGCGCCATACACGTAGCGATCACGCAGTGCATCAGGGACGCTGCGCACTGCGGCGATCTCGCGGAACACGCGCGCGCCTTCGCGTTCGATACGCGCGCGGTTGGGATCCGTGAGGTCGACGCCGAAGAGGCCGAAGCGCGGGCAGAAACCGGACGCCCACTCGAAGTTGTCGATGAGCGACCAGTGGTAATAGCCGCGCACGTCGTGACCGCGGGCGATGGCGCTCGACACCGCGAGCAAGGAATCGACGATGAAGCGCGGGCGGCGGGTGTCCATCGCGTCGGCGATGCCGTTCTCCGTGATGTAGATCGGCAGCTCATACTGCTTCAGCTCGTCGAGCACAGGGAGCAAGGTCTCCGGTGCGACGTCCCAGCCGAAGTCCGAATGCACGCGGCCGCTCGCGGGGTTGATGATGTTCGGGATGCCGCGGAAGGGCTCGAGATCGGCGCCGCTCACCCAGCCGGTGCCGTAGAAATTGAGCGCGATGAAATCGAGCCGTGCCTTGAGCCGCGGATCGTTGACGCGATCTTGCTCGTCGAGCTTCTCGTCGAAGTTGCGATCGAAGTTCCCGCACACGGCGGCGTCGAGCAGCAAGAGGTTCGAGATGTAGCGCACGCGCTTGGCGCCGCGGACGTCCTTCGCGGAGCCCGCGTCGATCGGCAGCCACAAGCGGTTGTGCGTCGCGAACGAGATTAACGCCGCTACGCCGTCGCCGCTCGCGTCCGTGCGATCATGGCCGCGCAGCTCGTCGTAGGCTTGCGCGTGCGCGTCGGCGAAGCGCTCGTGCGAGAGCGTGAACTCGTCGAAGGCGAGGAAGTGGCCGGGCGGAAAGACGCCGCCGATGTAACCGCCGATCGCCACGGCGCCGGGCTCGTTGATCGTGATCCAGAGGTCGACGAGGTCGCCGTACGCGTCGGCGGACCACGCGGCGAAGCGCGCGAGCAGCGCGGGGTACTCTTCTTCGAGCACGCCGGCCGGCGACGCGATCGGTGGCGACGCCAGCCAGCTCGGCAGCGTGAAGTGGTGCAGGGTCACCATCGGCTCGATACCGCTCTGGCGCAGCTCGGTGAGTAGATCTCTATAATATTGATACGCCACCGGGTCCGGCTGCGGAGGCTCGGCCAGGAACTGCTCCTTCGTCGGGAACAAGCGGCCCCACTCGATGCCGAGGCGATAGGTGTCGTGGTGCAAGCCGCGCATCAGCGCGATGTCTTCGGAGAAGTGGCGCTCGTGCTGCGGGCCGTCGTCGGCGCGGTCGCCGTTCTGAATGGCGCCGAGCTTCTCCCACGCGGCCCAATCCGTCGCCGCGTTGCCTGACTCGATCTGATACGGCGCGGTCGCCGTGCCGAACGCGAAGCGCGGCGGAAACAGCCGGTCGGGCTCGGCGCGGATCTCGTCCATGAGCTCGGCCGTCATCTGCGTGACGAGCGGGTTGTCGTTCGGCGTGTGGCCGCGGCAGACGTCTTTCTTGCCGCGAACGACGGTGGCGAAGCAGCCGCTCAGGAGCAACACGAGGCAGAGGAGCAGTCTCACCATTTGATCAACGCAGGCGGCAGGCGCCTGTCCTTCAGATGTATGGCGATGCGACGCCGTTGCGCCAGGCGGCAGAGCGCCACCGCCGGCAAGTGAATCAACGAGACGCCCGGGATGCGGTCGAGATCGTCCGGCCGCGTCTCGAACTTCAGGATCTGCTGCAGCCCCACGTTGAACTCGCGCTCGTTGCCAGTCATGGCGATCGCGCGAAAGCAGCGCACGTAGCCGCCCCACAGCTTCTTCTCGAAGCGGTGGTCGCGGATCAGGCGCTGGATGACCGGCGTGTCGCCGAGCAGGAACGCGCCGAGCGACCACACGCGAAACACGTTGAAGATCTGGTGGAAGAACATCCCGGGATCGGCGGCGAGCGAGAAGACCTCTTGCGCCAGCTTCATGTCGCCGATCGCGACCGCGCCGAAGATCGCTTGCACCGTCGCTTCGTGGCGGCCGGCGAGCAGATCGCCATAGCGATCCAAGCGATAGCGGCCTTCGCGCAATTCTTGATGCATCGTGCGGATCGACGCGACGCCGCTGCGGACCATGCGCGCGAACTTGTTGGGATCTGGTGAGAGCAAGTAGTTCGCGTTGGCGCGGCCGAAGTGCGCGAGCGCGAGCCACGAGAACAGGTGTGGGTCTGGCAGATCTTTTTGGAGCGCCTTGATCTCGATCGCGCGCGACTCGACCTCGACGGCGATCTCCTTCATCAGATCTTCGCCTTGGTCGGCCTTCTTCTGCGCTTCGTCGGCCTTCAGGCGCCACTTGTCGCGCTCGGCCGTCTTCTCCTCTTTTGCTTTGCCGGCGCGGCCGAGCTCGGCGAACACCTGCTCGTCTTCGATGCCGTACTCCATCATCGCGTTCAGCTCGGCGATGCGGCGGGTGGCGCGATCGATGATGGCGTTCGCCTCCGACGCGCGGCCGTGGGCGTTGTCGCGAATCAAGAGCTGCTGCGAGACGTCGGCGCGCGTTTGCTTCAGGCGGGTGCGCGCGGCGACCAAGCGGTCCATCGTCTCGGTGATGCTCTGGCGCACGCCGGCCGCGGCGTCCAAGCGATCTTGGAGCTTCGTCGCGTAGCGCTCGGTGCGGTCGGCGAGCTCCGCGAGGACGGTGAGGACGTAGCCCTCCGGCGGCGCTTCTTGAGGCGGAGCGGTGTTCACACTTGCGGCCACGTTACCACATTTGTTAGCCCCCGCCGCATGTCGCGCTTCGTGCTCATCTCCTGCCTCGCCCTCGGCCTCGGCGCTTTGTCACAATCGTGCGCTGGTCCGTGCGAGAACCTCGCGAACCTCATCTGCGACTGCGAAGAGGATCCGGTGCAGCGCCAGTCGTGCCGCACGCAGGTGACGACGGACGTCGGCCGTATCAAGTTCGACAAGGGTGACAACGATCGCTGCACGCAGTTTCTGAAGACCTGCGATCCGCAGTGCAGGGCGTTGCGGCGGGGCGATCGCGCGGCGTGCGGCTTCGTGAGTGATCGGGAGATCGCGAAGTAAGCCGCTTACGGAGTGGCGATGCTGGCGTCGAGCTTGAATGACTCTTTCGTGAAGGTCGTCCTCAATCCGTCGAGCTCGGCGGTGCCGTCGACCACGGTCTCCAACTTGGCGCTCCCGGCGCCTCCGGCGAGCGAGAACGACACCGCGGTCGTGATGTTGAGGGCGCTCGCCTTCATCTTGAACGACTCCTTGCCCGTCACCTGCAGATCGCCGTCGTAGGTCGCCGCCCAGCCAACGCTGCCCGAGAGGTTCAAGTTGCCGAGGCCTCCGGTGCCTCCGGTGCTCCCGGTGAGGCCGGAGACGCTGGCCGCGCCGGTGTACGTGAGCGGCTTCATGCCGTTGCTGCTGTTGTCGAGCGTGTTGCCATTGGCCTTGCAGTTCGTGAAGGTCGTGGTGAAGGTGATCGCCGCTGAGGCGGTGCCTGGAGCGGTCTGCGCGCCAGCCGCCGCCCAACTGCCCGAGAAGGTGCCGCCTTGCGGACAGGTGCCGGCCAACGTCCCGGCGCCCGCGTCACGCGATGCGCCTTGGGCTCCGCTCGCGAGCGCGCTGTTCATCTGCTGCATCGTCGTGTTGATGCGCGCGAGCTTCTGCGCCTGCTGCTCCTTGGTCGGGCCGCACGCGATCATGAGGCCCAAAAACAATCCGAAAATGAGTCGAATCTTCATGCTGTCTCCTCTGGTGAGCCCGATTTGAGCGCACCATGGATAGCCGCAATCGAGCTCAGGCGCAAAAACTAAGAAACGACTCGAAAATTCTGTGTTATGATTGTAATGCGTAGTATACGCAATACTGGAGGCTGGATGCAACGACTTCCTTTGCTGCGACCAACACACGAACGTGGCGTTTTACGCGCGCGCGGCGACCGCGGTCACCGCCGAGATCAAGCGCGGATGGGCTGGTAGTCAGGCGACGCGGCGCGTTTCGCTCGCGACTTCCAAGCGCCGGTGCTGCCATAAGAAGCGCTCGATCAGCGGGAACACTTCCTGCGGCGCGTTCTCGCCGAGCACGAGATCGCCGTGGCCGTAGTCGGCGGAGAAGCCGTTCTTCTTCGCGAGGACGATGATCTCCTTTTGCGCGCTCGCCGACTTGTAGAACGCATGCCGCACGGCCGCCGGCGGTGCCAACGCCCAGTCGGCTTGGCCGGCGATGAACAGCATCGGCTGATCGACGTGTGCCCAGTGCGAATCGGGCTCCCGCTGCGCGCTGATGTGCGGCGCGCTGCGCTTTTTGATCCACCCGACGAACTGCGCGATGACGCCGGGCGAGACATCGCTGACGAGGTTCCAGAGCGCCCGCCGCGCCACGCTGGCGTCGAGGTTTCGACCGTTGGCGAGCAGACTAAACACGGGTGCCAGCGGCCGCACGAAGAACGGCGCGAAGAGGCGCGCCGGCAGCGCGGTCGCCACGCCGACGAAGGGGCGCACCAAAGGATGAAAGAACGCCATGACGCGCAAGAAGCGTTGGTGCGCGAAGGTGGCCGGCGAGCCGAGCGTCGCGATCGCGTGCAGGCGATCCTTCAGCGCCGTCGCGAGCGCAGCGTAGGCGATGATGCCGCCGAGCGAGTGGCCCACCCAGTTCACCTTCTCGGCGCCCGTCAGCGAGCGCACGAGATCGAGCACCGCCGGCATGTCGCGCTCGACGTGATCGTCGAAGGTGTGCGAGCGCGGGCCGCCGCCGTGGCTGAGGCCGGCGCCGCGCAGCTCCATCACGAACACGTCGTAGCCGCGGCCGCGCAAGTAACGCGCGAACGAATAGCGCTCGTCGAAGTCGAGGTTGAAGCGGTTGGCGCCGAGGCCGTGACAGAGCACCACCGGCAGCTCGCCCGCTCGCGGCGCGCTCGGAAGGTAGCGGTGCACGGCGAGCCGGGCGCCGTCGCTCGTGGTCGCGAAGAAGATCGCGTCGGCGTTTGTCTCCAGGCGAAAGCGCCGCCCGGCGAAGGAGCGGAGGAGCAACGCGAGCAGAAGGCCGAGAGCGGCAAGGAGCACGAAGGTCATCGTGCACAGCGGTCTAGCGAAAAGCGACCCGCGTGGCGATGGATTTCTGTCGTATTTTCTCGCGTGTGAGCCCGATCACTCTGGATCGGCGAACGCACCGGAGAAGTCTTCCTGCTTGAGCGTGTAAACCTTGCCGCCGAACTCGACCGAGCCCTTGATCTCGATCTCGCGGTTCGTGGTCGTTCCCGAGCGGCTGAGCTGCGCGTCGATCGACAGGTCCTTGAAGGTCGCGTTCGTTTGCAACGCGCCGTTGTCGAGCTTCACGCCGAGGGTGCCGCTCAGCTTGATCTCGTGGCGCGCCGATCCGATACCGAGGCTCGAATAGCCGTAGCTCCAGGTCGCGGTGCCGTAGAGCTCGACGCTGTCGGTCTGGCAGTTGCGAAACTCGAGGTCGTAGGTCGGGACGGTGGTGCCGTTTCTGCCGGTCGTCGAGCCGACGAGCTTGCCAGTGACGGTGCCCGTCTTGGTGCCGCCCTTCTTGCAGTCGCGGGTGAAGGTGGAGGTCGCGGTCGACTCCCGCGCCGGCGACGACAAGGCGACGACGTCGATGGCGTCGTTGATTCGGGCGGTGGCTTTGGCGGCTTCGTTGGGGTTCGTGATGCCCTTGGTGTCGAGGGTGGGGACGGCGGGGCCGCAGGCAGACAACAAAATAGAGAGGACGGCGAGCTTCTTCATGACGTTCTTTCCCAGCGTTTTCCCGCGCCTTTTCGGCCTCGGGGCGCGGGTGTCTGGCATTTCCACACATGCAAAGCAACAGCGTTCCCATTTTTTCGGGGTGGGCCGACGAACACCGCAAAGCCTAGGAAAAAGGAGCACCCATGATCCGCCCCTTCTCGAAGACCGCGAGTCTCAGCTTCCTGCTCGCCCTGTCGTTTTGCTGCAGCCCCGCCACGAAGAACCCGCCGCCGCCCGTCCCCGCCACCGACTCGAACGAGCAAGTCGAGAACGACATCGCGCCGCCGCCGGTCGGCATTCCGAACGACCGTTCGCGCTACGCGGCGCCGCCTCCGGGAACGGCATCGGATCTGCCGGAGCGGCAGCAGTGGGCGGAGACCAAGGGCAAGAAATCCACGCAGAACAGCGCCCCTCAATATGATCCGCCGGCGCCGCGGGCGATGGAAGCGCGCGACTCCGAGCCGGCGATGAAGGCCGACAAAGCGGAAGCGAACCGCGGCTCCGGCGCCGGTGACGACCGCAGCGGTTACGGCGCGCTGGCCAAGCAAGCGCCGCCGAGCACCTCGACCGTTCGCCCGTCGCCGCCCGTCCAAGAAGAGCGCCCCGGCCTCGGCACCACGTGGGGTGAGACGCGCTACTCGCACGTCGACGAGGTGCCGTTCGTGCGGGCGTCGAGCGCGCCGACGTTCAGCGCCACGCTTTGGTACAACGATCGCCAGGGCGCGAACGCCATGGCGCAAAACGACCCGGGCTACGTCGGCTACAACCGGGCCGCGGCCCTCGCGCTCGGCCGCGCCGTGACCATGACCTTGCGCAACGAATACGGCTCGCCGCTGGCCGCGGTCTACAGCAATGGTCGCACCCACGCGATCGGCGAGGCCGGCCAGCGCTACGTCATCAGCTTGCAGAACAACACGCCGGATCGCTTCGAGGTCGTGCTGTCGGTCGACGGCCTCGACGTGCTCGACGGCCGCTCGGCGTCGACCGGCAAGCGCGGCTACTTGCTCGACGGCTACGCGAGCATCGACGTCGAGGGCTTCCGCCAGAGCGACGATCACGTCGCCGCGTTTCGCTTCGGCTCGGTGCGCGACTCGTACGCGGCGCGCACCGGCGGCGGCCGCAACGTGGGCGTCATCGGCTGCGCGGCGTTCGCCGAGCGCGGCTACTACTCGTACCGCGAGATCGAGCGCCGGCACCAAGCCGATCCGTTTCCGAACAAGTGGGCGTCGCCGCCGATCTACATGGTGCGCTAACGTGGCTTGAAGATCGCGGCCGCGACCCGGCGCGCGGCTTTGCGCGGTCCAAGCTGCGAAAGCGTCGCCGCGACCGCGTTCAGCTTGCCCGCGACGACCGATTCCTTCCCCGTCTTGATCTGATCCATCGCTAGCGCGGCGACAGCGTCCGCGCTCATGAACACCCGCGCGTGTTTCTTGGCGTGCTCCTGCGCGCCGGCGATCTCGGAGAACCCCGTCTTCGTTGGCCCCGGATAGAGCCCGAGCACGCTCACGCCTTTGCCGCGCAGCTCGTACGAGAGCGCCTCCGAGAACGACATCACGTAGGCCTTGGTGGCGGCGTAGACCGCTTGAAACGGGATCGGCTGGAAGCCCGAGGTCGAGCCCACGTTCAAGATCGTGCCGCCGCCGCGCTCGACCATGCGCCGCGCGAAGGTGAGCGTGAGCTGGGTCAGCGCTGCGACGTTCAGCGCGATCATCTGCTCGTAGACGCCGTTCTCGATCGACAGCGCCTCGCCCACCTTGCCGAAGCCCGCGTTGTTGACGAGCACGCTCGCCGTCGGAGCGCGGTCGAGCAGCTTCTGAGCGGCGTCATCGGTGCAGAGATCGAGCGCGAAGACGTCGGCGCGAACCTCGGGATGCTCGCGAACGATGCGGGCGGAGAGCTCGGTGAGCAGCGCTTCTCTGCGCGCGACGAGCAGGAGATCGTAGCCCGCGCTGCCGAGGCGCAGAGCGAGCGCTTCGCCGATGCCGCTCGAGGCGCCGGTGACGACGGCCAAGGGTCTTTGCATGGCGGTTTTTGTAGACACATTCGCCTCGAAACGCTAGCGACGCCGCCCTTATGAGCACCGAAGCCGACGTCGCCGCCGCGCCCGCTCCCGTGACGAGCAGCAAACCCTCGCCGCTCGCCGAGCTCGGTCAGAACTTGGGGTCGGTGAAGTACTTGAACCGCCGCTTCTGGGTGCTCGCCTTCATCTACACGCTCGACGGCGCCGCCTACTTCGGCATCTTGAACCTGCTGACGCTCTACCTCGGCGGCGACGTGAAGATGAGCGATCGCTGGAGCGGCTTTGGCGTGTCGTACATGTCCGGCGCCCTCACGCTGTGCATGGCGCTCTTCGGCGGCATCGTCGATCGCATCGGCGTCAGAAAGACGATGCTCATCGCGATCAGCGTCGGGCTCGCGGGCCGCTCGTTGCTCCTGGCCGCCCCGGGCTTTCTGTGGGCGGCGCCGCTGGCCTTCGCCGCGTTGACGATGATGGCGTTCTCGGCGGGCATCGTCATGTCCTCGGCGTATGCCGGCGTGAAGCAAGCGACGGACGCACGGACGAGCGCCATCGGCTTCAGCTTGCTCTACGCGTTCATGAACGGCGGCAGCGTCGTCGAGTCGTTCGTCAGCCCGCTCGTGCGCGAAGCCTTCGGCATGCGCGGCGTGTTCGTCATGTGCACGGCGCTGACGGCCGTCTACCTGCTCGTCCACTTCGTCTTGTATCCGCGCGAGGCCGAGCCGGCGGCGAAGACCGACGCGCCGACGATCGTCGAGCCGGCGGCCGCGAAGACGGCGTGGCGCGATCATCCGCTGGCGCAGCCGCGCTTCATGTTCTTCATCTTCGTGCTGCTCGGAGTGCGCACGCTCTTCGCGCACCAGTGGTTGACGATGCCGGCGTACATCATGCGCGCCTATCCGGCCGAAGTTGGCGCGCGCATGGAGTGGATCAACGGCCTCATCAATCCGGCGATCATCTTCTTCTGCACACCGCTCGTCGCCGCGCTGACCGGGCGCGTGCACGTCGTGCGGATGATGATCATCGGCACGCTCGTCAGCGCCTGCGCCACGTTCTTGCTCGTGCCGGGGCCGAACCTCAGCGCGCTCATCGGCTACATCGTCATCTTCTCGCTCGGCGAGGCGATGTGGTCGTCGCGCTTCTTGGAGTACGTCGGCCAGATCGCGCCGGCGAACCGCGTCGGCCTGTACATGGGCGTCGCCAACATCCCGTGGTTCCTCGCCAAGTTCACGACCGGCTTCTATTCGGGCTTCATGCTCGAGAAGTTCTGTCCGCCGGCGGGGGCGCAGGACACGAGCACCTTGTGGTTGATCTACGCTTTTGTCGGTCTCAGCTCGCCGCTCGGGCTCATCCTCGCGCAGAAGTGGTTGATGCGACGGTGACCGGACGGCCTTTCAAACTGGCGATTCCGGCCGATTGTGATACAACCGCCTTTCTGGAGACACACCCGCAATGACGCAGCCCTCCGATGCTCCACTGAAAAAACGGCGTGTGCGCTTCGATCTGAAGAAGACGATGTTCGTGCTGCCGAACCTCTTCACGCTCTCGAGCATCTTCTGCGGCTTCTACGCGATCGTCTTGATGAGCGGCGGCGAGCCGAGCGCGGGCATCATCAAGCAAGCCGCCACGCTCATCGCTTTTGCGCTGTTCTTCGATCTCATGGACGGCCGCGTCGCGCGCTTGACGAAGACGCAGTCGGACTTCGGCATGGAGCTCGATTCGCTCGCCGATGTCGTCTCGTTCGGCCTGGCGCCGGCGATCTTGTCCTATAAATACGGCCTCCAGCACCTCGGGAGCCTCGGCGTCTTCCTCGCGTTCGTCTTCGCGGCGTGCGGCGCCATCCGCCTCGCGCGCTTCAACGTGCTCGCGCACAGAAATCCGGCAGCGTCGTCGGCGTTCTTCCTCGGCCTGCCCATCCCGCTCGCCGCCGGCGTGCTCATCAGCGTGATGCTGGCGAACGGCGGCAACCTCGTCACGCCGGCCGGCGCCACCAGCTGGGCCGTGCTCATGCTCGTCGTCTCGTATTTGATGGTCTCGAACGTGCGCTATCGGACGTTCAAGAAGATGAAGTCGAAGCGTCGCGCCGTGCTGCTCTTCGCCTCGATCGGCTCTTTGTTCGTGCTGCTCTCGCGCGTGTTTCAGCCTGGGCTCGCGCTCGCGATGGTGTTCGGCGTCTACGTGAGCATGGGCCTCATCGAAGAGGTCGTCTTTTTCCGTTCGCGCCGGCGCGCCGAAGCGCTCTTGCTCGGCGCCGCGCCGCTCGTCGACGCCGATCCCGAGCCCGAGCTCGAAGAGAAGGCGGCGTTCGAGGCGGAGGAAGAAGAAGAGGATCAAGAGACCCTCGCCTAGTCGTGTCCGCGCCTGACGATCCCGACATCCGCTTCATGGAACGTGCGCTCGCCCTCGCCAAGGTGGCCGAGGCCCTCGGCGAAGTGCCGGTCGGCGCCGTCGTCGTGCATGCCGGCGTGATCGTCGGCGAAGGCTACAACCGGCGCGAGATCGATCGCGATCCGCTCGCCCACGCCGAGCTCGTGGCGATTGCGCAGGCGGCGAAGACCCTCGATCGCTGGCGTCTCATCGGCTGCACGCTCTACGTGACGCTCGAGCCGTGTCCGATGTGCGCAGGCGCGATCGTCAACGCGCGCGTCGAGACGTTGGTGTACGGCACCCGCGATCCGCGCGCCGGCGCCGTCGACACGCACTACGGGATCGGCAAAGGCCCGCCGCTGAACCACGCGTGCGTCGTGAAAGAAGGCGTGCTCGGCGAGCGCGCCGCGGCCATCCTCAAAAGTTTCTTCGCCGAGAAGCGGCAGAAGAAAAACACACCTTGACGCACACGGTTGCAAGACTGGGTTGCCGGAACGCCCGGTTCGTCGTTAACTAATGGGGTATGGCCGAGGCAAAGCGCATCCTGCTGATCGACGATGACGTGCTCATCCTCGAGCTGTTCAAGGCTGTGCTCAGCGCCGAAGGTTATCGCGTCAACACGGCGAAGAACCTCGCCGAGCTCGATCGCCGCCTGCATGCCTTCGACGAGCGTCCGGATCTGGTGCTCGTCGACGTGCAGATGCCGGAGCTCAACGGCGATGAGATCACGCTGATGCTGCGCACGGTGCGCAACGTGGACGTGCCGGTGTTCTTGGTGTCGTCGCTCGACGAGCGCGATCTCGCCGAGCGCGCGGCCGACGTTGGCGCCACGGGCTGGATCTCGAAGACCGCCGGCATCAAGACGCTGGCGAAGAAGGTCAACGACGTGCTGAAGAAGCCCGAAAAGCCCTCATGATCATCCAGCGTTCGCTCGCCGTCGAGACGCGCGGGCAAGGCTTCACCGACCTCACCCAGCGCATCCAGGAGATCGTCGCGGCGAGCGGCGTTGCGCTTGGCCTATGTCACGTGTTCGTGCAGCACACGTCGGCGAGCTTGCTCGTGCAGGAGAACGCCGATCCTACCGTGCGCTCGGACCTCATGCGCTTCTTGGAGCGCCTCATCGACCACGAGCCCTTCCTTCACACCGACGAAGGGCCGGACGACATGCCAGCGCACGTGAAGAACGCGCTCCTGCGCACCTCGGAGACGCTGCCGGTGAGCGGGGGACGTCTCGCGCTCGGAACGTGGCAAGCGCTCTATCTCGTCGAGCATCGGAGCGCGCCGCACACGCGGAAGATCGTGGTGACCGTCTCAGGGTCCTAGTGCGATCAGCCTGCCGTCTTCCGTCGCGACGTAGAGCTTGTTGCCGAGGCCGATCGCGATCTGCGTGTTGTTCATGACCGCGCCGACGTCGTAGGTCCAGCGCGTGCCGCCGTTCGGCGCGATCGCGTAGATCGTCCCCGCGCGCGACGCGACGTAGACCGTGCCGTCGGCCCCGAGCGTCGGCTGCGTGTCGGTGAGCGGACCGGTCGAGACCGTCCACTTCTTCTTCCCGTCAGCGTCGTAGCGCACGATCTTGCCGGCGATGAGCGAGTTGTCGCCGACGGCTTCCGCCATCTGCGCGAAGCCCACGCGGATGCTGCCGTCGGAGTCGCGCGCGATCGGCGTCGACGTGCCGCGCGTGTAGCCAAAGTCGTAGTAGCTGCGCACGCCATTTTCGTCCCAGCGCGCGAAGTAGGTGTCGGCGACGCCGCTCGAATAGAGGATCGCGCCGGGCGCGAACGCGACGAAGTAGAAGAAGGTGTTGGTCGGGAGATCGCGCTCGAGCTCGCCGGTCGCGGTGAGCAAGCGGACGGCGCTCTCGGCGGCGATCGCGAGGTTGCCGTTCGAGCGCAGCCATAGCCCGCGCTTCGTGGCGAGGATCTCCGCCGCGCTCAGCGTCTGGTCGATCGCCCCGGCCGTGCCGTTCGCCTTCATGCTCCAGACGCGCATCGGATCGCTTGCAGTCGCCGAGGCGCTGACCAGGGCGAGGTCGCCGTTCGGGAGCAGCGTGAGGCTCGTCGCCTTCGGCGCGTTGGCGAAGGTCAACTGCTTGCCCTTTGGATCGAGGCGCAGCACTTGGCGTACGCCACCGCTCTTCGCGACGAGCGCGGAGATGAAGCCGTCGGCGCCGATGGCGGGCTGCGAGAGGATCTCGCCGCCGGGATCGAGGCTCAATACTTCGTCGCCGGCGGCGTCGTAACCGTAGAGGTGCGCGGCGTTCACGCTCGGAGCATTTCCGGCGAAGACGTAGACGGTGCCGTCGGCGGCAACGACGGGATCGTTGATCCAGCGCCAGTCGAGGTCGGCGGTCCACACCTCATGCGGCTTCGTGAGCGGACCGTTTTGGCTGCTTCGGCCTTGGCCGTCGGGGCAGAAGCCGCGCGTGGGCCACGGCGCGTTGAGATCGAGGCCGGTGCCTTGCGGGCAGTCGACGGGCTTGGCGCCGGTGTCGTTGCCGGTCGTGCCGCTCGTCCCAGGCGTGCCGGTCGTGCCCGTGGCGCTCGTGCTGCCGGTCGCGCCGTCTTCGCCCTCTTCGCCGCTCGGCCCGCCCGGGTTCACGACGCCGCCGGTTCCGTTCGTGCCCTGCGGCGACTGCGACGTGTGACCGCCAAGGCCGCGCGAGTCGAGGCCGTCGCCACACGCCATCAAGGAGCCGAGGAGCATGACGAAGAGCACGCGCATGCGGCGCTCGGCCTAGCATGTGGCCGCGATCGCACGAAGCGAATTAGTGCGCGCGTTGCGACACATGCCGTGTCGGTTGCCATGCTTCGGGAATTGTTATAACGCCGCCCGGCCCGGAGAGCTGGCCGAGTTGGTTGAAGGCACCTGATTCGAAATCAGGCATACCCGCAAGGGTATCGGGGGTTCGAATCCCTCGCTCTCCGCCATTTCATTCCTTATGGAGAGCTGTCCGAGTGGTTGAAGGAGCGCGATTGGAAATCGTGTATACGGTCAAAAGCCGTATCGAGGGTTCGAATCCCTCGCTCTCCGTACGCTAGGAACACTCCATGGGAAGATTCACCGAAGCGACCGCGCCGAGCTGGGTGCTGACCGCGGCCGACAACATCGCCAAAGCGCTCGACGTCGCCCGCAAAGACATCCTCGACCTCGCCGTGACGCCGCCGAAGCCCGAGATGGGCGATCTCGCGGTGCCGATGTTTCAGTACGCGAAGGCGCGCAAGGTGGCGCCGCCGGTCATCGCCAAAGAGATCGCGCCGAAGGCGGGCGGCGCGGGCTATGCGATCAGCGCCGAAGGCCCGTACGTGAACCTGCGCGCCGATCGGGCGGCGTTGCTCGAAGACGTGATCGGCCGCGTGCGTGAAGCGAAGGACCGCTTCGGCCACGCCGCGCCGGATCCGGAGAAGACGGCGGCGATCGACTACTCGTCGCCGAACATCGCCAAGCCGCTCGCGCTGCATCACTTGCGCTCGACGATGATCGGCAACGCCATCGCGCGCATCCTGCGGGCCAACGGCTTCACGGTCTACGGCATCAACTACGTCGGCGATTGGGGCACGCAGTTCGGCTACATGATCGCGGTGCACGAGCACGACGCGCCAGAGAAGTTCGAGAAGCTCACGCTCGACGACTTCGTGAAGACCTACGTGTCACAGCGCAAGCTCGCCGAGACCGATCCGAGCGTGGAAGAGAAGGCGCGCAACGCATTCCTGCGCTTGGAGCAGGGCGACGCGTCGGCGCGGCGCGTGTGGGAGAAGGCGCGCAGCGCGTCGCTCGCGAAGTTCAAGCAGGTCTACGACATGCTCGGCGTCGAGTTTCAGGACGACATGTACATCGGCGAGTCGTTTTTCTCGCCGATGCTCGACGGCGTCATCCAAGAAGCGAAGCAGAAGGGCGTCGCCAAGGAAGATCAGGGCGCGATCATCGTCGATCTCTCGGCGCACGGCATCGACACGCCGGCGCTCTTGCAGAAGAGCGATGGCGCCACCTTGTACGCCACGCGCGACATCGCGTCGGCGAAGTTTCGCCACGACAAGCTCGGCGGCGATCGGCGCGAGTGGCAGTGTTTGTACGTCGTCGATCAGGGCCAGTCCTTGCACTTCAAGCAAGTGTTCAAGGTGATGGAGCTGCTCGGCTATCCCTGGGCGGACCGGCTGAAGCACGTGCCCTTCGGCGTCATGCTCGTGTGGAGCGACGAAGATCAGGGCTGGATCAAAGGAAAGACGCGCGCCGGCAACGTCGTCTTGCTGGAAGACGTCTTGAACGAAGCGACCAAGCGCGTCGTGAAGATCATCGACGCGCGCAATCCAGAGCTCGCTGACAAAGAAGCGACCGCGCGCGCGATCGGCGTCGGCGCCGTCGTCTTCAACGATCTGAAGAACAAGCGCACGAACGACATCAAGTTCAAGTTCGAGGACGCGCTGTCTTTAGAGGGCGAGACCGGCCCGTACATCCACAACGCGCTCGTGCGGACGAAGAGCATCTTGCGGAAGGCCGCGCGGCCGGTGCCGAGCACGTACGACGTGAAGCTCTTGTCGCACGCGCGCGAAGGCGAGATCGCGGTGCTGCTCGCGGGCTTCAAGGAAGCCGTCGCGCGCGCGGGCCTCGAGTACGATCCGTCGTTGATCTGTCGTTTTCTCTTGGACCTCGCCGGCGCGTTTCACGCGTTCCACCACGACTGCCTGGTGCTCGACGACGCGAACAAAGCGCTCTCCGACGCGCGCCTCGTGCTCGTCGACTGCGTACGGCTAGTGCTCGAGAACGGGATGATGCTCGTCGGGTTGCAGCCGATCGAGGCGATGTAAAAAAAACGTCGCCGAAAAGGGACCGGGGAGACATTCTTGCGTACCGTTTCGGAACGTCGGCGTTCCGGAACGTCAGGAGCGCGGCAGGCCGGCGGCAATCGCAGCGGCGCGGCGAAGGAACGGCGCGGCGTCGTCGAGATCGGCGACGATCGCCTCGCAGCGGAGCGCGAGCAGCGGCTCGAGATCGGTGAGCTTGCCGGCGAAGGCGGCTGTGAACTTCGCGAGGGCGGCGGCAAAGACCGCGTCGCTCTTCTCGAGCGCGGCCACGCGAACGAGGTCGCCGAGCGCGGACTCGGCGGCAGGATCGATCGCGACAGGCTGCGCCGAGCGCATCGCCGCGGCGAGGTGCGTGCGTGCGGCGCCGGCGTCGATGCCCGTCGGGGCCGGCGGCTGAGGCGTCGCGGCGCGTTCGGCAACGTCGATCGGCGCGTCGCTCGGCTTTGCGATCGGCGCGTCGGCTTCCTTCGGCACGAGGTGCAAGTGGCCAGGGTTCTTCGTGACCTTCATGTCGGCTCCTCGCTGGCGTCTTCTCGCCCGTCGAGCTCCTCGCGATAGTGCTCGGCGAAGTGCTTGGCTTGATGGCTGGCGCGCACGGCCAAGAGATTGCGCGCGGAGGCGAGCAGGACCGCCAAGTGCTCCAAGAGATCGCGCGAGCCGACGTAGCGCAGCGGCTGCAGCCCGCACTCGCCGCGGATCACGGCCTCGAGCTGCGCCTTCGAGCAGAAGAGCTGCAGCGCCGCGGTCTTCGGCGCGCCTTCGCTCACCGCGCAGCGCGGACCTTTGATCGCGATCGTCCACGACTCGTCGTGCAGGCCGATGAAGCGCAAGTGCACCGTGCCGTGCGGCTGGCGGGGCGCCGGCGGGACGGCGGCCAGCGACTCCTTCAACACGCGTTGGGCCAGGCTCATGCGTCATCGTTGTCGGCAGGTGCACGCATGACGTTTCGCGTTATTCGGAAACCGTCATTCCTTCTGCTTCATATCGATGAGGCCGGTCTTCGGATCCAAGCACACGTAGACCATCTCGGTGAGCGTCGGGCGATCGACCGCGAGGTTCGGTCGCTCGATCCAAAAGCAAATGAGGCCGTCGTCGCGCGTCGGATCGTACTTCGCCTCGGGCAAGGACAGGCCGTGCTTCTCGGCCTCCTTCAGCTTCTCTTTGTTGAGCTCGTCGCGGGCCTTTTGCTCGCGCTGATCTTCGAGCTCCGCCCAGTGCTGCAGGTACCAGCCCATGATCATCTCTTCGGCGTCGCCTTGGCGGCGCGGCATCTCTTCCCATGATGCGTCGAGGAGGTCGCTCTTTCGCCGCGACGCCGTCTTCGCCCAGTGCTGCAGATCCTTCTTCAAGATCGGCCGCTCGCCGGTCATCGCCTTCGCGAAGCCGCTGAAGTTCTGGCGCACGTTCGTGAACACTTCGGAAAAGTCCGTCTTGTCCAAGCTGTGCACGACGGCCAAGTGCTTCGTGGTGACGATGTTCGCTTGCTGCAGCGCCGGCAGATGCTGGGGGCGCAGCGCTTGCTCGCCTTGGCGGCCGGGCCCGATGCCGAGCATCTCCGCCCGCGCGAGCGTGACCGTCAGCTGACCGCGCGTCATGCCCAAGCGTTGCGCCAAGGTCTCGCGCGCCTCGGGATTCGCGGCGAGCTTCAATAGCGCGACCGGATCGCGCACGCCGAGATCCTTGAGCGCCATCGCCAGCTCGCGGCCGAAGCCGGCGGTCATGATGTCGAGCTTCTGCTTGTTGTTGAGCCCGGCGAACGGCTCTCCGGCGCGTGCCGGCGAGCGCAGCCCGGCGCCCATCAGCGGCTCGGCTTGCTCGCGGCGCGGGATCTCGTTGCCGAGGAGCTCCATCGGCGACTGACCTTCGCGCACGCCGTCCTTCGACAGCGGCAGCGATTCTTGCGGCCCCTGCGCCGACGTTGCGGCCTGGACGAAGGTGCTCCAGTTCTTCGCGTTCGGCGAGCTGTCCGGCGTCATCATGCCGCCGCGGACGTCTTCGGGGCGCGCCTTGGCGACGGCGTCGTATTTCTCGAGCAGGCCCTGATTCTCCATGCCCTGAAGCTGCTTCGTCAGCTGCTTCATCTCGTCGGGCGAGGGCGGCCGCGACAGGTTCGGCGCGACGAAGCCGGGGACGTTCTGCATGATCTTGACGAGCTCGTCGGCGAGGATCTGGCGGAGCTGGCCGTTCGTCTGCGCGAAGTCGAGCTTGACGAGCTGAGCGATCGAGGACTTTTGATCCTCCATCATCTTCTGCAAGAGCGCGATGATGTCTTCAGTCGAGGCGCGGACGAGGCGGCCGCCCTCGTTCTTCACGTCGGACTTCGCCCGCTCCATGTCGAGCATGACGCTGCGCTGGACGTCGCCTGAGTCGATTTTGCTCATCAGAACTACACGAGTATACACCGCGCCCGGCCCTTTGGCTCAGAAGAGGGCGTAAACAAACGGCGCCACGTAAGAGAGGCCGCTGGTCAAAAATAATAGGATCGACGCCAGCAAGAGCACGATGAGCAGCGGGATCAGCACCAGCTTTTGACGCGCCGCGAAGTGGCGAAAGAGCTCGCCGATCGACACGAGGCGCATCCCGACGCGACGGCGAAGGCTGCTCATTCGGGCTTCCCTCGCGTGATGAGCACATCCTCGACGAAGAGCGCATCGACCGGGTGGGCCATGAAGAAGGATAACGCATCGGCGGCGCCAGCGACGATCGGCTCGCCCTTCCCGTTCAGCGAGGTGTTCAACACGATCGGTGTGCCGGTCGCGCGGCCGACGCGGGCGATGAGATCGCCAAAGACGCTGCTCTCGGCGACGGTCTGCAGACGCGCGCTGCCGTCGATGTGCGTCACCGCGGCGAGGGCGTCGGGATCCTTCACCGGCGCCGTCGTCGTCATGAACGGCGCGAGGTGCTCGGCGAACGATCCGAAGTAGCGCGGCGCGTCCTGCGAGAGCACCGCCGGCGCGAAGGGTCGAAACGGCTCGCGGCGTTTGATCACGCGGTTGATGCGCTCTTTGATCTCCGCCGGTGCCGGCCGCGCGAGGATCGATCGCTGGCCGAGCGCGCGCGGTCCCCACTCGAAGCGGCCCTGCGCGAAGGCGATGACGTCGCCTCGCGCGATCTGCTCGGCGGCGGCCGCGATGGGATCGTTCGTACGAAGCGCGTTCAAGCCGAGAGCCCGCGCGAGCTGCAGCGCTTCACCGGCGTCGATCGCTTCGCCGAGCGCGGCCGTGGCGAGCGCTGCGGGGCGCGGATCACCGCGATCGATCGCGCCCAGGATCGCGGCACCGAGCGCGCCGCCCGCGTCGCCGGCCGCCGGGTGCACGAAGAGCGGCCCGGGGATCTTCGCGTTGCACACCGCGTTCAGCGCAACGCCGCCCGCGAGGCACAACGCGTCTTCGCCGGTGAGCCTTCGCGCGCGCGCCGCGAGGCCGAGCATCGCCCGCTCCGTCACCGCTTGCAGCGTCGCTGCGACGTTGGCGTAACGGCGATCGCGATCGCTCGCGAGATCCCACGGCGCGCCCGGCGAACGGCGCGGGCCGAGCAGCGCCTCGACCTTCTTGCCGAAGCCGAGCTCGGTGTCCGTGTGCGACGCGAAGTAGGGGAGCGCGAGCGCGAAGGTGCCGTCGTCGTGCAAGGTGACGATCTTGGCCAGCTCGTCTTCGAGCGCGGGCACGCCGAACGCCGCCAGGCCCATCACCTTGTACTCGCCCTCGTTCACCTCGAAGCCGAGGTACGCGGTGATCGCGGCGTAGAGGAGGCCGAGCGAGTGTGGAAACGCAATTTGGTCGACGCGCTCCAAGCTCTTGCCGTCGCCTTTCCAGATCGCCGTCGACGCTTCCTCTCCCACGGCGTCGACGGTGAGCACCGCCGCGCGCGCGAAGGGGCCCGTGTAGAACGCGCTCGCGGCGTGCGAACGATGGTGCTCTTGGTGCGTTACCTTTGCCCGATCGACATCGAGGCGATCGGCGAGCGCGTCCTTCACCCAGACCTTGCCCGCGAGCTGCGAGGCCATCGCCCGAGGAAATTGCCAGAACGATCGCGGAAACGATCGCAGCGCGCTCAGCATCACGCGTTCGAGCTTGGCGTAGGGATTCTCATAGAACACGACCGCGTCGAGCGCGCCGGCTGCGATGCCGCCAGCGCGCAGACACGCGGCGATCGCAGACAAGGGCAACGAGGGATCGTTCTTCACGCGGCTGAAGCGCTCCTCTTGCATGGCGGCGACGATGCAGCCGTCAATGACCAGTGCCGCGGCCGCGTCGTGGTAGCCCGCGGACACGCCGAGCACGGCGCTCATCGGGCGCGCCGCTTCTCGTAGAGCGCGAGCGGGAAGAGGCAGAGATAGAGGAGGCGCATCGTCCAGGTGAACACCGCGGCGCTGACGAGCCGGCCCGCACGCAGCCAAGCGCGCCAAAGCTCCCAACGCCGCGCGCGTGCGATCGCGGCGCGAGGCTTCGTGCTCAGCGTCGCCAAGATCGCTCCAGTGTACGCCTCGTGGTGCGCTTCGTCAGCGACGACGGCGTCGAAGAGCGCGCGGCTCTTGTCGTCGCCGCGCAGCGCGAGCTCGTCGCGGTAGATGTGCAGCTGGCGGCGGCCGCGCGCCTCGCCCACGTGCACGAAGGCGACGAAGCGCTCTTCGCCGAGCGACTCGAAGAGGTGCTCGAAGTCGGCGAGGTATTGCGTCGGATCGGCGGCGACCTCGGGATCGAGCTGCTCGGCGCGCAGCGTGAACATCAGCGCGTGGCGGGCCTCGTCGTTCGCGTGGCTTACGTTCGGGGACGAGCTGCTCGACGACGGCGGTGTACTCGGCCGGACCGTACGTCGGCACGCCGGCGTTCAGCACGAACGCGTCCTTGCCAAGCGCCGCCTCGAGCTGCTTGCTGAAGGTCTGCTCGTCCTCGACGCCGAGCCCAAACACCTGCGAGTCGCCGACGACCAGGACCTCACCGTCTTTCTTCTCAGGCCAGCGCCCACCGCGAAAGCCGCGATCGTTCGTCCGCACAGTCGTCGCCGGGTTGCCGCCGAAGGACAGGCGCATGTGCGCGTTCTTTTCCAGGCGCGCGCCGAGCTGCGGATCCGCTTCATAGAAGTTCAGGTGCGCAAACGCGCCGCCGTCGCGGACGAGGAAGGCGATCTCGGCGACGGCCAAGCCGGCGAAGAGCCCGAGCGCTGCCTTTGCCACGTTCTTCAGCGCACGACGCATCGAGCTGATGTTGCACTCGGATCCAGGGCATCGCAATGGTATGCTTCCTTCATGAGCTGGCGACCCTTGCTGGAGAAGACGGAGTTGGCCGAAGGCTTGAAGGCGAGCGAGCTCGATGCGCTCTACCAGCTCTTCGAGCAGCGCACCGTCCGGGCCGGCACGGTGGTGTTCGAAGAGGAGAGCCGCGGCCGTGAGCTCTTCTTCGTCTGCGAAGGTCGCATCGAGATCGTGATGCGCGGTTTGCGCGAAGACGACAATCGCATGGTCGTCAACGAAGTGCGCCCGGGCCACTTCTTCGGTGAGCTCGCCCTGGTCGACGGCGCGCCACGTTCGGCGCAGGCGCGGGCGAAGGACGACTCGGTCCTCTTGATGCTGCGCGAAGAGAACTTTCGCTTGCTCGCCGAGAAGGAGCTGCGCGTCGGCTACGTCGTCATGCGCAACCTCGCGCGCACGGTCGCGAGCCGCTTACGGACGACGAACTTGAAGATGCGCAACAACCACGACTGGGTGAGCATCCTGAGCAACCTCGAGGTCCCGCAGCCGCGGTAGAGAGCAGAACTTTGCCATTTCACATCGACATCCGCGGGCGCGCGCCCGGCAAGGCCTGGATCGCACTGAAGGGCGACATCGACGAGACGGCGAGCTTCGCTGCGATCCTCGCGCTCGACACGAAGGCGCTGGTGCTCGATCTGAGCGAGGTCAAGCGCATCAACTCGGTCGGCGTCCGGGAGTGGGTCGCGTTCGTCAGCGCCTTGACGGAGCGCAACGTCGACGTCGTCTTCGAACGCTGCTCGGTGCCGATCGTGCAGCAGCTCAACACCATCGTCAGCTTCCGCGGCCGCGGCGTCGTCGCGTCGGTGTTCGCGCCTTACTACTGTCGAAAGTGCGACCACGACCACCGCCACTTGCTCGAGCTCTCGGGTGATCTGCCCGAGCTCGACGCCGCCATGCACTGCCCGAAGTGCGGCGGATTGCTCGAGTTCGACGAAATCGCGCAGACCTACTTGGGCTTCGCCGGAGAAACCTAAGCGGCGTCTTTTACCGCGTAGTGCCCGGTGATGCGCTTGCAGTAGCGGTTCCCGACCGCATCTTCGCCGCGATCGCTCGCCGCCACCGGGATGTAGCTCTCGTGAATCGCCGTCAGGTCGCCCGTGCCGTCGTTGAGGGCT
>JADLHZ010000105.1 GCA_020848545.1 Deltaproteobacteria bacterium | reverse complement strand
ACCGGGCTTCACCTTCGCGCCGTTTTCAGTGAGCCCGGTCGAGCAGGTCGCGAACATCCCGCTGCGCCACTTGGACAAAGGCCAACGCTTCGTGCCGAACGCGCTCCGCATGAGCGATGCGCTGATCACGCAGGCGCAGCAGTCCCCGGGCCGCGCGTACTTGCAGATGGACATCAGCTTCACCGATCAGGCGATGACGCAGACGTTGACCCTGACGAGCATCGGCATCGACACCGGCATCGGCGCCGCTCGTTAGCCGAAGGCCGCAGGCGACGACGCCACGCGCGAGCGAAATTCTTGAGCTCGAAGGCAAGCCGCTGCACTTTCCGAGCACGATGAAATCCAAGCGAAAGCTCACGTGGGTCTGGATCAGCATGGCCGCGCTCTTCACGATCGGCGTCGCCGACATGGCATCA
Source organism: Deltaproteobacteria bacterium (assembly GCA_020848545.1). Classification (GTDB taxonomy): domain Bacteria; phylum Myxococcota; class JADLHZ01; order JADLHZ01; family JADLHZ01; genus JADLHZ01. The sequence goes on along the minus strand of JADLHZ010000105.1, from coordinate 13,517 downwards.
CGGTCGTGGGCCGCGCCGAAGCAACCACCACCGCCGCCCGCGGCCGCCAAGCCCGAGGAGAAACCTTCAGCGGCGGCGCCGGCCAAGAACGGCCAGGCCGAGGTCGTCGTCGGCGCGTTCGTGAACCAGATCCACGAGTTCAGCCTGAAGGACAACAGCTTCACCGTCGACTTCTACCTCTGGTTCCGCTGGAAGGATCCGGAGCTCAAGCCTTACGAGACCTGGTCGCTCGTCGACGGCCGCGTCGAAGACAAAGGCGAGGCGGTCGTGAAGGATTTGCCGGACGGCTCGAAGCACGCGTATCTGCGCGTCGTCGGCAAGGTGACGCGCTTTTTCGACGTCACCGACTATCCCCTCGACAACCACGCGCTCACCATCGTCATCGAGGAAGAGAACGAAGAGATCCACCGTGTGAAGTACGTCGCCGACACGCAGAATTCGTCGGCGTCCGCGACGATCTCTCTGCCTGGCTGGCAGTTCGCGCGCTTGTCATCGGTGGCGGAGTCCGCGGCCTACACCTCGAACTTCGGCGACGTCTCCGTGCCAACCGGCAACTCCACGCAGTACGCCAGGCTGACGACCGCCGTTTCGTTCACGCGCGCTGGCTGGACCTACTTCGTGAAGATGTTCTTCGCGCTGTGGACGTGCGTGCTCGTGGCGATGACGGCGTTCTTCATCAAGCCGACGAACACCGACCCGCGCTTCGGCCTCGGCGTCGGCGCGCTCTTCGGCGCGATCGCGAGCCAATACACGGTGGCCGGCGCGCTGCCCGAGACCAACGTCGTCACGCTCGCCGACAAATTACACTTGGAAGCGTTCCTGTTGATCATCCTGTCGGTGATGCAATCGACGTGGGCGCTCGCGCTCATCGAAGCCGACAAGGCCGAAGCGAGCCACACGCTCGACGTCTGGTCGCGACGCTTGATCCCGCTGGCGTTCCTCATCGGCGTCTTGTTCCTCGTCTTCACGCGCTGAGCCGGACACCAAAGTCCGAGGTGCGCGTGTGAATTCGCGCTGAGTCCCGTCTTCGCCGGCGTTGTGCGCTCGGCACACGACTTGCTCCAGGCGTTCGCGCTGCGTCTACGCGGCCCACACCGAGGAGCCCTCATGTCGATCTCGTCCTTCGCCGTCTCTCTCGCGCTCGCTTGCGGCGCCCCGCTCGCGCCGGACACCCCTGGCGCCGCCGGCACCGCGATCTTCGAAAACGACTACCTCGTCTCGGTCTTCAGCGGTCGCGTCTCACCCTATGACGGCCGGCCGAGCGAAACGGTCTGGGAGCGCTTGGACCTGCGCAACGACACGATGGAATACATCACGACCATCCCAGGCGCGTTGCAAGCGAACATCGAGACCGACGCCAAGACGGAGACCGCGATCAGCGCGCAGGACGGCGTCATCGTCCAGATCGACAGCGGCAAAACGACACCGATCGCTCCGAACGATCATGACGCGGCGACGACGGTGTTCGGCGCCACGCTGGGCGAAGGCGTGCAGTGGCTCGTCCTCGCCCAGCAACCGGCCACCGACAAGATCGCGCTCTACCGCGAGAACGATCGCGGGAGCTTCGAGAAGATCGCGAGCACGAGCGCGCCGTGCAAGGCGTCGATGTTGACGCTGGTCAAGGAGGCGAGCGGCCGCCTCGTCGGCGTGTGCGGCGACCTCGCCCTCGTCTTCCAAGGCGGCGCGTTGCACACCGTTCGCCTGCCGATGGCGACGGCGCTGCGCCTCGACGATCAAGGGCGCGCGGTGTTCACCGGCCTCACGAAGGCGAGCGAAGGATCGACGATCGAGCGCCTGCGCCTCTCGGGCACGCTCGAAGTGAGCGTCGAGGCGAGCGTCACGCTCGACGGCGTGCAGGCGGCCTACGCGCTGCCGGTCGACGACAACGCGATGATCGCCGTCGCGATGGACGGCCGCGTGCAGTTCGCAACGAGGAACGGCACCACCTGGAGCGCGGGCCCGGGCGCGACGCTGGCGTCGGATCGACCGTTCCTCTCCGCGCGCGGCGCTCCGCTGCGCGTGCTGAGCGGGGCCTACACCTTGGAGCTCGCCACGTTGACGAACGACGCCGTCTCGACGCGCGCGCTCGGCGCCATCGGCGAAATGCCCGCGACACACAGGCGCCGGGGCTGCGCGCAGGCGAACGCCGGGAACGCTCTCGCCGTCGTGCTCGCGACCTTGGCGCTCGCGCTGCGTGCGAAGAGGCGTCGCTCCTCGAAGACCTAGGCGACGACGTTCAAGCTTCTACGCTTCTTCGGCACCTTCACGTTGTGATCGTGCAGGTCCGGAATGTGATCGAGGTCCTGGCCCTTCGCATACACGGGGTGGCGGCCGTTCTCCTTGAACCACTGCGCGACGGTCGCCGTCTTGTGCATGTTCTCGACGATCTGCCGAAAGCCGACGCCGGTGTTGTAGGCGCAGAACGAGATCTCGCCGAGCTGCGTGCCGTACGGAATGATGCACATCTCGGTGCGGCGGAAGTCGTAGTTGAAGAGATCTTGGAACCACATGCCGGCGATGAACAGCACGCGCCACTCGAACTTGTCGGCGTCGCCGGTGGTGTTGCCGACGCCGCTCGCGCCGGTCTGCGACATGAACTGCTTGACGAGCTCCTTGAAGCCGTAGCCCTTCGGCGCCTTCTTCGGATCGAAGTTGCGGGCGAGCGACAGCGCCACTTGCGCGAGCATCGCCGGCTTCGGGTGCGCGGCGTCGGTGATCGCGGTCAGATCCTTCAGCAGCTGATCGATGTTCAGAAACTGCGAGAGCGGCACGAACTCCTTGGTCTTCTTGTTGACCATGAGGATGGTGCCGATGCCGCAGTTCGGATGGCAGCCGCACTTCAGGGCGCCGAACTGCGCCGCGGGATCGTTCAAGGCATCGACCATGTCCGAGAACGGCCCCATGGCGCTCAAAGGGAACCAGTCGCGGTGCGGCTCGGTGATGCCGGTCTGCGCCTTCATGTCGTGCGCGAGGTGGCTCAAGGTGTAGCGCTGCTTCACCCGATCTTCGTCGCTGATGTCTTCATCGCGGCCCGTGAACGACACCGGCTGGAACGACACGACGGTGATCTTGTCGGCGTTCTCGATCGCGAAGTCGATGATCGGGCCGACTTGATCGTTGTTCACGCCGTTGACGATGGTCACGACGAGCACGACGTCGATGCCGGCGGCGTGCAGGTTCTCGATCGCGCGCAGCTTGACGTCGAAGAGGTTGCCGATCTTTCGGTGGATGTTCTTCTCGTTGCCGATGCCGTCGAACTGCAGATACGCGAGGCGCAGACCCGCGGCCTTCGCTTTCTTGGCGAACTCCGGGTCCTCGGCGAAGGCGATGCCGTTCGTCGCGCACTGCACGCAGAAGTAGCCAACGTCTTTGCTGTACTTGATCGCGTCGAAGAAGAAGGGAGACAGCGTGGGCTCACCGCCCGAGAACTGCACGCTCATCTGCCGGCGCGGCGAGATATTGATCGAGTTGTCCAAGATCTCTTTGATGTCCGGCCACGTGAGCTCGTGCACGTAGCCGACTTGGTTGGCGTCCATGAAGCACGGGTCGCACATCATGTTGCAGCGGTTGGTGAGGTCGACCGTCAGCACCGAGCCGCGGCCGAACTGAATCGAGCTCGTGCCGTGCTCGCGCAATTTCGTCTTGACGCCCTTGAAGTCGTAGCCCGGGAAGAGCCCCTCGATGCGCTCCATGAACACCGTGTCGATCGACATCACGTCTTCGAAGTGACCGTGCTTCGGGCAGTCCTTCTCCATGATGATGCCGCCGTCTTTTTCACGGATGAGCGCCTTCACTTCGCCGGGCTTGCCGTTGATCAGATCTTTGAGATTGGTGCGGCCGCTCAAGAGATCGTCGCGCACCTCCTTCACGCAACGCGGACAGAGCGAGTCGGTCCGGCGCGGCCAGCCGAGCGGCGGCTTCTGTACGTTCTTGCTTTTTCGCGGCTTCTCCGGCGCCCACGCGGCCTTCGGCAGCTCGCGTTGAATGCGGCGTTGAAGCTCTTGCACGACCGGCCACGCGAGGGTCGCGGTCTTGTGGATCGCTTTGTCGACGAGCGCGTTCAAATCCATCCCGGGCGCTGTAGCAAAGCCGACGGACGATCGCAATTTAGGCTGAACGCTTTGTCTGGTGTTTCAGGGGCCTGGGACCGTTTCGCAAGAGACCAGGGATCATGCAGGGCTGTTGCGGAGCCAAGTCTGCACGCAGACAGGACTGCTGGCGAAAGGGTCCCTGGCCCCGGAAGCTGTCGCGTTCAGAGAGCCGAATTCTTGCGCCGCACCCGATCTCGGTCGATGCAATGCGCGGGAGATCCAATCATGGTGCTCTTTCGCGCAACGCTGCTCACTCTGCTCTTCGCTACCCCCGCCCTCGCCGCCGACGCTCCGGCGTCCCCGACGCCGGAGCCCTCCGCGCCGCAGTCCGCGCCACCGAAGGCGCAAGCCGGAAAGCGTCTCGGCGGCCACGTCGGCTTCGGCTTGCCGATCCTGAGCGTGTCCGGCGCCGGCACCGGCGTCATCTTCCGCGACTTCGGCGCGCTCGGCATCGTCACCGGTTTGAACGTCGGCTTCGACGAGCACTGGTCCATCGACATGGAGCTCATCGTCATCGCCGACTTCATGGCCGCGACGCGCGGTATCTCGCAGATGACCTTCGTGCTCGACCCCGGCGTCATCTACAACTTCGGGCCGCTGTGGGCGGGGCTGCGCCTCGCGATGCGCGTGCCGGCTCCGCTCGGCGGCGCCGAGTTCGGCTTCATCCCGATCATCGGCAAGGGCTTCGAGCTGATGCCGGGCCTCGCCTACTACGTCGAGCTCGACCTGCCGATGTTCATCCACGCGCCGGGCAACTTCTCGTTCAATATCTTCATCCAAACCGGCATCGGATTCTGACGGTCTTTCGCAATCGGGCAATTTGCGCTAGCGCCCTTCGCCGATGCGCACCCTCGTCATCGGCGACCTCCACCTCTACGCGAGCGCGTTTCGGAAGCCCGATCACCACGCCGCGCGCAAGCTGAGCGCTGCTTCGCGTGATCTTGCGCGCTTGGCTGCGAGCTACGCCGCGCGGGGCCCGATCGAGATCGTGCTCTCGGGCGACGTTTATGATCTTGCCGCGACCGGATCGTCGCCCGTCGAACAGCGCCTGGCCAAGATCGCCGCGCACCACGAGGAGCTGCACGAAGCGCTGCGCGACGTCTGCCGGCGCGGCGGGCGTGTCGTCTTCATCCCCGGCAACCACGACTACGAGCTGCTCAACGAAGCGGCGCAGCGCTGGGTCGAAACGCACATCCCGGGCGCGCGCGTGCAGCCGTGGTTCTACCGCGTGCGCGACGTGGCGCACATCGAGCACGGCAACCAGCACGATCCCGACAACGCGCATCCGCACCCCTTGCTGCCGGACGGCGATCCGCTCGGCATCTTGCTCACGCGCCAACTGTTGCATCGCCTCGGCGACCTGCGGCTGCTCGAGCTGAACGACCGCACGCCGGTGCCGATGCTGCTCCACTGCTTTTGGAACTATGGCCTGCGCACGCCGGGCATGGTGCTTCGCTACGTGCTCGTCGGCCTCGCGGCCACCCGGCGCGCGCGCTTGCCGGACGCGGCGCAACGCGCAGAGGCCAGCGCGCGTCTCGATCGCTTCGTCAAAGACGCCGGCCTCGATCGCGCGGCGGTGCAGCAGCTCGTCGACACGAGCCCGCGCCCGACGCACACCGACGGCGACGTGCTCTTTCGCCGCATGTACTTGGATCGCACGCTGCTCGGCGCGGCGACCTTGTTCGCCACCCTCGCTGCGCTGTTGCTCGGCGCGCCGCGCGTGGCGCTCGGTATCTTCGGCGTCGCGGCCGCCATCGGCGCGATCTTCGGCATGTACAAGAACGTGTACCGCGGGCGCGTGCAGGACCTCTTGCAAGCGAAGGCGCACAGCTTGGCCGGCGAAGCAGCGGTTCGGCATGTCGTGTTCGGCCATGCGCACAAAGAGTACGATGACGGGGCGTATCTGAATCCCGGCTCGTTCGCGTTCCCGCCGAAGAAGGGGCTGCGCACCTTCGTCGAGATCGACGGCGACGACGCGCGCCTCATGCACATGCACGCCGGCGAAGGCGTCGTCGATCTTGCGCCGCGCATCGTTGCATTCAACAACGTTGCGTTCAACAACGTTGCGTTCAACAGCGCGCCTCGGGCAAAGAGCGCGGATCATGACGTTGATGCAAAGAAGGTCGGTTAGGGCGCTCGTTCTCGTCTTCGCGCTCTCACGGGTCGCCGAGGCTCGCACGCCGGAGCCGCGCGGGGAGCTGTCGGCCGAAGAGAAGGCGACGATCGCGCTCTTCAAAGAGTCGTCGCACTCGGTCGTCTACATCACGTCGATCGCGATGCGCCGCGATTACTTTTCGTTCGACTTGATGGAGATCCCGCAAGGCACGGGCTCGGGCTTCGTCTGGGACACCGCGGGCCACATCGTCACGAACTACCACGTCATCCAAAACGCGAGCGCGGCGCAGGTGACGCTCGACAATCAGCAGAGCTACGCGGCCGAGCTCGTCGGCGTCGAGCCGGACAAGGACGTGGCCGTCTTGAAGATCGACGTCAAAGGCGGCGTGAAGGCGATCGCCGTCGGCAGCTCGAGCGATCTGCAGGTGGGCCAGAAGGTGCTCGCCATCGGCAATCCGTTCGGGCTCGACCAGTCCCTGACGACGGGCGTCATCAGCGCGCTCGGCCGCGAGATCAAGAGCGCGACGGGGCGGCCGATCACGGGCGTGATCCAGACCGACGCCGTCATCAACCCGGGCAACTCGGGCGGACCGCTGCTCGACTCGGCGGGGCGGCTCATCGGGATGAACACGGCGATCTATAGTCCGACGGGCGCGTCGGTGGGCATCGGCTTCGCGGTGCCGGTAGACACGGTGAACCGCATCGTCGAGCAGCTGATTCGCTACGGCAAGGTGGTGCGGCCGACGCTCGGCATCGTCTTCGCCGAGGACCAGGTGATGCGGCGGCTCGGCATCAAGGGCTCGCTCGTCCTCGACTTCGCGCCGAAGAGCGCAGCCGCGGCGGCGGGGCTGCGGCCGACGCGGCGCGATGCTTACGGGCGCGTGCAGCTCGGAGATGTCGTCGTGCAGATCGAGGGGAAGCCGGTCGCGTCGGTGAATGACATCTATAAGGCGATCGACGGGCACGAGGTCGGGGACAAGGTGGCGTTGGTGGTGGAGCGCGGCGACAAGCGAGAGACCGTGCAGGTGAAGTTGGGGCGGGAGTAGCGAGCCCGCCCAGGCCATTCGAGCAACATTCGTCGAATATCTAAGGGCCGGAGCGGAGTCGGGAGTGGGGGCACACGGCCGGTGCGCCGTTCGTGCGCCGGTCGCCGTCGGCGCGACCGGGCGCGCGGCGTCCTTGTCTTCGAACGTGCCTGCCCGCATCCGTCGTGCCGGGCAAACTGCGCCCGTCACGCCGTCTGCACACGCCTCGCCGCGGCGCGCTGGGCTCGCTCTCCCGCCCAGCCGCAGCGCTCGGGGCGTCTGGGCGGGGCTCGCCCGGCGCCGCTGTCACTCAGCTGCGCTTTCTCTGTGGCATGCGGACGCTGCAGCCGAAACGCGGCGTGTTTGGCGTGCGCGATTCTTCCGCGGAAGAGTCGATCAGAGAATTGACGACGTAGTGAAAGTCTTCGATCACGGCGTATCGTGGCATCGGCATTTCATGCGCGGCGGGCGGCACGCAGGTGACCGCGGGCAACGGCGGCGGCGTATTTGCGATCTCTTGGCCGCGTGGATCTATGAAGACGATCAGACCGCGTTCGTCGCGCTTCACGCAGTAGCCGTGTTCATGGACGAAGCGGTGGTGCCGACGGCACAGGCTGACGAGGTTCTCCAATGTCGTCGCGCCGCCTTTGCTCCAGTGCTCGACGTGATGGCCGTCGGTCAACGTGTTCGTGCAACCCGGGAAGCGGCACGTCCCGTCGCGTTCTTTCAGCTTCCGTTTGAGCGGCGTCGAGATCACGCGCGTCTTGCGTCCCGTATCGACGGTGTTGCCGTCCTTGTCATGGGTCATCGTGATCACACTCGCGTCGCACGCGATACGCCGGCATTCTTCCGCGGAAGAATGCACGCCGGCGATGTCCGCGCGGCCGTCCGGCGCGTCGTCGGTGAGCACTTCTTGATCAACGTGCACGACGACCTGCATGCGATCGGCGCTCGTTCCTTCGGCGCCTGACAACGTTTGCGCCGCGACGTGCACGAGGGCATCGGCGTTGCGCTTGCCGGCGGCCATCCGCTCCTTCGGCAACGGCACCCCTTCGAGCATCTTCATGATCATCGCGCCTTCGTCCGCCAAGAAACGCCCCTGCATCACGAACATGCCGTCATCGTCGAAGAAGCAGTGGAGCCCGCGCGCCTCTTCGCGCTTCTCGGCAGACTCGATACGACCAACCCGCCGCACACCGCGCACGATCCTCTCGAGCGCCGCGGCCGACACGTCGTTTGCGATCGCAAGCAGCTGCTCTTCCTTCTCCGGCGTCGCGATGCGGGTCAGCGCGCGGACCTTCGAGTACGAGAGCGCGCCCAACGCAAACGCCGCGTCGATGATCGGCAACCCCACGAGCGCATGCGCCACCCGCACCTTCTCGTGCGCCGCAGCGAGCGACATGCCGATGCGAAAGCTCAAGTAGTGCGCCATCGACAAATACCCGAGGGGCGCGTAGCCGTCGTGCTGATCGAATTCTCGAATCTTCACGAGCAGCTTGTGCGTGACGGCCGCAAGCTGCGCGGCGAGGGAAGCGATCTCCAAGTCCAACGCTATTGTTTCTTCGCTCATGCGACCATTTCTAACATGCGTTTTTTCGAGCTCGCCGCGCGCCTGCGGCTCAACGCCAATCGATCGACCCTCGAAAAATCGCATCGCACTGTCGCACGCGCCTCAGTCGCAGCGATACGCGCAACAACACGCATCGCATGGTCGACTCGCCTCACGCGGACAAGGCACCCGCAAAACACGTCAAGACCTCGCGGAAAAATCTCGTACGATTTTCAAATATTCTTCCGCGGAAGAATGGCTCGCGTAGTGAAGGATCCGCGACGACGCAAGCGAAGCTGAGTGAAAGCGGCGCCGGGCGAGCCCCGCCCAGACGCCCCGAGCGCTGCGGCTGGGCGGGAGAGCGAGCCCAGCGCGCCGCGGCTCAGCATGTGCACACGGCGTGACGCGCGCAGCGCGGCGCGACGGCTGCGCAGCGGCACGTTCGAAGACGAAGACGCCGCGCGCGCGTCGTGCACAACGCTTCGGCGAGACAACGGCGAGCACGGCCATGCCCCCCCGCTCGCTCGTCGCTCCGCTTCGACCTCCGCCCGCGATGGCGATGGCGATGGCGATGGCGATGGCGATGGCGATGGCGATGACCATGGTGATGACCATGGCCATGAACATAGCGATGACCATCACCGCCCTACTACTTCTTCTTCCTCACCCACCCCTGCCCCGGATACCCGGGCGGCGACGAGTAGGGTCCGTGATACTCGTTCTTCGACTTCGACTTCTTCTTCTCCGCCTTCTTCTCCGGTTCCTTCTTCTCCGGTTCCTTCTCCGGCTCTTTCTTCTCCGGTTCCTTCTCCGGCTCGGCGACACCGGCAAACACCGGCGCGCTCACGAGCGACAGGCACACCACGAGAACGAAGCGCCGCATACCGCGAAGTATACACGCCCCGCTTACTCGCCGCTTACGTCGATTGGCGCTTTCGAGAAGGCCCGCGGCGCCGAATCCCCGCGCTCCGCAACGATAAACTCGGCATGGACAAAACCCAGTTGAAAACTCTTTGGAACGCGCTGATCGTCTCTCCCTTCACGCCTGCGACGCGCGAGCTGTTTCTGGAGTCAGTGGGCAAAGGCGGGGTCACCCATGAGGACACCGAAGCCCTGGACGAGATCGTCAGCGAGGCGAAGGCTCGTGTCGCCAAGGCGGACGACGCGCTGGCGAACCTTCGCGTCCTCCAGCTCGAGGCGCCACGCAGTGCGCAGGGGTGCATTCACGACGCGATGATGCTCGTTCAGCGGCATCAGGGCCGGGCCGAGGACATTCTGCAGCAGGCGCAGGCAGCGTCGCTCGTCGTTCGCTTCTCATTGTCCGACGGGATCTAGAGCGCCCCGGAAGATTTCCCCAGCCGCCGTGTTACACGAAGAACCATGGCCGGCATCGGACACATCGCCGTCGGGCTCGCGGCGGGCCGCTACCAATCACCGCAGAAACCGCTGCGCGCGATGGTGATCCTCGCCGTCGCCGCGCTCCTCCCGGACGCTGACGTCGTCGCCTTCGCGCTCGGCATCCCCTACGCTTCGCCCTTCGGTCATCGCGGCACTTCCCACGCGCTCCTCGTGGCGCCGCTGCTCGCGATCCTGCCCGCGCGCCTCATCGACAAGACGTGGCGCTCGTACTTGCTGACGACCGCCGTCGTCGCCTCACACGGCCTGCTCGACGCCCTCACCGACGGCGGCCTCGGCGCGGCGCTGCTCTGGCCCTTCACCGCCGAGCGCTTCTTCTTCCCCTGGCGCCCGCTGCCGGTCTCACCGATCGGCGCCCGCGTGCTCTCCGCGCGCGGCTTGCACGTGGCGCTCACAGAGATCCTCTGGTTCGTGCCGTTCGTCGCCTACGCGCTCTGGCCGCGAAAACGTCCACGCTAAGCGAGCAACGCTCGGACGGCGAGCCACGATAATGCCGCCGTGCTCGCTCTGTCTTTCGCCACCGCCCTCATCGCCGCGACGACCAACCCGCCGGTCGACTGGAAAGGTCCGATGGCGGCCGCGATGCACGCCGACGACACCCGCGCGCTGAAGATGACGCACTGGCGCTTCGCCTATCGCCTCGAGCTCGACGGCAAGACGGTCGACGCCGGCTTCTTCGGCTACGGCCTCGCGGACGTCTTCAAAGACGATCCGCGCGCCCTCAAAGAGATCCGAAAGTTCCAAGCCGCCAAGATCGCCGGCGGCGTCGCCATCGGCCTGGCGATCGCGTCGTACGCGATGACCATCGCCTTCGCGTCGTTGCCGCTGCCGCCGGGCACCTCGCTCGGCTTCATGTACGGGATGTTCGGCGGCATGGGCATGTTCAGCGGCCTCGCGGCAGGAATGTTCCTCATCGCTCCGATGTTCTTGGCGCGTGCCGTCGCCTACAAGAACGAGCAGATCCTCGGGCTGGCCGGTGGCGCGACTTTTTAGCCTCGCACTCCTCGCGTTCGTCGCGTGCGCGAAGCCCCGCGTCGATCCCGAGCTGCTCCGCCACCGCGGCAAGGACTACCTCTTCTGCCGCACGCAGCTCGCACAATACGGCATCGACGCCGATCGTGAAAACGCCCCCGCGTGGAACGAAGCCCTCCGCCTGCGCGAGGTGCACAAGATGCCCTTCGACGCCATCGTGGTGCCAGGCTACACGCCGCTCGACCTCGAGACGCCCGAGCCGGCGCTCCACCCCATCGCCAAAGATCGCCTGCGCCTCGCCGCGATCGACTTTCAAAAGAACCTCGCGCCCTTCGTCGTCTTGAGCGGCGGCAACGTGCATCCCGGCGGCACGCCGTACAACGAAGCGATCGAGATGAAGCGCTTCCTCGTGCAAAGCGGCTTTCCGGAGCACCGTATCTTGGTCGAGCCCTGCGCGCGTCACTCGCACACGAACCTGCGCAACGTCGCGCGCTTGCTGGCGAGCGCCGGCCTTCCGCGCGCGATGATCACGACGTCCTACGATCAGGCGTACTACTTCTCGCGGCCACAGAGCTCGAGCTTCGAGCTGCGCCAGCTGGCCGACTTCGGCTACGTCGTCGGCAAGTTCCATCGCGCCGACGAGCACCATGTGGCCTTCCTGCCGAGCCCGAAGGTGTTCACCCGTGGCGGCGACGCCGAAGATCCTTGACCTTGTGGCAATCGCCCGCATTTGCTAGCCGCCCGCGCCTATGACCCGCGCGCCCGAACAAGCCATCGAAACGCTGCCCCTGCTCTCCGCCGACAAGAAGAGCGAGCTCCCCTGCCACGTGGTCGCCGACGTCGAAGTCCAAGGCGTGCGCTACGTGCTGCTGACGCCGAAGAACGCGTGGCTCTCGGTCGTGCGCGACGACGAGGACGGCATCGTCGAGCTCGACACCAGCGAGTTCGGCCCGCTCGAGCCGCTGTTCAACGAAGCGCTGAAGCCGCAGGGCCTCTCGGTGAAGGTCGAGTCCGACGAGTTCTTGCTCGTCGGCGAGCTGAAGGAAGAGTTCGCCGAGCTCTGCGACACCGTCGGCATCAACGACGAAGACGAGGACGACGCCTTCTTGATCTTGGCCGACGTCGAGCACGACGGTGCGAAGTACTTGCTGCTTTCGCCCGAGCTGCCGGCCATGTTCGCCGCGCGCGTAGAGAACGGAAAAGGCCACCCGCTCAGCGAGAAAGAGCTCGAGAAGGTGGAAGGCCGCCTGGAAGAAGCGCTGACCGAGCGCTTGCACTGATGTCTTTCTCTCCGCACGTCCCCGCTTCGCAATCCCCGGCCGAGCTCACGATCCGCGCGCTGATCACCGGCGCGTTGCTCGGCGTCGTCTTCGCCGCGTCGAGCGTGTACCTCGCGTTGAAGGTGGGCCTCACCGTCTCGGCGAGCATCCCCGTCGCCGTCTTGTCGATCACCATCCTGCGCGCGCTCGGCAAGTCGACGATCCTCGAGAACAACATCGTGCAGACGACGGGCTCGGCGGGCGAGTCGATCGCCGCCGGCGTCGCGTTCACGCTGCCCGCGCTCCTGTTGCTCGGCCAAGATCTCGAGCTCGTGCGCGTATTGCTCGTCGCGTTGTTCGGCGGCGTGCTCGGCGTGCTGATGATGATCCCGCTGCGCCACGGCCTCATCGTCAAAGAGCACGGCGTGCTGACGTATCCCGAAGGCACGGCGTGCGCCGAGGTGCTGATCGCAGGCGAAAAAGGCGGCAGCGACGCCAAGCTCGTCTTCACCGGCTTCTTCGTCGGCTTTGGCTACGGCGTGCTCAACCTCGTCACCAAGCTGTGGAAGGACACCGCGTCGTTCTCGATGGATCTCTTCGGCCGCTTCAAAGGCGCGCTGATGGCGGTCGAGGTGTCGCCGGCGATGCTCGGCGTCGGCTACATCATCGGCGTCCGCACGGCGGCGAACATGATGGCTGGCGGCGTGCTCGCGTTCATGATCCTGATCCCGCTGATCCATCTTTTTGGCGACGGCCTCACCGCGCCGATGTTCCCGGCGGCAAAGCTGATCAGGAACATGAGCCCATACGAGATTCGCAACGCGTACGTGCTCTACATCGGCGCCGGCGCGGTCGCGACCGGCGGCATCATCAGCCTCGCCCGCTCGCTGCCGACGATCGTCGGCGCGTTCAAGCGCGGCATCCAAGGGTTGAAGGCGAAGAACGCGGGCGGCGTCCTGCGCACCGAACGCGACTTGCCGATGAGCGTGGTCCTCGGCGGCACGGCGGCGCTCCTCGTCGGCCTCATCGCCGCCCCGATGCTCGGCATCAACGTGCTCTCCGGCGTGCTGATCGTCCTGTTCGGCTTCTT
>JADLHZ010000104.1 GCA_020848545.1 Deltaproteobacteria bacterium | reverse complement strand
GCTTCGGTTCGAAGCGTAGCTGCACCGGTAGTGAAGCCCGAGCGGTTGCCGCCGTCTCGGGCTTTCCTTTTGGTGCTCAGCATCCGCCGACGTCGCAGCGTGAGAAAGTTTCTGGCCGCCGCGTCTCTCGTTCCGCCAGCAGCGCCGCTTCGGTGACGACGAAGTAGATCGAGAAAAACTATCCGGTGACTATCGATTCAGCCCGAGCGCCGACACGCGGTCTCGATGGCACCTCGTGTTCAATCGAATGATCAGCAATGGCGACGCGTCGAAGCGTTTATCGAGATCGATCGGGCGTTGGACGCCGTAGTGAGAATGATCGCAACTTCGTCGAGGCGGTGTTTTGGTGGCGGCGGTGTACAACCGCTTCGATCGTTGGGCGAAGAGCGGCAAGTGGAAGCGTTTGTTCGAGGCGCTCAGACTCGACGGCGACGATGAGTGGTCGAGTATCGACAGCACCATCAATCGCGTCCACCAGCACGCCGCCGGCGCAAAAGGGGGGTCGAACACGCTATCGGCCGCTCTCGCTGCGCTCGGCGACCAGCTTCGACGTGCGTCGACTTCGATCCTGCTCAACCTCGCAGAGGGGACAGGCAAGTTCGACAAAGACGCACGCCGCTTCTACGCGATCGCACGCGGATCGGCGCTCGAGTGCGCAGCCATCATCGACACCTTCGAGGTTCTCGGCTTCCTCAACGGCGTGGCCTATGACCAGGCCCAGACCTTGCTCGACCGCATCGTGGCCATGCTCACTGTCATGATTCGCGACTGACTTTCGCGCCCATTCGTACGCGTCCGCGACCGCGTCAGCGTCTATCGTTTGCGTTTGCGACAGCGTTTGCGCAGGAGCCCATTCAGGGACTAGGACCGTCTCTTAGCGGCCGAACGGAAAGCAGGGTTGCAGACCGAAGACAGTCTCTGTCGCGATCTCTTTTCCGGCGGCGTTGACGATTCTGACCTTGTACGCGTCGCCAACGCCGGGCGCTTCCAGATCGATTTTCAGCTCGAACGGGACAGTGACCGCGGCTCTCATGACCGGGCCCCGGCTGAGATCCTCGATCGACATCGGCTTGCTCTCGCCAAACACCGTGATCTCGAGCAGATCTTCGCCTTTGTCGGTCTTTTTCCACTCCATCGTGCTCGTGGCTTCGAGACCATCGTTGTTGAGCTCACCTTTGATTGTGACCGACGAATCGTCGCCGTCGCGGCCGAGCTTGAAGTCCGCGGCGACTTTGAAGATGCCGCCGTCTTGCGTTGGCTTCGTCTTCGGGGCCTCGGTACCGCAGAAGTTGACGTAGCCCGATGCGCCGCTGTTGTTCGCTCTCATGTTTCTCTCTCCTGTTCTTCCGTTTTCGGCGGCGGCGTCGATCGTGTGGCGGGCGTCCTCGCGAGAATGGGACACAGTGCGCGATCGGAACCGTCGTCGAAGACGATCGTTCAGACTTTCACGCCCCGCGACCTTGCGCAGGCGTCCGTTTTTTACCAAGCAATTCTGAGGTGATCTACCTCTTGAGCTTCCTGCTCGGCATTCCGAGCCCGGTCTTCATGTTCCTGAACGCCGAGGCGTGGACCATCACGACCGTCTTGCTCTCGGACGCCCAGCCGCTCGGCGTCGCCCTCATGGTCGCCCTCGGCCAGTGCGTCGGCTACACGCTCGTCTACTTCAACGGCCCGTGGCTCGTCGCCCGGCTGCCGAAGCTCGAAGCCAGGTTGAAGGCGTTCGACTTCGAGCGCTACCGGCACGCGAGCTACGCGATGCTCTTCCTCGGCTGCGTGGCCGGGTTTCCGCCGGCGCTCCTCTTCACGCTGCTCTCGCGCCAGCTCGGCTTTCGCTATCCTTTCTACCTCGCTGTCATCATGGCCGGCCGCTGCGCGCGCTTCACGATCCTGGCGCTTTTGCCGCAGACCTTCGCGGCGTGGTTCAAGGCGTGACGAAACGGTCAGCGCTTAGCCAAACGGTGTACAATCAGGTAAGACGAGAACGAACGGAATGGGCACCTTCGACAACCTGAAGCTCGGCGAGCGCCTGGGCGCCGGCGCTTGGGCCGAAGTCTACGCCCTCGGCGACGACCGTTGCCTGAAGGTCGCGCGCGCCGAGCCGCTGATCCAAAAGGACTCTGACGCTCAAGGCATCGCCGCCGGCACCGGCAGCCTCGGCACGAGCCTCATGCAGCCCCACGAAGTCCTCGTCGAGCAGGGCAAGACCCTGCAGGCGCTCACCGCCGCTGGATGGATCCGCTGCCACGACATCGGCAGCTATAAAGACAAGCACGGCGATGTCGCCGCCGCGTTGATCTTGGATCGCGCCAAAGGCCGCCCGCTGCAAAAGGGCGACGCGCCGCTCGTGCTCCTCAGCGTGTGCGACGCCCTCGCCGCCGCACGCAAAGACGGCCTCGTGGCGCATCTCGACTTGAAGCCGAGCAACGTCTTCGTCGCCGACCGTGCGGTCACCCTCCTCGATCCCGGCTACTACGACGGCGCCCCCGACTGGCGGAACATCGTCACTACCGTCGCCTACAATCCGTACATCGAAGTCAGCGACGTCAGCGCGCTCGGGCTGCTGCTCCGCTTCCTGCTCACCGGCGACAGCCCCCCCTCAGATCTTGGCGAGGCCGTGGTCTCGGCGCGCGTCAAGCGTCAAATCGACGACGCCGCCATTTTCGGAAAGAGCGGCCTCGCACGCATCATCGGCATGGATCCGCACGATAAAGTGCTCGGTCGTTTTGCGCCTGTCGTCTGGAAGGCGCTCGGCCTGTCGCGGGACAAAGAGGGCTGCCTGCACCTCGAGCCCGCGTACAAAGACCCAGAAGCCTTTGCCCAAGCCTTGAAGAAGGTGGCGGCATGACCCCTCCGATCACGACGCTCGGCACCGGTAAGCCGAAGGGCCCGGCAGACACCGGCAAGACCGAACCGCCGCTCGACGTCGTGCTGAAGACCCAGGTGACGACGCTGCGAAACGGCGGCGCCGGCGCGGCGAAGGCCACTGAGCGGCTGTTGCAGCTCGAGCCCGAAGGCCGCGCGAAGGCGACCGAGCAGCTCGCCAAGGTCATCTTCGGCGAAGGCAAACCGTACGCGCCCGAGAAGCTCGCCGCCGCGCTCGCCACCGAGAAGACGCGCCCGCTCGCGGTCGCTTACGTGGCGCTGCGGGCGTCGAACGCAGACGACGCGTCGATGAAGGCGTTCGGCCGCGATCTCTCGCTGATGGACGGCGGCGCCGTCACTACGCTGCGCACCGAGATGCTCGCGCTCGGCAAGCCAGGCACGGTGCAGGCCGACGTCTCTGCCCGTGTCATCGGCGCGCTCGCCGGCGACACCGAGCTGCCGCCGCCGGCCGCGCAGCTCGTCGACAAGCCCGTCGTCGCGAACACCCGCTCGGCGCATCCGCTCGCGGCGAAGATCAACGCCGCGCTGCAAGCCAAGGATCCGGCGAAGCTCGCGGCCGTGCAAAAAGAGCTCGAAGCGATCCAAGATCCCGGCGAGCGGCGCGCGCTGATGTCGACGCTGCTCGACGCGGGCGTGTCGCCGCAAACGCTCTTGCCGATGGCCGGCCCGAACGCGCGGACGTGGATCGTCACGCAGCTCGCCGATCGCGGCCAGTTCACGCTCTTCGCGCTGCCGGCCAAAGGCGCGAGCGCGGAGCTGAAGGCGGCCGACGAGGCGCTCGCGAAGAGCCGCCTCGCCCAGCGCGAGCTGTTCAAGCCGGGCGATCACTCGGCGATGATGCAAGCACTCTCTGGCATCGAGAACCGCCGCGCCGCGATCGCGACCTTGAAAGAAGGCGTGCAGCGCGCGGAGTCGCAGCTCACCGCGGCGAAGACGACTCTCGAAGCCGCGCGCGGCGCCCTCGAAGCAAAGCGCGCGAAGGCCGCGCCGGGCAGCGACGAAGCGGCTGCGCTCGACGCCGCGATCGCGGTGGTGAAGACGGAAGAGGCCGGCGTCGCAGCGGAGCTCGGCGCCTACGGCAAGGGCCCGCTCGGCCAGCTCGTCAAGTCGATGGAAGAGACGACGACGCTGCTCGAAAATCCGCCGCTGCCAAAGGAAGGCGACAAGGCCGAGCCGTACACGACGGCGCTGCTCGCGTACCATCAGAAGCTGAGCCAGGCGTATGCGAACGATCAAGCGGCGTTCGCGCGCGCAGCCGACGCGGCCACGCGCCCGGCCGGATCGCGCTCATTGGTGTCGTCGCAAGTGCTCGAAGCCTTCGCGGCGCACCTCGGCGGCGTGAAGAGCCGCGGCGTCACCATCGACTACGCCATCGTGGCGATGGTCACCGAGAGCGCCCGCAAGAAGGACGTCGGGTTCACCGGCGGCGGTGGCGGCGACCGGACGTCGATCCAGCTCGCGCAGCGTGGCGACGCGTACATGGTCGAGCTCTTCGGCGCGCAGGACAAGCCGGAGGCGGGCCGCTTCAACAAGCTCACCGACGATGACGCGACGAAAGAGATCGCGACGCTGCGAGGGCGCCGCAACGAAGTGCAAGGGCGCATCAACGGGCTGACGCAAGAGATCGCGCTGATGAACGGCGAGCTCGCGCGCGTCAAGGCCGAGATCGCGAAGAAGGGCACGCCGACAGACGAGAACGGCCAGCTCGAGCTCGCCGAGCTGCGCCGCCAAGCGATGGAGCTCACCAGCCGCCTCGATAAAGAGGAGGGCCTGCCCGCGCAGCTCACTTTCCTGACGGCGACGCTCGGGCAATACAAGAACGCCGAAAAGACGGTCAGCACGCGCTACGAAGTGCTCGGCACGCGCCTCGACGCGGCGCTGAAGACCGCCGGCCTCGCGGGCATCGACAACCCAAAGGATCGCTCGCAGATCCTCGCCGGCGCCAAGCGGCTCTCGGAGCTCACTGGCGGGCCTTTCGCGGGCGTCACCGCCGGCGGCCCCTTCGGCGAGATCGAAAAAGAGGTCACGGGCGTCGCCAAGCACGCGCACGAAAAGCGCACGCAGATGCATTTTTCGTACATCGCGCCGCTCTTGAAGGATCGCTTCGGCACGACGGTCGATCCGGCGATGCCGCCCGAGTGCAACGCGATGTTCAAGAAGGAGGCGTGGGACAAGCTGAAGCCCGCCGACCAGCAGCGCATCGCCGCCACCTACGACAAGTGGTTCGCCGAAGCGCAGCCGAACGCGCTGAAGAAGCTGCGCGTCATGCTCGACCTGCAGCCGACGAACGCGCCGATGGACGAAGCCTCACTGCGCGACATTTACACGCTGATGAACGGCGGCGACAAAGTCGACTCGAGCCAGCTGAAGAGCCCGTTCTTCACGAAGTTCCGCGCATACTTGGAAGATCAAGCGTGGATGAAGCCCGAGGATCTCGACGCGATCCAGAAGCACATCGACAAGGGCGGCAAGGCGAAGATCTCGCTCGGTGAGCTGCGCCGCATCGCCGGCGATCCGAACGAGCCCGTGGCGCTGCGCGACGCGGCCCGCAAGCTGTCGCAGAATCCCACCGCCTTCGCCACGCTCTTCTCTGTCTCCGAGAGCGCGAGCGACGCGACCACGATCACCACCGGCCAGATGATGACGGCGTTCTTGCGCGTGAAGGAGTACAAGTCCGCGGGCCTCGGCGCCGACAAGAAGCCGCTGCCCGAGGGGCGCGTGCCGATCGCGTATCTGAAGCCAGGCCTCGCCGAGAAGGCGGCGGAGCTGTTCAAGAACCAGCCGCACGTCGGCACGCTCGTCACCGACTCCGAATGGCTCGCGTGGCACCGGGCCCTCGCGCCGATGAGCGCCGAGGAGAAGATCGTCCTCGGCATGGAGTTCGATCGCCTGGCCGGCAAGCAAGGCGCCTTCCACGAGAACCTCTACGGCTTCTACGGCACCGCCCGCGGCCAGCTCCTCGCGCTCTACAACACGAACGAGACGGCGAACACCTACGCCGAGAAGCTGCTCACCGGAAAGAAGACCGACGTGCGCGTCCCGGTCTTCAACGAAGACCTCGAGACGATGTCGATCAAAGAGGGCGACACGGTCGATCCGCTGGCGGCGAAGAAGGGCAAGGATCGGCTGTCGGACGGCGAGCTCTCGTTCCGCTTCGACACCGTGCTGGCGAAGACCAAGGCCGACGAAAAGTTCGTCAACTCCGGCCTCTATTCCGTGGTCAACTCGGACTTCATCGCGACCTACAAGTCGCGGGTCGCAGACGCCGAGACCGCGGTCGCAGAGTACAAGGCGCTCCTCGCCGAGACGCCGAAGCCGAAGCCCACGGATCCGCGGCTCGAACCGGCGCGCCAAAAAGCGGCCAAAGCGCTCGCGATCGCCCGCATCGAATACATCGGCAATCGCTGGAACAAGGTCGAAGGCGACGCCAGCGTCTCGAAATTCACCCGCTCGGTCGTCATGCCGGTGGCGGTCACCGCGGTCGTCGCGGTTACGGTGTTCACCGCGCTTCCGTCTGGAGGCGGCTCCGTCCCGGTCGGCGCCGCTGGCGTTGCCGGCGCGATCGCGTGGGGCACGGCGACCGGGCTCGGCACCGCCGCCGTCATCACCGTCGCACACCACGAGATGAAGGGCGCCGACGCGAGCTACAAAGAATCGAAAGACATCTTCAGCGAGGGCGCCTTCACCGCGGTCACGAGCGCCGTGTCGTTCGCCGTTCCGGTCGCGGCGTTCGGGCGCTTCGGCGCATGGGCCGGCAAAGGCGTTGGGCTCGCGCGCTACATGGCGAACCCGTGGGTGCAGAAGGTCGCGACGGGCGCGATGATGAGCGCCACGAACATGACGATGACCGCGGGCCAAGAGCTCGTGCAGCACAAGCTCCAGGAGAAGGGCTATCTCGCCAAGCCCCAGGGCGAGCAGCCGGCGATGTGGAAGAACATGGCGCGCGCCGGCATCGGCGGCTTCGTGCTCGGCATGGTCGCCGGGCCGCTCGGAAAGCTCGCGCCGATCTGGGCGCGCTCGGCGGATGCGGCGATCGGCGCCGGCGAGGCAGCGCTCTTCGAGGTCGTCGTCAACAAACGCACGAAGCTCGAAGAGATCTTCCCGGTCGCCTTCACCGGCGCGATGAGCGGCGTCGTCGCGGGCGCGGCGATGTCGCGCTACCACGCGCGCGCGAGCTTCGAGCAGTTCAACGCCAAGGCGCGCATCGGCGCCGACGGCGACGTCATCCACGTGCCGCCGGCGAACGGCAAAGGCCCGGCCGAAGGCGGCTTCCTCATCAAGGGCATCCGCACCGACGGCCAGGTCGAGGTCTATCACCCGAGCGCTCCGAAGAACGTGCGCCTCGTCCCCGCCGCTGACCTCTTGCAGCTGAACCCGCACATCGACACGCGAGCGAGCGGCACAGGAAAGAGCGTCGGCAGCGGCGAGGCGTTGAAGCTCGGCGAAGCGCTGCCGGACGTGCAAGCGCGCCTGCAAGCGGGCCGCATGGTCGAAGTTCCCGGCGGCAAGAAGGGCAGCGAGCCGGGCGTCGTCCGCTTCATCGACGCCGACACCGGACACATCTTGATCGAGACCGCGAGCGGCATGAAGCGCATGACCGCCGCCGAAGTCTTGCGCGCGAACCCGCATATCTTGCAGGGCCTGCCGCTCCAGATCAACGGCAAGACCGCGCACATCATCGTCGACGCGAAGACGAACCGCGCCGTGACGAAGCGCGGATCGATCGCCGTCAGCATCGACGGCAAGAGCGTGTGGGTCAGCGCCAAGCAGATCGCCAAGCAGAATCGCGCCGCGCTCGTGCCGGACATCGCCACCGCCGCGGCGCCGCCCTTGCAGTCCGGGCGCAAGCTGACGACCCTGGGCCAGGGCCCGGCGCGCGATCAGAGCGATGCGTTCAACTCGACGAACCGCATAGGCGCCGATCAGAAGATCGAGAACGGCTACACCGACGGCGGCCGCAGCATGGCCGAAAAGGGCGGCCAGCTCCGCTCGCCGCGCGAGATCTTGGTCGTCGACGCGACCCGCGATCCGGCGCTCGGCGCGATGATGAAGAACGTCGAAACTTTGCGCGCGCTCCCGGAGGCGGAACGCGCCGCCGCGCTCAACAAGTACGTCTACGAGGTGATGAACGGCGGCAGCGACAACCACGGCGTCATGGGCCGCCTGTTTGGGTGGGAGCACAACTTCGCTGGCCGCGAGGTCCTCCTCGGCGAAGTGCCGCGCCTCGGCGGCGGCGCCTGCCGGCACCGGGCCCTCCTTTATAAGGTGCTCGCCGATCACGTCGGCTTGAAGACCGAGCTCGTGCGCGGCCAGGCCGACTTCGGGCCAAACGCGCGCGGCGGCCATGCGTGGAACGAAGTAATCCTCTCGGACGGCTCGCGCGTGCTCGTCGATCCGATGAACCCGAAGCGCGACGCCACCGGCGCGCTCGACTTCTCGGCGAAGACCATCGACCAGGGCGTCGTCGACCAATACCTCGGCAACAAGTGGGGCGCGCTCTACGAAGTGAAGAATAACGGGACGGGCGATCTCATCGGCGCCAAGGCGAACGCTGCCGCACCGAGCGGCGGCGCGGTGCCGAGCGCCGGCACCGTCCCCAAGGGCAAGGTCGTCGTCGAGCGCATGCCGGCGGCGCAGACTTCCCCGGCGCAGCCCGCCCCGCCGCTCGCGATCGGCACCAAGCTCACGGTCGAAGGCAAGGAGATGGCCTTCGCCAACATCGGCCCTGACGGCCGCCTCGTGTGCTGGGAGCAGAGCGGCAAGAACCTGCGCCTGCGCCGCATCGAGCTCGACGCGCTCGTCAAAGAGAACCCGGAGATCTTCAACCACGTCGACCTGCAGTGGCCGATCAAAGACGGTGCCACGCCGGTCTCCGGCTGGCGCGTCTCGGGCCAAGAGAGCGGCAAGGTCTACCTCACGCTGAGCGACGCGCAGGGCAACATCCTGCAACTCCGCACCGTCGACAGCAAGCAGCTCGCGCTCCTGAACGAGCCGCGCTTGCTACGAAACGCCGGGCCTGAGCTCGCGAAGACGGTGATCCTGCCGGCCGTGCAGCCGAAGCTCGCGACCGACGTCGTGCCGGTGGCGCAGCGACAAGCGTTCGAGACGCACGGCACGAGTGGCAAGGATCTCTTCGCGCAGGTCGTGGCTGATCGCCAAGCCTCGCTGAAGCTGCCGGAAGGCAACGCCGCGCGAACGCGCGCGCTCGACGAGATCCGCTTCTTCTCCGAGATCGCGGCGTACACCGACGGCAAGACGGCGGCGCAGTTCTACAAAGCGTGGATGGCCCCAGGCGCCGATCACGCGTTCCTGTCGAAGGTCTGCGCGTTCAACGAACCATCGATGCGGCGCGCGCTCGCGATGTACGAGAACCCGGCCAACCGCGCGTTCGTCCAGCCGCGCATCGAAGCGATGGCCGCCGAGTTCGCGCCGGGCAAGAACGCGTCGAAGCTGGTCCTGCTCGAGCGCGCGGTCAAGCAGTTCGGCCCGAACGACAGCGCCGACGCCTTCGTCAAGGCTTACTGGGAAGCGCCGAAGGAGAGCACGACGCGGCAGGTGCTCGGACGCATCTCGTCCATTGAGGATTCTTCGACGGCGCGCATCGCGTTCAAGACGCTGTCGATGGTCGACGCCGCCGGCGAGAAGACCTTGCTCGCGGCGCTCATGAGCAAGAATCCCTACGAGGGCGTGCGTGCGATCGGCCGCCTGCAAGTCGTCGAAGCGCGCGGCAAGGTCGGTGGCCTCGCCGCCGAGCGGGTGACGCCCGAGATCAAGGACGCGCTGCTCTTCGGCGCCACGAGCCCGCGCGCCGAAGGCGTGGGTCCGTGGCTCACACCGATGCAGGCCGGCCGTGGCGCCGAAGCGTTGATGCGCATGCCGGCGCCCGAAGCGAAGGTGATCGACGCCATGCTGAAAGCGGCCGGCTCTTCGCAAGAGAAGGCGCTGATCATGAAGGCCGTCGCGGCGCGGGCCGAGGTCCTCGCCAACCCCGCGGCCGACATGCAGACGCCGCGCAAGGTGGCCGTTCAAGAGCTCGCCGAGTTCGCCAAAGACATCCGCGGCCGCGATCCGGCGATGCTCGCGCAGATGACCTCGCTCGAGTCGATGCGCTACGATCCGGCGAGCAAGGGCTGGGTGATGGAGGGCGGCGGCCAGCAGGTCTACACGACCTCCTGCGGCCCGACGATCGCGCTCATCGACCGCGCCAACATCGATCCGATCACGGCGTTCCGTTACCGCAAAGATCCGAGCCTCTTCGCCGCCGATCAGCACGACATCATGTCGCGTCAGGGCGTGCGCTTCGAGAAGAAGCTCGAGCACATGACGCCGGAGTACCGCGCGGCGCAGGCGTTCATCGATCAGAAGTTCACCGTGATCGACAACCTGAGGAAGGACCTCGTACGCAAGGGCCAAGTGGCCGACGAAGAGCGCTCGGTGTTCAAGGATTGGCAAGGACGGCGCGGCGGCCAGAGAAAAGGCGACGACGTCATCTTCGAATCGCCCCAGATGTTCTCGCTCTATCAGAAGATGCAGCAGGGCCTGAAGAAGGAAGGCGTCAACACCTACGAGGAGTTCTGCTTCTTCGTCATGAAGAGCAACGTCGGCACCGACGTCACCGGCGCGAAGGTGAGGAGCGAAGGCACGTCGATCGACGGTTACCTGAACGAGACCGTCGGCCGTTACGGCGGCGTCACTTACGATCGCACGGATCTTGCTGCGGGCGGCGTCGCCCATCACGCCGACGCCATCGAGCTCGCGGTGCGCAATCTGACGCGCGTGCCGATCCGCGTCGAGTGGGAGCCGCCCGGCAACGGCGCGCACTTCATGTTGATCAGCGAGGCGATCCGCAGAACGGGCGCCGACGGCGTCGAGACGCGCTACTTCAAGATCATGGATCCCGAGACCGGCAAGAGCTGCTGGGTGACGGACAGCATGCTCGCCGGAAACAACGTCGTCGGAAGCCTGCTCGGCCAGGGATCGATCCGCAACATCTACATGCCGACCGAACAGGCGATGGTGTCGGCGGCGCCGAAGGCCGGTCCGCCGAGCAAGCCCGTCGCCGTCGCCAAGGGCGAGATCGTTCCGCTGGCGAGCGGGGCGAAGGCGGAGGCCATCCCTCGCGGTGCACCAGAGGTCGCGCCGCCGGTGGCCGTCGACCCGCTGATGCGGTTCTCGCAATCACCGAAGGACGCTTCGGTCGGCAACGCGCTCGCCATGCGCGTCGACGTCTACAAGCTCGCCGAGCAGCTGCGCGGCCAAGGCGAAGTGACGGTCGGCGGCGTGTCGATCCAAGGCTTCAAGAAGCTGAACACCCCGCACGAAAAAGGCGACGCGGTGTTGAAGGGCTACTTCAGCGAGCTGAAGGCGCTCGAGCGGCAGTTCCCGGGCCTGCAGTTCTACGGCGTCGGTGGCAAGGAAGCGCCCTTCATCTACACCGGCAAGGATCACGCGAAGCTCGAGGCGACGCTGCGCGCACGCTTCGGAAAAAACGAGGGCACCAAAGACGCCTACGCCACGCGCCGCAACATCGCGGAGAAGTCAGGGCGCGCCGACGTGGCGACGAGCGACATCGAATTCTACGTCGGCATGACGAAGCCGATGAGCTTCGCCAAAGACGCTGATCCCTTGGCGATCACGCGCGAGCTCGTGCGCACGGCCAGCGTGGCGGCGAAGCAGGCGCAGCTCACTGCCGAGCTGCCGGCCGCGCTCAAGAAGGACGGGCGCGAGCCGACGTTGGCCGACTACGCCGACGCGCCCGTGTCGAGCTTCGCGGTCTACAACCCGAAGGTCGTCGAGCGGCTCAACAAGAACCCCGACATGCGCAACGAGCTCAATCCCTTCGGCCTCGAGGTGCCCGACTCGGTCGCGCGCCTCGTCAAGGTCGGCGATCCGCGCAAGCTGTCGAAGGCGGATCAGATCGAGCTCTTGCTCTGCCAGAACAAAGGCGCGCCGGTCGGCCGCGCGGCATCGGACACCTTCAAGGGCATGATGCTCGAAGACGTCTCGAACGGCGTCCCGCGCAACCGCGGCAAGGTGGCGATCGAAGGCGGCGACGAGCTCGTGGTCGTGGCGACGACGCAGAAGAACGGCGAAGGCCAGATGGTCTACATCGATCTCAATGCGTTTGGCGCGATCAACAAGATCACGGACTACCCGCACAACGGCAAGTGGGGCGAAGCCGTGAAGAAGCTGCGCCTCGAGCGCGGCCAGGATCCGAACCTGCCGATCACCGGCGCCGATCTCGGCGACGCCATCAAGGCGAACATCATCAAGCGCCTGCAGGCTGCCGGCGAAAAAGGCGGCGACATGCGGCCGGCGCTTCAGAAGCTGGCCGACGAAGTGCGGACCGAGATGCGCGCCGATCCGCACCTTTCGGTCAAGGACAAGGTCGAGACGCCCACCTTCAGCGGCGAGTTTGCGCCAGGAAACACCGTCAAGTTCGAGCTCGGCGGCCGCAAGCTCGAGGGCGTCGTGCAGAAGGACGGCAAGATCGAAGTGTTCGATCCAGCGAAGCCCGACAACAAGAAGACGGTGTCCTACGCCCTGACGAAGAAAGAGAGCGGCGACGTCTTGCGCCTCTCGTTCGAAGACAGCCGGCCGGGCCTGAGCATCTCGGTCTTGCGCATCGAAAAGGGCGACCTCGTGCCGGGCAAGCTCGAGCTGCAACCGGAGCTGACGGACGGCGTGCGCGGCCAGAACACCGAGGGCTTCATCACCTCTGTCGCTGATCACTACACCGAGATGCAGAAGTCCGAGCTCAAGGCCGCGACGATCCTCGGCGAGCCGCCGCCGCCGCTCGTCAAGAGCATGACGCTGCGCGAGGCCCGCGCCGATCGCGCGGCGCACTGGGACGACAAGATCAACAAGACCTACGCCCGTGACGAGAAGCCCGCGCTCGATCCGATGCTCGCCGAGCGCGCCCGAGAGATGTGGGAAGGCGGTAGCCCATGAAGCTCTGCGTGTTCACGACCTCGGGCGCAGTCGCCGTGCTCGACGGACCCGCGCAGAAGACGGTCGCCGTTGCGAACGTCCGCGATCCGTCGTTTGAAACGCGCTTCTTGGTCGTCGAGGGCACACACGCGTACCTTGGCCTCATTTCACGCGCCGTCGCGATCGATCTCGCCGCGCTCCGGCTGAGCGCCGACGTCAGCAGTGATTCCGCGTTCGTCTGCGGCGCGCTCTTCGGTGGCGAGGTCGTCGTCGGAGGCATGGGCGGCGTGCGCAAGCTCGACGCCACGTTGAAGGAACGTTCCGGCTGGCGCGTCGCGGCGCCGACGGCATTTTCGGTCTTCGGCGATCGCTTGTTCGCCGCCGCGAACGACGGCCGCGTCGTCGCGTGCCAAGGCAGCGATACAAAAGACGCCACGCTCACGCCGCGCGATCGCTCGGCGAGCGTGACCGCGATCGAAGCGAGCCGTGCGCCGCTCGTCTACACCGGCACGATGCGCGGGCGCGTCGCGATCTACTCGGGCAGCCGCGACGCGAGCGAACCAAAGGAGATCTCCACCGGCGAGAGCCGCATCCTCGCGTTGGCGCCCGCAGCGGACGACGCCGTGCTTGCGGCCTGCGCCGACGGCTTCGTGCGCCAAGTGTGGAAGGACGGCCGCGTCGAGAAGCGCGAGCACTGGGCGGTTGGATTTTCCGCGGCGATCGCCGAGGGCGGCGGCTTCTTGCTCGGCGATCCCGAGGGCGGTGTGCTCACCTACTCCGCCAAAGACGGCTACACGAAGATCGCCGAGGCGACGCCGGATCTCGGCGGGATCGCGGCGCTCGCGCGCATCGGAGCCACGCCATGAACGACGTCGAAACGCTGGCGCCGCCCGGCCGCGGCTACTTGCAACAAGGCTTCTTTGCCGCCGGGAAGACGACGCTGCGCGACGATCTCTCGCGGGACTTCGCGCTCCGCATCGCCTTCGAGCTGCGCGACCTGCCGACGCAGACGATCGCCCACGTGCTCGAGCACTTGCGCCGCCTGAGCACGGGCGTGCAGCTCGGCACCGACGAGCGGACGCCGCTCGCGCCCGAGATCGCGGCGCAGCTCGTGCAGAGCTTGGCCGACTACGGCGGCGACGAAGACGTGCTCGACGCCTTCATCAAGGAGCTCACCGGCGCGCTGAAGACGCCGCTCGACGTGCTCGGCGCGAAGCTCTTCGTCGAGAAGATCATGCAGCAGCACGCGGTGCTCGCCGGCATGCGCATGGGGAACGCAGAGGAAGAGGCAGCGCTCGAAGGCGACGAGGACGACGACGAGGACTCGGACGCCGTCGTCGAAGGCGCGATGACGCCGCGGCCGCCGAAGGGTTAGTCTTGTCGCCTTCGCCTAACAAGGCGATGTTCGAGGCGAGACGAAAGCCGTTTCACTGTTCGAGACGAACTTCATTGCTAGGGGCAAGCTTCACGCGGTCGACGTTCTGTGACCGGGTGGAAGCTGGACGAGTCGCTTCGCCGCGAGGCCTACTCGCCACGCTGGCGATACCACATTCGCAACGGAACTCCCGCACGATCGACGATAGCGACCGCTTGGCGTGATCGTTCGCGCACGGTCAACAGGCGCATCCCAAGAGGTAGCGTCAGCGTCGACTCGGCGACGAAATGACCACGCCGATGCAGGTTGAGAAAGTGCGACAATTCGGCTGCCACGCCGAAGCTCGGCGGTTTCCGCAGCGCAATGGACCGTGCGGCAAGCTCGCGGGAGCTGAATGTCGCAGGATCGACGCCTCGTTCAGTTGCGAGCTTTTCGATCCAAGGGAGCGCACGCGCGGCGAAAGCTGCTAAGCCGGCGGCTTCCATGACGCGTGCGGACTCTTCGAGCGCGCGAAAAAATCCAACGGGTGTGACCGGGCGATCACTCGGCATGAGCACATGCGCCAGCAGCATCATCTGAAGGACCGTCGGCCAGGCCGAGTCACCGAGCGCGCAGCGGAGCTCCCACAGCGCATTGCCGTAAAAGAGGCCTGCGTTGTGACCCTCGCTGTCGAGAATGCTCGTGCCTCGAAATACCGAAAGGTCTCGACTCACGATCGTTTCCGCCACGATTGAGCCTCGGTAGGTAAACGCCGCGATGACATCGGCCATCGCCTCCCTCCACGCGACCGATTCCGGGCGAAGCGCTAGCCACGGATTCAACTTTCCGAGGCTCAACAGATGACCGAGCTCGTGAGCGACCGCGTCGCCGTCCGCTTCCGCAAGCTCCAGCAGAATGATCGCTTCCTCGAAGTTGGCGAACGCGTTTTGTCGTCTGCTCTCGCGATCGATGCGCACTCGCAGGAACGGTGCGAGCTCGTCGCTGCGAAACCCTGTCGCGTCGACGGATCGACGGGTGCGCTGCAGCGCATCCAAGACCACTCCAACGTAGCTCGGGCCGGCCCGACCCGCTGCGTGGTTTGCTGCATCTTCGGTCACGCACGAGAGCGAGTCCACACAGCGTACACTGCAGTGGGCACTCTCCGCGCCACCCGGAAACGCCCGCATTTCATCAACCTGAACCCGTTCGAGCCTCTCACGGCTGTCTATACGATTCGCCTTGTGCCAACTCGAGACGCTCACCGACCCAACCACCTTGCACCTCCCACGTCGTTATCGCGGCGGCGCGCTGGGCGTGGTTATCATTATGCGACGGTGGGCCCTCGTGGCGCCGCATTCACACCAACGGCGTCGGCGAAGAGGCGCGGTAGAAACGACTCGAAGTTACCCACCTCCTCAACGTTGTGCGTGAGCCAGGCAACGGCCTTGTCGTCGGGAAACATCGTGCGACGAAGCAGCGGCACCAGCACCCGTCCAAACAGCGGCCAGATCGGTCCGGCCGTGAGCGAGTTTTCATAGCGCGTGCCGCCCGGAACCGCGCTCCATCGATAGCTCGCCTCTCCGAACGGCACGCCGAGGCGCATGGGCGTGTGATGAAAGCCGTCGAGATCGAGGCGATCGACCCTCGTCATTCCGTCGACCAACCAATCGCGGCGTCCCGAGAACGCTTCTACGATGTGAAAGATCGCGCCCGGTCCAATGCTTCCATCCGCACAACGCTTGGCAACGCGGTAGTGAATGTGATCGATCGGGTGCCAAACGCGATAGCGGTTCAGACGGCAACCTTCGATCTCCACCTCTCCTTCGATGTTCTTGAACCACCACACGAGCATCTCTGGCGTTACACCCTTGATCACGTCGTGGATGATCGAGAGGCGTATGCGGCCGTCGTCGAGCTTCCGAACTTCGGTCCTCGCGCTGGCGACGGGTTTTCTCGTCCACGCGATGGAAAGCGGCGGCAAGGGGACAAACGGGGATCCACTCATAGTTTTTTGTCCAGACATGTTATCGATGGATGCCACTCATGGGCCCCGATATCGCACAGACCGCAGTCGCTTTGACGGTTTTGGTCGGCGCCCAGGCACCCGACGCCTCGCTCGACAGAGATATGAGGCACCGCCCGCTCGTAGAGTCTCGATAAACGCGGTTGAAACACACCTTCACATGGCTCGATCATACGGCTCTCGGGTCGGGCTGGGTGCAACGCGCGTACCAAATGTGAACGTGGCAACTAGAGGGGGAATGACTCGATGGTTTCGCGACGCTCTGTGGCTCTGGGTGGGGCTCGTGTTCGGAAGAGCGTCCTAGGCCCACGTGGCAAGAAATGAAGCCTCCCCCGAGTTGCCTCCACCACTTTCCAGCGCGACATGAAGGTTCTTCAGTCGAGTCATCTCGAGCACACCAAGCCCAGCCCCTTGTTGGAACAGCCAAAACGCAGGGGATCCGGTCAGAACGCCTTCGTAGCGGGTGACAGCGCAGCGCTTGGCGTGATCGAATGAGACGACGTGTGCGCGCCCGTTGTTTTTGAACATGACGTTCCACATCGTGGAGATCCGCCGCGCGACAAACTCAGGCGAGAGCATTTTGATGAACATGCTGTAGTAGCCGCGTACCGTCTTCTGCATCGTCTGGTTGCCGTAACCAACCATCCGCGCCGCGTCCCGTTCAAACCCGTGGTCGAAAGCGGCTTCGCACAGCGCCCCAAATGCAGCGGCAGGAAGCCAGGAGGATGCGGGCAACTCGAGATCGATCTGAGAACTCACCCAGCCAGGCAGATTCGCGCGGACAGCAGCCATCCTTTGCGCGCCAACACTACTTGCAAGGGCGTCGCATGCTGTTCGAAATGCAAGGGCTTTGATTTCCGGTTCCACTCCTACTAACCGTCGCACGCCGGCACCACTGCATCAACCGCAATTGACGCGCCCACCCGAAGTCCTCGCCAAACGCTCGTTGCAGAGCCACGCCCGAGCCACGCCTCGAGCCACAGACCTCAATTCGGCGGCGGTGTTTCGTCCGCGAGCGTTTCCAACAAGAGCTGAGCTGCGTCCTGCCCGGGGTCCCAGGCTTCACATGAGCGGCCAAAAAGTTTTGTCTTGACCCTCGGGTCTTCGCTCGCAAGGATCTTGGTTGCTCTTCACTTCGTGGCAGCCGATCGCAGAATCGCGAGCGCTTTGACCGTGCGCCGAACTTCACCTTGGTGCGTGACTTGCTACCTTGATGACAAGGACGATTCGATTGGTGCAAGGTACGACCATCCTGATGATCGAGCGCATGGAAATCGGTGCGACCCTATGAGGTTTGGCCGCTTCGAACTGCTACGCCGCCTCGGACAGGGAGGAATGGCCGAGATCTTCATCGCCGAGGAACAGACGACGCTCGGCATCAAACGGCTCGTAGCCCTCAAGCGCATTCGCCCCGAATTCGAGCAAGACCGCACGTTTCATCGGGCTTTTGCAGAAGAAGCACGCCTGTCGATGCGCCTCGCGCACCCGCACATCGTGACCGTGTTCGATGTTGGAGAGGTTGCGGACATCCCCTACCTCAGTATGGAATGGGTCCGCGGCCGTGACTTGTCCACGCTGCTTTTCGATGAACCAATGCCGCTCGAACCGGCGTTGCGTCTGCTCACCGACGTCGGTGAAGCGCTCGCCTACGCCCACACGCTCGGCATCGTCCACCGTGACGTCAATCCAGCCAATATACTCGTAGCAGAATCAGGCGTCGCCAAGCTCTCCGACTTCGGCATCGCCAAGGCTGCAGACACGCGCGGCAGAACGACGACTGGGCATCTCGTCAAAGGCAAGTACTCGTACCTCAGCCCTGAACAGGTGCGGCGCGAGCCCCTCGACGGTCGCAGTGACGTCTTCGCGCTCGGTATCGTCGCGCACCTTCTATTGAGCGGCCGCCACCCGTTCCGACGTGCCACCGAGCTCGCGACGCTCCACGCCATTCTGTACGAGCCGATACCTTCGCTTGCCCCATCCGTCCCCACCCCGATCGCCGCGTTGGTGTCGCGGGCGCTAGCGGTCGATTGCGAGCAACGACTCACGGCGCGGGCGTGGCTCGATGGTCTCGACATCGCGTGCATGGACGCGCGCGTCTTGCGATCGCATGAGCAAGTCGCGGCGATCGTGACTTCCACTGCCACAACAGTTCTCGCTCGCCACAAACCGGCGCCTAACGAACACACCCGCTGACCGTAAGCACATCGGCGCGCGACGGCCGAGTCGAACACCTGCTACCGGCGAACGGTCACAGGAATGGGTGCGTTCACGCCTGCGCGCAGACGAACGACGTCACTGCAGCCCACACCGAGCACGTCGCCCATCGGGGCGACGCCTAGCGCCTCGATGACGATCACCGCGCTCGCGAGGACAGGAAGGTCAGTGAGCGCGAGCGTCTCATCCACGTCCATCAGCCGGTAGTAGCGCACGTCGAGGTCAACGCGTCCGGCGCTCGGCGGCCGCGCCCTCAGCTCATCGCAATCGAGCCCTTCCGTGGCAATGACGTTGACGGCGATTGAATCCACCTCAGAGGCCACGAGCGCTGCGTGAACCACCACTTCGCGCGCAGACCAAGAGTCGCTGCCGCAGGCGACGAGACAAGAAGTTGCAAGCAGCAACGCCGCCCTCACTCGAAGCTCAGCGCGATTTTCGTCGCTGCGGTGGTCGCGGCCGTAGCCAGAGGCACGGCAACGGCGGTTGCCACACCGCCCGCCACCACAACGCCAATGACGGTCCAGAACCACCATTGTTTGAACACCGGAACGCGCTCCACGACGAGCGGCACCGACTCCGGCGTGGGAAGCGTCGACGGGCGAATCGTGACCGAGGCGGGAGGGGTTGCGGTCATCGAGGGAACAACGTCGGGCAAGGACGCTCGACGCGGGGTATCCGCCGCGCCAAGTACTGATCTCATTCGGCCCGCTTTCGTGGCAGTGACGAAGTACTCGACCGTGTGCACCGCCGTTCCGATCGGCAGCGTCGCAGAGGCGGCGTCGCCGTCGCGCTTCAGCTCAGCGCAGGCCAGCGCGGCTTCCGCTTCGGGTTTCGCGCACAGAGTCAGCAAGCCCGTTCGATCGCGACCAACGACCTTGAAATGAAAGGTGACCGCGATCTCGGTGCGGTCCATGAAGCGCGTCATCGGTTCGATGGCGAGGGCCTCGAACATTGTCTTCGCGCGCTCGAACGCGCTCACGATCTTCGGCGGCAGGCCGCGCGGCAGCTCGATGTTCGGATCAAGCTCGAGCGCGCGAAGAAACCGTTCTTGCGCCGCCGTCTCGTTGTCGAGCGCGATCTGGCAAAACCCGAAATAGAGGTGCGCTTCGACACGTTCGGTGGTTTGGCTCTCGGGCGCCGAGAGGACCGCGTCAAACACGGCGGTCGCCTCACCGAAGTCACCGCGGCGGTAAAGCGCTTTGCCCTTGTTCACTGCGTCGCCAGAAGCCGAACTGATCGCGAGCGCCGCGATGCAAACCAGACCAGTCAAACGAAGCTCCTATCAAGGTGAACATACATTGGACACGACACCGCCCGCCAGCGTCGTAAGCTGGGCGGCATCAACGAAGGTGCCCGACCGAGACACGTTTGACTCGTCAACGCTGACCAGACCATCGACGGTAGAGAAGCTCGCGCTTGGCGGTGCGACAGCGCAAAACCCGTTCGCTCCGTTGTTGTTGTCGAGCGTGGTTTGACCGTGCGCCAGACGGATGGCAGCCGTGGCGCCGTTGCCACGAAAGGTCGAGCCGTCAACACTGACCGTGCTTGGCCCACCAGCGGTCACGTCGACCAAGAGACCTTCGCCTTGGCTTGTCACCGTCGTCCCTAGGATCGTCAGCGCGTGCGTCGGATTTGGAGCCGGGTTCGCCGGGTTCTCTGTCGTCACGCTCAGCGCGGATCGCCCGACGCCGCTCTGAACGATAGTCGTATGGTCCAAGGTCAGAGCGGCGCTATTGGCATCGCGCACAACGGCCGGCCAGCCACCGCTTGCGAAACTCGCGTCCATACCGATGCTTCGCCGGCCGCCACTCACGATGCTACTGTTTTCGATGGTCGTCTGACCGCGCACGAGCGCAATAAGTGTCTGGGGCGATGCGGTGTTCAGCGCCGTGATCGCGCTTCGCCGAATTCGCAGCGGGTTTGCCCCTGTGTGCAACACGGCAAAGTCGAGGCCGCGGATCTCGCTGTCTTCCACGATCAACTCATTCCGCGCGACGTTGCCCACGTATGGAGACAGGGTCACCTTGGCTCGCAGCACCGAGCGTGCGACGCGCGTCGGCCCGAGCGAGCTATTGGCCAGGGATATCGCGGTGGGCCCAGCGCCCGCCATCTGAACGTCGAGATTCGTGAACAAATGGTCGCCGGCGGAATCGTACAAATTGAGCGCTACAGCGGTATCTCCATCCGTGACCAGGCGCAGTGAGGCAAGCGTAGTCGCGCGCGCACCATAGCTGAACGAGAAAATGCCAATGTCGTCCAGGGCGGCGCCCGAGCTCCCAAGCGTCATACGATTATGAAAGACGGCAGGCGCATCTTGCACGCCAACGATCGTGAGCTGCGCCCCGCTGATGGCGATGACGTTAGAGACCGCGGGACCGGCCTGACCAGAATCAAGAACTGTCACGTTCGGCCCAAGGCAGACCGTTCGCCCGGCGGCCTGGGGCGCGGAGTCCGCCGGTCGCACGTCGGCCGGTGGTTCTGACGGCGGCGTTACCAAGAGGCGATTCATGAACTGCCACATCGTCTCGTCGCCGCTGACGATCTGATCACACACGGTGAAGCGCAAACCTGGCGCCACCTGTGCCGGGCGAAAAGTGTAGACGATGTCATCGCCGCCAGCCTTCGTGAACCGAAGCTCGACCGTGCGGTCACTGTCGTAATCAGCACGGCTGAAAGTGGCGCTCCCGGCGCAGCTGAGCGGCGCGCGCGTTCCGCCGTCTAGGATTGAGCAAACGACGGAGTCGCAGGCGTGGGTAAAAGTGATCGTTCGCATGGCCGTATCGTGTTCGCCGAAGACCGTGGTCTTCCACACGGGCACCGCCACGTTGACGTCGCATGCATTGGCAATGACACCGATGCGCAGAACCGCGCTCGCGTGGCCCGCCGCGTTTGTCGCCGTCACCAGGTAGTCTTTAGCGACCAAGACCGCGAGCGGGGTCCCCGAGATGGTGCCCGTCGCCGGATCGAGAGTGAGGCCAGCCGGTAATGACTGTTCGATGGTGAATACGTCGGCGCTTCCACCAGTCACTGTCGGCGTATTGGGCGCGATGGGCAACCCGACGCGATACTCGACGGGGTTCGTCATGTAGCTGAGCCCGGCCGGTGCCACCCCGTCGCGACTTCTGCGCAGGGATAGCTCGGCGACGCCGCGCAAACCATTGGGGCGAATGACCAAGATACGTACGGTGTTGTCGCCCTCGAACAAGGTCTCGCCAGCGAGGATCAGCTCCGCTTCGGCGCCAGCTGCGGCAACGCCCCGCGCAATGACGCGCGGCCGTGACGGACGACCTTCGACCGTCACGGTGTAGGCGCCGTCGGTCGAGCTCGACCATACGATTGTCGCTCGCTCGGCCGGGCCCAGCGACGTTGCGCTCACATCGATCACAACGACCACTGGGGCTACGCCCAGTGTGGTCCGCGCCGGACAACCCGCACACGCAAGAACAGTCATCGCTATGCCGAAGGTGGAACGCAGCACGCCCGCGAATTCATAGCACGATTCAGCAAAAAGCAGGCATGCCCCGACGGCCGGCTGAGGATTTTTCGACGCCAGATCGGCCGACCGCGACGGGAGCTGCGACGAGCTGGTCTTCGGGACCGGCTCTAAGAGTTCCATACAGGCGATCACGGTGCGGCGCAGTCGGCGACACCTACGATGTCTCGAAAGCGCACATAGTCAAAGAGGCCACGAGTTTGAAACTCGCCGCCAGCGGGCATCGCGAATGGAACCGTCGTATCGTTTGAGTCAAAGAAGTTACCAGCCATGAGCCCTACGTCGACATCGTCCCCCCAAGCGCTTGCATCGAAGCGCAAAGGTGAGCCGGTGGCGAGCGGCGCCGGACCAGTGCTGACGACGAAGGTCGCGCCGCTGCGCAGCTCTTCGCGCCACGCTGAGCCGTTCCAGTAGAGCACACGCAGCTCGGCGCCAATCCGACAGAGACGTAGCGTCTCGATGGCAGGCCCCGCGTTCAAATAGCGCACCGAATGGGAGCTCGGCTGCCCGGGCGTCGTGATCTTGGTCTCTCTACCGAAGCCAGGTCCGCCGCCTGAGACTTGCTGCATGCCAGTATTGAACGACAGCCACTGTTCGTTACCGACGCCCGCGCTTGGTACCCGTACGAGAAGCCCGGCGCCGTTGTATTCGGCGGTAGGCGAAAGCAGGGGCGCGTGCCGCTGGACCGCTTGAACACGGGCTTCCACTAGAAAATCACCATGCAGCCGGCGGGCGACGAACGCACCCCGATTGTCGGCGTACCAGTGTTCCTGCTGCCGGGCCACCGGCTCGAGCACGAGCTGGCCACCACTGATCTCGAGCCGATCATGCCTCCCTGGCTCGAGCTCGGCCCAAAGGCTGAGCGTCGAAGGGTCATCGAACATGTCGCTCCAGGCCGCAACCGACACCTGCCATACGAGCAGTGTCGGTGCGCTCTGCACCGCTGCGTCGGCGCTCGTGACGTTGAGTGGCAGTGACATTGATGCTGAGTTTGCCTGCGTGAGTGTGAAGGCCAGCTGGCGCTCCGCAACACCCTCGCCGAGCGACAGCTGAAGTGAGCATACGCCGTCCGCGCATGTTGGTGCGTCAGTCCCCCCGAGCACGACGCCAAGCGGCGCAGCGAATGAGACGCTCACGCTCGCGCCTGCGTTCGATCCCGGGACACGCGTCAAATGAAACGTCACGGTGGCCGCGTCACCAGGCCCCACCGTGGGAATGGGCTCCAAGCTCAACGCGACCAACGCGCTCCCCGATGGTGTGTCCGGCAACGCATCTGCTGGGGTTGGCGAAGGCAATGCGTCGTCCATCATCGCGTCGCTCGGCGCTGGACCCTCCCCGCTGCCGGCTGCTTGCGCAACGCCGTCGGACGAGACACCGCGGAGCTCGACCTGCGAACGAGATATGTCGGAGCAACCGACCAACATAAACAGAGGAACCAACGATCTTCCCATGCGCAGCGCCTCCACCGTCGCACTCCAGCAAGGACGGGACCATCGGCAGCGCAGGCGAGACTCGCTTGGTTGACGCTCAAGCGCTCTTTGCGAGGGCCGGCGCCGGCGAGCCACATGCGGCTCGCCCGATGAGAGGCCTTAGAAGGTGAATTCGACCACGACCTCACGTCCTTCCCTAACGACGACTCGCTTCGATAGCGGCTTCTTGGCGTCAGGATTTTCCACGCGAACAACATGTTCACCCGCGACAATCTCCCGGGCCTTGAACGGCGTCTGTCCCCACGCTCTACCGTCGACGAACACGTCTCCCCAAGGACTTACGAGAACGCGCAGTCGACCCTGACCTTGTGCTTTGCCCGTCTTCGCGTCCGCGACCCTTGCGGGCTTCTGCTCGAACGGTGACAGCGGCTCCAACGTGTGGGCCGGCAAGGTAGCCGCGGTCGGTTGCCCCGGGAGGCTCGCCGCTTCAGTCCCCTTCGACACTGGAGCCTGGATGGGTTCCTTCACCTGGAAAGTCGCAGCCGCCACTGCGACAACAATCAACGTCGCAACGACGCCAAGCGAGGCCATTCGCAAACGGACACGAGGCGCAGTGGCCGTGACGACTCCGGACGCCGAGACGCTTGGCCTGACCGAAAGAACCTCCAGAGGGAACGAGAGAGACGCACCGGAGGGCGGCGAGGTCGACGTCGCGGTATTGTCGCCTCGCGTTCCAACCGCCTGCGCTCGTTGCGCCTCTGACGCATCGAGCGCGGTTCGGCGCTCACCTATGTAGCGCGCCACTTGGGCATGGCTCGGCATGATTTCGGCCGCGAGCGCCGCGGCTTGGAGCGCGCCCAGGAGCTCTCCGCAAGTTTGATAGCGGTCGTCGGGCTTGCGCGCGAGGGCTCGCGCGATGACTTCTTCTATTGGCGCAGGCACTGAGACAGCGTGCGCCGAGAGCGGCAAGAAACGACCTTCGGCGATACAGCGCAACGTGTCGTACTCTGTGCCCTGACGAAAGGGGTGCGCGTTGGCGAGCAGCTCATACGCGCAAATGCCGAGGGCAAAGACGTCGACCCGCTTGTCGATCGACTCGCCGAGGACCTGTTCGGGCGCGAAGTAGCCGAGCTTACCCTTGAGCGCGCCAGTCTGGGTCTTCTTGCCTTGCTGCACCGTCGCCTTCGCGATGCCGAAATCCACCACCTTGGCGATCCCGTCGTAGGAGACGATGATGTTCGAGGGCGTGACATCGCGATGGACAACGTTGAGCGGCGCGCCATCGAGATCGCGAGCAAAATGGGCGTGGTGTAAACCCGCCGCCGCATCGAAGATGGTCGACAAAGACACGCCCAAAGGTGGCGGGGTGCTCTTCTTTGCCAGCTGCATCAGGTCGAGAAGCGATGCACCCTGGATGTACTCCATGGCCAAAAAATACGTGTCTCCGTCGCGACCAAGATCGATGATCTGAACAATGTTCGGATGATTGAGCTGAGCCGCAAGACGCGCCTCGTTGACGAACGCCTCGACGAACTCCGGATGAGAGGCGAGCTCGGGGAGGATCCGCTTGAGGACCAAGTTGCGCTCGAACCCGGCAACAGACTTCTGCCTCGCCAAGAAGATCTCGGCCATCCCGCCAACCGCGAGCCTACGGACGATATGGTACGACGACGTATCCAACGTGGGCGAGTCTCTCCCGGGACGACGTTCGTTTCAATATTGGCGTTGCGGCACACAACCTGCACCTGCCCGTCTGCCATTTCGGCACGACGGAGTCCCGTTTGAAAACCACGTTCGTTCAAGCCGCTCTCTCGCTTATCGTCGCAATGGGTTGCGGCCCAGCTGGGCCGATAACCACGGACCAGGCAGAGTCAACAACGGCACTCCTCGCAGCAGACACACCGCAACCGAGCGCCGTTGAGCCACTGCCGATCACAGTGAGCGGCGCCTTCGCCACGAGCACAGGACTCGTCTTCTACCCGAGGCGCTCGCCCCTACAACCGATCGAATACCCAGTGAGCGCCTACCAGCTCTTCGTGTGCGCGGGTTTGGCTTGCACCGCGCTCGACGCCAACTCGATGCCAGCCGCAGCGATCAGCGGATCGCCGCAAAGCATCTACGGCTTTCGCGCCGAGGTGACTCGCCTCCAACCAGCGACGCGATACGAATTCACGTTGTGCGCGATCGGTGCCGGGACGCCAACCTATTGCACGGCGCACTTCGTCGGCGTGACCCTCGCCAGTCCGCCCCCACCACCTCCGCCCCCCGCATCACCTCCGCCGCCCCCGCCGCCTCCGCCCACCAATTCTTCAACGTCGGCAGGTTGCGGGTTGGTTGGCGCGACCGTTGGCTTTCGTCAGGAGACCATCACGGTCAACGGTCAAGATCGCAGCTACTTCGTGTCGGTGCCGCCGGCCTACGACGCCGCTGTCCCCCTTCAGCTGGTGTTCGGCTTTCACGGCTACCAGTGGCAAGGAAATACGTTTCGCGACAGTTTTCCGATCGAGACCACTCAGAGCGGAGGCCAGGCGATCTTCGTCTACCCGAACGGGGCGACGAGCGGAGCCACCTGGGACCTCAGTCCGACCGGCCGGGATGTGGCGTTCTTCGATGCGCTCCTCGCCCGTGTGTCCACTCGCTATTGCATCGACCTACAACGAGTGCTCGTCTACGGGCGCAGCTACGGCGCGATGTTCACCAATACACTGGCTTGCACACGCGCGAACGTGATCCGAGCGGGCGCCGTGCTCTCGGGAAGCGGGCCGCAGACTTCCACTTGCGCCGCCCCGGTGCGCATGTGGATTTATCACGGCACGGCCGACCCCACCGTGCTCTACGCGAACGGTGTCACCTCACGCGACACCTGGCTCGCCGTGGACCAGTGCACACCTGGGTCGAGCGCGCCAGATCCGGATCGGCCCGTGGAATGCCGAATCTACTCGAATTGCGCCAGCCAACGCTCGGTCGAATGGTGTTCTGACGGCGGCGCGCACTGGCACCCTGCCTACAGCGTCGAGCTCATATGGAAGTTCTTCCAGCGATGAGCTGCCGCACGATGATCGCGAAGGGAATCAACTCACGGGAGAACGACCGATGACAATCACACTCGAACCAGCGCACCGTGGGCGAAGCGGTCGCTCCATCGCCCCAGGCTCAGCAACCATAACGAGAACCCAGGGGGCGGCGCTCGACGATTTCGTTCGCGTGAGAGAAGCGTCACCCGGGCCAACCCCGGCGTCCGACGCAGCGCTGCAAGCTCGCCTATCAACACCCTCCCGCCGCTCGCTGCCAGAGAGAGCCATGCAGTCGGTCGTTGCGTTCATGATAGGCCGGCGCTGCAGACGCTACGCTGGCCCCGCGCGCGCGACGGAGTGTCGCGACGTCGCCCGAGCCCTGATGGGTGCGCTCGACATGCGTGCGCTCCCCGCGGAAAACAAGAAGGCGGTAGGATGCGTTTTCCCAAGCGCCACCGCGCATATCTTTGACGACGTCGGTGTCCGCGTGTTCCTCCTGAGAGCGACCGACGCGCTGGAAAACGCAAAGGCCGGCGGCCCGCGGGTCGCCCTCTGGTCTGTCGCGCTCGCCTGCGCCGAAGGCGATCCCGGCCGCGCTGTGCGCTGGCTCGCCATCTTGTTTCAAGACACCGACGCCTTCTCGCATCTGCGCGCGCTGCGTCAGGTCTACCCAGGCGCGCAGGATGACATCGATCGCCTCGAGCGCTTGTGCGAGGCCGTGCGCAACAGCGCACTGGTCGACCCCTTACCTATGTCACAGCCGGCACGAACGGGCTGCGCGCTCTACCATTTCTACGTCAATGCGCAGGCGACCTTGGCGCTCATCGATCGAGGCTTCGATCCATCCGTCGCGGCCGCCGTGGTCTGCGTCTTCAACACGACCTACGAGCTGTTTCGTCACCGGTTGATTTCCGGCCTTGATCGCGTTCCCGCACCAGGCATCGACAACGGAATTGGCCTTGTGCGCATGCTCAAAGGCGCACTCGCGACCCTTTTTCAGATCTTCTGGCCCACCGAGCCTGATCGGATTCTCCTGACTCAGACTCCCTCTAACCCGGACCTCTACGTCGACGCGCAACGAGAACACGATGATGTGCTCACCGATACTTATCTCGGCTACGCAGGCCCTGCTTTCGCCCGTCGCCTGGCCGATCCAAACGCAATGGGTGCCATCGGCCGCGCCGAATTCGACGCTCGCTTTGCCACGGACCCGAGAGCCTTCCTGGAGTCGCTGTTCGTGGCTCCGGAACAAGAGCGCGTCTGATGATTTGCGTCCTGCTGCTGCTCCGCTCCCTCGCTGAGCCGGATCATGAGGCGAACCCGCCGGTCGAGTGGCGCGGTGAGCTTCAACGCGCATTCGTCGCCCAACGGGAGCAGGGCCTACACCTCTCCACCTTTGGCGGGCGCCTATTCTACCGACTCGCGCGCAATGGGCAGCCCATCGACAGTGGCTTCTTCGGCTACGGGCTCGCCGACGTATTCGAGCATGCCCCCGAATCACTGCCAGATGTGCGCCGCTTTCAGCTGATGCGCTGGGGGGCGGCCATCACAGGAGCCATCACGGTGGCGGCGGCGGTGATGTTCTTCCTGACCGCCAGCGGCTTTGGCCGTCACGAGCTAGGTCAGCCGCGCTGGATCGCCAGCGTCGTCGGCAGCGGCGCTGGTGCAGTCACCTTCGCCAGCGTCACCGCGGGCCTCATCATCGTTGCACCGATGTTTTTGTCGCACGCATGCCAATCGCACAACGAGCATGTGATCGGCGCAGCGCTTGGAGCCGCGCTGTGAGCGCACGCAGCGTCGTGTGGGTTGCGCTCCTAGCAGCGTGTCAAGGACCTCGGCCGCCCACAGCCGATCCGCTGCTCTCGCTGAATGCTGGGCGTGACTACGTATATTGCCGCGCCGAGCTCGCGAAACATCGCGTTGATGTCGATGCCGAAAACGCGCGCGCCTTTGCTGAAGCCGCCCGCGTGGCTGGCCATCACGACATGCCGTTCGATGCGATCATCGTGCCGGGCTACACACCACTCGACCAAGCGGTTCCGTTGGCCAAACCACACGCGGTAGCCAAGCTCCGTCTGATGCGCGCGGCCGAAGACTACGAGCGCGGAGTGGCACCTTTTGTAGTTGTCTCGGGCGGCAACGCTCACCCAACCGGCACTCCCTTCAATGAGGCGCTGACGATGAAGCAATTCCTCGTCGATGGCGGCTTTCCGGAACAACGCGTCTTCATAGAACCGTGCGCGCTTCATTCGCACACCAACTTGCGCAATGCCGCGCGCCTACTGCTCAGCGCCCGCTTGCCGCGGGGGCTCGTCGTCACGTCGTACGATCAGGCGTACTACTTCGCTCACGCAACGGCGACCGGCTTGCGCTTGCGCCAACGTTCGCAATTTGGAACCGGCGTGGGCGCGCTCTATGGTTGGGACGACTATCACGTGGTGTTCGTCCCGCGGACGAGCAACTTTCGGATGGGTAAGGACAAAGCGGATCCGTAGCCGTCAGCACCGTGGCTGGCCCGCGCAAGCCACGTGGCTCGCTCACCCGCTGCCCGCGAGCGTGGGTCGCCCCAGTCGGAGCCAATGGCACGCGCGTTGCTGCCTGTGGAGAATGCGCTACACACGCCTGGTTCTGGCCGCCTGTCTCGCTTCGAGCTGCGTGCGCGGGGGGGCCGCCGCACCGACCTCCACCAAGTCCGACTCCGCGGCGGATTCGCAGACGAGCGGAACCGGCGATTCGAACAACGCGACGATCGGAACCTCCGGGACGACCGCGCTGACTGGACCCAACTCACCGGCCGGACCCGAGCAAGGCGGTGTTGCCGACCCTACCTGCACGAACGAGCCAACAGGCGCGCCGGCGGCGATCCCTTCCTCCGCGATCGCGCTCGATGTCGTCGAACGTTTGGGCGTCGCGCGCCAGCAAGAGATGATTCGCCAAGGCGTGCCACTTGGACGTGACCGCAACATCGCTGAGGCAAGCGCTCTCGCAATCGTTGCCAGCGATGGCCGCTTGGTGCCCGCTGAGTTTCATGTGCTGTCGCGCTGGAACGGCTCGACCTCGGACGTCACCAAACCGATCAAATGGGTCTTGG
Source organism: Deltaproteobacteria bacterium (assembly GCA_020848545.1). Lineage (GTDB taxonomy): Bacteria > Myxococcota > JADLHZ01 > JADLHZ01 > JADLHZ01 > JADLHZ01. The sequence continues at coordinate 153,519 of JADLHZ010000104.1, read as the reverse complement.
TGATCTTCCCTGCAAACATCGGTGCCCACGCAGCCGCGACCTACTACTTGGTCACCGATCAAACGAACCCCGCGCCAAGGCACGCCCTCACTGCGACGCTCGCCGGCAATATCGTCGACGTCGACACTGGACTCGCGAAGTTTCGGATCGACGGAACCAGCGCGTTCGCATCGGTCACCGCGTGGAACGATGCACCGATCGTGAGTGCATCGACACAAACCGCGCGCGTGGACGGTGCGAACGTCGCCGAAACGACCGTGCGGAGCTTGCGGATCGAGCGCAGCGGTCCGCTATCCGCGACGATCGTCGTCACGGGTTCGTATGCGACGAACATAGGATTCACGCGCCGCTACGAGCTCAGCGCGTGCTCGAAGACGGCGCGGGTTCGACAAGCCATCGCCTGGGAGACGACGAGCGCGGTGCTCCTCGACCGCTGGCGTACGGACCTTCTACCGGCGATGCCGCCACCCTACGCCGTCACCGTGCAAAGCGACGTCGCCGCGCCAGCAAGCCAAACCACGGTCGCGCTCGGCGAGACCCTCGCGCTCAGACAGAAGCAACGCGACAATCGGCACCAACCCGCGATGTTCGACGTGACCGGCCCGGGGCTCGCCGCTTCCGGCAGTGAAGCGAAGGACTCAATGCTGTCCGTGAGGACTGCGCAAGGCGCGTTGACCATCGCGCTCGACAAAATGCACCGCTACGAACCGCAGGCGCTCCGCGTTCTCGAAGACGGCCACGTCGCGATCGATCTCGCTGACGACCACGTCTGGCTAGAGCATCACCAAGGCGTGTTCGCAACCTACGCGGTCCACGCGTCAGTCGCGCCAGATACAAGGGAGACGCTGAACCGAGATGTGGTGGCCCCGCTCAGCGCGCCGCTTCACGCATGGCCGCGTGCGCAGGCGTTTGCAGCTCTGGGTCTCGAGCTGCTGCAAACGAGCGCGACGCAGCGCGCGATGGCCTTTGATGCGTTGGTGCGAGACAGCCTGACGAAGACAGGCGAGCAAGTCACCGAGAAAGGGATCGCCGGTCTCATGACATTCGGCTTCTTTCCGCGCTTGTGGGGAAATGCGCTCGACGGCGATGAGCTCGATTGTGCCGACGGCACGCCAGGCGCCTGGGACAATGTCTTCTGGTGCACGACCTGGGCGGACTACCACAATGCATCGATGAACTCGGTGACATTCGCGATGCGCAGCGGCGAAGCGCATTGGATCGACGAGATCGCTCGCCCTGCTGCGCTGCGCACCTTGCACACGTCGATCATGCAGTGCTCGCCGACAGACAGTTGGTTCTACTGCGGTGGCGCCCCGGCGGGGTATCGTGGCTATCGTAGCGACAACAACAGCAGTCACCAGTACTTCGAGAATCTCTTTCACTATTATTGGCTCACGGGTGACTCGACGGTGCTCACGCCGTTGCTCGTGAGCGCGACCAACATCCGCAACTACTACTGCGCGAAGCGTCCAGCGGCGGCCTGCGGCGCAGATGACCCTGAGACCGATCAGTGGGCGGGCCTCGTCGGGCGTGTGCCGAGCCAATGGAACGCGGTGTTTGCGTTTCTCGGCCAAGCTCGCGACGCGTCGTTTCTCGACGATTGGAAGGGCAACACGGCGCGCGCCTTCACGCAGCGTTACGTCCAAGGCCAAGACGCCTCGGCGCGCACGCTCGGCTTCCTCGGTGACAAGATTGGCGCCGCCGGCCAGTACTCGACTGACCAGTTGTGGATGGAGACGCTCTACGACTTCGAGAATCTGCACCGGCTCTCAGTGGAGACAGACAACGCGATGCTTGCGTCCCTTCCCCCCCTCGATCCGCGCGCGATTGGCGACGCGTGGGCTCGCACGCTCTCCGTCCATGGTCCGCTGCTCGGCTGGCCGAACGCGCTGTTCTTCTCGTTTTCCGGCGCGCGCGTGGGCGGCAGCATCGTCGCGGTCTCGGCGAACACCAGCGGCTCCGATCCCCTCTTGTACACCGCCGGCAAGGCCGACCTCGCGGCGATCATGATGCGCGCCGCACGGCGCACCGGCGATGCGACGATGCTCGCCATCGCGACCAGCTTCGTCGACACGGCGATCGCCGAAGCAACCGCAGGTCAGCGCCCCCTCGGCAAGGTTCAAGCGTTGTACCTCTCACGACTGCACGCGGCGGTGGCGCTACTGGAAAACCCGTGATGCGGGCCGCGCGGCACCGGCGAGAGGTGCCAAACGAGCCCGCTGGTCCGGAACTTGCTCTCGTGCTGCTCATGAACACGCGCATCCTCCGACTGTCTTGTGCCGTCGCGCTATCTCTTCGCTGCGGCGCGCCTGGCGACCCGAACAAGCCCACAACGCCGCCAGCAGCGACATCACCTGCCACGACCAAACCTGCTGCGCTGACGATCAATCGCGCAACGCCAAAGGCGAGCGAGCTCGACCGGCTGCAACGCGCGCTAGGCACTCGGCCAACGAGTGGCGATTTTTGGTACGACAGCCGCTCCGGACTCGCCGGGCGCATCGGCGGCTATGCACAATGGGTCATTGGCCCCGGCTACGACTTTGGGCCATTGCCGAAAGATGCCTCTGCAGGCACCACGGGCGTTTTCTACAACGGCCGGGAACTTCCGTATGCGGAGGCCGTCTTCGTGTGTTGGCTTTACGAGATCGACCCCATGAACATCCCCTATTTCGCCGGCCGCTATTTGCTCGACGCGAACGGCAATCTCTATACGACCGACGCGACGAACCTGCCCGGCCAATGGCTCGGCAACTTGGTCCAGCTGGCGCAGCAAAAAGGCGCCAGAACGAGCGGGGGCACCGGCGGCGATGGCCCCTGGAGCACGAGCGGCGGCGCCGCTGGCAATTCCAGCGGCGGCTGTTCGTATGTGGCGATCCCAAACTCGAGCGGGGGCTTCACCTCAGCGTCGAGCGGTTGCGGCTGAAGCGTGACCGGCCGGACACGTTTCACGAGGGAGAGCAGCGCGATGCTTCGTTTTGTCATCACCTCGGTTCTTGGCGCCGTCATCGTAGCCTGCGAGACGATGCCGCCATCCGCAGCAACCAACCCCGCCCCGAGCGTGCCGGCCACAGCGCCAGAGCTCGGTCGCTGCGAGGGCACGACCCCTGAACCGTACCGCTACGCCGATCCTGACTCGTGCCGCATTCAAGGCGGCGATTGGGACAACACTTATCTCGAGTGTCATGCGAAGTATTCGGGTGGCGAGTCGTGCGAACGGCACACCCCTTACGTCGCGGCTCGCGTCGAGTCCGAGCGCAGCGACTGCTTGGCACTCGACGGCTGCGTCTGGCACGAAGCGGACGGCAAAGTGGTCCACGCGGCCTGGAGCGGCGGCACTTGCCTGGGAACGAAAGTCCCCTGCGCTCAGTCTGCCGATTGCAAGCAGACAGGTTGTCGCGTGGAGGACGGCGTATGCAAGCAGCGCACGAACTCGACCTTCTACTTGCTGAATGAGCCGGGCTGCGCGTTTTCACCGTCGCGCGATCTCAATGCCTCGGTGGCTCACAGCGAATGCCTCAGACGCGCAGGCTGCTACTGGGTGGCGGCTGACGGCGGTATCGAACACGGCGCAGAACCGTGAGAGCCGACGACGCACCCTCGGGAAAAAACGGGTGCGAGCCACAGCCCAAGCCACGGGGCAAGACGCACGCAGTTTTCGAGCAGCAACAAACAACCCCTATGGTGGCGTTACCGCGGCGCCCCTGGCGCAACGCTTGCTCCGTGCGTCGCGATGCAAAGGACGCAGCGAAGCACGAACGGGGCGAGCAGCGGAAGCCTGTGTCACGATTCGGATGAAGTCTCAGATCTTCTTCCCCGCCTTCGCGCGCTGGGCATCAACCGAGACGAGCGCTTGTTCACTGAGTTTCTACCGAAAGGTTACCGCCTCATCACACTTAGCTCTGTGGCCGATCCAGAGACACAGGTGAAAGCGAAGGTTCTGCTCGGGACCCTGATCACGCTCTATGACGATCTCGCCGATGATCCGCGTCACCGCGACAGTGCTTTGCTCGAAACGCTGTATCAGCTGCCGTTTCGAGCGCGCCCGACCGCCTCGCAGCCATTCGTCGCGCTCGTCGATGAGCTGTGGGCATGCCTCATGCGCGCTCTGGTCCGTCTGCCGCACTATCCACTACTCGCACCGTTTTTTGCTTTCGACGTCGAACGCTTCTACGCCGCGAACCGCTATTGCGAGCTCGTCTCGGACCTTCCGTGTGCATCGAATCAACTAGAGAATCGCACGTACGTGGCTCACAACATGGGCATCATCATCGCCGGGATGATCGACCTGATGGCGACCCCGGTCCTGCACATTCCTGAGCTTGGACGCATCCGCGCGCTGTTCTACCGCGCGCAGGAATTTGCGCGTTTGAGCAATGTTCGCGCGACGACGGAACGTGAGCTCCGTGCCGGCGATCTTACCAGTGAGATCTCGGCCGCAATTTTAGAAGCGGGTGGTCGTTTGGACGAGAATGAGGACGCCATCGGACCCTACGCTGGGGCACTGGAGACGGAGCAGCTCGCGATCCTAAGCGCCTTGCGTACGCAGAGCTCCGGTCTGCAGACGTTCGACGGTGGCCGCTACGTCGACGCCTTCGTCACGCTCAACGCCCTACATTTTCGGCTCCAATCCTTCATTTAGAAAGCGACCGACCATGAACGCAAAGCAGCCAGACTATGACGTCATCATCGTTGGCTCCGGGCCCGCCGGCAGCTCGACCGCCCTGAATTTGCTCGCCCGTTCACCAACCCTACGCGAGCGCATCGTCGTGCTCGAGAAAGCCACCCACCCACGCATCAAGCTCTGCGCCGGCGGCGTCGTCCCTGACGTGGAGCGCTGCCTAGGGTCGGTCGGCCTGACCTTAGCCGATATCCACACCGTCTCGGTCGACTGGGCGCACATGCACTACCGAGGCCGCGGCTTTCGCATGCGCGTCGCCCGCGACGAAGCGTTTCGCGTGTTGCGCCGCAATGAGCTCGATGCCTACTTGGCTGACAACGTGCAGCGGCGCGGCATCCGCCTCGAGGAACACACCGAGGTTTCTCGCGTTCATGTGAGCGACTCGATGGTGAGCGTCGAGACCAACCGCGGCCGCCTCGTGGGCCGCGTCGTCGTGGGAGCAGACGGAGCCAAGAGCGTCGTCCGCAAACACGTCGGCGCCAGCCACAACAGCGAACGCCGGGTCGCGCGTTTGGTCGAGTCACTGGTTCCGGAAATGCCGAGCGACCCGCGCATGCCGGCAGGTGACGCGTTGTTTGAGTTCGGGTGCATGGCCAACGGCGTCCAAGGCTATTTCTGGAACTTTCCCTCGCACGACGGTGGCGATCCTCGACGCACCGCTGGCGTGTACGACAGTCGAGCCGGCGGGGGCGATCCGAGAACATCGCTTCGCACGATCATGCAAGCAGAGATGGAAGCGAGCGGCCGCGACCCAACCGAACTCGTGCTCGAAGGTCACCCGCTGCGCTGGTACGACCCGAACGCCACGATCGCAACGCACCGCGTGCTGCTCGCTGGAGACGCAGCCGGAGTTGATGCGGTTTTTGGAGAAGGGATCAGCCTGAGTCTTGGCTACGGCGAGGTCGCCGCCGAAGCGCTGGCTGGAGCGTTGGCGACCGGTGATTTGTCCTTTTCCGACTACGCACAACGCGTGCGCTCGAGCGCCCTGGGCCGCTCACTGTTGATGCGCACGCGCGTCGCCAAGATCCTCTACCGGCTCCGCTCGCCCGCAATTCAACGCGCGCTCATCTGGTACGGCGGTCCGTTCTTTCGTTGGTTCCTCTCACGCTACATTTTCAACTGGCGACCCGAGACCATGAGCACAGAGCACGAGCAACGCCGGCGCTTTCCCATCTTCGATGCTTAGCGACACGCGCACGATTTGCGGTTTCCGAGCTGCGACGCGGATCTTGGCTGGCGCGGAAGTTGCTCTTCGCCGACCATGAGTCGGTTCACCGAATTCCCCTCGCTTGCATGCTTGCTTGTCCTCTCATGCGTCACCTCGGCTTGCTCACGTCCGCATCCGCTCGAAGACCTCCCGTTCGCGGGGCAAGAGGAGGCCGACTTCAGCGTCGATCCCACGATGGGCCTCATCCTCGACAAGCGGCGCGTCGGTGTCATCGTCTCTGCCAACGTCGGCGCGAAGCGGCTGCAGGAAGTGGCGAACCAGCTCAACGCAACCGTCACGGGAGTGAGCAGCGCCGCGCGGATCGCGGTCTTCGATTTTGGCGAGGGCTCGACCCATGACACCGTCAACGCCGCAGTCGAGCGCATGCGGCAATTACCCGAGCTCGAAGTCGTCGCGAGAGACGAGCTGTTGGAGCCAGCGGTCGTTGCGCCAGGTCACAACAAGGCGCAGAAATCCTTCATCCCCCTTTGGATGTACCCACCGGCTTGGATCGGTGCGGCGAACTGGGGGCTCGCAGCCGTCAGCGCCCCCACAGCTTGGTCTTTGCGCCATAAGCTCTTGCAACGTGAACAGGAGACGCAGATCTCGACCGCGCCTGACCTCGCCCTCATCGACCGCGGATTTCCTGCGCACCGCGATGTGGAATTCGTCCCGTTCGGCGCGATGTCGGCCACGGGCGATCACGGCACCTCGGTGGCGGGGACGATACACGCGCGCTGGAACAATGGGCAGGACATCGAGTCTGTGCATTCGGCAGACGGAGGCACGCTTCACGCCGCCGAGCAAAGCGGCGGATCGCTGGCTTTCGCGTTCTTGTACGAGGCGATCGCGCGCCACACGAACGCGCGCGTCGTCAACCACTCGATGGGCCCTGCCTATGCGAAGCGGTGTCTCCCGCAGGCAGGCGGACCCACGCTCCGCTGCGATCCGCGGTCCGTGGGACGGGTCTTCGACGGCACCGGCTGCGACCCCGCGGTGACGCAAGCAAACATCGAGAGCGAAGGTCGCATCATCGCTGCGATGGTGAAGGCAATGAATATGATCAGGCGGGTGCTCATCGTGCAAGCCGCCGGGAACGACTCGGGGGAGCGCGTTCCTGCGGGCGTTTACGCCTGTGATACACCGGACGCGCCGCGCGGCCTCGGCGACTTCCCGCTCGACTACAACGCCGTCGGTTGGGCAGCGATCCACGATCCAGCGGCAGGCGCGAACATCATCATCGCCGAGGCGTCCACGCAGGAGCCCTCACCTGACTGGGTCGAGCTCGGACCAGAGCTCGCGCGCGTTGGATTCAGCAACATCAACGGCAAGGGTGTCTTTGCGCCGGGCGTTTCGATCGGAGCGACGACCGGGAACGCGGGCTTCGGCATCACGCGCGGCACGTCATTCGCTGCGCCTTTCGTCACCAGCGCCGCTGCGCACCTGTTGACCATCGAGCCAACACTCACGAATGAAGAGCTGAGAATTCTCCTGACCGACGCCGCTTACACACGCCCGGTGATCGCGAGCGCAAGCACGACGACGCGACACCTCGACGTGTTGCTCGCATCGATTGGGATCGACGAGCTGCGAAAGGGGCGCGACACCGCCGTGCTGAGCTGGCTGTGCGACATTGACGATGGCAGCGAAGACGGTTTCTCCCGCGTGCTACTCGGCGACGATGGCCGGCCCTCTGGGTTCTACCCGTACGACATCCACGGCGACGGAAAGATCGACATGAGCGATTTTCGCCGCCTGCGCGATCTGTATTGGATGACCAAGACGAACTCGCTGCTCGATGCAGACGGCCCGGAGTACCTCAATCAACCGAAGCTCGATCTCAACGAAGACGGCATCGTCGACAAGCCCCGCGCTGACGGCAACGCCTACGGCGCCTTCGGTGTACTCGATAGCAATGCTTGGGTCGACGATGAAACTTCGCAATGGCTTCGCGGTGAGCGCGTGCGCGACGTGGATGTGATGATGAAGGCCTATGAAGGGGACTCGGAAGGCTGGACGAAGGACGACCTTCCGTTTCTGATCGGGTCCGCTGACATTCATATCCGCGCGCAGCCCGGCCTCAGCGCGCTCGGTCTCAGCGTCGCGTTTGCGGATGTGCTTGGTGCGCCCGGGCCGAGCGGCGCGCCACAGAATCTGCAGCCGCTCAGCACGATCGCCCTTGGCTTGGGCGAACACGTCGTGACGACACCGCTGACGCTTGGCGCCGTCGTTCGCGTCTGGCCGCTCTGCTCAGCGACACGACTAGGCACGCCGGTGGACGTGAACCTGGGAGATCTCACTCCCGGATTCGACTACGTTGCCGTGCCCATGTTCGACCGCGCAGCGTGCTGTGCTGCGGGGCGTGACGCTTGTGGCAGCGTCGATCCGACGCCGCAAGATCCACCACCTGTCATCTCGCCTACTGTGGTGCAGTGGGAGCGCCACACGACCAGCGCCAGCGGAAACCACGAATCCAATTTTTTCGAGTTCGACCAAGCAGCAAGCACGGGCCGATCTATCTCCACGAGCGAGGTGAGTGGCATCACCGCGACGGAGACGAAGGTCTGCACGCCACGGAGCGACGGACAGTATGACATCGAGGTCACCCGTGTGTCGGACGGGGGTGGTTCGCCGCAGCAATTCATGGCGATTGGCCCATGCCCTGCCATCAACGCATGCAGCGGTCCGCCGCTCAGTTGTACTTGCGGCTCATTGATCGCGCACGATGGAGCAACACACGCGTGGTCGTGTCCCGACGGCAGCAGCGGCGACGTGCGCTGGACGAACTGTCCATACTCCCAGCCGGAGGGGTGCGCGTGTGACAGCAAGGACAAAGTCGTTTGCTCACCGTGACGGCACCTAAGGACGTCGCACTCCCATGTTGCGCGTCTTGGCAGCGCGTTCGCGACAGAAAAGCGACGAACAGAACATGAACGTGGGTGCGTTCACAACCTGAACGCGCGAACGGACCCGCTGAAGAAAGCCCAAACAAATCAAACCATCGAGCTTGGTCCCGCACTTGCTCATGTGATGTACGCCGGACCTAGCCGGCTTCTTCGGAGGCTTCGCGATGTGCGTCGGAACCCAACGGTTTTTGTTGATCGGTCTCGCCGTCTCGGTGTTTCCGCTTGGGTGTAGGGGACCAGAGGGTGTCCCAGTCGAAGCTGTGACACCTGCGCGAAGCGAGCAGGCGCTACGCGAAATTAGACCACTTCATACCAGCTTCGCCCCGACGTCCGCCGATGACGTGGTGATCACGCAGTCGACGAGCTGCTCCGCTGCCTCCTCGTTTTCTCCCGTGCTCGCGGAGGCAGGGTGCAGTTGCAACGCCGACTGCGTATTCACGGCGACCTGCTGTGAATCGATCGACGCCTTACCGGCCGACCCGAAGGCGCCGTATCGAGCCGACATTCGCACCAACCATACGGTGGCCCGGCTCGCAGATGTGCAGGTGTCGTCGCGGCTCAATCGCGCGGTCAACCCGCCAGCGCCCGCAACACCGATGTCGGCCGAGGAAAAATGGCTCGCCGAGGGTTCGTCGCTGGTCGGACTCACCAGTGTGAACCTGGCAAACGCCGATGATCCGAGCCAGCGCACGCGCTGCGAGCTCGTTCGCATGACGACGGACGCCGGCGTCGGCGCAAAAAAATCTTGGTATGTCCGATCCCGCTCAGCGTCAGATGTCTACGGAGGCTACGAGACCGCTTCGGTGTGCGCCGCATCGGCGGTGCGGAGCCCCGTCCCCTACGTGTACGGCGCGATCAAAACGGCGACGGTGCCACCGCCGCCAACTTGCGGTTCTGGCGACATTTGCAATGCGGGGTTGCATCGCGTGCAGCTCGGGCCGGCGGCGGGCAACGTCGCGGTGCTGCTCGGCGCTGAGGTCTCGAACGCCATCGACGCGAACGGATACACGGGTTGTCGGATCGGCGTTGGCGGCGGCTCCTGGTTCGTCGAAGCCACGGGAGCCACTTTCAGCCAGATGGTGGGAGCGGCGTCGTGCAAAGCAGCGATCGTTGCCCTGCCGGCCGGCGGCGTGAGCTTCTCTGCATTTCTGCCGGCGCCCGACCCCGGGTTGGAAGCGTCGCAGTGGGACGCCCAGAAGAAGGAGCTTTCGCAGTATCAAGACCTCGGCAGCGTTCAGGGCAAGCAGTGGTTTTTGTCACGCGTGCACGCGACCGCGCTGAGAAGCCCTGAGAATGCGCTGGGCGATCCCGCGCTTTGCGAGATCTTCGAACGCGATCAGCACTTTTGGCTGCGCGCCAAAAACACGAACACGGCGGGTGCGTCGGGTTCGAAGGTGCGGTGCCAAGCGATCGGCTTCGCTCTGCCGTCGAACGCTTTTCCCCCGATCAATCCGATCGTCAGCAGCTCGCCGACGACGGCCTTTCCCACAGGCCGTCCAGCGACGCCGTTTGGCAGCGGTGGTCCGAGCGGGCCATTGGGCGGTACTCCGAGCTCCACCTCCGAGGCGGATCAAGGTCGCTATTTTCTCTACAAGAGCACCGATGGCGTCTACGACCGACCGTTCGTGTTCGTCGAAGGTGTCGACCCGATGGATCGCACCGCGCCGCCACGGATCATGCAATCGCTCGGCGCGATGGCGTGGACGCTCCGCCAAGCACCGTTCAACTACGACATCGTCATCGTGGACGCACCCGATGGAGCCGGTGATCCCTTCCTTTTGGCCAGGCACGTCGCCGAAGGCATTCAGTGGGCTTACGCGTCCACCGAGCCGACTGGCGGCCAAGCGTGGGCGGATGTCCCGGCGAACGCGGGCAAGAAGTTTCCGCTCGCCGGCGTGAGCCAGGGCGGCATCAGCACGCGTGTTGCGCTCTCAACGTGGGAGCAAGACCTCTATCGAGACGGCACGTTGCCTGGCGCAGAGCCAATCCCTTCGATCGTCGCACGACCGACGCCAGATAGAAAGCCGCCGATTTCCACGTGGGTCTCGCAGGCCGGCTCGCACTACGGTGTTTACGTTCCGCAGACACTCCAAGCTTTCATGGAAGATCTTGCGGCGATGGGAGACATGGGTCAGGGCTTGGCCAAGAGCGAGCCTTGGCAAGCCCTCAGATCGCCCGCAGCGCAGGCGTTGTTGCGCCAGCATGTGCCACTCGCCCCGCTCAACGTTGGAACTCAGGGCATCGTCTCGAATGTTGGCGACTTGCTTACCACGCCGCTGCCGACGCCGGGCGAGTGGTCCTTCTTCGGGGCGACCGCTTGGGTGACGACCCCGGCGCCGCTCGCGGCAGACAACTCCGCCGCATTCAAGATAGCGATGAGCGGCGGTGGCAGCTGGACGGCCCCGAACTGCTCCGTTCTTCCCCGACCGATCAACTGCCGCGGCGCGTTACTCAACGGTTGGCCGCAGTCGACCACGAACGTCGGTATGATCAACGCCAGTTGGTATCGGCAGGGCTACCTGCACCTGCCAGACGACACCCTCGCTGCTTGGCAGTTCCCGAGCTGGCCGCAATACCGTATGGCGACGCCGGTGTGGCCCGGCTCATTCGCCGATGAAGCGGCGAAGCGGGCCTTCGCAGCGACGGCATTCCCGCAGCAAATCGAGCTGCAGTACGTGAAGACCCTAGGCAGCATCTGCTCCGGCCCCCCTTCGTTTATCCGCGGCTACAACATGGAACGCTGGCAGAACGGCCAAGCCGTCGACACCACGTGGTACTTGCCGGGCGATCTCGCCGAACAGCCGATCGACGTCTCGAGCGCACTCGCCAAGGCTGGTGCCGACAACAGCTTCGAAAGGCTCGCGATCGATCTGAAAATGCCGTGGATGCACCATCGCACCGACGAAGATCTCGGCTGCCCGCACCACGCGATCGGCGATCAACCTGGCGCGTGCGTCCCCGGCATGTACCCGAGCCCGGACGACACCTGCGATGCGACGCGATGGCCGAGCAAGAACGAGAGCAACGACAGCTGGTGCGTGGCGCAAAACCGCAGCAACAACCGCTTCGATTTCGTCCACTCGAACCCGGATAAGAACAACGACGGCAACGGCTGGCCCTACAACGGCAGCCACGGCAAGGTGTCGGACACGCTGGCCACGGTGTTCCTTGGCTACATGACTGATGCCGTACCAGGCGCTGACAACGACGGCTACGTGCAACCGACCTCGCCTTTCTTCGTGCCGGGAATGCACGCGGCCGACTGCGACCAGGATACCCGTTGGGTCGCGCCTGGTGCCCCGGTTGGTACGAGCGGCACGCTCGGCGCGCCGAACATCACCCAGAACACCACGAGCCCGGAGGCGCTCGTGCGCGGCAGCCTCGTGTTTAACGCGACGGTCGACGAACGTTTTGCCGCGGTCGCCAACGGCACGACCCTGCTCGATTGGAGCCGTACGGGATCCGGCGGCTCGGCAACGTTGCTCACGGGCTCCACCACGCGCGCGTACACGTTCAACACGACGACCGTGCCGGACGGGCTCGTGACCATCACCGCCACGTCACGCGACCCCTACTGCGGCACCCACGGCTCGGACACGCTGCGCGTCCAGGTCGACAATACCGCACCCACCGCTGCGATCAGCTCGGGCGCGATCAGCGGCAACGTTTTTCCGCTGACCGGAAGCTGGTACGACTTCGTCGGCCTCTCGAGCGTCACGTTTTGGGCCGTGCCGCCGGCAGCGAGCGCGCACGAGCTCACCACCTGTCGTCAAACCAATCCAGCGACCTCGTCCTACGTGTGCAATTGGGACTCGGCGCCGGAGGTGGCGACGTACGGCAACGGCAACTATTCGTTCTACATCGTCGCCACGGACAAGGCGGGCAACACGACCCAATCGACTGCGATCGTGTTGACGACCGGCAGCGTACTTCCCCCGACCTCGGTCTACGGTTTGCCGACGAGCGCGACCGCGCTCTCTGTCTACTGGACGCCTCCGACCTCCGGCCCGGTGCCGTCCTGGTACAACGTGTCGCGCTCCACCTCGAGCACCGGACCGTTCACCTTCCTCGGCATCGCGGCCACCGCGCCGTACAACGACGCGGGCCTCACGACGAATACGACCTACTACTATCAGGTCACCGCGACCTCGAGCCAATCTGGCGCCACGCGCACATCGGCAGCGTCAGTGGTCAGCGGTCCGCCCTGGGGAAGGCCCAACGCGGCGGTCACCGGATTCAGCGTCACGAACCAGAACAACCAGGTCCGCTTGTCGTGGACCGCGCACCCCCTCGGCGCCGCGAGCTACATCGTCTACAAGAACGGCAACTATCTCGCCGAGCCGACCACGACTTTCTACGTCGAACCGCTCACCAATGGCACGACGGCCTCGTACTCGGTTCGCGCGGTCATCCAGGGATACCGCTCGGCCGAGACGACGCAGCTCGTCGGCGCGCCCGCGAAGGGGACGCAGCGGATCACGACCGCGCTCGTGCCAGTATGCTCGAGCACGTACAACTCGGGCTACGACTGCAAGTACGGCAACGACACCGACGCGACCGTGAGCCACTGGGCCGCGGCGGCAGCCACCGCGCCGAACGCGACCTGGACCGTCGATCTCGGAGCGGCCTACGCCGCGGCGGGCAAGAGCACCAACGTCGTCGACCTGCAGGTCAAGTGCGATCAGGCGGGCACCGGCTACGTGAAGACATCGACCGACGGCGTCACGTTCAGCGCAGGCACCGCGTTCTCTTGCGGAACCACGTCTACCCTGCTGGGCGTGTCGGTGAACGCGCTGCAAGGACGTTTCGTGCGAGTACAAGCGCCGAGTACCCTGCCAACGACCGGTGTCTACATGCGGGTCTACAACGTCCAGGCGTTCACGAACTGAGCCTATGCACCACGTAGGTCGAAAGCGGTGCACATGCGCCTAGGCGAATTCGAGCTCGTGCGGAGGCTCGGCAGCGGCGGCATGGGCGAAGTCTTCCTCGCGCGTCGCGGCGGCGCGCACGTCGTGCTCAAGCTGCCGCTCCCGCACCTCGCCAGAGAGCCGTCCGTCGTCGAGAGCCTCAGCCGGGAGGCAGAGGTGCTGAGCCGGCTGCGCCACGTGTGCATTCCTCGTTTCATTGAGAGAGGCGACGTCGCTGGCACGCCCTACATCTGCACGGAGTACGTCCCCGGCGTGAGCCTCGCCTTCCTCCTCACCAAACACCGGCTGTCGCTCGGCGCCTCGCTGCGTATCCTCGCCGACGTCGCCCAAGCGCTCACCCACGCTCACCTCGCGCGGACGACGGATGGTCGGTCGCTGAGCTTGGTACATCGCGATGTATCGCCGTCGAACATGATCGTCGGCTTCGACGGGATCACGCGGCTCATCGACTTCGGGATCGCGAAGACCGCGGTGAGCTTGGTGACGACCGCCGGCGTCGCACGGGGCAAGCCGCGCTACATGTCGCCCGAGCAGATCACCTCTGAGCCGTTGGACGCACGCTCCGACATCTTCTCCGCGGGCGTCGTGTTGTATGAGCTGCTCACCCACGAGCCGCCCTTCGACGCGAGCTCCGAGTTTCATCTCATGGACGCGATCCTGCACCACGAGCCGGCCCTCCCTTCAGCACGAGGTGGCCCGCCCGATCTCGATGCCGTCATCATGCGCGCGTTGAGCAAGCGGCGCGAAGATCGCTTTCAGACAGCCGCCGAATTCGAACGCGAGCTGCTCAAACGACTCGCCTCGCTCAACCGAGGCAACGACCACCACGCCGTGCGCGCGTTCGCCGAAGCGTGGAGACGCGATCCCCTGCCAACGCCGCAGGCGAACCCGACGAAGAGGCCAGCCATGGTGGAAACGAAGCGCATCGAGAAGCCGGACGCGCGCGAGAAACCTCAGCTCCACGACATCCTCTACGTCGAGGACGAAGACATCAACTGGGAGATCGCCGAACGCTCGCTGCGTCACAAGTTCACCCTCACCCGCGCCAAGGACTCCGCCGAGGCCTTCGCGTTGCTCAAGACCCATCACTTCAAGATTATCCTCATGGACATTCAGCTCAGCGGCTCCGATCTCAACGGCATTCAGATCACCGAAGTCCTGCGCGGACGCTTCAAAGGAACGCTCCCGGCCTACGCGAAAGGCGTAGAGCGGCGCGAGACCCCAGTCGTGTTCGTGACAGCGTACTCTGCGCGCTATCCGCGCGAGCTGCTCAAGGCGATGGGCGGATCGGATCTGGTCACGAAACCGGTCAACTTCATCGATCTGTCGCTGGTGATGTCGAGGCTGATAGGCGCTAGCGCGGCGAGCTTTGCGCCACAATCAGCTTCGTTATGAACGGAATGATCTCGGCCGGAACATCGATGCCGATCTGACGCGCGACGTCCAAATTCAGGGAGAGTGTGGCCCCGATGGGGTCTTGCACTCCGATCGCTTTCGTCGGCTCGCGCTGCACGAGCATTCGCCTTGCTGCCAACGCGGCCTGAGCGCCAAGCGACGTGAAATCCACCGAGACCGACATCAGCGCGCCTTTCGCCGCGAAATCGTCGGACAACGAAGCGAGCAGCGGGATCTTGTCGGCGAGCGTACGGTCGCGCAACCAAGCAAAGGTCTTCGCGTTGATCAGCACCGGGTCGTTCAAATACCAAACCGCCGTTCCGGCGCTGACCGCTCCCGCGTAGGCCGACGCGATCGCGTCGGGCGTGTCGATCGCCACCGGAACCAACTCGACTTGCAGCTTGGCCAGCGCTTCGACGCTCCTGTCCACGAGCTCCTGGGACGACGGCGCGTGATAGAAGCACACGACGCGACGCAAGCTCGGCAGCACCATCTTGAACTGCGCAAACTCGACCGCCGGTGGAGTCTCCAACGCGATCCCGGCAACGCCGTCGAGACCCGCGAGCCCGGCGCGACGGTAGTTGAGCACCATCACGAACAGCACGGGCGCCGTCTTGATGTGATCGCGCGCGATCATCGCGGCAGCGCTGCCGAATGCAACCACCAGCGCCGGATTGAGCGAACGCGTCACCTCGCCGATGAGCTCGGGATCTCGATCGGCGACCGACGGCAACACCCACAGATCTCCCGTGGTCTCTTTCAAGAAACTGCGCAGCGGCGCATCGAAGATCGGCTGATTGCTGCTGCGCAAGACGACGATGCGAGGTCCTGGCGCGGCATCCGAGCGCTGATGCTCGAACGCTTTCACGAGCGATTCTCGCGCTGCCGCGCAATCCGCGAGAGCCAGCAAGGCGCACGCGATGGGGGTGACTCGACGGATCATTTCGTCAACATCCGACCTTCGAAATCCGTCCACTGATCGAAGCCCATCGTCTGCATCGCGCGACCACCCGCCCGGCTCGCCGCCATCTTCTTGAACGCGTCGGACAGCTGCTTCTTGCGGGCGATGGAGACCGCGCCCACGGAGCACAGCGGTGAGCGCAGGATTGGCTGCGTTTGAAAGATCGTCCGCAAGCCGGCTGCCGCGCTCGGGTTGATGCGCTTGAGCACTTCGACGCTCTTGTCCGTCACGAGCGCTGCCGCCACCTGCCCGAACGACAACGCCAAGAGCGCGTCGACGTCCTTGGACACTGGGATCACCGAAATGCTCTTGACGTGGTGCCCCGCGTTTCGCAGCCCTTCGAGGATCTGCTGCGCGGCGCTCGCCGTGTCACCACCGCTGACGGTGACGGCCACTCCCTTGCCTTCCAAGTCATCCGGCGTGCCGCCCCCCGCGTCGACGAGCGATTTCCTGTAATAGATGTCGCCCCCCGACGAGGGCACGAGGATCGGCGCCAAGTTGAGCGACTTGCTGTTGCGCAGCACATTCGCCGATAGAATGGCGAACTCGGCCTGATTTCCCGCGACCAGATCGTGCAGCGAGCTCGCCGTGCTCACCGGCTGAAACACCAGCCCGAGGTTCGCCTCGTTCAAGAAGTCGTTGAACAGCGAGATGGTGTTGACGATCGCCTGGTGGTTCGCGTCGGGGTCGAAATACACGATGCGACCTTCGCCAGCCGAAACGACGCGCGCGACGGTCAAGACGACGATAAACGTCAAGGAGCGGCCGGCGACGAGGGTCACGATGCGGCTGTCACTGCCAGATCCTCGCGCGCACCTCAAGCGAGGATCACTTCGCCTTGCTCAACCGATCGATCGCGCCACGGCTCAGCCAGCGTGAGATCGCCAGAGACAAGCCCGTGAGATTCACCGGCTTCGTGATGAGATCGGATCCGCCGGCTGCAACCAGCTCCTCGCGCCTGTAACGGGCCGTGTACGCCGTCACGAAGACGATCGGTGTGTCTTTCATGATGACGCCGGTGGCATAGGAAGGGGTCGCTGCGCCCAAGGTTCCGCGCAGCGCACGGGTAATTGCGATTCCGTCGAGATCGGAGCCCGAGAGCTGAATGTCCATCAAGATCAGCTCGAAGCGATTCGCTTGCACGAGCTCAAAGGTCTCACGAGCATCCCGCGCTCGCGTCATGCGATAGCGCGAGCGCAGGCCGTGCTCCGCGACCTCCCAATTGACGTCTTCGTCCTCCACGTAAAGCACGTGCTGCATCGACGACTCGTCCGACTTCTTGATCGCTGTTGCGCGCGAGGAAGGATCGAAGCGTTTGAGTATCATGATTTTGCGCCCACCCTGTATTCGTTCACCACGCGTTGAAAGTCGTCGGCGGTCCACGGCTTAGGGAGCCACAGCGCGCCCAACGACCGCACCTGTTGTTCGTTGTCGTGGTACGCCGTTGCGACGAAGACAGGGATGTCCCGGGTGCGCTCGTCGGCCTTCAGCTGCTTCAACAAAGCAACGCCGCTCACCTGCGGCATCATGACGTCGAGCACGATCCAATCTGGTCGGTGACGGGTCACTGTATCGAACGCATCCAACGGGTTCGAGACCAGATCGACGCGGTACTTGGCGCGTTCGAGCACCACGCGCATCACCTCGAGCTGCACTTCGTTGTCGTCGACGACGACGATGAGCTCGGCCGCCCCCACCGCGGCCGGCTGTGCAGCGGAATCGCCGACCGAAGTGTTGCCCTCAACCGGCAGATAGAAGGTGAAGGTGCTGCCCTGGTTCGGCTCGCTGTCGACCCAAATTCGTCCGCCATGCAGCTCGACGAGATGGCGCGTGATGGTCAGCCCGAGCCCCGTGCCGCCTGCCTTGCGCGTATGGCCCGAGTCCACCTGTCGAAAGCTCTCGAATATCGCCTCGAGGTGTTCCTTCGGGATCCCAATGCCGGAGTCCGTGACGCGTATCTCGTCAGCGACGACGCCATTCACCTGCCGTTTGGTCAGTTGAATGACGATGCGGCCATTCGGCGGCGTGAACTTGATCGCGTTGCCGATCAGGTTGATCAGAATCTGCGCCAGCTTGACCGGATCCGCCCGGACCAAACGCACGTCGGCCAGATCGGGAAAGTGCACGGTCAGCCGCTTTTCCGCCGCCAACCCCTGCATCGTTTGCTCGACGTCTGCAAACACGCGACCGATGTCGACCTGCTCGATGTGTAGCTCCATCTTTCCGGCGTCCAGCTTGCTGAAATCCAGGAGCTCGTTGACGACGTTCAGCATATGCTGGCCCTGGTGGAGTAGTCGACTCAGGAAGTGGCGCTGCTCTTCCGGAACGCCGGTGGAGATTGTGCGTTTGCCGAGCAGCATCTCGGCGCCGTCATCAGGACAATGCTCCGGCTCGTCTGAGCCGACCGCCGAAAATTCCCCTTCGAACTCGGCGTGGCAGCGCGGGCACGTCCACACTGGGACATTGGAATACTCGGCCAGGAGGATCTTCGGGACATTGACGATCGCGTTCAGCGGCGTGCGCAGCTCGTGCGAGATGTTGGCGAGGAACTCGCTCTTCAAGCGGTTAACCTCGTTCGCTGTTGCCAGCGCTTTCTCCAGTTGCCTGTTGTTCTGCGTGAGCGCTTCGTCCCGCTCCTTGATCGCGTTGGCCATGTCGTTGAATGCTTGGGCTAAGCCGATGAACTCCGGAATGCCGCTCACCCCGACCTGGGTGGAGAGGTCACCCGTTCGAAGACGGTTGACGCCGGAGATGAGCGCGTCGACGGGGCCGACGATCTGAGCCGAGGCGATGGTTGCAATGAAGGCGGCGAACATGAGCAGCAACGCTGCGGCGCTGCCAGCGACGATCAACCCGGAGCGCAGCTTTTCCTCTGCCTGCGCCTTGTTCTTGGAGATCTCCGCGTTGACGCCGTCGAGCGACAGCCCGAAACGAATGGCGCCCCACGGCTTGCCGGCCACGACGATCGGCGCGCTGACGTCGAGCGTTGGACGACCCGAATAGGAGATCTCCAACTCCGAGCCATCGGCGCTCTCGATCGCGCGCCGCGTAGCCGGATCGTCGAGCTTCTTTCCGCTCTGTCGCGCGTCGCTGTGGACGAGTGCCTTTCCTTCTTTATCGAGGATGATGCCGTAGACGATCTCGGAATCGTGCTGAGTGGCGCTCGAGATCACCTCGGCCAAAAACAAGAAGTCGAGCACCGCAACGGCGCGCTCGGAAGCGATCGCGACGTTTCTCGCGAGCACCGACCCCTTCTTCGCAAGCTCATGACGCATCATCGCGTACTTGTTCGAGTTCGCTTCATCGAGGTCGCGCTGGTTGCGAACCACGAAGTAGCTGCTGATGGCCAACGTGACGAGCACGAGCAATCCAGAGGTCGTCAGAATGAGCCTGGATTTCAGCGGCATTCCAAATGCTAACATGCGGCGCGCACCCCGGGCGCGCGTGACGCAAAATGGACATCGCAATTTGAACGCCACGTCGGATACTGACACATGACCTGTCGATCGCATGTGTCGAGGGAAGCTCCGATCAAGCTCTGTGCGACCTTCATCGTCATGCTGTGCGCGCCACACGCGGTCCGTGCGGAAGACGCGCCCACGTCGCAACCAGCATCGCAGCCTGTCGACATCTTCGGCTTCGTCGCGGAAGAGTACGCCGCCATCACCTTGGGCAGCGCGCGAACGACGACACTGCGCGAAGCGCCGACCAGCGTGTGGGTGATCGACGAGAAGACCCTGCGCAACACGGCCGCGATGAGCTTAGTCGACTCCCTACGGATGATCCCAGGGACGTTGATCCGCGACTACTCGCTTTCGAACCCTGATTCGGGGCTCCGCTTTTGGGGCGGATTTCCCGACGTCCAAACGCTGGTGCTGGTCGACGGTCGAACGATGTCGAGCGACAGCATCCAACTCTATGACAAGACGCTGCTCAATCTGCAGGACATCGAACGCATAGAGGTGGTCAACGGGCCCTCCTCGACACTCTATGGACCGAACGCCTTCAACGGAGTGCTCAGCATTACGCGCAGGAGGCCGCCCCGGCAGGGCGACCGTGCGACGGCCCAGATCGATGGCGGCGGCGTCGTTGGCGCCGAGCTCACGCCAGGGGCGCCGTACCGCCTTTTGCCATATACCAACGCCTACACGCAGTACGGACACGGCTGGGGCAGTGGTGGCGTTCAGCTGTCCGTCGGCGCGCAGTACACGCCGACGTTCGGGTACCACACGGACTCGGGCCAGATCCTGACGCTTCCCGGCCGCAGAGTCTCCGCGATGCTCGACGTCGTGCAAGACGTGAACGGTTGGAATCTCCGATTGCAGGGCGACTTCGCGTACAAGACCGGCATTTTGGAGATTATCGACGGTGGTCCCAACGAGCAATTGGACTATGCGTTCACTTTCACCGTCGAGAAGCAGCGGAGCATCCGCGACGATCAACTCACCCTCGTCACCTCGTTTCGCAGCTACACGATGCACTACAGCCCGCGCGTCGCGCTCCCGGCGCCGAGCATCATCTTCGCATCGAAGACGATAGAGACCAAAGGGACGTACAATCTACCGACGTTCTTCGGCAACACGCTGGCGATCGGCGTTCTTCTGCGCGGCACGCTCAACGACTGCGACGCCTACGCGCCGATCGGCAAAACGCTGCTGCAATTCGGCATCTTCGCCGAAGACAACTACCGGCCGATCAAACAGTTGCTCATCACCCTCGGGCTCCGCGGCGACATCCACGTTTCGCAAGGTCAGGGGAATCCGTTTCAATTCTTGTCGTTCTCACCGCGCGCTTCAATCGTCTGGCTCATCAATCAGGAGCACTCGCTGCGCCTGGAGTACGCCAGCGCATCGCGAACACCGTCCGGCACTGAGCGCGCGGCAACCTTCGTCGGCGGCGATGGCCAAATATTCTTCGTCGGCAACCCGAACCTGCGTGACGAGGTGGTGCACTCGGTGGGCCTCAGCTGGCTCGGCAAGTTTCGCTGGTTGTCAGTTCGCTTGGAGCCTTACATTGCCTACGCGTTGAACCTCGTGGCTCCGAACGCGACCGCCTACAACGACCCCACGACCGAATACCTCGGGCAACCGCTCTACCAGCCAGAGATGGGGGGGCGCTTCAAGCTACCGTTCTACCTCGGCACCATCGAGACGCCGATTCCCGGCGCCGTTGCCCGCATCGATGCGCGGCCGATCGAGAATCTCCACCTCTTTCTTCAGTACACCCTCGTCGCCAACAGCATCATGCACGTGGCCGGTTTTGGGGTCGACTATACGTGGCGATCGTTCGCTGTCTCGACCCAGGTCTTCTTTCACGACCAAGCGCAGGCTGACCCGACGAGCCCTACCGACGTGCCCGGCCGAGTGATCGTGAACGCCAAGGCGAGTTATTGGCTCGACGCGAAGAAGCGCTGGCAGGTGTCGGCCTCGGTGCTGAACCTGCTGGATATTCGCTGGTTTCGCTTTCGCACGCCGGGCACCTTTGCCTACCGCGGCGAGTCGAACTCGGGTGAGGCCGTTGGGCCCAGGTTCTGGGCGACGGTGGGCTTCTTCTACGACCGCCCGTGAGACCATCTCGCGAACGCTCGACGAACGGATCACTGCGTCGTCTTTTGTACGGCGCGTCGCTCGAGCCTCGCTTGCTCCAATGTGTCGGTAAGCCCGAGGCGCTTCAGCTTCGCATACACCGTCACCTTCGACATCCCAAGCTCGCGAGACATGCGCGTCACATCGCCGGAAGTCCGTGTGATCGCGTCGACGAACAGGTCCCGGATCGCGACATCGACGGTCGACGACAAGGTTCGAACCGAGTGTAGCGTCGGTCCGGTTTCGTGCTCTTCCTCACCGCTACGATCCCAAAGACGGCTGTGTTCCGGCAGGGCCGCAATCGCTCTTTCGATCGCCATCTCGAGCTCTCTCACGTTGCCCGGCCACTGCCGCGCACGCAAAGACTGCATGACGATCGCTGCGACGTCGACCCGCGCGCGACCCAAGCGAGCACACGCGCGCGCGATGTAGTGGTTCACGAGATCGGGAATGTCTTCGCGTCGCTCCCGTAGCGGCGGTAGCGAAATCCGCACTCCCGCGAGCCGATAATAGAGATCGGCGCGAAAGGCTTCGTTCTTGACCTTCGTCGGTAAATCGACATTCGTGGTCGCGATCACACGCGCGAAGAACATGTGCTCTTTTTGCCCACCCACGCGACGAAACCGCCGTTCTTGGATCGCTCGCAAGAGCTTAGCCTGCATGACGAAGGGCAGATCGCCGATTTCGTCGAGCAGCAGCGTCCCGTCACCGGCCAGCTCCAGTTTTCCCTGCGCCCCTCGCGGATTGGCGCCCGTGAATGCCCCTGCCTCGTAACCAAACAGCTCCGCCTCGAACAGCTCGAGAGGTATCGCAGCCATATTGAGCGCGACGAACGGCGCATCCTTTCGCGGCGATGCCGCATGGATCGCTTGCGCGATGAGCTCTTTGCCGGTGCCTGTCTCGCCGATGATCAAGACGGGCAGGTCGGTTCGCGCCGCCCGTTCTGCTGCTTCGACAGCGGCGCGGGCTGAGGGCGAACGGCCGACGAAGTCTTTGAGCTGGTAGCGCGTGTTGCCTCGGCCTTCTGCTCTGGCTTGGAGGTTCGGGGTTTGCCCGACGAGACGCAGTTGTTCGCGCAACCCGTCGACATCTCGCCGCAACGCCAAGCGATCCAGCGCGAGTCGTGTAGCAGCGACCAACCGCCGCACCCGGGCGCGATCTTCATCGTCAGCCCGCTCGTGAGGCAAGACAATCATCGCGAGCTGGCTTGCTTCGTCGAGAGCGTAGCGTACCGTTCCCTCGGCTCCCTCCACCGACGCCCCAGCCCGTGCGACGATCGACGTGACGCGCTGATCCCAACGGCAGACCAAACATCCCCGAGCCTGACAATCAGCGTACACCGTTGCGACGAGCGCTTGGCAGACGAGCTCGGTTCCCTGCAGCTCGATCAGTGACTCGATCATGCCTCCCGCACGGTACTCGCGTTCTCGCACGCCCACCGTCTGATCTGTGTAGCGTTGGATGAGCGCGACTTGATCTTCCAAGCACTCGAGGTGGCCGACGAGCTCGCGCGGCCCGGCGTGGGCGCTGACGGTGTCGTTGAGCGCCCCCACGCAATCGCGGATTGCGTGCGTCTCGGCAACGCTCTCGCGAATCGCACGGCGCAGGCGCTGCGGCACGTGCCCGTCGCTCGCCCGCGCGCCGAAGCGCGAGAACATCGGCGAAAGCGCCTGGGCCTCTTTGTAGGCGCCGACTGCCAGGTAGGCGCGAGCGGCATGGGACAAGGCCGCGGTAACATCCGCGTCCGACGCATCGTTCGCGGCGAGCGCCGCCGCGCGAAGCTCGAACGCGAGGCCCCGCTCGAAGTCGACCTCCAATCGATCGGCGAGGGTCAAGGCCGACTCGAGGTCGACCAAGAGATCGACCGGTGACGCCTCGACGGCGAGCCCTTGCCTTACCGCGCGCAATCGGTGCGCCAGTTCTAACCAGTGATCGCCGCTCGGGACGTGGCACCGACCTTCCGCCTCCGCACGGAGCCCGCGCAGCGCCTCCAGTCGCAGATCTCGCAACGGTTCATCCTCTGACGTCGGGTGCATGAGCGCCGCGATGGCGACGCGCAGATCGCAAGCGGGCGACTCCGTGAGGCTGCGGAGCGCGCGACGTGTCTCGCGTGCGCGCCAGGAAGCAAAGGCGACACACAGCTGCAGTGCGTCGCTGCTCGACACCTTCACCCGCGCCGACACGATCGCGTGATCGATCACGCGCGCGTCGCCTGTCATCGCCGTCGCGACCACCAGTGCGAACCATCCCTCCTCGTCGGCAGGCACAGCTTCGACGCGTTCTCGCGCCCGCGTCAGGTTGGCCGCCAGCGTTTGCTCGCTGGTGATCGCCTGGGCGACAATTTCAGTCAGTCGACCGATGTTCATCGCGTCGCCCCCATCGCTCGCGTTGCGGCGGTCCGCGCCGGAAGATCAAGAATTGTCGAGCTCAGGCTGAGCCCCCGAGCCGTCAGGGCGAGCAGCCGCGTTGGTCACATACTCGCGCGGCGTGCAGCCGGCGTTGCGTTTGAACGCGCGACAGAAGCTCGAGGACGTAGCGTAGCCGAGCTGTGCTGCGACTTCGCGAACGGTATACCGGCCGATCAGAAGCAGTTGCTTGGCCGTGTTCGTTTGCGCGTCGTTTCGCAGATCGCGGAAGCGGACGCCTTTGGCGGCGAACCTCCGCTGCAATGTGCGCGTGCTCGTCTGATAGTCCTCGGCGACTTCCTTGAGCAGTCGAGAACCATACGCGCGTTGACTCGGGTCGCCCATGGCGCGGAAAAATGCACGGTGCGTACCAGGCGCTCGCTGCCCGCGAGGCGCGACCCACGAGGTCGCCATCGGCCTGCGACTGCGCGGATTCTTCTTGAGCCACGTATGCGGAGCCACGCCGCGAGCCGCACCGCGAGCCACACCATCAGGAGCGCCAAGGCACACGTCGTCTGCGAACCAACCGAGGCTCATTCGCTTCGCTCGCGAAAGCAGCCGAACGGCATGTCCTTTTGACGTCAGACGCGAAGATCTTGTCCTACCATGACTCGAGCAAGTAATTGTCTGACATGGCCAACAGCACTGTCTCCCGGATCGACCGTGGCCAAGCAGCGCCTGCCTCGCCGCAATTCGGCTTGATCGTCGTTCGCTACGCAAACGCAGCGCTCGAGGGCGTCAGTCACGCTGTGTCTAAACAGCTGTCGCTCGGCCGCGGCGGTGGCGAGACCGTCGACATTGCGCTCACCCAGGACGAGCGAGCCTCGCGTCGCCACGCGGTGCTGACCAGGCAGGGCGACGCGGTCGTGGTTGAGGACGCCGGCAGCAAGAACGGCACCTTCGTCAACGGAGCCAAGGTGCAACGCTCTACGCTGCGCGCACACGACGTGCTTCGCATCGGCGACACCTTGTTCATCTGGACGCAGCTTCCCGAGGGGCCGCCGGCAACGAGCGGTGAATTGATCGGTCGCTCGGCCACCTTGACCTCACTCCTCAGTGCGCTCGACGCGCTCGCGCGCACGGAGTTACCCGTGCTGCTGATCGGCGAGACCGGCTCGGGCAAGGAGCTGCTCGCGCGCCGTTTACACGCGCAGAGCGAGCGCAAAGGCCAGCTCGTTCCCGTCAACGTCTCAGCCATCCCTGAGACGCTCTTCGAGTCGTACATGTTCGGTCATGTCAAAGGTGCATTCACTGGAGCGAGCACCGATGCCAGCGGCGCGTTCGAGCAGGCCAGAGACGGCACGCTTTTTCTCGACGAAGTCGGCGAGATGCCGCAGTCGCAGCAAGCCAAGCTCCTGCGTGTGCTCGAGACGCTGGACTTCACGCCGGTGGGCGCGCGCAAGGCCGAGAAGTCGAACGCCCGAATCGTGGCGGCGACCAATGCGGCCATTGATCTTCCGGGTGCCAAGCACTTTCGTCGCGATCTCTTCGCGCGCCTCAGCGCTGGGCTGCTTCACGTCCCACCTTTGCGCGCGAGAAAAGAGGATATTCCCCTGATCGCTGCCGCGCTCATGCCGCCCAACGAAGTGCTCACTGTCGACGATCTCGAGCGTTTGCTGTGTTTCGACTGGCCGCTCAACGTGCGCGAACTCCGTTCGGTGTTGCAACGCTTCGCATTGGGTACTCCGATCAGCACGTTGCTCACGTCGTGCACGCCCGAGACAACGACACCCGCCATCGCGAACCAGGCCGCAGACACGCCAATCGGACGGGTCAAGCGACGCTCGCCGAGCCCCCCCATGAGCAAGGAGGCCTTCGTCGCGGCCTTGGAGCAAAGCAAGGGCAACGTGGTGGCGCTCGCCAAAGCGCTCGATGCCGATCGCAAACAGATCTATCGTTGGCTGAAGCGCTTCTCTCTCTCCCCCGAGTCGTTCAGAAAGTAGCCGCGCGTGGCCAGCGCGCTGGGCGAGCCACTGTGGCTCGCCCAGCATGAAGTCGCATCAGCTTGGTTGGTAGCGCCAACCCGTCAAGCGCCATGCATCTGGCACTGTGCTTGCTCGTGGAAGAGAGCCGAGGTCCTTCCATGCAGACGCAAACGCGCCCCGTCAGCCAAGCTTGTGTTCTCCTATGCCTTGTTTCACTGCTGCTGGGTGCGTCGCCCGGCGCTTGCTCAGGCAGCAGCGATACGGGGGCGGCGGGTGGTGCTGATGACTTGGCGCGGGATCCGGAAGACTGGACCTACGTCCTTACTTATACCAACAGAGGGCAGCCATACTACGAGGCTCCAAAGCTGTTCCTATACACTCGCGCAAGCTTGCGCGTCCGCCAAGATACGCCCTTGTGCGCCGACACGTTACAAGACGTCACTGATTCGGTAGGTGATTTCGCTGGGCCTTTCACGGGTTCCGTCTCTGGTAGCTTTCGCGCAACCAATGCGGACGGGTGCCCTCTGTTCGATATTGAATTGCGACTGAGCACACCTACCGATGATCAGTCGCTGAGGCTCACCGGCACGACGACTGTTTCAAACGGATGGTTTGGGAACTTTGTTCAGAGCGATGGCCAAGCTGGTGAATTCTTCGCGTTTCGATCGATTCGGAGACCAGTAGACATCGCACCGAGCGTGCGTTGGTTGCGTGATCCCTTCATCATTGAGGATGGACTCGACTCGGTGTGCAATCGCGCGTTCGTTTCCTATGGAAGCGGGTGGCACAGCATTTCGCGCGTTGACGCTTGCGTGAACGGGTCCGGGTGCTGGGAGGCGGCGCTGCTTGGTGCGGAGTCTCAGACGGACGCCTTTCGCATCCCTGATTCAACCGGCACGGCCGTCATCACCGCCTCAAGCGACACGCAGTACGTCCGGGCCCTGCGCAGCGCGAGCGGAGGCTTCGATCACTACTTCTTTGCGATCGATACCCCCGCTGACCTGCCGCCCCTGGATGGAGTGTATAGTTCGCTAGAGCCGCGTCGTGTAGCAACCGGCCCAACCCACGCGCGAGACTTTGGCATTTGGATCTTGCGCCCCGAGACACTCACCGACGATGAGCGCTCCGATTTGCAACTCGTCAGTCTCGAGACCTGTGCCAACACACAGTGTCGTCGCAGCGCCCCCCTCACCATCAACGCCTCGTGCATTGACCAGTGGGGCTATCAGATCAGTTACGGGCTCGAAGCCGTCGGAGCATCCATACAACCTCTCAACGTGCGTTCGCCGGATGCAATTTGGCTAGAAGATGCGGCGGGCAATGTTCTCGATGGCAGCGTTTATCGTGAGGTCTTGCTCAACACCGACCCGCGGGGATCGCTTCCCCTCGCCCTTCAGGACAGTCCGACCCGGGTCACCCTGCACGTGGGCGAAAACGTACCCGCCGGATCCAACTTTCTTCCAAGCGTGTACCAACTGAAGCTCGTCGCGCGAGGCGGAAACGCGACTCGCTCCGGCGACCTGATCCGCACCGCCGCCGTCACCGTCCTCGTGACCAAGGGTTCTGATGCGAGCACCGGCAGCACCGGCTCGACCGGCAGCACCGGCTCGACCGGCAGCACCGGCTCGACCGGCAGCACCGGCTCGACTGGCAGCACCGGCTCGAACACGCTGTCGTTTTTCGTCACCAGCACCGGCATAGGTGGCCCCTCGGGTGCGGCGGTCGGCAGCGTCCTTCAGGCGGATGCCGTCTGTAGCGCCGCGATCAACGCGTCTTCTGCGCCACCAGCCGTCAAGGCGCGCACCTGGAAGGCGTTGCTCTCGGTGGCGGCCGTCGCCAACCGAGAGCTGGGCACGAAACGGGTTGGCGCTGGGCCTTGGTACAATCAGGCCGGAGATGTCATTTCGATCGCCGACCTCGAACAGGGCGTGCCGTCGAGTCGCTTGCTCACCGAGTTCGGCACGCCGCTCGTCGACACGGACGCGGAGATTCTGACGGGGACGCCGCCAGCGCTGCCGATTCCCGCCGGCGTACCCAACAAGGATCTCGATGGCGACGGCACGCCCGACACGTGGGCGGATCGTGTGCTTTACGGCCTCGATGGCGAGAACGCCTACTCCACCACCTATGGCTTCAACGTCGGGAACTGCATCGACTACACGATCGCGAACCCCTTCGCGCGGGTCTGGGTCACGCACGCTGCCTGGCAAACGCGCGGCTACACCCATTGGCTCGCAGGACACTACCGAGGCTGCGACGGCACCGGCTACACGGCAGAGCCGAAGCCAACGACGGGGCTACACCTGCTTTGCTTGGGACAATAGACACCCGCAATCTCACACTCGCGAGAACCCGACCCACGCTGCGTGACCCAGGCGTCTGCCAAATCAGGCTTTTCTAATCTCGGCGCGCAAGGTCGCGACCGCAGCGACGAGCTCAGCCGCGGGCGGCCCATCGTGCAGCGATTGGACCATCCACTCCGACGCTTGCTCCACCGTATCGAAGATTCGATAATCCCTTCGCCCGCTGGCGAACTTGGCAAGCAACACGATCAGCGGCTTGACGGCGATGCGAATGAAGCCAGGCGTTTCCAGCACCACGGCGATCTTCGTCACGCGCAGCGGAGTCTTGCGAATACGCTGCACCAAACGCGCACGTGCTTCGCCCGACAGCGAAGCTTTTTGATGACGCGCCGGCGAGATCACCCAGAGCGTGCCCACATCTCCTTCTGTCGAAGAGACCAATGCGTCGAGTAGATCGAAGAACCTGTTCAAGTGGGCCACGTCTGGCGGTTTGGTGTCTAGTTGGACAAGGACACGGCCGACGCGATCGATGCCGTACGTCGTTCCGCGCACGGAAAAACCTTTGGTCTCGGACGTACTCGGCCGGGTCGCTGCAGGTTCCGCGCTCTGCGAAGGCAACACCGGATCAGTCGAAATTTGGGCGGCGAGGTAGGCTGCGACCGCACGATGGTCGTTGCCTGTTCCCAGCGCGAGCAACTGTTCGAGCAAGGCGGCTTCGAACTGCGCCGCCGAAGCGTAGCGCCGCTCCGGTGCCTTCTCGAGCGCACGCAATACGATCGCGTCGAGCACAAGCGGCGCTCCGTGTTCTGAGGGTTTGAGAGGCGTGGAATGGGCGATGGCGTTGAGCAATGCGAGCTCGCTTTTCGCGTCGAACGGGGGCGTCCTCGTCAAGAGCTCGTACAATACGACACCCGCAGAAAAGATGTCTGAACGCGCATCGACCAACTCACCTGCAAGCTGCTCAGGTGACATGTAACGAAACTTGCCTTTGATTCGACCTGTCGTGGTCTGCTCTGTGAACTCGGTCTTGGCGATGCCGAAGTCGATCACGCGGGCTATCCCATCCTTCCCGACAATGATGTTCGCAGGTGATACGTCGCGATGCACGAGGTTCAGGGCGCTTCCATCGCTTGCGACGGCGCGGTGAGCGTGGTGTAGGGCCTGCGCGAGATCCGCGGCGATGCGCAGCGCGATGCCAGGCGGCAAGGTGGCGGATGTCGAGAGAAGCGACGCAGCGGAGAGACCTTCGACGAACTCGGTGCAGACGTAGGGGACATCATCGATGACGCCGGCGTCGATGAGACGCGGGATACAGGTGTGTTTGAGTCGCGCAAGCACCGCAGCTTCCCGACGCAGGCTGTCTCTGATGAGGGGATCGTTCGCCAGATGCGGCAATGGACGCTTCAACACCAGTCTCTGGCCGCGCCTCTCGACCAAAAAGACCTCGCCCATTCCGCCGCTTCCGAGCCTACGTACGAGCTGAAACTCACCAAGCTGCACCGATGCAGCATAACGACAGACAACCCCATCCGCGACAAGAGTTGGCGGCCGACCGAGGCAAGCCACAGTGGCTCGGCGTGCATTCCGAGTGAGAAACACTGCGCAACGAACGCGGCGTGCCTCTTGCAGAAACGGAGAGAAGACGAGGTCGCTATGCGCTCGACCGCGCTTTCGATGCTGCTACCGCTCCTGCCCGCGTGTTTGGTGCTCGACACCATTCGACCGATGTCGACCCGCAGTGAGTCGGTCGCGGGCGATGATCTCGACCCAGCAGTCCCGGACGACGCAGCAACAACGCCTGGCGACACGGCGGCGCCCAAAGGCGCGACGGGTTCCACGGCTGGGACTGGCATCACCACGTCCACATGCGCAGAGCTCAACCTTTCGGTAACCGAGCCTCCGGTCCAGGCGTTGCACTATGGATCTCACGACGTGCTCGCACGCACGCTCTCGTTCACTCACACCGGAGACGCCGTTGCATGTTCACATGACGGGGGCACAACATTTGCCGCGTGCGATACGAGCACGACGCTCATCTACACCCTCGCCGATCACGCGCTTTGGCGCGAGCTCGTCATCCGCGCCAGCCTGGGGGCGACATGCACCGCCGAGCACCGTTACGTGCCGAAGGCCTCGCATCCGCGAGTGACGTTTCATTCCTGCGACGTGCTCATTGCGACGAGCGAAAGCCTAGCCAACCTCGACGATCGGATGACGAGCGATAACCTCACACTGTGTATCGGCGCAGGCGTCGCTTTCGCGAATCCGCGCCCACAGAACGTCGATCTGGCGGTCGTCGTCGACCACAGCAATGTGCGTCTCCTGGGAATCGAAGGCGCTCCGTTCTTGGTGACCCTGACGACATCAGCCGGTTTCTTCGTCCCGTACGGGGCCAACGGCGTCGTCATCGCCCACGCGGTGATTCAATCGAGCGCGACAGGCAACCACGCGCTCAAGCTCGGCGGAGGAGAAGGCACGGTACTAAGCAACGTTCGAATCGACGCGCCCACCACGCTTGGCACCTATTTGATCCTCGACCAATCGACCGGCGCTACGGCGACCGTCCTGCAACGCTCGACGCTGACCCTCGGCGGGACCGACGCTGCATTCGTCTCGACAGGGGCGCTCATGCTCGAAGACAGCCTCATCGACACGCAAGCCGATGTCGCGATCCTGACCACCAGCGGATCGCGCGTCGATCTCGTCCGTTCATCCATCAGGATCGCGGGCGGTGGCCTGGGTGCGATTCGCGCCGCCCCACCAACGCCGGCGACGGCGGCTCAAGGGCTCACGCTGAGCGCAACCGACAGCAGCGTCGACAATGCGGCCGGCCCGGCGCTGCTTCTGGACCTAGACAGCACCGCCAACCTGACGCGGGTCCTCCTCGCAGGCCACGGGTCGACCGCCGTACTAAGCCTGAGACGAGCCACCGTCACGATGAACTTCTCAACGGTACGCACCGCGAGCGTCGGCATCGCCGTGGACAAGGCGGCTTCGGGCCCATCGAGCCTCACCATCGGCAGTTCGACCATCCGGCGCATCGACGCAGCCCCGACAGGAGGCGCCGCCATGGCACTGTCCAATGGGCCGACGCTGAACTTCGGCGCTGGGAGCATGGCCAACGTGTTCTGCAGCGAGAGCCAGCAGGGAGCGAACACCTTCGCTGCCCTCGTCACCGGCGTCCCCGGCGCAGGATCTTACAACCTCGTGGTGCATCACAATCAAACGTTGACTGCTTGCCCCTAACGTCGCTTTTCAGAATTACTCCGCCCGCCCGCCGCGCGACGATAGCGCGTCCCGTTCGTCTCTTCGGTCAGACACACGATGCGCGACGGCACGGGGCCGCGGATAGAACGTGGTGCGCGCCTCGGTGAAGAGGTAAGTTTGAGTATGTCTCAAGCGAACGTCGGCCCGCCGCGATCCGTGCTGCTCGTCGACGATGAAGAGAGCATCCTCGCGTTGCTGACGGCGGCGTTGAAGCGCGCCGGCACCGAGGACGTCGTGCAAACGGGCAGCGGCGAAGACGCGCTGAAGATCCTCGCCGAACGCACCTTCGACGTCCTGGTCACCGACAAGAGCCTCCCGGGCATCGACGGCCACGAAGTGATCGATCAAGCGCGCCACCTGCACCCGCACATCGGCGTCGTCATGATCACCGCCAAGGGCAACCTCGAGAGCTCGACGCGCGGCTTTCGCCAGCGCATCGACTACTACCTGCTCAAGCCGTTCGACGACATCGCTGACTTCGTCGATGTCGTGCACGCGTCCTATCGCATGCACGCGCACATTCGGCGGCTCGAAGAAGCGCGCGCCGAGCTCGACGCGCTGCTCGGAAAGAACAAGCGCTGAACGCACCGCAGCCGGCGGGGTGAGATTGTGGCCAAGACCAAGAGCGAACCAGACACCGTGCTCAGCGCCGCCTGCGTCGCCGGCCTGTTGCTCGTGTCGTGGCTCATCGCCCAGGACGGCGGCGCGCGGAACGTCGGCGCCCACAGCAGCGCGACGGCCATTGGCGCGCTGACGCATGCGCAGGCGACGATCCGCCGCCGCCCGATGCACAGCCTCGGCTGGGATACGCTCGTGATCGGCGACGAGACCTTCACGCACGACACCATCTTCGTTCCACCGGGCACCGACGCCGTCATCACGCTGCGCGACGGCACCGAGCTCACGCTCGAAGAGAACAGCTTGCTCGTGCTCGAGGAGAGCAACCAGGAAGCGCCGCACCGGCTGTCGCTCACGAAGGGCGCCCTCACCTCGCGCTCGAAGGAGAAGGGCGTCGTGCTCGACGTCGGCGGACGGGCGGCAGAGCTCACTCCGGGCACCGAGGCGCGGCTCGACAGTCAGGAGCGCATCGACGTGCTCGCAGGCGAAGTGAAGCTCGCGGGCGCCGCGGTCAAGGAAGGTCAAAGCAGCAAGCTCTCGGAGCCGGGCCAGATCGTTTTGCACCGCGCGATGCTCGCCTCGCCACCCCCAGGCGCGCGCGTCTACGCGGCCGCGGGCGTAGACGGATCGATCGCGCTGCGCTTTCGCCGCGCCGCCGCCGAGCGCGAGCCGCTCTTCGTGCAAGTCGCCGCGACGAGTGACTTCCTTCGCCCGGCGATCGCGCGCGAAGCCGGCGCTGCCGAGGTCGAGATCGCGTGGGGCCGCCGCGGGCCCGTGTACTGGCGGCTCGTCGACGGCGCGGGCTCACCAGCGTCGCCGACCTCGTACTTCGTCGTGGCCGACAACGAGCCGCCGCGCGCGCTCGTGCCGCGCGATCTCGAGTACCTCGTCGCAAAACGGCAAGCAGACGCGCTCCTCTTTTCGTGGACCGAGGTCGATGGCGCCACGACTTATGTGCTCGAGATCGCCGCCGACGCTGGCTTCCGCGACGTTGTCCTGCAGCAGAAGACGAAGAACGCGACGGAGGCGGTCCCGAACCTCGCGGAGGGTCTCTATCATTGGCGCGTGCACGCCGAACGCTCGAGCGGCCCACCCTCGCCTGCGTCGCCGCCGCGCAGCTTCCGGCTGACGCGCAAGCCGCTCCCGCACGCGCCCGAGCTCTACGATCCAGAGCTCGAGCTGAGGGCGCATGATCGCTAGATCGGCGCTCTTGCTTTGTGCGCTGGCGGTGCTCGCCCCGACGATCGCGCCAAAGATCGCGTCGGCCGCGAGCTCGTCGATCGTGCTGCGTTGGAGCGCCGTGAAGGACGCGGTGTTCTACGATCTCGAGATCGCCGCCGACGCCGAGTTCAAGGACGTGGTGCTCAACGTGCGCATCGCGCAGAACGGCTACCGCTGGGACGCCTTGCCAGCGAAGACGCACTACTTTCGCGCGCGCGGCCTCGACGAAACAGAGCAGCCGGGGCCGTGGAGCGAAGCCAAGGAGATCGCCGCCGTCTTCGTCACGCCGCCGCTGACGAAGCCGAAGAAGAA
This sequence comes from Deltaproteobacteria bacterium, assembly GCA_020848545.1. Classification (GTDB taxonomy): domain Bacteria; phylum Myxococcota; class JADLHZ01; order JADLHZ01; family JADLHZ01; genus JADLHZ01. The sequence continues at coordinate 119,808 of JADLHZ010000104.1, read as the reverse complement.
CGCGATGTTCGTCGGCGGCGGCGAGCTCGAGCGCGTCGAGTTTCACTTCGAGCTCGCCCAGATCTTCACGCGCTACACCTTGCAAGTCGCGACCGACGAGCGCTTCGAGGCCCGCGTGTTCGACGAGTCGAGCGCCGCGTCGCCGATCATCTTCTCGGCCAAAGCGCTCGGCACCTACCACTACCGCTTCTTCGCGACGACCGAGGACGGCAAAAGCGCGGAGCCAGTCGAAGGCGCGTTCTCGATCATCCTCGACGCACCGGCGCTGCTCACGCCCGACGCGGTCGCGATCGTGCTCGGGGGCGAGGTGCCGCTGCAGTGGACGAGGGTCCGCGGCGCGAGCGGCTACCGTGTGCAGATCGCCTCGGCCGGCGCGGCGAAGGCCGAAGTCATGAGCGAGCGCACGACGAAGAACGAGCGCATGTTCCGCCCGACGGCGCCCGGCGTCTACACCTGGCGCGTCTTCAGCGAGGATGATCGCGGCCGCCGCCACGGCCCCTCCGCGTCGCGCAGCTTCACCGTCGAGGAGAAACGCGTTCCGACCGCGAGCCAACCCGTGGCGCCACCCGCCGGCGTCGGCTTTGCGCTGCGCCTCGGCCTTGCGCACGGGATCGTCACGAACTTCGTGGCCAGCGGCGGACTGTGGACTGGGCTCCGTGCGGGCGCCGGGATCCGCGCCGGGCCGCACGCCGTGTTCTTGCAGCTCTCGCTCGCCATCGCCGGCTACGACGCGCGCAACGAGCCGGCGCGCACGTTTCAAAGCTCGGGGCTCCTCGCGTTTCCGATCGATCCGACGATCACCTACGAGTTCTCGTACAAGGCGTGGCGCTTCTTCGTCATCGCCTTCGCCGCCGTGCGGCCACTCGTCATGCTGCTCGCCAGCGCGGGCCGTACGGCACAACCTGGAGGCATCGCTGCCGGCGCCGGCGGCGGCCTAGGCTTTGGCTACGCCGTCCGCCGCGCGGTCGGCTCGCTCGAGCTCCGCTTCGCCCACGCGCCGCTCATACATCCACAGCTGACCATGCAGACCGGCGGCCTCCTCGCCGTGTTCTCGCTGGCGTATGATGTGTACTGAGCGCGACTATCTGGTACTCACGAGAGGCGATGCGGTTCTCGATCCGCTACAAGATGCTCTTGCTCGTGACCGGTGTGCTCGTGGTCGCGATGCTGAGCTACCTCTTGCTGGCGTCGACGCTCTTTCAACGTGACAAGCGCGCGTTCATCTTCGATCTCAACGCATCGATCGCGCACACGCTCTCGGAAGAGGTGGCGAGCGCCGTGGGCTCGGTGTCGGATAAGCTCTTGTTCTACGTGGCCGCGTCCAAAGCACAGAAGGACCCGCGCGCCACGCTCATGAAGGTCTTCGCCGGCGAGCCGGATCTCCTGCAGATCTCGCTCTGGTCGAAGCAAGGCACGTCGTTCGCCCGCGACGCCACGCTCACCGACGCGCCGCGCCTCGCCGCCTTCAACGTGACGAGCGACGACCTCGAGACCGCGCACAAGGAGCACCCGATCGACTTCGACGCCGTGCTCGCGACCGGCCGCTTCGTCGCGAACGCGAGCGTGGCGCCGGACGTCTCGCTCCTGTGGCTGGCGATCAAAGACGACGATCGTGTGATCGCCGCGCTCCTTAGGCCGGAGCGGCTCCTGCGCATCTTCGGCGAGAGCGGCGCCTATGTCGCCTACCTCGTCGACGGCCGCGGGCAGCTCGTCGTGCATCCCGATCCGGAGCGCGTGATCAAGCACGACAACATGCGCCACCTCGCTGGCCTCGACGCCGCGCTCGCCGAGAAGTCGAGCCGCGCCGTCGTCCAGCTACGCGAGCGCGACGGCCAGACGGTGATCGGCGCCTACGCGCGCATCAAAGATCCACCGCTGCTCGTCGTCACCGAGACGCCGGAGAGCGAAGCGTTCAACGCGTCGCGGGAGCTGATCAAGAAGTCGGCCCTCTTCGCCGTGGGCATCGTCCTCGCCGCGATGCTCGTGAGCATCTACTTCTCGCGTCGCCTCGCGTCGCCACTCAAGCGCCTGAGCGAGGCGATGACCGACGTCGGCCGCGGCGAGTTCCTCGTCAACGTCGCCGTCGAATCGCGCGACGAGGTCGGCGTGCTCGCGACCGCGTTCAACACGATGGCCTCGGAGCTCCAGGATCGCGACAAGCGCATCGAGCAAGCGCGCGATCAGCTGATCCACTCGGAGAAGCTCGCGGCGCTCGGGGCGCTCTCGGCGGAGATCTCGCACGAGATCAAGAACCCGCTGACCAGCGTGCTCGGCTTCGCGCAGATCGCGCAGAAGTCGACCGACCTCGCCGAGATCAAAGAGCACCTGGCGACGATCGAGAAGCAAACGAAGCGCGTGCGCGAGCTGCTCGACAATACGCTGCGCTTCACCCGCGTCGAGCGCAACCAGAACGAGCCGGTCAACTTGAACGACGTCGTCGGCGACACCTTGAAGCTCGTGCGCCACCAGCTTGCGTCGCAGCGCATCAAGGTGCAGAGCACCCTCTGCGACGGCGCCCTCGTCCTCGGCAACGCGGGGCAGCTGCAGCAGGTCGTCCTCAACATGGTGATGAACGCGCAGCACGCGATGCGGCCGAACGGCGGCACCTTGACGCTCGCCACCGAGCACGGCGGCAACGGCAGCGTGTGCTTGAAGATCGCCGACACGGGGTCGGGCATGGACGAAGCGACGCGCGCGCAGTTGTTCAAGCCGTTCTTCACGACGAAGCCGAAGGGCGAAGGCACCGGGCTCGGGCTCAGCGTCAGCCAGACGATCGTCGAGCAGCACAAGGGCACGATCGCGGTCGAGAGCGCCGAGGGTAAAGGCACGACGTTCACGATCACGCTGCCGCGGCGATCGTAGGGGCTTGGCTCGCAACGCACGAGCGAATACACAAGTGCCGGGTGGGACACAGGCGCTCGCGGAGGCGGTGCCGGTGAAGTGAGATAACGACCAAGGAGCTCGAACCATGCGTGCTGCTCTCGTTCTGCTTTGGCTTCTCACGTCGTGTCGTGCGGTCAGCTACGGCTGCGACAAAGATCCGTACGCGGTCAACGCGTGCAAGTGTTCGCCCGAGACCCAGGCGGCCGACAAGACCGGGGGAACATGCAACGCAGCAGCGTTTGCCAACGGTGTCTGCTGCGCGGACAAGACTTTTCCGGATCAAGGGCGTTGTTCGTGTGGCGTCCCCCAGATCGCGTGCCGCACCTCTTCTGACGGTTGTTGGTGCAGAGCAGCGTACGAGGCGCCAAGCAGCACCGTGGCCGAATGCACTCCGCCGGCGAACGGCGCTTGTTGCAAGAGCGCCAACAACTGCCGCTGCATCGCGACGGGATGTCTTGCCGGCGATACGCAGGTGTCAAAATGCACGACCAGCGACGTCCCAATCGTGTGTCGCGAGCTCAACTATGTGCTCTACGATCCGATCCAAGTCACCGACTGCCAGACGATCGCATGGAAAGCCGCGACCGGCGCGACGGGCACCACTGGCACGACCGGCGCCACGTGCTCCGCGACGCTGAACGTCACCGGCAAGTACACCTCGCAAGAACGCAATGCGAACGACGGCAAGGATTACACGCAGCCGGTGAACCTCAGCCAAAACGGCAGCGACGTCGTCGGGTGGTATCGCGGCACCCAAGGCTCGCTCGGTACCTTCGACGGCAAGCTCGCCGGATGCGTGCTCACCGGGACGTGGCATCAAGACGGCAGCGCATCCGGGCCTTATCAGTTCGTGTTCAGCGGCGCCGGCGAGAGCTTCACGGGCGGCTGGGACTACTCCGGCAGCACAACGCCGCAGAAGTGGTCGTGGACCGGAACCCGCACAGGCACGACGCCCGACGACAGACCAACGACGAGCGGCGGCGGATGCACGGCGAACGTCGATTGCGGCACGTGCTACCGCTGCGAGCTGTCGACCGGAAAGTGCTTGGCGAAGCTCGTCTGCCGCTGAACCTGGAGCAACGGAGCGAGGAGCGCGGCGGGGGCATGCGGCCGGTGGCAGCGAGCATGCGGCGGTCGCGGTCGTCGCGGCCGGGCGCGCGGCGTCTGTACCTTCGAACGAGAGTGCGCGCACCGCCCGCGCCACGCTGCGCGTGTCACGGGCGTTGCACTTGATTTGCCGCGGCGCTTCGGGCTCGCTCTCCCGCCCAGCCGCAGCGCTCGGGGCGTCTGGGCGGGGCTCGCCCGGCGCCGCTGTCACTCAGCTTCGCTGTCATCGCGCGCGAACGCTACCGCGGAAACGCGGCTGCGGTTTCATGCGGCGTTTCTCGGTGTTTTTTATCTTTTTCGCGATTGCCTCTTGACGGGTTTTTTCGCTGTGCAGCGGTCGTTTGCTGAGTCGCGTCGGCGAAGGCTCTTGCTGAGCCTATTGCCGCGCACACGACGCGCGGTGCGGTGGCGAGAGATTTTTCGTGGATCGATCACTTTGCGCTTCGCAGCGGGCCTACGGCTGCGTCGAAAAAGTGCGTGGTAGAAGAGTCGTCATGAGCGAAGAAACAGACGCGTTGGATTCAGAGATTGCTGCCCTCGGTGCCGAGTTCACGGCAATCACGCACCGGCTGCTCGTGAAGATCCGCGAGTTCGACGAGCGCGAGGTGTTCGCGTCGATGGCGTACCTGTCGACCGCGCACTACTTGAACTATCGCCTCGGCCTCTCGTTGCCTACCGCGCGCGAGAAGGTGCGCGTGGCGCATGCGATCGCGAAGCTGCCGAAGATCGACGCGGCGTTTGCGTCGGGCGCGTTGTCCTACTCGAAGGTCCGCGCTCTCACGCGCATCGCGACGCCCGAGAAAGAGGAAGAGCTGCTCATGGTCGCGAAGGAAATCTCCGCCGCGGCGCTCGAGAAAGTCGTGCGGGGCGTGCGGCGGGTCGAGACGCTCGAGTCAGCGGAGAAGCGCGAGGAGGCGCGCAGCCTCACGTGCTTCTTCGACGACGACGGCATGTTCGTGATGCAGGGGCGCTTCCTTCCCGACGAAGGCGCGATGATCATGAAGATGCTCGAAGCGGTGCCCTCGCCGAAGGAACGGATGCCCGCGGGCAAGCGTCTCGCCGATGCGCTCGTGCGCGTTTCCGAGGAAGCGCTGTCGGGCGCGCGCAGCGAAGCTTCGAGCGCCGATCGCGTGCAGGTGGTCGTGCATGTCGACGCCGAAGTGCTCACGCACGATGCTTTGGACGGCCGCGCCGAGATCGAAGGTGTCGGCGTTTCCGCGGAAGTCTCGCGCCGTCTCGCGTGCGACGCGAGCATCGTGACGATGACGCACGACAAGGACGGCAACGTGGTCAATATCGGACGCAAGACACGCGTGATCTCGACGCCGCTGCGCCGGAAGCTCAAAGAACGAGACGGCACGTGCCGTTTCCCTGGTTGCACGAACACGTTCACCGACGGCCACCACGTCGAACACTGGAGCCAAGGCGGCGCGACGACGTTGGAGAACCTCGTCTCGCTCTGTCGCCGCCACCATCGCTTCGTTCATGAGCACGGCTACGCGGTGAAGCGCGATGCGAACGGGCTCATCGTGTTCAGGGATCCGCGCGGCGCACCGATCGCCAATGCACCGCCCGCGCTGCCTTCGCCGACTGGCACCGCGCTCGCGACCGCCGAGATGGTGATGCCGAAGTACGCGACGATGGACTATCACTACGTCGTCAACTCGCTCGTGCGGTGCTGCGGCTGGGCGGGAAAAGCGAGCCCAGCGCGCCGCGGCTAACCATGTGCAGCGCCCGTGACACGCGCAGCGTGGCGCGGGCGGTGCGCGCACTCACGTTTGCAGCGCCGGACGCCGCGCGCCCGGCCGTGATGACGACGACCGCCGCACGATCGACGCCCCGGCCGTACGCCCCCACCGCCGACTCCGCTCCGCTGCGGCACGGCAGGGCGCGCGGGGTGCAAGTTTGTCCCTCACTCCATGGCCATCGCCGCCTCGTCCTCGCGCACGGCGACCTCCGGCCGGCTCATCAGATCGAAGCCATGCGCCGCGAAGCGCAACGCCGCCGCCCGTGACCGTCGATCCCCGAGCGTCCGCAAACACCAGTCCGCGTGATGACACAAAAGCACCAACGCGTACGATCGCCCGAGCGTCATCGCCACGCGCCGCGCCGCCTGCTCGACCGCGACCGGATCGCGGCCCGCGAGCTCGCCTGCCTTCGCCACCGTCCGCCCGATCGCTTCGTGCCCGGACGACGCCACCGCAGCGAGCTCCTTGTCCTTCGTCTCCTTCATGAGCCGCGCCGTGTCCTCGAGCAACGCCGCATGGCCCGCGCCGCCGGCGAGCACCCGCAGCGTGTCCAGCGACAACACGTTCGTCGTCCCCTCCCAGATCGGCAGCACCTGCGCGTCGCGCAGCAAGCGCGAGACGCCGCAGTCTTCCACGTACCCCGCCCCGCCGAAGCACTCGAGCGCTTCGCTCGCCACCGCGACGACTTGCTTGCCCGTCGTCAGCTTCGCCAGCGGCGTCACCAGGCGCGCGAGCTCGGGCTGCGCGTTCTGCCCCGCTTCGTCGGCGCCGAGCAGCTCCGCCACCCGGAACGCGAGCATGAACCCGGCCTCCAGCTCCGCTTGCATCCCCGCGAGCGTATCGAGGTGCAGCGGCTTCTGCGACAGCGGCATGCCGAACGCGAGCCGGCGTCTCGCGTAGTCGCGCGACAGAGCGATGCCGCGCCGCATGCCCGCCGCGGCGCACACCGAGTTCCACAAGCGCGTCACGTTCAGCATCGGCGCGATGTTGCGCACGCCGTCGCCGATGCCCTTCACCGGCACCGCGATGGCGCCGTCGAGTAAAAGCTCCGCCGTCGGCAGCTTGCGCGTGCCGAGCTTGTCCTTCAGCCGATTCACCGTGATGCCGTTCGCCGATCCGTCCGCGCGCGCGCGCTCCAAGTAGAACAACGAGAGCCCGCGGCTCCCTTCCGGTTGCCCTTCGGGTCGCGCCAAAGTCAGCGTCATCTCCGACGTCGTCGCCGAGGTGAACCACTTCGTGCCGTACAACCGGTATTCACCGTCCACGAGCCGCGCGACGGTCTCGGTCTTGCTCACGTCGGAGCCGCCGGTGCGCTCGGTCATCCACTGCCCGCTCGTCCACGCGTCTTCAGCGCGGCGAGAAGTCAGCCGCGACACCGCACGATCGATGAGCGCCCTGTTCTCGTGCGTGAGCAGCGTCTTGGCAGCGCCGTCGGTCATCGCCAACGGGCAGGAATACGTGTCGCTCGACGGCTCGAACAGGTACACCTTGGCGAACTGCAAGACGCGCGACAACGCGCCGAGCTTGCGTTCGTACGCGGTGCCGACCAGGCCGAACTCGCACGCGATGCGCTTGGCGTGCTTCCAGCTGTGCGAGAGCTCGATGTGATCGACGCGATGGCCCCACGCGTCCCACTGCGCCAACGACGGCTCGTCGTCGCGCTCCGCCCGCGCACGCTGCCACATCTCGCCGGCGGTCAGCGCTCCCAGCGCGTCGAGCTCGGGCGTCACCGACGCGAGCGCGTCGCCGAGCGTGCGCTGCAAGTACGTCCGCAGCAGGCGATCGGTCGTGAACTGATTCTCCAGCACGGGCGGCGTCTGATAGAACGACATCCGACAACTTGACCACGCCTGAAAAAGCGTATCAACGGGCCCGGTGCTCGTCCCCCAGACCGGCCAGAGACCGGCGCCGCGCCTCGCCGCCGTCGACTGTGTGCGCGGCGGCGCCGTGCTGTGCATGATTCTCCTGCACGCGTTCGACAGCTTCGGCTCCGCCGCCACGAAGAAGAGCTTCTACGGCGATCTCAGCTACTACCTCGGCGGCGGCGCCGCGCCGATGTTCCTCGCCCTCGCCGGCCTCGCCACCAGCCTCGCGATCACCCAAGGCGCCGGCGCGATGTTTCGCAGAGGCGTCGAGATCTGGCTGCTGTCCTTGCTCTTTCGCATCCAAGAGTGGGCGCTCGGCGGCGACGGCTCGTACTCGGGCATGCTCCTGCGGGTCGACGTGCTCAACTGCATCGGCCTCTCGATCTTGCTCTGCGTCCTCGTGCACCGGCTCGCCCGGCATCACGAAGCCACCGCGCTCGCCGTGACCGGCCTCATCACGGTGCTCGTCACGCCGCTCATCGCGAAGGCCGACTGGCTCGCGAACGTTCCCGGTCCGCTTCGCCACCACTTGGGCGGCCCGCCGCAATTCGCGCTCTTTCCGCTCTTTCCGTGGGCCGGCGTCGCGTTGCTCGGCGCCGCGCTCGGAGCGTACGCCACGAAGGACGGCAAAGCGCACACCGCCACGCGCTTGTTCGGCCTGGCGAAGTGGCTCTTCGTCGCCTACCCGCTGATCTTCCTCGTCCGCGCGCTCTTCCCCGGCCCGCTCGCGTTCAGCCGCACGAACATCCACCCGGTGTTCACGCTCGAACGCACGGCGCTGGCGCTCGGCTTGCTGTGGCCGGCGTCGCTCTACTTGGAACGCACGACCCGCTTCGTAAGCACCTTCACCTTGCTCGGGCGGCGCTCGCTCGTCATTTATTGGGTGCACGTGGAGCTCTGCTACGGGCTCTACTTTCACCGCTACAAAGGCACCTTCGATTGGCCGGCGACGCTCGCCTTCACCCTCGCGATGATGGCATTTTGCACCGCGCTGGCGTTTTTGCCGGCGAGTGCGCATCTGAAGAGGACCCCCGCATGAGCAACGTACCCTGGCCTTCCGATTGGCCGACAGAGTGGCAGAAGAAGCCGGCCGGCGAAAAACGCGTCGCGATCATGACCGGCGGCGGCGACTGCCCCGGCCTGAACGCGGTCATTCGTGCGGTGGTGAAGACCGCGGCGCAAAACGGCGTGCGCGTCTTCGGCATCGAGCGCGCGTTCGGCGGCCTCCTCGGCAACGGCAAGGTGCGCGAGCTCACGAACGACGACGTCAAGGACATCTTGAACCGCGGCGGCACCATCTTGGGCACCACGAACCGCGGCAATCCCTTTCGCTTCGAGACCGATAAAGGCGGCAGGGGCACGATCGATCGATCGCCCGAGGTCATGGGCAAGCTGAAGGCGCTCGGCATCGACGCCGTCATCTCGGTCGGCGGCGACGGCAGCCAGCGGATTTCGCTCGAGCTCGTCGCGCGCGGCATCAACGTCATCGGCGTGCCGAAGACGATCGACAACGATCTCGGCGGCACCGAGGTCACCTTCGGCTTCAACACCGCCGTCGAGATCGCGACCGAAGCGCTCGATCGCCTGCACTCGACGGCGGAGAGCCACGACCGCGTGATGATCCTCGAGGTCATGGGCAGAGACGCTGGCTTCATCGCGCTGCACACGGCGATCGCCGGCGCCGCCGACATCTGCCTCATCCCCGAGATCCCGTACGACATGGCGGCGATCATCGATCGGATCACGCACCGCGTGCGGCGCGGCACCTTCTTCTCGCTGGTCGTCGTCGCCGAAGGCGCGAAGGCGAAGGGCGGCGACGTGACCATCCTCGAGACAAGGAAAGGCGCCATGCCCCGCTACGGCGGCGTCGGCCACGTCGTCGCACACGAGATCATCCAGCGCACCGATCGCGAAGTGCGCGTCACCGTGCTCGGGCACATCCAGCGCGGCGGCACGCCGTCATCGTACGATCGCCTGCTCGCCACCCGCATGGGCGCGCACGCCGTCGACGCCTTCTTGCGCGGCGAAGAGAGCGTGCTCGTCGGCGTCGAGGGCGATCGCATGATCACGACGCCGCTCGACAAGGCCGTGGCGATTGAGAAGCGCGTCGATCCAAAAGGCGAGCTCGTGCGGATGGCGCGCGCGATCGGCATGGGCTTCGGGGACTGAGCACAGCAGCTTGACCCGCCCTCGTCCTCGCGGCAATCGGCCGCATGAACCGAAAGCCATGGCGTCCCCTCCTGCTGTGTTGTGTGGCCTTCACCTTCATCGCGGCCAAGAAAGGTAAAGCGAAGCCGGCGAAGGAAGCTCCGGCAGTCGCAGCCCCAACACCCGCAGCGAGCGCCCCACCGAGCGCCGGCGGCAAAGCGCCGGCAGCGACCGGCGGCAAGACGCCGCGCATGCCCTGCCCGCTCGACAGCGGTAAGCCGGTCAAAGTCTACGGTCATACGCTGAACCCGAACGCCGTCTTGGAAAAAGACGAAGTGTGGACGCCGGACAACGTCTATTCGATCCACGGCCCGATCCACATCAAGAAGTCGCTGACGATCCAAGCCGGCACCGTCATCTGCATGACCTACGCGGACTTTCCGACCGAAGGCAGCGCCAATCCGCCGCCGGGCAACATCGAGTTCATGGAAAAAGCGTGGGTGAAGATGCTCGGCAAGCCCGACAAGCACATCGTCTTCACCTCGCAGAACGGCAAGAACGAGTACTGGGGCGGCATGTACTTCGCGTCTGGCGCGCTGAACGATCAGTCCACGCTCCAGTACGTCGACGTCTACAACGCCGGCGGCAGCGGCTCGGGCCACCCGTTGAGCACCTTTCCGGACTTCAAGGCGCCGCCGCTCGACCTGCAACACGTGACTTATTACTCGAGCCAACGCCTCGGCCTGCAGAACCTCACCTCGGGGTTCACGCCGGAGACGCGCATCGTCTACAACAATTACACCGACGATCAGGCGAAGCGTTATTGGTACGACGGCTACCCGACCTTGCGCATTCATCCCTACGCCGCACACACCGTGACCGAAGAGACGTTCAAGGTCGGCGAGATCCCGCCGGCGGCCCGCTACATCCAGCTCGATCACGCCGAAGGCATGAACATCGATCAGAACGTCACGCTGCACAAACTGCAGAAGGGCCTGGTCTGGCGCAACATTCAGAACATGAAAGTGAACGGCTACCCGGACGAGCCGCCGACCTTGAAGATCGATCCCGGCACGGTCATCGCGCTGAGCAACGGCGGCTCGCTGCGCATCTGCGACGGCGGCAACAGCTTCGCGAACATCGAGGCGGTCGGCACGAAGGAAGAGCCGATCGTCTTCACCTCCGACGCGTTCGTGCGCGGCGAAGATCCCCAGCCGGGCGACTGGCCGAGCATCGTCTTCGTGCCGGGCTGCTTCTGCCCCGGCGCCCAAGACTGCGCGAAGAAGAAGCGCCTCGGCATGTCGCGCTTCGATCACGTCATCTTCGAGTACGGCGGCGGCACCGGCAAAGACACCGTCTACAACTGCAACGACAAGGGCAACGGCATCGCGGCGATCGTGTTCTTCCGCGGCATCGGCTGGGACTACGAAGGCCCGCCGATCACGAACAGCACCTTCCGCTTCATCGCCGGCTCGGGCATCCGCAACAACACGGGCGGCGGCAATTTGCTGACGAGCTACACGGATCCGAAGCTCGGCAACACCTTCGAAGGCTTCGACCCGAACGCCAGCCCGCCGCGGTGGCCGCAAGTGCCGCTCAGCTGTCCCGCCAACTGAGCCCCGCGAACTGATCTGAGGTTCTGCGCGAGATCCTGCTACAATGGACGACACGGATGGAAGCGCGCTCGCTCGGCAAATACGAGCTGATCGAAGAGGTCGGCCAAGGTGGCATGAGCGTCGTCTACCGCGGCCGCGACACGGTCCTCGGCCGCGAGGTCGCGATCAAGGTCATGCATCCGTTCATGGCGCAAAAGAGCGACGCCAAGCAGCGCTTCTACCGTGAGGCGATGGCGGTCGCGAAGCTTTCGCACCCGAACATCCTCGAAATCTACGACTACTCCGGCGAGACCGCCGAGCAGGCGTACATCGTCATGGAGTTCATCCGCGGCGAGACGCTGTCGTCGTTCGCGTCGCGCGTCAACCTGACGCTGCCGGAGCTCGGCTTCCTGGTCATCCGCGCCCTCGCGCTCGCTTTGGCCCACGCGCACGAGCAAGGCATCATCCACCGCGATCTCAAGCCCGAGAACGTGATGATCCGACGTGACGGGCAGCTCAAGCTCATGGACTTCGGCATCGCGCAGATGATCGACGCCGACACGCTGACGACGACCGGCGCGCTCCTGGGCTCGCCGGCGCACATGTCGCCCGAGCTCATCGAAGGCGAGATCTGCGACATTCGCAGCGACATCTTCTCGACCGGCACGATCCTCTATTGGCTCATCACGCGCCGCCTGCCGTTCACCGCGCCGACGGCGCCGGCGTTGTTCAAGCGCATCGTCGACGGCAACTTCGACGACCCGCGCATGCACAACCCGCTCGTCACGCAGGGCATGCTGCGCATCCTGCACAAGCTGATGAAGAAGCGCCGCGACGAGCGCTACCCGAACGCGCGCGCGTTCATCGCCGACATCGATCAAGAGCTGCGCCTCTCGGGCATCGACAGCCCCGAGACCGCGCTCAGCGACATGATGAAGAACCCAGCGGCGTACCAGGCGCACATGACCTCGGAGATCGCCAAGCGCCTGCGCACCGCCGGCGACGACGCCTACAAGAAGAACGATCTGCCGGGCGCGCTCGCCGCCTACGATCGCTTGCTCAACCTGGATCCGAACGACGGCCTGCTGCGCGAAAAAGTGCTGGCGATCGGCAAGAAGCAGCGGCGGATGAAGCGGCTGAAGCGCATGGTGAAGAGCCTGGAGCTCGGCGCCGCGTTTTGCGTGTCGCTCGGCGGCGTGGCGCTCGCCGGCTGGCAATACTTGAGCGATCCGCTGAGCGAGCCGCCGATCGTCGAAGAGGCGGCGCCGCAGCCGAAGTTCGTCTCGACGGTCATGCGGCCACAAGAGAGCGCCGAGGAGCCGAAGAAGAGCGAGGCCGCCGTGGCCGCCGCTGCCGCCGCCAAGGAAGCCGCGCAGAAGGTCGTCCCGCGCGAGGTGGAGCTGCGCCTGCAACGCTTCTGCTCGATCTACATCGACGGCGAGCTCGTCCGAAAAGACGTCCAAGGCCCGATTCAGCAGACGCTCGACTCGGGCGAACATGAGCTGCGCGCCGAGAACCCCTTCATGGAGCCCGTGACGCGCAAGATCGCGATCCCGCCCGAGGGACCGATCGAGCCCGTCATCGTCAACTTCGATCGCTTCCGGCCGGCGCGGCTGCGGGTCCTGGCGCCGCAAGGAGCGCAGGTGATCGTCGACGGCGAAGCCCGCGGTCCGGCGTCGGCGAGCGAGCAAGCCCCCTTCCTCGTGCCGATGCAATCGGGCGATCGCAAGATCGAGGTGAAGGTGGTCGTGCCAGGTCAACCCGACATCAAGCCGAAGCAGCGGGTCGTCCAAGCGGGGCGGCCGGCCGAGGTCGACTTTCGGATTGATTGAGACCGCGCATGAAGTGTGAAAAACTGGGCAGCGATGCTCTGCTTGCGGCTCGCTCTCGTCGTGCTGGCGCTCTTCTGCGCCACCGCGTCGCGAGCATTCGGCGCCGACAAAGAGGATCCCCAAGTCAGCTTCCGCCGCGCGCTCTTCGACTTCACCCAAGGCGACTACAAAGCGGCCGCCGCCCGCTTGGAGCGCTTGCTCGACCCGGTGCAGCTCGACAACGAGGACGATCTCGTCGAGGCGCGTAAGACGCTCGGCACGATGTACTTTCTGCTCGGCGACGAGGCGAAGGCGCGCGTGCAGTTCGAGCTCGCGTTGCTCATCAGGAAAGACACGCAGCTCGATCTCTACGCGACGGCGCCGCCGGTCTTGCGCTTCTTCGACGAGATCAAGGCCGAGGTGGAGCAAAAGAGCGCCGAGGTCGAGCGCATCTACGCGCACCGTAAGACCCGCTTCGAAGCGCCGCGCTACATCGAGCGCGATCGCATCAAGCACATCGAGTTCCTCACCTACCTGCCCTTCGGCATCGGCCAATTCCAAAACGGGCACATCGGCATGGGGATCCTCTTTTTGACGATCGACGTCGTGGCCCTCGCGGCGAACGTCCTTGGCTACATCATGGGCCAGCTGCTCGCGGACAGAACCGGTATCATCGCTCCGCGCGACGCCTGGAAGCGCGACGTCTGGCTCGCCGTGCAGTACTCGGGACTCGGCACCTTCATCGCCGGGTGGGCCGCTGGCGCAGTCCATGCACGGCTGTTTTTTCAACCGGTCGTCACGATCGAAAAAGATCGCGGCAAAGGGAGCAGCCTTCCGAGCTCAACCGACGTTTCTGTAGGTTTGCGCTTCGGTATGATGTACTAAGAAATCGCGGGTCTGGAGGGTGGCATGGCCGAGGTAGTGGTGCGCAACAACCACGACAACACCGAACGCAGGGTTGCGTTATTGCGGGCGATCAGCCGCATCGGTGGCAGTGAAGACCATGACATCTATGTCAGCGGAGCCCCCAGCGATTTAGCCAACATCGTGAAAAGCGGCGACGGCTTCACGCTCTCGGCGCTCGACGGCCCCGTGCTCGTCAACGGCAAGAAGGAGTGGCAAAAGGCGCTCTCGCCCGGCGATCGCATCAGCATCGGCAAGCACGAGATCGAGTTTCGCTTGGAGGCGGCGGCCGACGCCGAAGCCCCCGCCGCTGCCGCGCCCGTCACCATGAGCCGCGAGCAAGAGATCGCCCTCAAGGCCTACGCGAGCTTGAACGACTTCTCGGCGCGGCTCCTCCGCAACTTCGATCTGCGCGAAGTCTTGAGCTCGGTGATGGATACCGTCGTCGAGCTGTGCAGCGCCGACAAAGGCTTCGTCGTCCTCTTCGAAGACGGCCAGCCGAAGGTCGAGGTCGCGCGCAACATTCGCCACGAGAACATCACCGACGCCGTCAGCCAGCTCTCGGACTCGGTGATCGCCAAGGTCGTCAAGTCACGCTCGCCGCTCCTCGTCGCTGACGCGCTGAACAACGACGAGTTCAAGGCGTCGCAGTCGGTCGTCAACCTGAAGCTGTCCTCCGTCATGTGCGTGCCGTTGACCGAGCTCGGCGAGATGTTCGGCCTGCTCTACGTCGGCTCGAACCGCGTGCTGCACCAGTTCGACTCGCACGCGTTGAACTTGCTGACGGTCTTCGCCTCGCAAGCGTCGCTGCTCATTCAGAACGCGCAACGCTTCCGATCCCTCGAGGCCGAGCGCGAGGCGTTGAAGACCGCGCTCGAGCAGCAGCGCTTCGGCAGCATCATCGGCACCTGCGAGGCGATGCAAGACGTCTTCCGCAAGATTCGCAAGGTCGCGCCGACCGACATCAGCGTGCTCATCACCGGCGAGACCGGCACCGGAAAAGAGCTCATCGCGCGCGAGATCCATCAGCGCAGCGATCGCAAGGACGGCCCCTTCGTCGTCATCAACTGCGGCGCCATCCCGGAGAACCTGCTCGAGAGCGAGCTCTTCGGCCACGTGCGCGGCGCCTTCACCGGCGCGGTCGCCACGAAGCCCGGCAAGTTCCAGCTCGCGCACAAAGGCACGCTCTTTCTCGACGAGATCGGCGAGCTGCCGCTGCAGCTGCAGGTGAAGCTCCTGCGCGCGCTGCAAGAGAAGATGGTGACGAAGGTCGGCGATACGAAGGCCGAGCTCGTCGACATCCGCGTCGTCGCGGCGACCAACAAGGATCTCGACGTCGAGATGAAGAAGGGGCAGTTCCGCGAAGACCTCTTCTACCGCTTGAACGTCGTGCACATCGATCTGCCGCCGCTGCGCGAGCGCGGCGACGACATCTTGGCCGTCGCGCGCTTCTTCTTGAGCAAGTACACGAAGGAGTACGAGTCGAAGCTGAAGGGCTTCACGCCGCAAGCGGTGATCGCGATGCGGAAGTACCGCTGGCCGGGCAACATTCGCCAGCTCGAGAACCGCATCAAGAAGGGCGTGATCATGGCCGAGCGCGCCCATCTCGCGCCCGAAGATCTCGACATCAAGCCCGAGGACATGGATCCCATCCTGCCACTCAACGAAGCGGCCGAGGCGTTCAAGCAGCGGTACATCAACGAAGTGCTGCTCCGGAACGGCGGCAACCGCACGAAGACGGCGCGCGATCTCGGCGTCGATCCGCGCACCGTGTTTCGGCACTTGGAAAAGATGGATGACGAAGAGCAACCGAGCGAGGTCTGACGCGATCCGCCCGGCGCTCGTCGCGCTCGTGATGGGCGCCGCGTGCATCTTGCCGCCGCCGGTCGCCGTCGAAGAGCAGATCAACAACGAGCCCTTCGTGGTCAACGAGACCGCCAAGCCGCAGAAGGCCTTCGTCGAGCTCAACTTGAACTGCGAGACCTGCACCTTCTCGCTGCAGATCGAAGACCCGGACATCACCGACACGCTCTTCTACCGCTGGTTCTTCGACTACGACACGCTGCCCGCGAGCGACGGCTTCTGCAGTAACAAGGTGCAGCCGCCGGCCAATCCGAACGCCGATCGCACGCTCGTCACCTGTGACGTGCCGCTGAACTCGCGCTTCCAAGACGCCAAAGACGACGGCAGCATTCACACCCTCGAGACGTGGATCGCCGATCGCGAGTTTCTCCCCGAGGGCCTGCCGACGGGCCGCGCGCTCCCGGACGACGCGCACGTGGCGGTCAAGCAGTGGACGGTGCGCATCCGCCGGCGCGGCATCGGCTGTGACGACCTCGAGCAGCTCAGCTGCAAGAGCAAGGTCGCGCGATGATCCGTGCGCTGGCGTTGCTGGCGGCGGGGTTGGCCGGCTGTCAGCTCATCATCCGCGATACGCAGAGCCCGGAGTGCCGCACGAACACAGAGTGCGTCACCGGCCAGATCTGCTTCTTTCGCGAGTGCGTGGCGCCGCTGCGCGATGCGGCGGCGGATCTCTTCGTCGAGGTCGCACCGCCTGCCCGCCTCACCTTGCCGCCGCAGCAGAAGGCGTTCACTGCGCCGCGCGGGCGCGCGACGGTCGAGTGGAAGCAACCGACGCTCTGGAAAGGCACGATCCGTGATCTCGCCGTCGGCTTTCGTATTCACGGCCTCCTCACGTTCAACCGCGCGGCGTTGATCCCCGGCCGGCCCATCTCGTTCGCGGCGCGGGCTCCCGAGGGGGCGCCGTTCTCCATCGAGCTCGAGCCGGGCGCCTACACCGTGACGCTCGTACCGAACGCGGACCTACAACGCGCGCCGCTCCGCCTCGAAGAGGCGTGGAACGTGACCGAGATCGACAACTTCGACGTCTCGATCCCGTACCCCACCAGCTTCTCGACGATCAGCGGCCGCTTGACGACGACGCCATCCGACCTGATCTTCCCGGGCTTCGAAGGCGCCACCGTCTTCGCGAAGCTCAAAGGGCAGCCGCTCACTTCCACCGTCGCGACGACGCGCGCCGACGGCTCGTTCGACCTCGTGATCTTCGGCGTCGGCGGCGAGTTCAGCCTCTTCGTCGCGCCGAGCAACCAGAACGCGTCGCTGCCGCAGATTGAGTTCACCAAGGGGAGTAACGGGATGCCGCTCGTCCTCTCGCGCGCGACAGCGCTGAAGGACGTCTACCTCGGCGACGTCGGCAGCCCAGTCATCGTCGCCGGCACGGTGCTCAACGCCGACCTGCAGCCCGAGCCGAACGTGTCGATCTCGGCCGAAGCGGCGATGCTCGGCGGCGTCTATCGCACCGGCACGACCAGCGACAAGAACGGCAAGTTCGCCTTGAAGCTCTTGCGCGGAGAGGCGTCGACCGAGCTCACCTACGCGATCAACGCGACGGCGCTCGCGAGCTCGAGCCGGGGGCGAGCCGCGCTCATTTACACGCTCGAGACGACCGGCGAGCCGGCGCCGATCGCGCTCAGTCTCGGCGAACGCCTGCCGGTCAATGGCTACGTCGTCGACGCCAGCGGGCAGCGCGTCGCAGCGATGAACATCGTCGCCAAGAGCAACGACGGCGGCGCCACCGTGCCAGCCGTGAGCCGCGACGACGGCACCTTCGATTTCTTCCTCGACCCCGGCGAGTACGCGTTCGCGCTCGTTCCGCCCTCGGGCGCAAGGCTGCCACGGACGACGATCCGCGCGACGATCGACGCGACGAGCAACCCGCTCGAGCTCGTGCTGCCTCCAGTCGCGCTCGTCGGCGGCGAGGTGACGACGTTTGGCGACAAACGGATGTCCGGCGCGATCTTGGAGTTCTATCGGGTGATCGGTGACGGCGCCGAGCTCGTCGGCCAGGCGAGCGTCGACGACAAGAATCACTTCAGCGTGGCGTTGCCGGCGGAGTGAGCTGATCCAACGCCGCGACGAAGTCCTCGACCGTATGCACGGGCAAGCGACACGCCATGTTCTCGCACACGTAGACGGTGGCGCGCCCGTCGATCGCCTGGCGGTTCGACGCGAACGGAACGACCGCGCCAAGCTCTGCGATCGCGCGCTCGTCCCCTGCCGCCCACACGAGCCCGGGCCGTAAGCCGCGCCTGAGCACATCGACGAACGGCGCCCGCGCCGCCGCGTCGCCGACGATGACGACTTCCCTCACCGGCCGCTCCATCAGATCCACGGCGATCAGCATCTCGCCCATCGCTTGCGGCGCGCCGGCGAGCAGGCGTGAAAACGCGCGCACGGTCCGCTCGCCGAGGCTGCGCAGCCGCTCGTCGCCGGTCACGCGCGCCAAACGCAAGAGGCCGATCGCCGCGGTAGAGCTCCCGCTCGGCTCAGCGCCGTCGTAGCTCGGCTTCTCGCGCGCGATCAGCGTCTCGCCGCCCTCCGGCACGTTGAAGAACCCGCCGCCCTCGCGATCGAGGAAGCGCCCCTCGAGCACCTCGGCGATCTTCCTCGCGCGAACGATCCACGTCGGATCGCTCGTCGCCAAGTAGAGATCGACGCAGGCCGCGAGCATGTTCGCCTGATCGTCGAGGAAGCCAGGCGCCTTGCCCACGCGAGAAAAACCGCGTTCGGAGAAGCGCTCGGACCACAGCACCTGCGCCGCGCGCACGGCGGCGTCCACGTGGCGCGGCTCGTTGAGCGCGAAGCCCGAAACGGCGAGGGCGCTCACCATGAGGCCGTTCCATGCCGTGATGTGCTTCTCGTCGCGCATCGGCTGCGGCCGTTCGTTGCGCGCCGCGAGGAGCTTCTTGCGTGCGCCCGTCAGCTGTGCGCGCGCGCTCGCGTCCTGCAGGCTCAAGACGTTGCGCCCTTCGAAGTTGCCCTCGGCCGACACGCCGTACGCGCGGCAGAACGCCTCGGCCTCGGCGCCGAGCTCGGCCTTCACCTCTTGCTGCGTCCAGGTGAAGAAGTAGCCCTCGTCCTTGTGCCCGTCGGGCGTCAGGCTGTCGGCGTCCGTCGCGGAGTAGAAGGCCCCGTTCGCCGCCGTCATGTCGCGGAGCACGTAGTCTATGATCTCACGGCAAACGGCAGCGTCCTCGGCGCGACCAAAGAGCGAGAACGCCTCGGCATAGGCGCTCGCGAGCAACGCGTTGTCATAGAGCATCTTCTCGAAGTGCGGCACCAGCCACTCGGCGTCGGTCGAGTAGCGATGAAAGCCGCCGGCCAAGTGATCGTAGATGCCGCCGTTCGCCATGCCATCGAGCGTCAAGCGCACCATCTTCGCTGCGTCGAGGTCGCCGGTGCGCTCGTGCAGGCGCATCAACAGACGGACGGGCATGCTCGACGGAAACTTCGGCGCGCCGCGCACGCCGCCCGCCTCGGGATCGAAGCGGCGCCGGCACTCTTCGAGCGCGCGCGTGATCACGCCGGCGTCCACAGGATCGCCGCCGCGTTCGCTCGCGAGCGACTCCCGCACCGCCCGCACGAGATCGGCCGCCGCCGCCTGCACCCGCTCGGGCGTCGTGTCGAAGAGCGTCCGCAGTTGCTCGAGCATCGTCTTGAAGCCGACGCGCACCCCGCGGGCGCCGTCGCGCGGCGGAATATAGGTCGCGGCGTAGAAAGGTTCTCTGTCCGGCGTGAGCCACACCGTCATCGGCCAGCCGCCCTGGCCCGACAGAAGCTGCACCGCGCTCATGTAGATCGCGTCGACGTCGGGCCGCTCCTCACGATCGACCTTCACCGAGACGTAGAGCCTGTTCATCACCTCGGCGATCTCCGGGTCCTCGAACGACTCGTGCTCCATCACGTGGCACCAGTGGCAGGTCGAATAGCCGATGCTCAGCAGGATCGGCCGCTGCTCACGCTTGGCCCGCGCAAACGCTTCGTCGCCCCACGGGTACCAATCGACCGGGTTGTGCGCGTGTTGCAGCAAGTAGGGGCTCGTCTCGTGAATCAGCCGATTCGGCACGCTAAGGGTCCTTTCCTTCGACGCTCAAAAATTGCCCGGCGCACCTTCGGCGCCGACAATCGTCACTAGCATGACCGCCGTTCTCTCTCTGCTGCTCCTCGCGACCCCGCCAGCGCAGCCGCGCGCACAGGCGATCGCCGCCTACGCCGACTCCCTCGTCGGCAAGCATGACTTGAGCGGCGGCGGCCGGCGCTTCCGCTTCGACAGCGTCGGCGTCGTTCGCGCGGCCTTTCTGCAGTTTGGCATCGACCTCTTCGCGGCGCCGGCGCAGCTCGACATCGAACGCAGCGGCGTCGACGTCGTCTATCAATACGCCGCGCTCAATGGAAAGCTGCACCTGCGCCGGCGCCCGAGCGTCGGCGACCTGTGCTTCTTCGGAAAGACCCGCGACTACGACCAAGACGGCGCCGTCGACACGATCTCCCACGTCGGCGTCGTCACCCAGGTGGCCGCCGACGGCACCGCGACGATCGTGACGGCGGGGCGCAGCCGGGTCCTCACCCTGATGCTCAATCGCTATCGGCCAAAGGACGCGCAGGACGAGCTCGGCCAGGCGCTCAACGGCCGCATCTTCGTGGGCACAAAAAACACCGCGCCGAAGCTCGCGTCCGAGCTCTTCTATACCTTCGCCACCATCGTCGACTGAAGGCGAGACAGAATTGTCTCGCCCCAGCGCGCGTGCTACGCTCACTTGGCGCTGTTTTTATCGAGAAAGGGCGATCATGGCCGAAATTCAAAGCTTCAAAGTGGGCGACAAAGTCGGTCGCAACAAGCCCGCTGGTCCGCAAAAAGCTCAAGAAGAAGAGAAGCCGTCGGCCGGGTTTCCCCGCGTCGAAGCGCTGATCGACGAGTACCAAACGGCCGACCAGGCCAAAGAGACCTTCGCCGACTCGATCTCCCAAATCGAAGGCATGCTCGCGGTCGAAAAGAACCCGAAGAAGAAGGCCGAGCTCGTCAAGATCAAGCGGGCCTTCGAGCACACGATGGCCACGCTCGACTACCTCTTCCAAGTCCGCACCGAGCTCGCCCAGGCGAACGCTGCCCCAGAAATGGGCGCCAAGAAGCCGAATAAGAAGAAATAAGCGCGCGCCGTCCCCGATAATTTGGGCACGATATTTGATTAACCGCGCACCCCCGCTCGTGGGTAGACTGACTCACTAGAGGAGAGCCCAGATGGCGAACAACATTGGCGGACCGAAAGAATTCTCACGCACCGAGGCCCCCTCGGCTTCGCGCGGTGAGATGAAGAGTATCTCGGTCGACCGCGCGACCTTTCGCCAACGCCTCGATGACAGCGCCGCGGCCCAGGGCCTTCGCCTCATCGGCAACATCGGCGCGAAGCTCTCCGGCGCGGCCTCGGTCGTGCTCGGAACGATGGGCATGACCGGCGCGGCAAACGCCGTCAACCAGCTCGGCGGCGTCGCCAATCAAATGGCGCAGACCGGCGGCTCGGCGACCCCGGCGATGATGACGGCCGACGTGCACGGGCTTTCGACCACGTTCTCAGCCCAAGCCGCAGCGCAGCAACAAGGCGGTGGCGGCGGGCAACTGGCGGCCACGGCTTCGAATCAGACGGCGAGCCCGTTCGGCGCCGGCGCCTCGATGCGCATGGGCCCGCAGACGAGCAATCAAGGCACGGCGTTTGGCGCCGGTGCAGGCGCGCTTCCGGGCGCTGAGATGACAGTCGGCGTCGGCGCGAGCAGCGGCGGCGGAGGCATCGGCGGTGCGCAAGGCGGCGGCGCCATCGGCGCGGCGGCCGGCGGTGGCGGTCAAGACCAGCTCTTGAACGCCACGAAGCAGATGCAAGAAACGCAAATGTCGTTCAATCTCCAGTACTTGCAGCTCCAGAGCCAGATGCAGCACGAGAACCGCAGCTACACCGCGATCTCGAACATCATGAAGACCAAGCACGACACGGTGAAGAACTCGATCTCGAACGTTCGCTGAGTCATCACGCTTAGCCAGAGATCGCGTCAGCCGTGTAGGTATCGACGAGCAGGGAGAATGCAATGACCGACAACTCGATCAAGATCAATCAAGGCTCGCTGCAGATCAACCCGGGCACGAAGCCCCAGACGACAGGCACTGGCGGCCAAGCGTTTCAAAACAGCCTCGACAAACAGAGCTCCTCGCTCACCTCGGGCGGCATGGGCTTCGGCGCGAGCTCGCTGATCATGACGGCGACGACAGCGAACAACCCACAGCGGATGGCGTCTGCGCAAGGCACCGCGTTCGGGGCAGGCGCTGCGGCGCTTCCGGGCATGGACTCGGGCGGCGGCGGCGGCGTCGGTCTCAGCGCAGGCATCGGTGGCGCCGGCGGCGCGTCAGGCGGCGGCGCGATCGGCGCGGCGGCTGGCGGCGGCGGTCAAGACCAGCTGCTCAACGCGACCAAGCAAATGCAAGAGACGCAGATGTCGTTCAATCTGCAGTATCTCCAGCTGCAGAGCCAAATGCAGCACGAGAACCGCAGCTACACGGCGATCTCGAACATCATGAAGACCAAGCACGACACGGTGAAGAACTCGATCTCGAACGTGCGTTAAGACCAGCCGTCGGTTGACAGCTGTCAGCCCTCAGTTCTGATAGCTGCTAGCTGAAAACTTTCCTCCCCAAAAATCCTGTCGGCGCGCTTGGCTGTGTGTTAAGCAGAATGCATGGATCAATTTCCGCGTGATGCCGAGATCGTCAAAGGGATGATCGATCTGCCCCGTCGTGACGTCGCCATCCTCCTCGAGACCGGTTACTTATTGATGGAGTTCACGAAGCTGAAAGAAGCCGAGGAAGTTTTCCACGGCGTCTCGGCGCTCTTGCCGCACAGCGAGGTGCCGCACGTCGCGCTCGGCAATCTGTTCTTCTCGCAAGGCAAGTTTCAAAACGCGTTGAAAGAGCACAAGCGCGCCCACGAGCTGCGGCCCGAGGCGGCGCTGCCGCACGCGCACATCGGCGAGTGCTTGTACGCCCTCCACCGCTTCGATGAGGGCACCGCCGAGCTCAAGCAAGCGCTGCAAAAAGAGCCTGACGGCGCCACCGCCGACTTCGCCAAGAACCTCTTGGAGGCCCGCGACCTCGGCATCTTCGACGCCATGGGTGCAAAGTAAACTGAGTCTCGAAACGATTCGCGCAACGGTCGCTCACCGCGCGCGATAATCCTACCGTGGGTCAGCGTTGAAGCAATGACGCAGTGCGGTAAGGAAATGTAGGAGAAAGGCAGACCATGGCGATCAATAAGGTTCCGGGCGGCAGAGTCGGACAGGTCGAAGGGATGCAGGGCACGGAGCCCACGGTGTCGCTGAACCCGCAAGGGTCGACGACGTTGCAGTTTCGCGCCTCACCGCGGGTGCGGGTCGCGTTTCGCACGCGCGGCAAGACCAACGGCGCCACGCTCGCGGCTGACTCGGCGATGAGCGGCGATGACGGCTCGGTGGCCGTGCAAGTGACCGCCGGCGACGCGACCAGCTTCAGCGTCGTCTGCACCGAAGACGGCAAAGAAGTCGGCAGCGTTCACGTCGTCGTCAAGGCGATGTTGCAGGGCAAAGAAGTCTCGGCCTCGGGCCGCGTGCCGCCGAAGGTCGCGCTCGAGATCCAGGATCTCGTGAAGAACGGCGACCTGCGCGGCGCGCTCTTCTTGCTCTCCGAGCACGACGAGACGGTGAAGAAGTCCCTCAACATGGGACATGGAAATGTGATCGCGTCGGTCTCCGACGCGTTCAACTTGGCTCGCTCCTCGAATTCCTGATCGCGTTCCGACTCTTACCGGGAGAGTACGAAATGACCGTTGACCAGAGCGCGAACCGCGCCACCGCCGCCACCGCTGCTACGACTGCCGACCCGCAGCCGCGGCGCAAGCTCGATCTCAAAGACCGCAACGCCGTGATCGTGCAGTACACGCCGTACGTGCGCTCGATCGCCGGCAAGATCAAAAAGACCTTGGCCAAAGAGATCGAGTTCGAAGACCTCGTCGAATACGGCATGATCGGCTTGCTCGAAGCGGCCGAACGTTACGACTCGGCGATGGGCGCGAACTTCATGACCTTCGCCTATTACCGCATCCGCGGCGCCATCTATGACGGCCTGCGCGGCATGGGCTGGATGAGCCGCAGCGAGTACGCGCGCGTGCGCTACGAGGAGAAGGCGAACGCCTACCTCGCGCAGGTCAGCGAAGAGAACGCCGCTGATCCGGCGGCGCCGCAGAAGACCGAAGAGGAAAAAGCGCAGCAAGTCGTGTCGATGCTGCAGAACATGTCGGCGATCTACATTACCAACCTCGACGGCATGGAAGGCTTGCAGGTGAAGGACGAGAACGCCGTCCAAGCCGACGAGTCGATCGGCAACGAGCAGGCGCGCATCGCCGTCAATCGCGCCGTGAGCAAGCTGTCCGAGCAAGAGCGGCAATTGCTCGACATGTACTACTACCGTGAGATGAGCCTGCAGGAAGTCGGCGAGAAGCTCGGCCTGTCGAAGAGCTGGACCAGCCGCCTGCACGCCCGCGTCATCGAGAAGCTGCACCGCCTGTTGAAGGACGAGCTCGGCCAAGCAACGGCCGGCTGAGCTTGCCGGCTGAAATCGCTAACCATTCGGTCCCCCGATCGGGTACATTGTGCTGAATGCGTGTGAGCGCAGAGGCAGTCGTCTCAGCGTGTAACGCAATGAGTCAAGTCTTCAGTCAGGTTTAGAGGAGAGCAAATGTCTGATCTCGGCGGAATGGGTAAATCGAGCCAGGACATGGTCAAAGAGCTGCAGAAGATGCAGCAGCAGGACCTCAAGCAGGACAAGCCGCAAGAAGGCGGCGCCAAGTTTGGCCAAGCGCTCAACAACCAGCAAGTGAACCAAACGAGCGAAGCCCAGAACCTGCAAAAGGTTCAAGACGCTTCGAAGGCACAGCAGACGATCCAAGCCGCGGCGTCGAACAAGATGAACGCCAACGTCGGCATGAACACGAGCCAACGTGTGGGCGAGGCCGGCAAGTCCGAGAAGGGCATGTTCAAGGGCGTGGTCAAAGAGCTGATGGCCGGCCAAAACAAGATGGAAGATCTGATGAAGGTCGCGATGAGCGGCCAGAAGCTCTCGAACCAAGAGATGCTCGGCATCCAAGCCGGCGTCTACATGTTCTCGCAGCAGATGGAGCTGACGAGCAAAGTGATCGAGAAGGCCACGAGCGGCATCAAGCAAACCCTGAACACCCAGCTCTGATTCGCCCCATTCATGGCCGTGGCAGGTGGCCGTGGCCGTGGCCGAATTCCTAAAATTGCGCACAGGTTTTTTGTAGGCTAATTCATTGGCACCTATGCCAATGCTTCGCCCGAGTGTGATCGCGTCGGTGCTCTTCCTCACCGTCGCTTGCGGCAGAACCGAGATCGTCCACGAGCTCGAGGAGCGCGAAGCCAACGAGATCGTGGTCTTGCTCGACTCGGCGGATCCGCCGATCGGCGCTCAGAAAACGCCCGACGTCGCCGGCAGCGGCAACAAGGGCGTGCGCTTCATGATCACGGTGCCCGGTAACGAAGCCAATCGCGCCTGGAAGATCCTCACGGCGAACAACCTGCCGCGCAGGAAAGACATGGGCCTCACGGAAGTCTTCGCCGCCGGCGGCCTCGTCCCCACCGCTTCGGAAGAAAAGGCGAAGTGGCTGAACGGCATCCAAGGCGATCTCGCGCGCACGCTGAAGTCGATCGACGGCGTGCTCGACGCGCGCGTGCACATCGTCATTCCAGAAGACTCCGTATTGCGCGTCAAAGAAGAAGACAAAGCGATGGCGACCGCGTCGGTTTGGTATAAGTACGCGACGCGCGACAAGAAATCGCCAAAGCCGCTGACCGATCAAGAGGTCGCTGAGCT
The DNA here is from genome assembly GCA_020848545.1 of Deltaproteobacteria bacterium. GTDB lineage: Bacteria > Myxococcota > JADLHZ01 > JADLHZ01 > JADLHZ01 > JADLHZ01. The sequence goes on along the minus strand of JADLHZ010000104.1, from coordinate 93,987 downwards.
CGTCGCGAACTCGGTCGAGAAGCTGAAGCCCGAGCACGTCAAGGTCATCGCGACCACGGTGCTCGCGCCGGCTGAGACCATCGGCGAGGGTCCGGCGGGCGGCTTCGAGAAGATCATGATCTTCACGCTGCCGAAGAACGAGGTCGGCAAGTTCCGCGGCATGATGATCGGCATCGTGGCGTTCATCGTCATCATGACGCTCATCTTCCTCATCGCGCTCTTGAAGAAGACGAGCGGCCCGACGCCGACGAAGGCCATGAGCCGCCCTGCTCCCCCGCCTGCCGAACCTCCTCCCTCGTAATCCTCTGCTCATTTGCCGGGACATTTGCGGCAGGGACCCGACCCGCCTAGTATGGTCGTGTGCATCGGCTGTTCCAACCGCTCGAGCGTAAGTACGTCTCGTTGCTGCTCACCTTGCTGACGAACGGCGGCTCGCAGGAGCTCGACCTGCTCGACTTGCTCGACGACCCGAACATCGCCGCGATCAAGGAGAAGGCCGGCCTCGTGCAACAGATCCCGAGCGAGAAGCGCGCGCTGTTCATCGCCCACGAGCTGAAGAAGCTCATCGGCGAGCCGAGCGCGCGCGGCCTCGAGGCCGTCGATTCGTCTTGGATCGTGCAAGCGTTGTCGAGCGAAGCGCCGCGCGTCGTCGCCGCGATCTTGATCGGGCTGCCACCCCACCAGCTGAAGCCGGTCGTCGACAAGCTGCCCTCCGACATCCGAAAGCGCCTGCCGCCGAAGGACGAGGTGAAGACCCTTCTGCCGCAGATCGTCAAGAACGTGCGCTTGAAGTTCGAAGAGCGCTTCGCGCCGATGCCGCTGCACATCGACAAGTCGTTCGTGTTCAAGAACGTGATCATCTTGGAGCCGCCCGAGCTGCAGCTCTTGCTGAGAAACTTGGGGCTCGAAGAGCTGGCGCAGGCGTTCGTGTCGGTCGGCCGCTATGCGCTCGCCGAGCTGTGCAAGCGGCTGCCGCGCGACTACGCCTCGGAGCTCATCGCGGCGGTCAAGCGCACGCAGAGTCAGGACGCGATGGAGCTGAAGAGCGCCCAGCGCTTCTTGGGCCGCGTCCTCGTCAACTTCACGGACACCGAGGAGCTCTCGCGAAAGGCGGGCCTCTACCGGCTGTCGAAGGCGCTGACGCTCGAGTCGCCGGAGTTCCTGCGCGCGTTCTACCAGCGCCTGCCGAAAAACGTGGGCAACCTGCTCGAAAGCTATATCCTCAAAGTGCAGGAAATGTCGGAGACGGACGAAGAGCGAGCGAAGCGGCTCCAGGACGGCGTGTTGCGCAGCATCCAGGGGATGGCCAAGAGCAACACGATTTCAGCGCGCTATCTCGAGTTTCAATTCGTCTTCCATCAACCAGAGGCGGCTTCGTAATGGCAGGCAAGATCATCAAAGGCACGGGCGGCGGTGGCGACGCGGCGTCGCTCGACGAGGGGAGCTTTTCCGACATGCCGCGCAAGAAAGCGGCCATCGTCAGCAAGGAAGAGTTCGACGCGCAGAGCGACGCGCGCAAGATCGTCGCCGACGCGCAGGCGAAGGCGCAGCAGATCGTCGCCGAGGCCGAGGCGAAGGCGCAGGCGATCACGACCGCGGCGCAAGCGGAAGCCGATCAAATGAAGGCCACCGCGCATGACCAAGGCTTCAAAGAGGGCGCCGACGAAGCCGCGTCGAAGTACACCGAGATCATCGCCACGCACTCCGTCAAAATGGAGGCGAAAGAGAACGAAGTCGCCGGCCAGATTCGTCAGCTCTCGCTGGCGATCGCCAAGAAGATCATCGGCAAGGAGCTCGAGTTCAACCCGGAAGCGATCGTCGACATGGCGAAGAAGCACCTGCAGTCGATTCGCCAGCGCCGCGAGGTGTACTTGCGCGTGTGCCCGACCGACCTCGAGCACCTGCGCGAGGCCAAGCGCGAGCTCATCGATCAGCTCGGGCGCGCCAAGGAGATCGAGATCCGCTCCGACGACGCGCTCACCGCCGGCTCCATGGTCATCGAGACGGAAGCGGGTACCATCGACGCGCGCATCGAGACGCAGATGGCGGTCATCGAAAAAGTCCTCATGGGAAAGAAGCTGATCTAGACGATGGCAGCCACGGACGACCAGTTGGACGGCATCGGCAGCATCGACAGCGGCGACGCCGAAGCGGACTTCTCGAGCGGCAGCAAGCCCATCGACCTCGATCGCTTCATGGCGCTGCTCGACGAGACGCCGACGACGAGCGTGCGCGGCCGCGTCACCGAGGTCACGGGCCTCGTCATCAAAGCTGCCGTGCCTGGCGTCAAGACCGGCGAGCTCTGCTTCGTGTCGACCGAGAGCGGCATGCTGAAGTGCGAGGTCGTCGGCTTCAAAGACGAGGCGGTCATGTTGATGCCGCTCGGCGAAGCGTCTGGCATCGGGCCTGACTCCGAGGTCATCCCCACGGGCAAGCCGTTCAACATCAAAGCGGGCTGGGGCTTGCTCGGCCGCGTTTTGAACGGCCTCGGCGAGCCGTGTGATGGGGGTCCCCCACTCGATCAGATCGAAGGGCTCATCGACTGGGCGGTGATGCGCGACGCGCCGGATCCGATGAAGCGCATGCGCGTCGATCGCCCGATCGCCATGGGCGTGCGCGCGTTGGATGCGTTGCTCACGATCGGCCGCGGCCAGCGTATCGGTCTCTTCGCCGGCTCGGGCGTCGGTAAGTCGACGTTGATGGGGCAGATCGCGCGCAATTGCTCGGCCGAAGTCGTCGTCACCTGCCTGGTCGGCGAGCGCGGTCGCGAAGTCGTCGAGTTCATCGAGGACTCGCTCGGCGAAGAAGGCCGCGCGAAGACCGTCGTCGTCTGCGCCACCTCGAACACGCCCTCGCTCGTGCGCCAGAAGTCGTGCTTCGTGGCGACGGCGATCGCCGAGTGGTTCCGCGATCAAGGCAAAGACGTCTTGTTCATGATGGACAGCTCGACGCGCTTCGCCCGTGCGCAGCGTGAGATCGGCCTCGCGATCGGCGAGCCCCCTGCCCGCCAAGGCTATCCGCCGAGCGTCTTCGCCTACATTCCGCGCTTGATGGAGCGCACCGGCAACAACGAGACCGGCTCGATCACCGCGCTCTATACGATCCTCGTGCAGGGCGGCGACATGGAAGAGCCCATCGCCGACGAAGTCCGCGGTATTTTGGACGGCCACATCATCCTGAACCGTGCGCTCGGCGCGCGAAACCACTGGCCCGCGATCGACATCCTGCCCTCGCTCTCCCGTGTCATGAGCGGCATCGTCTCGCCCGAGCACAAGAAGGCGGCCGGCAAGCTGCGCGAAGTGCTCGCGACCTACGAGAAGCAGCGCGACCTCATCATCCTCGGTGCGTACCAGTACGGCACCGATCCGAAGACCGACTACGCGATCGACAAGATCGAAGCCGTCGAGACTTTTTTGAAGCAGTCGACGCACGACAACCAAAGCTTCGACGAGACCGTGGCCCGCATGGTCGAGATGTTCGCCGACGCCGCTGAATCTTAATCGATTCAATAGATTTTAGAGACAGCCAAAGGTAGCGCGGGTCGTGTAGAACGATGTAGCATTGCCTCATGGCGAAGCTGCCGGACTATCCGCTCAAAACGCTCAAGGAGATCAAAGAGCGTAAGAAGGAAGAAGCGGAAAAGGCGTGGTCCGAGGCCAAGAAAGCGCGCGAGGCAGAGGAGCTCAAGCTCAAGGAAATGGAAGAGGAGCTGCGCCGCATGATCGAGCGGCGCGAGCTGAAGCGGCGCGAATACGCGGACAAGCAAATGCGCGGAGAGCACAACGCGCAGCTCGCGATGTCGGCCAACACGTTCATCGAGCGACTGAAGGAAGAAGAAGAGCTGCAGAAAGAGCGCATCGAGCAGCAGAAGGTCGTGATCGAGGAGAAGAAGGAAGCGGAGAAGGCGGCGATGGACGCGATGGTGCAAGCGACGCAGGACGTCAAGGCGCTCGAGAAGCACTACGAGAAGTGGATCGCCGAAGTGAAGCGCGAGATGCAGCTGAAAGAAGAGGACCAACTCGACGATCTGGCGCAGACGATCTTCGAGAGAAATCGGAGCGGCCAATGAGCGACAGAGTCGAGGAGCGGCGGACCCAAGAGGTCATCGACCAGAAGAAGCTCCAGAATCAGAAGACCGAGAAGGAAAAAGAAGCGGCGGCGGTCAAGTTCAAGGCGACCTTCGCGTCGAAGAACACCCAGACGCAAAAGAACGAAGCGCAGACGAAGAACCAGCAGCAGCAAAAGAGCTTCAACCAGAACTTGCTGATGTCACGCCAAGGCATCGCCGGCCGCACGCAGGCCGAGCGCTTGGTGAAGAACCGCGACGACGACACGAAAACCGACAGGGACACGACGACGTCGCGCGAGAAGGACCTCAGCACCGACTCCGAGAAGCGGGAGATGGACTCGGTCGAGTCGAAGGAAGACGCGATTCAACAGACGCAGGCGGAGCAACGCTTCGATGCGCCGGTGCAGAAGGACGACGACAAGCAGAAGGATCAGCAGGGTCAAGGGCAGAGCCAGCAGCAGCCCGGCCAGCAGCAGTCGGGGCAGCAGGGCCAGCAACAAGACAAGCGCGACGACGAGAAGACCGTCGGCGGCCTCGGCGGCGCGGCGAAGGCCGGCGGTGCAGGCTCGTCGACGAAGACGGACAACGCCCAGAACGCCGGCAAGGTGGCGATCGGCAAGACGATGAGAGCGGCGGCCGGCGAGCGTATCCCGCAGCCGGTGATGCAGAAGCTGGTCGATCAGGTCGCCGTCATGTCGACCCAAGGCATGAACGAGTTTCAGATCCAGCTGAAGGACGACGCGCTCGGCGGCGGTTCTTTGCGCGTGACGATCGACAAGGACAAGAAGCTGAAGATCGCCTTCACGATGAAGGACAAAAACGCGAAGAACCTGCTCGACTCGTCGAAGGGTTTGTTCATGCGCATGTTCGAGAAGAAAGGCATGAAGCTCGAGTCGTTCGAGGTCAAAGTCCGCGGCGAGGCGTGAGCCCTCGTCGCTGCGCCCAGTGGCCGTGCAAGTGGCCGTGAGACGGGTTCGTATGCGAGGCGCGACCGAGCAACGAAGCAGACGGGCCCGTATCGCGATTTTTAGTGCTCGTCTTCGATGATGGGAACAGACGCGTCTTGCCCGATCGTCACTTCCCACTTGCGCCCAGCGTACTCGCCGCCGGCCGTGCCTGCGCCGCTGCCGTCCTTGTGGTTCGCCGGCCGCGGCGGAGGAAAGCCGCCGCCACGCACGCGGCCGTCGTCGGCGACGTTGATGATCCGCCATGAGAGCGTCGCCTTCTCGCCCGCCTTGCCGAACGCTTGCACCTTCATGTTGCCCCAATGGCCCCCGTCGGCGCACGCGCTGTACTGGTGCGACATATCGCAGAGACGATGCATCGCCACCACGGTTCCGCGGACCTCGCGCGGATCACCGAGCGGCAGCGCCGGCCCCTTCGGGTCCTCCTGCACGACGACGATGATGTCTCCTTCGGCGATCTGCTTGTCGGTGAGGCCGTGACCGTAGTGCTCGTTGGTCTTTGCCGAATGGGTCCAGATGTTCCAGCTCACCTTGGTCGTCGCCTCGCCGGGCTTCGGTCCTTGCGAGACGCCGCCGAGCGCGTGGCACTTGTCGAGCAGCTTCTGCGCGCCGGGGATGGCGGCCAAGGTGAGGTCGAGCTTGAAGTTCACCGTCTTCAGCTGCGTCATGTCGAGCGCCGCGGGCTTCGCCGGCGCCGTGTCTTTGGCAACGACTGCCGCCGCCGGCTTCATTCCGAAAAACTCACGGATACCCATGCGCTCCTCACCTTCGTGAAGGCGATATCGGCGCGGTGCGTGAACGTGTTGCGACGATGAAGAAAGCGAGCATCTCTTTGATAGTTATACGTAACTTCCGCTAAAACACTGCCATTGCTCGGCGCGCGTTCCGAGTGCTAGGGCGCCGCTCTCATGGCGGACAAAGCAGTCGAAAAGAGCATTCGCGAGATCGCCGAGCGCCTCACCGAGCTCAGCAAGAAAGAGAGCCCGGGCGTCTTCAACAAGGACTTTTGGACCGGGCGCATGCTCGAGTTCTCGATGAAGGACCCGGCGTTCAAGGTCGAGCTCTTCCGCTTCGTCGACGTGTTCAGCGTGCTGAAGACACCGGAGCAAGTGGCGCAGCACCTGCGCGAGTACTTTCTGCGCGAGGGACTGGATCTGCCCGCGCCGATCGCGCTGTCGATCAAGACGCTCGGCACCGGCATCGGCCAGAAGCTCGGCGGCGGCCAGATCAACGCGCAGATCACCGACATGGCGAAGAAGTTCATCGTCGGCGAGAGCTACGATCAGGCGATCGCCGTCTTCGAAGAGCTGCGCAAAGAAAACGTGGGCTTCACGCTCGATCTGCTCGGCGAGGCGGCGGTCAGCGAGCGTGAGAGCCAGGTGTACATCAAGCGCTACATCGACGCGATCGATCGAGTGAGCGAAGCGGCGAAGTCTTGGAGCACGAACAACGTGCTCGACAAGGACGCCCTCGGCGACATTCCCAAGGTCAACGTCAGCATCAAGCTCAGCTCGTTCTATTCCGCGATCGATCCCCTCGCCTTCGAAGCTTCCGTGCAGGCGTTGGTCGAGCGCGTGAAGCCGCTGCTCGTGCGCGCGCGCCAGGCCGGCGTGTTCATCAACTTGGATCTCGAGCAGTACGCGCTGAAGGAACTGACCTTCGAGGTGTTCCGCCGCCTGCGCGCGCTGCCGGAGCTCGAAGGATGGCCTCACCTCGGCGTCGTCGTGCAAGCGTACTTGAAGGACGCATACGAAGACGCCGAGAGCCTGGTGAAGCTCGCGAAGAAGACGAAGCAGCCGTTCACGATTCGCCTGGTGAAGGGCGCATACTGGGACTACGAGACGGTGCAGGCCGCGCAAAAGGGCTGGCGCGTGCCGGTGTTCGAGAAGAAGCACGAGACCGACGCGAGCTACGAGAAGATCGCGGAGCTCTTGCTCGACAATTATCCGCACGTGCGCCTCGCGGTCGGCTCGCACAACTTGCGCTCGGTGTCGCACGCGATCGCGTATGCCAAGCGCCACAAGCTGCCCGAGCGCGCGTACGAAGTGCAGATGCTCTACGGCATGGCAGAGCCGATCCGCCGCGCGCTCGTGGCGCTCGGCGAGCGGGTGCGCGTGTATGCGCCGGTCGGCGCGTTGCTTCCGGGCATGGCGTATCTCGTGCGGCGTTTGCTCGAAAACACGTCGAACGAGGGCTTCTTACGGCAACGCTTCGTCGAGGCGAAGACACTCGATCAACTCCTGCAGGAGCCGCAACCCTACGCGCCGCCGAAGCAGGAGAAGCCGCGCGCGCGGACGTTGGGTGAGCCCTTCGCGAACGATCCCCCGCTCGACTTCGCCGATCGTGATACGCGCGAGCGCTTCAGCAAAGCGCTGCACACGGTGAAGGCTTCGCTGCCGATGCGCGTCGCGCCGGTGATCGACGGCAAGGAGCAATCGCCGGCGGCGATCGAGAAGCGCGAGAACCCGGCGGCGCTGAACGATGTCGTCGCGGAGGTCGGCTACGCGACGAAGGCGCAGGCGCAACAGGCGATCGCCTCGTGCAAGCGCGCGTTTCCTGCCTGGCGCGATCGCAGCGTCGAAGAGCGCGCGAACATCTTGCTCGCCGCGGCGCGGATCATGCGCGAAGAGCGGCACGAGCTTTCGGCGCTCATGGTCTACGAAGTCGGCAAGACCGCGCGCGAAGCCGACGGCGACGTCATCGAAGCGATCGATTTTTGCGAATACTACGCGCGGGAGGCGGTGCGCCTCTTCGCTGGTAGCAAGCAAGGCGACGTCCCCGGCGAAGACAACAGGCTCACCTACGAAGCACGCGGCGTGGCAGCCGTCGTGGCGCCGTGGAACTTTCCGTGCGCGATTTTGACCGGCATGGTGACCGCGGCGCTCGTCACCGGCAACACCGTCGTCATGAAGCCGGCGGAGCAAGCGAGCGCGATCGCGCTGCGCGTCTATCGGATCTTGCGCCAAGCCGGCGTCCCGGAAGGCGCGCTGCAGTTCTTGCCCGGTCGCGGCGAAGAAGTCGGCGCCGAGCTCGTCGCGTCGCCGGACGTCGCGCTCGTGGCGTTCACCGGCTCACGCGAAGTCGGCATGCACATTTTGCGCGAGAGCTCAGTGCTGTCGGGCGGACAGGATCACATTCGCAAAGTGATCTTGGAGCTCGGCGGCAAGAACGCGATCATCGTCGACAGCGACGCCGATCTCGACGAGGCCGTGCTCGGCGTCGTGCACTCGGCGTTCGGCTTCGCCGGCCAAAAGTGCTCGGCGTGCTCGCGCGTGATCGTGCTGCAAGATCGCCACGACGAGCTCGTGGAGCGGCTCGTCAGCGCGACCGAGACCCTGGTCCTCGGCCGGCCGGAGGCGCCGCCGTCGAGCCTCGGTCCTGTCGTCGATCGCGAAGCGTTCGCGCGGCTCGCCGGCGCGATCAAAGACGGCGCCGCCCGCTACCCGCGGGTCATCGGCAAGGATCCGAGCGACGCTGAAGGCTACTACGTCCCGCCGACGATCTTCACCGGCGTGGATCCGCAGGACAAGCTGGCGCAAGAAGAGCTCTTCGGCCCCGTCTTGGCCGTGATCAAGGCGAAAGACTTCGACGAGGCGCTGCAGATCGCCAACGGCACGAAGTACGCGCTGACCGGCGGCGTGTTCTCGCGCAGCCCCGACAACCTGAAGCGCGCGCGCACAGAGTTTCGCGTCGGCAATCTGTACTTGAACCGCGGCACGACCGGCGCCATCGTCGGCCGGCAGCCGTTCGGCGGCTTCAAGCTCAGCGGCATCGGCAGCAAGGCCGGCGGGCCCGATTACCTCTTGCAGTTCGTCGAGCCGCGCGTCGTCACCGAGAACACGATGCGCCGTGGGTTCGCGCCCGAGACGGCCTAGCGCACGCACCGCAAGGTGAACGAAAGCTCGCTTTCGCCGCGCTTCAACGCCGCTTCACACTTCTCGACCCCAACGAAGAGCGCTTTGGGGTGAGGCGTCTTTTGCATGTCGACCGCCCCGGCGAGATGAAGCTCTCGCACGAGCGCCGTCGTATCCTCGATGCGCCCGACGCGCTCGTACAAGCGGCGGTAGCGGCCGACGTCGACGAAGCCGAGCACCGACGCCGCGCCGTCGGTCGCCGCCAGGTTGTCGGGCGCGAGCGCCAGCGCAAACGCTGCGTTCGCCGCGCGCATCTCGGTCGCGCCCAAGCGGACGAACAAGGGCTCGACGCCGGCGACGAAGCCCCACTCGTTCTTCTGCCGAGTGCGATCGAAGCTCGCGCGCGGCATCGTCTCTTCGGTGACCGCGAGCACGCGCGCAGCGTCGGCGGTGCTCTTCGCGTCGGCAACCGCGACCATCGCCGCTTCTTTGGTCGCCGCGCGGTAGACGAGCGCCACGTCGAAGCGGCCGGTGAGCGGCGCCACGAACGCGCGCTCGAAGTCGACGTCGAGCAGGGTCGACGACGCGGCGATCGCAGCGTCCAAGCGCGAGCCGCGAGTATTCGCCCACGCTTTGTCGATCTGCTTCACCGCGCGAAACGCGTCGGGCCACGCGAGCGATGCCGATGCGGACCAGTAGGCGTCCTTGGCAAAACGCAGCTTCGTGAGCTCCGGGGCGCCGACGCTTGCGAGCATGCCGCTCCAACGCGCGAGCACGAGCCGGCCGCGGAGGTCGACGCCCTTCTTCGTCGGCACCACGCAGGCGACGAAGCGCTGCGCGTCGGACACGCCGAGCGCGCTGAGCACCCGAATCGCACGTTCATGGCCGTCCGGATGCTGCGCCATCTCCGTGAGCCAGCCAGCCACGTCGAAGTCGACGGAGAGGACGGCGTCGCGGTTGCAGCCGAGCGCCTTCGGCAACGGACCAGGGACGCGCGCGGCCTCGAGCGCCGTCACGAGCGGACGGAAGAACGCGCGCGTCGGCGCCGCAGCCAAGAGCGCGAGCCCCGGCACGTTCGCGTACGATGTCACAGGTTCAGCGGCATGCACGCGGACAAAGGCCGGCGCCGCTTGCAAGAAGACGAAGACGAGCGCGATCACGTCTTTGCGTACACGAAGTCGCGGCGCAAACGCGAGTAGATCCGTTGCACGCGCTCGGCATAGAACTTCGTCTCTTCCGGCAACACCGCCTTGCCGCTCAAGATCTCGACGAGCCGCCCGGGACCGCAGTTGTACGCTTGCAGCAGGTGGTCCAAGCGGCGAAAGCCCTTCTTCAGATGCGCGAAGTAGCGCACGCCGACGCGGACGTTCGACTCCGGCGAGAGCGCGTCGTCTTTGCCGGTCTCGCTCCACAGCTCGGGCGTGCGATCGATCATCCACGCGCGCGTTTCGGGCATGAGCTGCATGAGGCCGCGCGCGCCGCGCAGCGAGGTCGCCTGATGATCGAACTTGCTCTCGACGTCGATCACCGCGACGAGCAAGAGCGGATCGATGCCCACCGCCTGCGCTTCGTCGACGAGGGCATCGGCCACGCGCACGGCGTCCTTCAGCTCGAGCTTCGAGCGCTCGGCGAAGATCGATCGCACCGCGCCGCGCGTGTCGAGCGAGAAACGGGGCGCCGTCAACGTCGGCGCCAGCGTTTGATCGGCGAAGTCACGAAACGATGCCGGCGCGGGGCGCCAGCGGCCGGCGACGAGGCGATCGATCGCGCGGGTCAACGCCGCATCGATCGCGCCGAGCATGCCTTCGCGCACCGGCGCGTCGTTCCACGTGACTGAGCTCCACACGAGCGTCGACGTGGCGACCAGCGCGAGCGCCACCGCCAAGAGCAGCGCCTTCATCGCGCGCTTCGAAGCGGCCTTCGCCGGATCGTGCTGGGTCAGCAGCGCCGCGGCGAAGCGCTCGGCGGTCGGCCGCTGAACGAAGCGCGACTCACCCGTGTGGCGCAGGCGCGGGGCGCGACCGTGACGAGCCGAGATCCCGAGGGGCAGCGAGAGCTGCTGCCCGGGCTCGTGCCTGGCCGAGGATACACGTCGGCGCCTCGCCTCTCTCGGTCGCGTTCGGTCCACCATGTTTTGTCATCCGCGCGACCGGCGCCCGCTAGGACGGGCTCAGTGCCGTGCCGCCTTTTGCGCGACCAGCTCGTCGATCAACCTTTCGAGCTGGACCACGCGTTCCCTGAGCGTTTCGAGCTCCTCACGCTTCGGAAAACGCACCGCGCTCATCGCGTTCGACACGCTGTCGTCGATGCGCTTCTCGAGCTCGGTGCGGTTCTTGTCGATCAGGCCCTTCAACTCGTTGGTGAAGTTGCGCGCTTCGTCTTGGGTGAGCTTGCCGAGCTCGACCAAGCGGTTGACGGTGCGCGACACAGCGCCCTCGGCTGCTTCCCGAGTGATCGCGATCTTGCCGAGGGTCTGGGTGAAGCCCTCGCGAACGACGTCGAGGATCGAGGGTGTCTTTTGTTGCTGCGGCTCTGCCATGACTTCTGCTCCCTGCGGCGATCCCAGTGTAGGTATCGCCGTGCTGATCCGCCACGCCCAAGCGCCCGAACGCGGAACGTGACGCTCCGTCCCAGTCCGTCAAAGACCGGCGGCTCATTACAGAACGTTTTCGGATTCGTCTAGGTGTCTTTCGAGACCTAGGCGTCGGCGCGGCGCGACGGTTTCTTCGAGCCTTCGAGCTCGTTGACGCGCTTCGTGAGGGCGGCGATCTTCTTGTTCGCCGCAGCCACGTCTTGCTTCGTGGCGAGGCCAAGCGCGGCAAAGAGCGCCGCCGGATCGAGCTTGCCTTCGACTTCTTCGCGCAGCGCTTGCACGCGGGCGAGGGCGTCGTCTTGGAGGTCTTGCAGGTCCTTGCCTTGGACGAGCGCGAGGACTTCGTCCAAGCGCTTCTTGGCGTCCTGCTGCGCGTCAGCGAGGCGCTCGCTCAGCTCTTTCAAGGTCTTGGCGAGGCTCTCCTCCGCCGTCTTGAAGGAAGCTTGCACCTTCTCGACCAGTTCCTTGACGCCTTCATGTTGCGGTTCTTTCTTGCTCATATATCTCTCTCCTATCCTTGTGTTTCCTGAGCTTGGTTCCAAAAAATTGAGCCGGAAGCGTGATCGCCTCGAAGGGCGCGGGCGATCACGCCTCCGGCTTGCCATCCGCCTCGGGTGGAGTCTGGGGAGAATCGGCAGCCTCGGCGGTGGCAGTCGGTGACGGTGGCGGCGTCTTCAGCGCGCTCACCAACCGTTCGATCGATGCGATGATTTGCGGCGCTTGGGCGTCCCATTCTTTGCGCGCGCGCTCGGAGAGCTCCACGGCTTTTTGCTCGGCGATCGCCTCGGCGAGGCAGAGCTTGGCGGCGTTCGAGGTCAGCGTCTCTTTGACGTCTTCGGAGAGGAAGCCGACTTGGTCCAAGCGCTCGAGGGCGCGGCTGATGCCCCGCCGAAACGTCTCACCATAAGCCTTCGGTTGCGTTTCCATTTGCTTCTCTCCTATACAGCTGCGGTTCAACTGATGGACGCGAAGCTAACACGCTGCGTCAAAGCTGGCAACTGAAAAATGACGCGTCGCTCCATTGAGCCTCGAAACATCCCCCAGGTGGTCCACGACGCCGCGGAAAACCTGCGCCGGGCGGGGGGCGAAGCGTTCGTCGTCGGCGGCGCCGTTCGGGACGTGCTGCTCGGCAAGACGCCGGGCGACTTCGACCTCGCGACGAACCTGCTGCCCAAGAAGGTGGCGACGCTCTTTCCGTTCACGGTGCCGACCGGCATCGCGCACGGGACGATCAGCGTGTGGATGAACTCGAGCGGCGCCGGCAAGCCGATCGAAGTGACGACCTACCGCGCCGACGTCGGTTACAGCGACGGCCGCCGCCCGGACCAAGTCGAGTTCAAGTCGAAGATCGAAGACGACCTCGCGCGACGCGACTTCACGATAAACGCCATCGCCTACGACCCCGCGGCCGATCGCCTCGTTGATCCGTACGGCGGTCAGACGGATCTCGACGGGAAGGTCCTGCGCGCGGTGGGCGCAGCGGTGCAGCGCTTCTCCGAGGACGGCCTGCGCCCGATGCGCGCGGTGCGTTTTGCGGCGCAGCTCGGCTTTCAGATCGAAGCGCGCACGTTCTCGGCGATCGGCGAGACGCTGGACGTCGTTCGCAGGGTCTCGGTCGAACGTCTGCGCGACGAGCTCTTGAAGATCTTGGACACCGACAAGCCGTCGATCGCGTTCGAGCTGATGCGCACGAGCGGCCTGCTCGCGATTGTATTGCCGGAGCTGCTCGAAGGCGTCGGCATGCACCAGAACCACTTCCATAAGTACTCGGTGTACGATCACACGATTGCATGCATCGACGCGGCGGTGGGGAGGACCGCGCGGCTCGGCGCGCTCTTCCACGACATCGCCAAGCCGCGCACCGTCGCGCCGAAGGAAGGCGCTCCCGGCGAGAACACTTTTTATCGCCACGACCACGTCGGCGCCGACCTGTCGGATCAAATCCTGCGCCGCCTGCGCTTCTCGAACGAAGAGCGCGAGCTCATCGTGGCGCTCGTGAAGAACCACATGTTTTGGTACGACCCCGCGTGGAGCGACGGCGCCGTCCGCCGCTTCGTCGGTCGCGTCGGTGAGGAGCGCTTGGAGCCGCTCTTCGATCTGCGCGCGGCGGACATCGTCGGCCGCGGCCAAGGCGAAGATCCCCGGAGCGAGCTCGAGCCGCTGAAGACGCGCATCACCGACGTGCTGAGCAAGTCGCGCGCGGTGAAGGTGACGGACCTCGCGATCGACGGCAACGACGTCATGCAAGCGCTCGCCCTGAAGCCGTCGCGGATCGTTCGCGACGTGCTCGAAGCGCTGCTCGAACGCGTGCTCGAAGAGCCGGGCCTGAACGAGCGCCACACGCTGCTCGCGCTCCTGCCCGACATCCTCGCCGCGCTGCACAAGCCCTCCGCGTGAGCGAGACGCCCGCCAAGAAGGGCCCGTACTTGCTCGAGCGCCGGCTCGGCCGCGGCGCCATGGGCGAGGTGTGGCTCGCACGCCATGAGCAGACGGGAGGCGTCGTCGCCGTGAAGCTCGTCCCGCCGGCGCTCGCGACCAAGCGCCGCAACGTCGAGAGCTTGGAGACCGAGCGGCGTGCGATCGCTCGGCTCGCGCATCCGCACATCGTGGCGCGCTACGAGCTCGCCGACGGTCACATCGCGATGGCGTACATCGACGGCGTCGATCTCACGCACAAGCTGCGCGCCCCGATGGAGCCGGCCGAAGCCGTCCGCATCACGATGCAGATCGGATCGGCCCTCGCGCACGCGCACGAACGCGGCGTCGTGCATTGCGACGTGAAGCCTTCGAACATCCTCCTCGATCGGCATGACAACGCGTTCCTCGCCGACTTCGGTATCGCGCAGCTCACCGATGAGCGCGTCCCGGGGCGAGCGGTCGTCCCCATCGGCACGCCCGGCTACATGGCGCCCGAGCAGCGCGGCTGGGACGGCGCGACGCCGGCGGCGGATCAATATGCGCTCGGGCGCACGCTCCTTCGCGCGCTCGCCGGCGACGAGCTGCCGGACGATTGGCCGAGCGTGCGCGCGAAGCTGCCGGTGGATCTGCCACCCGATTTGGTCGCGTGCCTCGAACGCGCCACAAGAGAGGCGCCGGGCGAACGCTTCGCGAGCGTGGCCGAGCTCACGGCGGCGCTGTCCGCGATCGATCTGTCGGCCACCGGCCCGCACGTGCTCGTGGCCGACCGCGTACGCTCGCGGCGGCCGTTCGGCTGGGCCGAGCACCCGATCGCGCGAGTCGCGCACACGCCGGAGATCGCCGAGGCACGGTACCGCCTGCGCCATCTCGAAGCGGCGCACGGCGACATCGCGCAGGCGTCGATGCGCTTTCGCGAGCGCAGCGCCTACGAGGACTTTGGCTGGTCCGTCTTCGGACACGAAGGCCGCCTCGGCCGTATCGACTCCGCCGACGCGTTCTCGCGCGCCGACGTCGCCGTCGTCCTTGCGCATGGGTGGATGTGTACGCGCGAGGCGTGGCGGCGGATCGCCCTCGCGATCTGCCGTGACAACGCGCGGGCGATCGTGCTCGTGCCGGACGTGCACGGCTTCGGCGAGTCGCGCTTCTCGGCGGCCCGTTCGCGCGCGCAGACCTCACCCGGCGCGCTGGCGCAGGCGTTGCTCTCGTGGCTCGAGGTCCTCGGCATCGAAGGGCTGCCGCGCGTGCTCGTTGGGCACTCGCTCGCCGCGACCGGCCTGATGACTTTGGAAGATCGCGCGCTGCACCCCCACACCGCGCGCGTGGCATTGACGCCGCTCTTTCCCGAGCACAACCGGCGCGCCGCCGTGATGGCGCCGCTCGTCGCGCTGTTGTTTCAGGCCGCGCGCCGGTTCCCGTCCTTGTTCCGCCGGCTTGCGCGCTCCCTTGACGCACGTGAAGAATGGCGCGGCCTCACCGCCGAGCAACGGGCGATCTTCGCCCGCGAGCTCGCGCGCGCCGATCTGCGAGCGCTCGCGGACATCACCCGCATGAACGCGAGCGCCAAGACGGCGCCCGTCGCCGAGCTCGCCCGCTGCTCGGTCATCATCGGCGCGCGTGATCCGCATTGGCAGGAGAGCATGCTCGTGTCGGCCGCGGTCGAGAAGATCGGCATGCACCGCGCGCAGGTGCACCGCTTCGCGACCGGCGGCCACTATCCGCACTTCGAGCACTGCGAGCGTCCGGAAGAGACCTCGCGCAACGTCGACGACATCGTGCGCATCATCGATCAAGTGGTCGACACCGCGCGCGAAGACGCCACCGTCACGACGAGCATGCCGACCTTGCATTCGAAGGAGCTCGCTTAGGACCGCAGGCACGGCGGCAGTGCGTCTCTGGAGGCGGCGCGGACGAGGTTCCTGCTCGAAGTCCCGCGCGATGAGCCTCAGCGCTCGAGCGGCTGCCAACCCGGGTGCGCGAAGTGATCGCCATAGGCAGCGAGGGCGCGGACCACCTTCGCAGCGCCGGCGCTCCGATCACCTTCGCCCTTCATCGCCGCGGCGCCGGCGAGCAGCTCGCCGAGCACGAGGTGCGCCTGCGCGTCGACCTCGGGCGGCAGCTTGCACTTGCTGAAGATGGCGTTGACCCGCCGCACGATGGCGTCAGCGAGCGCGCCGTATTGTTCGGGCGAGTAGGCGCCGCCGCGAATACCGCCGAGCGCCGCGGCGACCTCGTCCTTGATGGCGGCCATCTCTTCCTTCATCGGGGCGTCGGTCTCCCACTTCGCGCCGTCGTGCAGCGTGAGCTTCGCTGAGTCTCCGCCGGCGGCGTGGTCGTGTCCGCCGTGGTGCTCGTGGACGACGAAGGCGATCACCGCGATGACGAGCGCCGCACCGAGCGCCATGAACCACTTCTTCATGCGTGCTCCGTGCGAAGGCCGCGCGCGATCGTCTCCTCGACCGCGCGCAGGAACTCGCGCATCGCCGCCTCGTCGTGCGGATCCGGCGGCGTCATCGACGGGTGAACCCGAAAGACCAGCTCGACGCCGCGCACGATCGGCTTCAGCCCGTGCGCAAAGAGGCGCGAGCCGCCGGACGTCGTCACCGGCAGCACGGGAACACCCGGCGCGTTGGCGAGCAGCGTGAGGAGACCGCCGGTGCGAAATGCGCGCATGGTCCCGGTCTTCGAGCGCGTGCCCTCGGGGAAGATGCACACGCTCCATCCGTCTTCGTGAACGTGCCGCGCGAGCTCGGCGATCGCTTGGTGCGCTTGCTCGGGATCCTTGCGATCGATCGCCGCCGAGCCGCCGCGCCGAATGTTGAACGAGACGCCGGGGATACCGCGGGCGAGCTCTTTCTTCGAGATGTAACGCGGCTGGAGCGCGCGCAGGTAGTGCGAGCACATGGAGATGTCGAGCAACGACTGGTGGTTCGAGACGATCACGTAGTTGCGGCCAGGCGCGACGTGCTCGAGGCCCTCGACGCGAAAGCGCGTGCCGGCGAGGCCCGCCGCCAAGTTCACCGCGTGCGCCATGCCGCTGACCGTGCGTTGGTGCGCGTGCGGCCCCAAGCGAATGGCGATCCGCTGCGCCAGCTCGAAGGTGGCGAGCGCGCTGAAGACGCCGCCGGCAGCCGCGCCCGTGGCGGCCCAATCGAGAATGCGCGCGACCTTGTTTCGCTCGGAGCGAAGCACGCGGCGCCATACCTCACAACAGACATACGTGTCTATTATCGATGTCCCGCCGCCAAGCTGGCGCGACACTTCTGTCGACTGGGCTTGTCACGTCGGCACCGCCACGCTCCAGTCGTCGATAAGGCACACAAATGAAACCGAGATCCGTCACTCGCAAGCGACCCAAGCAAGCGCGGGCGCAGCTGAGCGTCGCGGCGATGCTCGAGGCGGCCGAGAAGATCATCTTGACCGAGGGCAGCGCCGCCGTCACGACGACGCGCATTGCCGAAGTTGCCGGCGTCAGCGTCGGCTCGCTGTACCAGTACTTCTCCGACAAGGGGTCGCTGCTCGTCGTGCTGGCAGAAACGTACATGGAGCAGGATCTTGCCCTGTTCCTCTCGCTACAGGCGGACAAGCGAGGTGTCGGGTTCGAGGCGCTCGTCGAGGAGCTCGCGACGGCCATGCTCGAGCAATATGCGCGCAATGCATCGGTGCGGGCCGTGCTCATAGAGTACCTCTACGCGACGGGGAGCAGCCACGTGATGCGGCGGATCTTCGCCGTCTACGAGGAGCAGATCGCGTCACTCGCCGAGCCCTTCTTCTCGCACCTGCCGCGAGCGACCCTGGCTCAACGGGCGTTCATCGCGTTTCATGCCGCCGAAGGTGCGATGCGGGAGACTGCGCTTCGCCAGATACCGGCCGCAGAGCGACGCAAGCTCGCGAAGTCGATCGCCGCCGGGTTCACGGGCGTGTTTCTGAGCAAAAGCTGAACGAACGACGCCACGGCGCAACAGCAGTCGCCTTTTTCGCGCGAAATGTCCGTCTTTTCTCGACGCAAATGCGCGGCCCAATCCGCGGCGCAATGCGAATTCACGCGCGCCGACCGCGAGTGCTAGTCGATCGGCCATGCTGCGCCTCATTGCGTCTGTCTGTGTTCTCACCGTTGCGGCCTGTCAGTGCCAGTCGTCGCGCCTCGTCCCGCGCGGCGGGGATGCGTCAAACAACGACGACCCGGCGGCGGAGTCTGCCACCGCGCCGACCGACGGCGCCTCTAGACCTCATACGCCGCTGATCACCGTCACGCCCGCGTTCATCGATCTCGGCAGGCAGCCGATCCATGCGAGCCGCCGCGCCGATTTCACGGTAAGCGCCGTGTCGGGCGATGGCGCTCTTACGGTGGTCAGCCTCGACCCCCGCGCCGCGGTACAATCAATCAGCTGCGCGAACCCACTGTCGGCGCCTGCCACCTGTGGGTTTTCCGTGCTGATGACCGCCGACGTGATCGGCCCGATGAGCGCGCCGATCATCGTCGAGCTGCGTTCGGCATCGGCCGCGAGCTCCGTCACCGTGAACGTGAGGGCGCAAGGCTTTGCGCTGCCCGCTCGCGCACGGCTCACGGCGAGCGCACCCACCTTCCACGTTCTGCGGCCAGGCGAAGCCGCGCTCGACACGCGTACGATTCGCAACGAAGGCACTGCCGCAGCGCTGGATCTGATGTTCTCTGCCACGGCAGCGACCGAGCTTGCCTTCGACACGGATGCAGTGAGCGACTGCCCTGCGTCGCTCGCGCCGAACCAGAGCTGCACGCTGACGACACTGCTCATTCCCCGCTCGTCGGCAGAGCCGCTCGGACACTTCGAGGCGCGCTACCGCGACGACGCGTCCGGGACCATTGAGCGCACGGAGCTGCGCAGCTACGCCGCCCTGACGAGGCTGCTCTCGGCCGGGTCCAGCTTGGCGATCGCTCATCTCGACGCGATCCCTGACGGGGACGGCTACTGGGCCATCATGCGCGCGCCGCTCGGCTTCAACTACGCGATCGGGCTCGTGCGCGAAGACGCGAGCGGGGTGCGCCGCATCGGCGATCCCGGGGCGGATCCGAGCGGCGTCACTCGCTTGTCTGACGCTCCAAGCGGAACGATGCCGGCGATCGTCCGCGCGAGCAACGGCGACGTGATGACCGCCGTGCACGCAACGCAAGCGAATGTCGTCGAGCTGCGCCGTTTCGCCAACGACGGCTCGGCGAGGGCCGGCTTCGCGCCGCTCCAGATTCCGGTCGCCGGATCCGGGCTCAACAGCGACGGCGTGAAGCTCCTGCAACAACCAAACGCGCGCTGGGTCGTCGCGGTCAAAGGCCATGACACCGGCTACAAACCGACAGTGCTGCATCGCTTCAACGACGACGGATCGCCCGACGACGGCAGCGCCATGGACTCGACGCCGTCCGATGTCTTCGGCTCCAACGGGCGAGTGGAGCTCGGTTCGCCCGAGTGCTCCCTCTTCGATCTTCAGCAAGACACGATCGGCCGTTTGTGGGTGGCGTCCGGCTGCGCCGGCGGCGTGCGCATCGTGCGCCTGAGCAGTGAAGGCGTGCACGATAGCGCGTTCGGAGTCAGCGGCGTCGTGACCGTCTCGAGCCCCAACGCGACGCGCGTGAGGTTCGCGGTCGAGCCGAGCGGACATCTGTGGCTCGCGCTCAGTGGCACGGGCTTCACCACGCTCTTGCGGCGTCAACCCGATGGCAGCGCCGACGCAGCGTTTGCGGGCGGCGGAGCGTTCTCTCTCTCTCGCTACACCGTGGCGCACTTGCTTCGGCTCGACGACCGCATGATCCTCGTCACGTCGAATGCCGCGCAGCAAGAGCTGCGAGCGTTCACCGCGGCGGGCCTCGACACGAGCTTCGGCTCGAGCGGAGTCGTCTCACTGAGCCTCTCCGCGCCGTGGTCGGACGTCAGCAGCGCGAAGGTCGTCGATGCGACCCACTTCTTGCTCACGGGTCGGGATGGGTTGAGCCAGCGGCGCGCGTGGGTCGGGCGCTTCGATCGCGACGGCGTGCTCTCGTCGTCGTCCGCCGTGACGCGCGGCTTTCATGGGATCATGCCGCAGAGCCTGAGCCTCGCGCAGCGCAAGAGCGACGGGCGCGTCGTCGTCGCGGCCGCCATGCCGGACGCCGACACGATCTACGCCTACCAGCAGATCATCGAGGCCACGCTCGACGCCGATCTTCCGCGGGAGGCGCCGGTCTCCGCTCACCGAACCCCTGCGCGATCGTTTCATCGTGTGCTCGCGACGCCTTCCGGGCGACTCTTCGATGTTTGGTACGATTACGCCGACGCCCACGTCGATTTCCTCGACGCCGCCGCGGCGCCGATGACGACGATCGGTACCGGCGGAAGTGTCACCCTGCACTCTGTCGTCGACGGCTACTGGCAGACGCCCACTGCGCTCAGCCGAGACGAAGCGCGCCTCGTTCTGTCGTTGCGTCAACCAGCGACGGTCGGCGGCGCGCTCGACACCTTCGCGTTGCAGTGTCTGCAGGCGCACACAGGCGTTGAGTGCGCCGATTTCGGCACCGACGGGCTCGTCCAGCTAGGCACACGCTATCCCAGGGTCGTACGCGCAACCGATGACGCCGGAGCCCTCTTGCTCGTCTACGACACGAGCGTTGCCAAATACGGTTTGCTACGACTGGACTCGGCAGGCTCAAAGGTCTTCGAGCGCCCGCTCGACGGCACCGTCGCGGATCTGTTCACCATGGGCGGCGACATCGTCATGCACGCAGCGTCCTCGAGCACCTCCGCGGCGGCCTATGTTTCCGTGGCCGCAGACGGCACCATTGCGGCGACGCCCATCGCTTTCACGGATCTCGACAGGCTCACGACCCACGCTGGCACGGCGACGGACTTTCGTGGCCTCGGTCTCGGCAAGGACAACAAGGTTCGTCTGCGCACCGCCGAGGACGGCGCAATCCAGGTGACCTCTTCACTCCGCCTCGGCGTGGGGCAGGCCGCCGTCCTGGCCATCGACGACGGCTTCGTCTGCGCTCTCGCGTACGAGCAAGGCATCGCGCTGTTTCGATGCTGACGTCGTGCCGAGACGCCGAGCGCGCGATATGCGTTCGAAGCGCAAGGCTCGCGCGTCCAGCAGAGTGAAGCGAGAGAAGCGCGCTTTCGAGCTAGAACTCGACGAAACAGGGGCCTTCATCGAGCGGCTCGGCGCCCGGCGTGTCGCTCGTGGTGCGGACCTGGGTCTGCACGAGCGCGCTCTTGCCGCCGATGCTCGACCAAGGAGCCACGACCTCGAGGTCGGTCGCGCTCGCAGCGACGGTCGCGCCAGAGAGATCGAAGACCGCGAATTGCCCGAGGCCGGGCTCGTAACGAACACGAAAAGACCCAAGTCGATTTTGCGTCGAGTAGCCGATGTTGTAGCTGCCGCTCGGCTGAACTCCTCCCGCAATCGGCTCGGAGAACGTGATCCGCCACGCGATGTCGGTCGCACTGCCCGCGACAGACAGCGCGATGATATCGTCGCCGGTTGCGCTTGCAGCGCTGTCGCTCGCCGGGTCGGTGATGGGCGCTACGCCGGCCCAGTCCGTCAGCAGCCCGTCGGCCACGATCGAGGCCACGGCCAGCGCATCGACCCAGCAACCGTTGGCGAAATACCCGGGTCCTTGGGTGGTGCCGCCCGTGCACGCGTTCGGATCCTTCCGGTCGATGGACAAGATGAACTCCTCGCCCGGCAAGAGGCTCAAGAGGAAGGTCTTTCCGTCGTCGATGGCTGACCAATGGCCGGAAAGACCAGAGCCGGTGCCTCGCCGGTGCCACACGACCTCGGTGTCGCTGGCGTTCGACACGTCTCTGGTGGTCAAGGTCGAATCGGTGACCGAAACCACGAGCAGCGAGATCGTGGCGGGGGGTTGGCCGCTGCAGCCGAGGTCAGAGAGCCGGTTGGTGAGGGTTAGCACCTGGCTAGACGAATCGAGCGACCACGTTCCGACCGCAGACGCTGCATCGGGATGCTCTTTGCGAAAGCCTTGTTGCTCGGCCGAGTCGTCGATGATGGCCTGGATCTCGGGTGTGGTCTTGCCGGGAACAGACTTTGCGGCGCAGCCAACGCAAGACAAAGCGATCAGCAAGATCGCTCTCATGGCGTATCTCATGATGGTCGGATCCTACCCGAGTCGCCGCTGAGCACCAACTCGCCGGCGAGCACGGGCTAGATGATGGCGACGTGCTCTTTGGCCTCGAGCACGCACGCGATCGGCTCGACTCACGCAGCGTCGAACACACCCTGTTCAAATGAACGCGACGCGAGCGCTGGCGCAGCCCCCTGTCCGACAATTGTTCAACAAGGACGCCTGTCAGCGACTCCGGTACGTGACGCCTCGCTTTGTCGCGGACTCAGCGGTACCGGCCGCGCCATGAACCCATCCCGGTGCATCCACCTCGCGCTCGCGCTCCTGCTCCCACACCTCCTCGCCTGCGGAACGCCGCCGCTCGACGCTCCGCCGTCGGTCTCCACGTCCGACCCGGACGCGCTCGGTTCGAGCGACGAGACCACTCTGACCGCGTCGCCGATTGCCAGCCTGTCCCTCGATGCGTTCGTCCGGCAGACCGCCGCGGGAGCCGATCTTCACGTCGTCGATCCGGCGACGCGATCGGTCCGCATCACGGCACTGCCGCCGAGCTTCGATTCGTTGCTGCTCTCACCGGATCGGCGGCAGGCCATCATCGTGACTCGGACGCCCCCCCCAAGCCGGAAGGCGTTCGAGTGGGTCACGCTCGCGAGCGGCGCAAGCCGAACACTGACCGTCACGCCCGGCGACGACGTGGCCGGAAACGGGATCGGCTTCGCCCCAAACTCGCGCTGGTTCGCCTTCACACTGACGCGTCAGGGTGTGGCGCGCATCGTCGTCGAAGGGCTGTCCGGCGCGCGCTTCGAGCTGGCTCTACCGAGCGAGGCGCGGCATGTCCATACGTTGGCGTGGTCGCCTGACTCACGCCGGCTCATCGCTCACTACTCGACCGCCACCGCCATTCGGGGATTTGGCGCCATGGAACTGTCGCGCGCCGGCGTGCCCAAGCGCGACTTTCGGTCGTTGGCCGCGCTCGCGCCGGACGAGACGATCTTCAGCATCCACTACGCCCCCGAGGGCTGGGTCGTCGCCGAAGTCGAGCGCAACCACACGCTGAACGTCGTGGCGTTCGGCCCCGCCGGCGAACGGATCAACGTGCGTGACGACTTTGGCGTCACGGACCTCGTCGGCGTCGTGTTCTCGCCCGTCGCTCCGTTCGCCTCGTTCCGGTCGGGCACGACGCTCTACCAACTCGAGCTCGCGACGCCGAACCTTCTCAGCGATCCAACGCTGCACGGGAGCATCCTGCGCTGGTCGCGCTCGGGTTGGCTGATCACCGACGGGGCGGGCGGCGCGCTCAGCGTCCGAAGGACGGCTGATCTCGGGCTCATCCGCACCATCGCGCCACCGTCCAGCGCGCGACCGCCGATCAACCTGAGATGGTCGGCCGATCGCCGCGGGGTCGTCGTCACTTTCTGCGACTGGCCGGCTGGGAGCTCGGTCTTCAAGGGGCCGAGCGCGCACTGGTTCGTCGGTGATTCAGCGACGGAGACGGCGGCGGTCTCCGTGATCGAAGACATCGGTGCCCCGAGCTTCGAGGCCAACTGGCTGTTCGCGCCGGAACACCACCCGACACGCCCCCTCGTGGCCTACTTGAAGCGCCGTCAACACGCGCTCGAGTTGGCGCTCTACGACACGGCGACTCGGCAACCGGCCGGCTCGACAGGCATCCCAGGGCCAGACACCGTCACGCCGGATTCGCGCTGGAGCGTCGACGGCGAATCGCTGCTGATCGTGCACGAAACGGCGGCAGCCCTGTACGAGCGGGCGTCCGGAAACGTGGTCGTCCTCGAAAGTTACTCCAACACGGTCCGCGTCGATCTGGCGGCGACGCCCTGAGCCTGGGAGGCGCCGCGACGCACTGGGCTTCGCCGGAGCCGGCGGCTTAGGTTCGCTGCGCTCGAGAGAGAGCGCGACCGAAAGGGCGAGCGCGCCTGGAGGCCCAGCGTGAGACCAGCGCGAAATCTTGCGCTGGTGGATCCCACCTCGTAGACCAGGCAGATGCTTGTTCGCCCGGTGCTCGCGTTGCCGCTTCTCGCCTGCTCTGCCTTTACCTTCCAACGCCTCCCTCCCGTCGCGGGCATCGCGGCGCCGGCGCTCGTCGTGCAGAGCGGTCACTCACTGAACGTGTCGAGCATCGCCGTGAGCCCCGACGGCAAGTACGTGGTCAGTGCCGATCAGAGCCTGGTGATCGTCTGGGACAAAGCGAGCGGCCGCCAGCTGCGAGCGCTGCCGATCGCCGACGCGGAGTTCGTCTACGGCTTCACCTTGAGCTTCGTGAACGCGACGACGGTGACGGTCACCGGCGAAGAGGGCGTCGTGTTTTTCGACGTGCGAACCGGCGCCCGCACCGCGCGCGCGAGCAACGTCTCCGGGGCGGCGTCGCCCGATGGTCGCACGCTCGCCGCATGGGAGCGAAAGTCCGAGACATTGAGCCTCGTCGATCTCGACACCGGCGCGGTGCGCAACAGCCTTCGGCTAAACGCCCGTGACATCGCGACGGTGAACCCGACCTTCGCTCCGGATGGTCGCCTGCTCGCGGTGAAGGAAGACGACGTGACGCGGTTCATCGACCCGAAGACCGGCGCTACCGTGTTCAAGATGCAACACGCGCCCGGCAGGTCCTATCAAGTCGCGATCGCGCGCGACGGCATCGCGGCGCTCGAGAGCGACGAGGCAGAGGCCAAGCTTACGGTGTTCGAGCACGACGGCCGTGAACGCTGGCGCCGGCCGCTCTCCGGCGTCTTCTTCGATCTCGCCTTCCACCCGAACGGCGACACCATCGCGCTCGGGACCAAAGACGGAGCGCTCCACCTGCTCGACGCCAAAACGGGCGACAAACGCCGTGAGCCGCTCACCTTCGGGCGCACGGCCAGCCTGCGCGCGTTGTGCTTCGCAGCGGACGGCAGCGAGCTGTTCGTCGGGATCGACCGCGACATCGCCGTGTTGCACGCCGATTCCTTGCAGGAAGTGCAGCGCTTCGTCGGCCGCGCGTTGAGCGCACCGCGCATCGCCCTCTCGGACGACGCCCGCTTCATGCTCCTCGGCACGTCGCGCAGCACGCTCGTTTGGGATCTGCGCGTCGGCCGATCTCTCCGCGCGCTCGAGGAGAGCGACGCGACTGCGGCGATCGCGATCCAAAGCAACGGGCGCCGGGCGGCGCTGCTCAGCCATGACGACAAAGTCCGCGTGTACGAGCTGCCGTCGGGCAAACCGATCGTCAGCTGGACGCTCGAGGACAAAGGCAGCGTCGACGGCCACCTTGCGCTGTCTCCGGACGGCACGCGCGTCGCGGTGAGCACCAAGTCGGGCGTCGCCGTCTTCGACGTCGCCAGCGCGAGGAAGCTCGGCATGCTCGGTGACGACAGCTCGAAAGCGCTTGCCTACTCGCCCGACGGCAAGCGCATCGCGACGGCGCGCCTCGGCGAGCTTGTCCTCTATGACGCAGAGACTCTCGGGGAGCAGCGAGCCATTCCGTTCACGAATGGCCGCGTCGACATCGACCAAGTCGTGTTCTCGGCGGACGGAAACGCGCTCGGCGCGCTACAGCTCGGCGAGATCGCCACCTTCGACGTTCGCAGCGGCAAGGAGCTGCAACACATCGATCGCGGCAAGGGCGGCGGCAGCTGGGGATCGATCGCGCTCTCGCCCGACGGCGCACGCGTCTACGCGGGCGACTTCTTGTTCGCACGCGAGACCCCAAGAGCGCGGGCGGTGCGTGCGTACGAAAACAGCCGAGAAGTGGCCGTGCTCGGGGAGCAGATCGGTTGGTTGGGCGCCCTGCGCACGAGCGGTGATGGCCGGCTGCTGCTCGGCAGCGCGAGCGACAACGCCGTCACGTTTTGGGACACGGGAGCACAACGTCCGCTTGCGACGCTCACCTCGCTCGGCGGTGAGGACTGGGCTGTGGCATCGGCGGACGGCCGCTTCGACAGCACCGAGCGCGGCGCCGCCATGGTCGTGTTCGTGGAAGAAGACCGCGTGCTGCCGCTCACCGCCACCTACGAACGTGCGTACACTCCGCACCTGCTCGCGCGATTGCTGGCGCAACTGCTTGGGCGCGGCCAGACCGGCGCGCTGCCCGAGCCACCGCCGGCTCCGCCGCGCAAGCTGCCGACGCCGCCAGTGGTCGCACTCGAGCTGCTGAGCGGCGAGAGCACCACCTCGTCCGCCACGGCGACCGTGCGAGTGACAGTCGTTTCCCCGCACGCAGACCCGGAGCTGCGCCTGTTTCACAATGGAAAGCGCGTGCTCGATGCGACGCGAGGCGTGCAGCGCAAGCTAGGTGCAGCGCGAGAGATCGACGTACCGCTCACGCCGGGAGACAACGAGATCGTCGCCAGCGCGCTCGACGCCGACGGCATCGAAGGTCGCTCGCGGCCAATGCGGATCGTTCGGACGGCGCCACAAGCCACCGCCAGGCTCTTCGTGATCGCCGTCGGCGTCGACGCCTACGTCAACCCGAAGTACCGGCTGAGCTACGCGAGGAAGGACGCGCGCGCCTTCGTGGAACGTATAGAGACCCGTGGGCGCGGGATCTTCTCCGAGATCGTGCGCAAGGAGCTCTATGACGAGCAAGCCTCGCGCGCCGGCATCGAGGCGGCGCTGCGCGAGATCGCGACGAAAAGCCGGCCGGAAGACGTGCTCGTCTTTTTCTACGCGGGCCACGGCGTCATGAGCGAAGGAGACGTGGCGGACTTTCACTTGGTGCTGCCCGACGTCAAGCAGATGTACGGCAGCGACGAGCTCACGCAAAAAGGAATGCCGGCGAAGGCGCTCAAGGAGCTACTCGTCGCGGTGCCTGCGCGCAAGACGCTGCTCTTGCTCGACGCCTGCGAATCCGGCGGCGCCGTAGACACTTTCGCCACACGTGGCGCGGCCGAGGAAAAGGCGATCTTTCAGCTCTCGCGGGCCGCCGGCATCGTGGTGCTCTCGGCGACCGGCAGCAACGAAGCGGCGGGCGAGGTGCAGGCGCTCGGGCACGGCATCTTCACCTATGCGCTGCTCGAGGGCCTCGACGGAGCCGCCGACGGCGCGCCGAAGGACAACAAGATCACCGTGAAGGAGCTCGAAGCGTTCGTCGGCGATCGCGTGCCTGCGCTCACGGAGCAGTACCGCGGCAACCGGCAAATCCCGAACAGCTTCACCCGCGGGCAGGACTTTCCCGTCGGCACGCGGTGACGGGTTCTCGCCGCGCAGGACGGTGGTGTGAATCAGCATCACATAGATTGGATTAGATGAGATGTCGCCGACGCGAGCGACGTTGAGCGTCTCGTAGAAGAGCGAAGCGTTTTTGGTTCGGATGGCCGTCTTCAGCGCGCGCGCTGATTTATTGTCGAGCGGGGCGCCCGGCACATCCAGAACCCGACAGAAGCGGCGAAGCCCCTGTTGTTGCCTCGCCCGGGCAACCGCGACCTCGGCTCGTCGGATCTACCGGGACCTGCCCCGCCGTCGCGCGAGCAGCCCTTGCGCCTCGAACCAATCGACCTGCTCCCGAAACGCCTCGAGCACGCTGGTCGGTCGGAACCCGAGGTCACGTTGCGATTTCTGCGTGCTCACCTGCTTCGGCGTCGACAGCAGCCGAATCGTTCCCGGTGTGAAGCGCGGTGGCACCGAGGGGAAGATTCGATCCATGATCAACGATGAAACGTGAGCGACCGGCAACATGAGCGATAGCGGCAGCCTCAGGCGCGGCACCGGCGCTCCGGTGAGCGCTTGCAAGTGCTCGAGGATCGCTTCGAGGCGATGGTGACCGCCGCTGAGAATGTAGCGTTCTCCTCGCTTGCCTCTCTCCATCGCCAGCAGGTGCCCGGCGACCACGTCGCGGACGGCGACGAATTCCACCCCGCCAGCTAAGTATGCGTGCATCCGGCCGGCCGCAAAATCGAGGATGCTCCTGCCGACCGATGAAGGCAGGTAGTCGTGCGGCCCCACGACCCCGCTCGGATTGACGATGACGACATCCATCCCCCTGGCGACCGCGCGATGCACCTCGAGCTCGCTCACAGCTTTCGATAGCTCGTAGTCGAGATGGACTTTGTATGGGTTCACCGTATGGGTCTCGTCGCTCAGTCCGCAGCTCGGGTTGGGGCCGATGGCCCCGAGGGACGAACAGTGAACGACGCGCTCGACGCCGGCGCGCTCGGCGGCGTCGAGCAGGTTCTTCGTTCCGACGACGTTCGCCTCGAAGAGCGCGTTGCGATCTCCTGCGCGAAGAGAAACAAACGCCGCCAGGTGGTAGACGCGATCGCAGCCCCGCATCGCCCGCTCAAGCGACGAGAGATCGCGCAGGTCACCCTCGACGCGCTCGAGGTCGAGACCTTCGAGGGCGCGGTTGTTCGAGCGCATACGGAAGAGCGCCTTCACGGCGACGCCGCGCGCCAGCAGCTCACGAATCAGGTTGGCGCCCACGTGACCCGAGGCGCCCGTGACGAAGGTCTTCATTGCTCTTGCGCGACGGCCTCGGTCCTTTCCTCGCGGGCGCGCTCTCTGCTGGCAGCCACTCGACGCGCCCTCGTCCAGGTCTCTGGCGGACCGGCGTGCCGCAGCTCCTCGCGATAGGCGCCCATTTGTTCGTAGTAGCGCTTGAAGCGGATGAAGATCATCAGATCCTGAAAAATGTCATTGATGAAGGCAGGCCTCTTGATCATGGTTGGCAGGGCCCGGCGCAGCAATCCCGCAAGCTCCCTCGCCGCCTGATGATGCGTCACGGTGTAGCGGAAGATGCGCGCGGCGAGCGCGTAGTGTTTGCGTCGAATCGCCCAGCTCATCTTGCCGGCTGGCCCTGTGCTCCGCGTGCGGAAGACGGCGAACTTGCGGTCGAGCCGTTCAGCGAACCCGTCGGGATCGAAGAGCTGCGTCGTCATCCAGCGAAATCCACCGATGAGCTCCCCGCTCGTCATCTGCTTCGGCACGATGTTGCTCGTCAGCAGCTCGCCGAGCGCGAAGTTGGCGGTGACTCTGCCTTCCTTTTCGAGCCGCGCCCGCAACGGGGTGCCGTAAGGCGCCGACAGCAGGTAGGTGTTGCAGACAGGCAGGGCCAGCTCCCGGCAGAATTCGACGTGCCTGTTGAAGATCTCGGGCCCGTCCTCATCGAAGCCGACGATGAGCCCGGACATGACGCTGATGCCGTAGCTGTGGATCTTCTCGACGTCCGCCCGCATGTCGCTGCGCAGGTTGTGCAGCTTGTTCGCGCCCTTGAGCGCCTCCTTGTTCGACGACTCGATCCCGACGTAGGCGAAGACGAGGCCAGCGCGCGCCATGAGCGCGAGCAGCTCGTCGTCGCGCGCGACGTCGATCGACAGCTGCGCCCCGAGGACGAACAGGGGATCCTTGTCCTCGCGCCAGGCGGCGATGCGCCGCAGCAGGTCTTTGGCGTACTTGCGCTTGGCGGTGAAGTTGTCGTCGCCGATGAGGACGCTCTGAAAACCGCGACGGTAGATGATCTCGAGCTCTGCCATGACGGTCTCGATCGGTTTGACCCGCACGTGGTTGCCGTAGAGGATGATGGCGTCGCAGAACTCGCAGGAGAAGGGGCACCCGCGCGACGTCTGCATCACGGCAGTGAGGTACTTGTCCGCGTCGCAAAGGTCCCAGCGCGCGACAGGGGTGTGTGCGAGATCCACCTTGGTCGACTCGAGGTAGATTCGTTGGTGGGTCCCTCTCTCCCACTCGTCGAGAAACCGCGGCCAGGTCAGCTCCGCGTCACCAGCGAACAGGGCGTCGTAGGGCTCGGCGCTGGCGATGGCCGCGTGGTGGTGAGTGGCGTGCGGCCCGCCGAGCACGACGGTCTTGCCCTGCGCCTTGAGCCAGCGACAGATCTCGTGCGCCCGGTCGCGGTTCGGATCGTAGCAGGTGAGGGCGTAGAGGTCTGCTTGTGGAGCGACTTCTTCGACGGTCTTGCCGAGGTACTCGTCGAACAGCTCGACGTCGAAGCGATCCTTCGGCGTCAGCGCGGCGATGGTCATCAACGAAAGGCTCGGAAAGAAGCACGTCTTGCCCATCGCTGCGTTGACCACGGAGCTATTGAGGAAGTCCGTCGAGCAGCTCGGGTTAATGAACAGGATCTTCCTTTTTCGCATTACGATTTGCTTCTTCCCATCGACTTGCGCGCGTGGAAGAAGAACATCGGCGTGAAGATGCCGAGCTTGCCGCCACGCTCGAGGGCCGCGCCGGCTGCACGCAGCAGGGTCGACGTTGCGGTCGATCCCCGCGGCGCGATCCTCATGCTTTCGAGCGCCCTGACCAGGACGTGCGTGGCAACGCGGCCGACCTTGGTATGCTTGAAGCCAGAGAAGCTGATACGGCCCGCCAAGGGGGTGTACCACGGCGTTTGTGGGTCAGCGTCGAGCGCCAAGTCACGACTCTCGAGCACCTCGAGGCCCGCGCTCTCGAGCGCATGCAGCACGTGCGGCATCGTCCAGATGTCCGGCAGCGCGTCTCCCTCTTCGATCCCCTTCTTGATCGCGCGGTGTTCTTGGTTGGCCGCCTGATAGGTATCCGTCATGCACCATTCGTAGCCGGCAAAATGAGCGCCGGGCTTCATGACGCGAGCGAGCTCCGCGAACAGCGCGCGTTTGTCGGGCGCGTGGCAAGTGGCCTCGATGGCGTAGACGGCGTCGAAGCTCGCGTCGGCGAACGGCAGGGCCATGAAATCGGCTTTTTGAAAGCTGCACAGGCGTGACAGGTTCGCGTCGTCATTCTGTCGCCTGCCGCGCTCGATTTGGTAGTCGTTGTTGTTGACCCCGACGATCGTGGCGCCGGAGAAACGAGCGATCGCCCGCATCGGCCCGCCGACGCCGCAGCCAACATCGAGCACCTTGGTACGGGACGATCAAGCACCAGAAGTACGGCTTCAACAAACCTGCTGCGCGCTCAGCGAGGATGATGGGTTCAACTTGAACAAGTTGATTCGGGAGATGGCGAAGAGAAGGGATATGGTTCTGGTTGGATAAGCGAAGGGCGAGAGACGAGAGGCACCCGGGAGCGAGCGAGGCTGCTGCTGCGGGCAGTCGCTGCTGGCGGCGATCGCTGACGCTGATTTCTTGCCTTTCAATTACCGGACACGCTGTAGTTATTTCTCCGGGTGAGGTGCGTCCAATGGGCAGCGAGGGCGGCGGCGCTTCAGTGTCAGGAGCAGCAGGACGAGCATCCAGGTGTTGCCATTGTCCCCGGACCGACAGGCGCATCCGGCGCGCGTCGCGGGCGGCGGGGGGGACAGCTCGCCAACGCGCTTTACGTCCCGACCCGCGACCTCGAGCTGCGTGCTCAACGCGTTGTTGCTCGGATCGACGTCTGGTTCGGCGCTGTCTACTGAAAACGACAAGGTCGCTGGGTCGGTGCTCGTCGTTCGTAGCGGCAGGACGAAACCACGGCGCTCGTCGGCGTCGAGATCGGCCAGCGGGCAACGCAGGGCCGTCGGCCCGAGCGCCGCGCAGGGCCCACTGTAGGTCGCGGGGAGCTCGGTGTTCGGCGCCAGCGTGACGGAGAGCCTGACCAAGGTCGCTGCCGTCGCGCCGCGGTTCTCGACGGTGACGGCGAGCGTCACCGTGTCGCCGGCAACGGCGCCGCGAAGATCGTCGTCCGAGCTGAGCCGCAGATCGACCGTGCCTCGCACCGTGAGTTTGGTCGTGGCGACGTCGTTGGCGCCGGCAGGATCGTGGCTTTGCGGGGCATAGAGCGAGCCGCGCATCGTCACGATCGCCACCGCGTCGGCGCGCAGCGAGAGGGCAACGTCTGCATCGGCCCCAGGCGCAAGGCTGGCGAGGACGCAGACGAGCGTGACGCCCGTCACCGCGCAGCCGGCAGGTACGGCGAGCAGCGTCGCGTTCTGTGGCAGCTCGATCTCGAGCCACGCCTCGGGCGCCGTGTCGGGGCCGTCGTTGTGTACACGCGCGGTGAGCGCGAAGCCCTCACCGACCCGCACCTCGCTCGCCAGCCACTGCAAAGAAAGATCGGCGTGTGGCCCGAATTGCTCGTAGACGTCGAGCGCGTACGGCTCACGCCCCCCCTCAACGGCGGCGGAGAACAGTACGAAGCGGCCGGCGCGCGTCGTTCCGGTTGGGAACGATGAGGCGGTTGCGTTCAGGTTGGCCAGCCGAAACGTGCCGAGAGGCGTTCCGTCGCTCGTCCACAGCTCGCGGTCGGCCGCGTCGTCGCCTGCCGTGAAGAGCACGCGGCCGACGTCCTCCAGCGCCAAGAAGCTGGTGAGCACAGGGGAACCCGCCCCCGCCACGATCTCGGCGACCATGCGCGTGTTTGCTGGGCTGCCATCGCTCGCCCATAGCTCGCTGCCGACGCCCGCAACCGTGCGCAAGAAGAAGAGCTGGCCCGGGAGCGCGCCGAGCACTTTCGGGCTGTCCGCCGCAGCCACCAGCACGAACGGCCCGGCGCCGAGATCGACGACCAGGTTGCCCCCTTCGGTGCGGGCGAGCGCGTTCGGTCCGAAGCGGGCGCCGGTCGGCGTCTGGCAGGTCGCAGAAACTTGCGTGCTGACGCCGTCGCTCACCAGGTACTCGAAGGTCGACGGCGTGTTCGGATCGTCGCCGAGGCAGATGAACGCGCGCCCAGCCACAATCCCCGCGCCGGCGGGGTACTTGAACGTCGAGGAGCCGAGCAAAGCCACCGTGCCCGCGCCGAGGTCGTACGCGTACAGCTCCGATCCGCCAGCGGTGCGCCGCGAGAAGAACAACCGTCCGTTGTCACTGCCGATCACGCGATCCACCGTCCCGGCGGCGGCGACGACGCGCGTGCCCTGAGGCGTACCGTCGGTCTCAATCAGCTTCTGCTCGCCAGCGATGGTCGCGCGCGAGTACGCGAGGCCGTTTCCTCCGAGCTCGACGTAGCTCGCCTCCGTCGCGCCGATCGTGCCACCCACGCCGGCGAGCACCACGACGCGGTCGCCGTCGCCACCGATGAGCTTCATTCGCGCATCGCGTCGGTCTCGCGCAATGCCGACCATCCTCACGGGCAGCGCGCGCAAGGATACGTAGAAGTCGTTGACGAAGGCGGTGAGGGGCTCGAAGTATTCGCCGATCGGTTTGAGGACGCGATCGCGCAAGCGCACGGAATAGAATCGCTCGAGGCCGTCGGCCGCCCTGGCCGAAAACCACGCGAAACCCGCGCCGCTGGCAAACAACCTCGGGTCCGAGCCCTCGTCTTGGTACGCGAACGTACCGAGGCTCACCGTGCCATTGGCGGTGCCGTCACTGATCCACCCGCCGGCGTCCGGGCCGGTCGCCGTCATGTACACGCGCGCCCCCGCGCGCGTGACGCTCCCGCTCGAGACGTGAAACGGCTTCTTGAGAAGCACCGTTCCACCGGCGGTTCCGTCGCTCGAGTACAAACCGTCGCCGACGCCGTCCGTGGCAGAAAAGATCGCCGTCCCGGGCACTGGACCAGCCACGATCGAGGTATCCAGATCGAACGCGTCGCTGACGCCGGGGCGAAGCTCTTTGACGAAGGACGGAGACAGGGCGACGGTATCGATCGTGTAGAGCTCGACCCCCACGACGCCGCCTTCCGCGGCGAAGAACAAGCGATCGCCGACGACGGCGCGCGGCGGCCGGATCTTCGTGAGCGTGGCTGTGCGGTCCACCGCGGGGCCTGCGCCAGCCGGGTTCGAGAGCCTGTAGAGATGGGGCGAGCTTCCGCCCGTCGTGAAGAAGACGGTGCCATTCGCTGTCACGACGAAGCGGGGATCCGCGGTCAAGCTGGAGGGGGCGCCGGCGGCGATGTCCTGGTAGAGGACGGCGTTGCCGGCGGCGACGCTCGTCGCGCGCCAGAGCTCGACGCCGTTGCCGTCCTTGCCTGAAAACAGCAGGACGCTCGCGGCCGCGACAAATAGGTTGTTCGGGTCGCAGCTGGTGTTTGCGGTGCACAGGTTCACGGGCGCGCCTGGCGAGACCGGATCGATCGCCCAGAGTTGCTTTTCCGTGCCCGAGTAGCCGACGGCGTCGCTCGCGAGAACGAGGCGTCCGCCGAACGCGACCATGCCGCCGATCTGCGTGGTTTCGAAGCCTTCGTTGAGCAGAGTGCAGTCGTCGTCGGCCGGCGCGACGCGAAACACGGCTTTGCGCCCCGCCGTCACGCCGGGCCCGACGAAATAGACGTCGCCATTCAGCGCCGTAAGCGCCTCGATGCTCGGGCTGCAAGCGCCGGCGCAGAGGTCCTTCACGAGGTGCGTGCCTGCGCCCGTCCCATCGCTCACCCACAGCTCCGTGCCGGTCGCTTGGCTCGACGCGAGAAAGTAGAGCTTGCCGTTCGAGACGACCCGCGCGCCGAGCGTCGGGACCGCGCCCCCGGTCAGCGCAATGGCGCGTCGTGAGGCCGGCGTGCCGTCGGTGGCCCAGAGCTGGTTGGCGGCAAAGAAGAACGTCTCGGCGCCCACCGGCACGAAACCCGTTGGAAACTGCGATATCACCGGCGAATCGTTGAGGTCGGCGAGCAATGAGATCGGCGCCGCCGCGACGGCCGTCGCCCGCACGATCAACACGAACGCGAGCATGCTACGGAACATGCGCCAACTCCGTCGGCTCGGCGAGCTCCGCAATGGCCTCGCCGAGGCCAAGCTGCCCTCGGTCGTTTCTGCCGAGGACGACCAAGCGACCC
The DNA here is from genome assembly GCA_020848545.1 of Deltaproteobacteria bacterium. Lineage (GTDB taxonomy): Bacteria > Myxococcota > JADLHZ01 > JADLHZ01 > JADLHZ01 > JADLHZ01. The sequence goes on along the minus strand of JADLHZ010000104.1, from coordinate 59,396 downwards.
CCCGCCCCGGTGACGAACGTCGTGTCGGTCCCGAGCGCCACGCCGCGCGGGCCGAACGCCAGCGGCAACGCGAGCCCAACCGGCGCCGTCGCCACGGCGGAAGCGCCGAGCCCGATCGCGCCAAAGTCATTGGCGCCAAAACACCCGCTCGGAAAGCCGCAGGTATGACGAGCGCCCCCGGCGCAAATGCGCGTCTCCGTCGCGCCGGTCACCGTGCGGGCGCGCAACACGGTTGCCGCTCCGCTGCCCACCGCGAGACCGCCGCCGGCGTTTTCGCCCCAACACGCGAGTCCGCCGTTCGGGCGCCGGGCGCACGAGCGGGCGCCGCCTACCAAGAGCTCGGCGATGGCTGCGAGGGCGAGGCCGCTTGCCTCGTCGAGCGCCGAGACGAGCGTGGTCCCTCCGGGGCCGCCGTTGTCGCCGAGCTGGCCACTCGTGTTCTTGCCGGCGCAAGAGACGCCGCCGGTCGCGAGCAGGATGCAGGAGTGATCGCTGCCAAGCCCCAGGGCGCGCGTACCGGCGCTGCCCGCCATGTCCCCGGGCACGTGGGTCGTCGCGCTGACCCGGCCGAGCTGGCCTGAGCCGTTGTCTCCGAAACACCGGACGACTCCCGTCGCGCCGAGGAGGCAGGTGTGCCGCGCGCCGGCCGCGATCGCGCGCGCACGCTCGGTTTGTTGCAGCGCGCTGGCGATGCTCGCCGAGACGCCGGCCTGGCCGTACGTGCTGTCGCCAAAGCAATCAACGAACCCGTCGTCGCCGAGCGCGCACGTGTGGTTGGTCCCCGCGACGACCTCTCGGTAGCGGCGCGATGAAGTGATCGAGCGCGGGAAGAGCACCGGTGCCGGGCCGACGATGCCGGCTTGGCCGAGGGTCGAGTCACCCCAGCACTGGAGCTCGCCTGACGTCAGCAGCGCGCAGGCGTGTGCGGCGCCCGCCGCCACGCGCTCAACGCCCGACGGAGTCTTCGGCCATGTGATCGGCTGCGCCGACGTGACCGCGCTGCCATCGAACGGCGATTCACCCCAGCAAGAGGTTCGGCCGCCCTCGAGCGCGCAGCACGCATACCTGCCGCAGGCGATCCGGCCGGCGCGCTGCGCTACGCCGCTCGCCATCACCGTCTGCGGTGTCACCGCCCCAACGCCGACGGGGAAGCTGGGATTGCCGAGCGCGCCGCCGACGTTCTGACCAAGGCAGCGCAGCTCGCCGTCTATTTGCCGGGCACAGAGGAAATGATTTCCGCCACGAAGCTCGGTCGCGCTCAGACCCGGCAGCAGGGCCGGGGTGGTCGCCAGCGGGAGCGTCGCTGGCGAGACGCCGAGGATGCCGCTACCGGCGTTGTCGCCCGAGCAGCGGACGGCTCCGTCGGCGCCGAGCGCGCAGGTGTTGAAGCGCGTCGTCGTTAGCGCGACGGCCGCGCCGAAGCCGGCGACCGGATTGGCCTTCGCTCGCGTGTTCGTGTCGCCGATGCCGAGCTGCGCTTTGTCGTTTCTGCCCCAGCACCAGACATCGCCGGACGAGCGTAGCGCGCAGTAGTGCTCGCGGTTGCCGACGATTTGGATGACCGCGTCGAGATCCGGTCCGACCATCGTCGACACAGGGGCCGCGCCCGACGACGTCAGTAGCTGCGGGGAGAGACACGGCGTTGAGGACGTATTGTCGCAGGCCCCGCCGCGCCCAACTTGACCGAGGCTCGCAGCCCCGAAGCAGCGCACGCGGCCGTCGACGTGTAAGAAGCAGCTGCTCGCGTCCCCGACGGCGATCGCCAGAACAGGGGGGTTATTGATGTGGTTGGCCTGCGCCGCCCACGGCCTTGGCGCTCCGGTCGCGGAGATGTAGCGGTCCCCGAGCTGGCCCTCGTTGTTGCCGCCCCAACAGTAGACGTTCCCGTCCGAGGTGAGCGCGCAGGCGTGCTCGGGGCCCGCGGCGATGTCGACGGCGCGTTCGAGGGGCGTGCCGTCTTCGAGGCGAATCAGGTTCGGCGTCGTGACGTAGCCAGCCGCCGGCGGCAGGCCGACTTGCGCCGAGGTGTTTTGGCCGAGGCAGTTGACGCGGCCGTTGGCCATCAGCGCGCATATGTAGAGATCACCGACAGCGATGGCGCGCACGCCGCGGTCGCCTGCGGTGCGCAGGCCGAGGAGCCCCGTTTCGCTCGCGTTGCCCGCGGCGTCTCGCGCCCGAACGCGCCCGTAGTAATGAGTATCAGGCAGAAGGCCGCTTGCCTCGATGAGTGCGTTTTCATCACTCGTCTTTTCGCTGTGCGTCGCCGCGAACCCAGAAGCGCAGCCAAGTGGATCGAGCGACACGCACGCCTCGACCTCGACGACGCCACTTCCCGCGCCGCCCGCAACTTTCGCTGGATCGAGCGCCGTCACTTCGAAGCGCAGCTCGGTGTCGGGAGAGGCCGCGTCGGCGACGATGGTTGCTACGACGGCCGGCGGTCCGGAGTCATGGACGTATGAGAGGTTCACGCAAGCACTGTTGCCGGCATTGTCCAGAGCCCGAATGCTGAGTGGCGTCGTGTGCTCGAGGACGGCGGCGCCTGTTAGCGTCGCGCTGCCGCCGGCGCCGATCACTTCGGATGCGCTCGACGATCCTTGACAGTCGGGCGCGGAATACAGCGACACGCGAACGCCCGGCTCGCTCGAGATCGTGACGATCGGCGCGGGGTCTCTACCGACGGCCGGGGCCGAGGCGTCGAGCACGGGCGGAAGGTCGTCGTGGGTGTAGGCGCTCATGCCGACACAGGCCGATGTCGTGCCGTCGCCGAACTCGGCGAATGCCGCAAACGCGGTGGTCGAGTTCGCATCCCCCTCGACGGCGAGTTGAAAGCGTCCGTCGGTCCCCGCGAGCGCTTGCGCCGGCGAGGTCTCCGAGCACTCCTCGCCCTTGAAGACGTGCACGACGCTGCCGGCTTCGCTCTCGCCGATCAGGATCGTGCGACGGGAATCGTTCGGGCTCGCGGGCGAGTAGGCGACAAACTTCGGCGGCGGATTGCCTTCGTCGAGGACGAGGTGGCGGGTGGGCGTCGTGGCCTCTGGGGCCTCGCGTAGCGGCGCCACCCAGCACGCGCCGAGCAGCGCGGAAAGTACAACCCACAGAGAGCGCATCGACACGCATTGTACATAAGGCATCGCAAACGCGTAAGAGATGTGACCGACCCGTCGCGTCATCGCAAGCCCCATCGTCCCCACCGTGCACGAGCCTCAGGTTCGTCAAGGTCTCGCTCTTGACCTACCCGACTCTGGAGCCGGCAGCGCCGCGCACCTACCTGATCCGGGCGCGGGCAGGCAGCGTGACCGGACCTGTCTCGGCTGCGGTCACCGGCATTCAGCGTTCGTGTGCGCCGGCGTCCGGCGGGGACGAGCGCGCCGCACCGATGGCCGTCAGGGGCGCGCTTGCCGACGGATGACCGTGATCGACGATGGCCGACGACGCGCTCGCCGACGAGAGATCGACCGGAGCGACGGTGCTCGCGAAGCCGGGATCCGCCGACAACGAGTGGGCGTCGTGTCCTGTCGCGGCCTGCCACGCGGTGAGCGCGCCCGCCGCCTCTTCCCAGACGCCGGCCTGGCAGACGTTGTAGTCGAACATGGCGTAGGCGCCTGGCGCGAGGTCTGCGTCGAAGCATGCGCCGCCCGGGGCGAGGATGGCGTTCGATACCGCATGGTGGCCGGCCCCATCTGCGTTCAGGCGGATGCCGGTGCCGTCCATTCCGAGAAAGATCGAGTTATTGCGAACGACGACGGCGTCCTGAGCGAGGTCGTCGACCCCGCGGGCTCGGTCGGGCGCGGCGATTCCAACCCCGGAGGTATTCTTGATGACGACGTTGTTCTCGATCGTGCACCGCGCGCAGGCCGCGACGCCGATGCCGATGTTGCCCACGTCGCGCACGACGTTGCGGGTGATGACGACGTCCTCGAACCCCTCGGCCTCGCTGTAGCCCGGGTCGACCGCAATCCCCCAGCATCCGTCGCCGGCCGTGCCCGGATCCTCGAAGACGGTGTTACCCTCGACGAGCAAGCCGCGGTGCCGCCCGTGCACCACGAGCGACACGCCCTGGCAGGCGCCGCCGACGAAGGCCGAGCGTGACAGCGTGTTGCCGACGACGCGCTCGCCGATCGCGTAGGCGCCGTTGGACCCCGAGAGGTAGATGTTGTGGCTGAAGACCGCCTGCGCGAAGCCGTTGTTGTCGAAGCGCGAGTACTCGATGGCGCAGCCACTGCAGCTTCCCAGCCAGCCCTGTCCGGCGTTTCCCGTCACCTCGGAGTTTCGCAGCGTGACGCGCTCGTTCTTGCCGTCGCCGGTGCCGCCCGCGTTGGCCCCGCCCACGTGCACGCCGATCTCGAACTGGGAGATGGCGAGGTTGCAGAGCATCACGTCGTCGACGTCGTTGTAGAGGAAGAAGGCCCAGCCGCCGCCGTCGCCGCGGAGATCCAGATCGAGAAAGACGAAGCCGGCCTCTGTGTCGGGCTCGCCGGAATCCTCGAGCGCGAACAGGTTCTCTCCGCCCGCGTGCAGGATGGGGCGGGGTTCGTTGCCGCCGCCCCATGCCGGGGCATAGGCGCGCACCGTGCACGGGGCATCGGCGCGGCAGGCGGTCGCGACCCAGCGTCGAGACGACGCGCCGGTCGCGTCGAAGGAGCCCCCGCGGCAAAACGCGATCGTTCCTCCGGCCGGCAGGCCCCCGAACGCCTGCCGCGCTCTCGAGTAGCTACGCCAGGGAGCAGCGGCGGAGGTGCCCGCGGCCGCGTCGTCTCCGGGAACGCAGTTCGGATCGGCCCCGGCCCCGCAATCGCAGACGTAATAGACGGTCGCGCCGAGCACGGGATCGGGGCACGGGATCGCCGCGGGGGCGCTCGTGCAGGCCCCGGTTCCGGGCACCGTGCAAACGTTCGGATCGGGATTCGGGCTTGGGTCGAGTTGTGGATCTGGCGTCGGCGGCGCGGCGGCGTCGACGTTCGATCCGACTGGCGATGCGCTCGACGCTGCGCGGCAGCCCGCCGCGGTGGCAAAGCACGCGCAGGCAAGAAGAAGAGCCATCGTGCGTTCGGTCATCGTCGCCTCCGCGCCCCTCGTAGCCTAGCCGCCGCCCGAGCGCTCAGCAACTCGACGGCCGTTGCCCGTCTTCCGCCGGTGCCATCGACGCCAGGCCGACCTCGCGGGGGTTGCGCGCGTGGCCGAATCGCACGACAATGCGCCGTTCGATGGTGGGCGAATCTCTGAGCGATGTGACGAAGGCGGAACGCACCTTCCTCGGAATGCCGCCGCGCGTCCCGCGGTGGCTCGCCTGGCGTCGCTGGGCGGGGCGCGGGGCGCTCGAGCTCGTGGCCTCGGCGATGCTCGCGGTCGAGGGGCTCGGGCGACGCTCGCGCCTTCGTCTCGGACGGGTCGAGATGACCGCCGACGTCGACTATTCCGGCTCGAACGACGCCGATCGGCGCTTGGATATCTTTCGTGCGCGGGCGGTGTCCGGCCAGCTGCCCGTGTTGCTCTACGTCCACGGCGGCGGCTTCTGGGCAGGCAGCAAGGCGAGCGCCTGGCCCATCGGCGCGATGCTCGCGCGCGCTGGTTTCCTGGTGTTCAGCGCGACCTATCGCCGGGCGCCGCAGCATCGCTTTCCCGCGGCCCTGGCGGACCTCGCGCAAGCCTACGCCTTCGCGGCAGCGCATGCCGGGGAGCTCGGCGGGGACCTGTCCCGATTCGTGCTCGCCGGCGAGAGCGCGGGCGCGAACCTCGTCACCGGGCTGGCTCTGCTCGCTTGTTCGGAGCGCGACGAGCCATTCGCGCGCACCGTGTTCGAGACCGGGGTCGTCCCCCGCGTCGTGCTCGCCGCCTCGGGCGTGCTCGAGGTCACGAACGCGCGGCGACTTGGCGAACGCTTCTCGTTGGGGTGGTTCTTACGAGATCGCTACGAAGAGCTTGCCGACCTCTATGCTCCCACCGACGAGCTCGGCGCGCTCACGGATCTCCTGGACCCGCTCGTCGCTTTCGAGCGCGGACCTCGATCCGTGCGCCCGCTGCCGGCGTTCTTCCTCACCGTCGGTGAATGGGATCACCTCAAGGACGACGCGACGAGGATGCACGCCGCTTGCGCTCGCGCTGGCGTTCCGAGCGAGCTGCGCGTGTACGCTCGCCAGTTGCACGCCTTCCATGTACACCTTGCGCTCGCTTCCGCACGCCGATGCTGGCGGGACCAGCTCGACTTCGTGGCGCGCTATGGGATCCTCCCGTGCTCGCGGGGCTAGCGCTGGGCACGCTTTTAGCGATCGCGGTGTGGGGGTTCCTGCGACGCCCTTCCCCGAGCCAAAAATTGCCGATCGCGGGACAGCGCTTCCCCCTCGGGTTCCTCTGGGGGGCTGCAGAGGACGCCTTTCAACACGAGGGCGGCAACACGCAGAACGACTGGCACGCGTGGATCCACCAGTCGCCCTCGCCGATCGACCGCGGCGCCACCTACGCGCTCGGTACGAATTTCTGGCAGCGATGGCGCGAAGACTTCCAGCGCGCCAAGGACGACGGCCACACCGCGCATCGGTTCGGGCTCGAATGGAGCCGGCTCGAGCCCGCTCCGGGGCGCTACGACGAAGCTGCGTGGGCCCAGTACGAGCGCATGGTTCGCGCGTGCAAAGAAGAGATGGGCTTCGTGACCTTCGTGAACCTATGGCACTACACGCTGCCGCTGTGGGCAAGCCGCGCCGGGGGATGGGAGAACCCGACCACGCTCGAGCGCTTCGAGGCGATGGTGGCCGAAGCTGCGCGACGCCTCGGCCCGTGGGTCGATCGGTGGAGCACGATGATCGACGCCCAGCTCTATCCGTTGGCTGGGTACCTCGCAGGCCAAATCCCGCCTCACCAGAAATCGCTACGGCGCGCACGGGCGATGTTCGCGACCATGCTCGCGGTGCATGCGCGGGCCTATCGCGTACTCCACGCCCTCGACGTCAAGGACTTCAACGGCGCTCCCAAGCGCTCGAGCGTCGGCCAGATCTACTTCTTCACCGCGCTTACGCCGCGGGGACTTCTGCTCGATCGGCTCGTCTGTCGCCATCTCGATCATCTCTTCAATTGGGCACTGCTAGACGCTCTGGTGCTTGGTAAGAGTGACATCGCGATGGTCCCCTGGCTCGACGCTGGCAAGAGGCCTGCGCTCGAGCCAGCGACCACGCTCGATTGGCTTGGCGTCAACTACTTCACGCGGCGGGTGGTCGAGGTCGTTCCGGGCAGAAGCCCCTTGGACTTCGAGCGCCGCCAGGTGCGGTGGCCGGTCAGCGACATGAACTGGGAGATATTCCCGCAGGGGATATATGAGCTGCTGATTCGTATCTCCATGCGCCACCCCGGACTACCGCTCTATATCACCGAGAACGGACTCGCGGACGAGCGCGACGATCGACGGCCCGAGTTCATCGTTGACCACCTCGCCTTCGCCCACAAGGCGATCGAGCAGGGCGCGGCACTTCAGGGCTACTTCCACTGGAGCTTGACTGACAATTGGGAATGGGCGCTGGGCAGCTGGCCGCGATTCGGCCTGTATCGAGTCGATGCCGAAAGCGGCGACCGGGTGCGTACGGCGTCTGCCGAGCTGTTCGCCGAGATCGCGCGATCCAATCGGCTCCCCGATCAACGCAGACGCTGACGAAGCTTCACGCGTCGCGAAGCGGGATCACTCGGCGCTGCCGGGCACGCCGGGATCGCCGCTCTGCGACGGCCCAACCACGTGTGGTCCGCCGAGCCCCGGGAGCCCGGGCGCGGCGGTAGCGGTACCCGCGGGATTATGGAGACCTTGCCCAGCGCGCGCCTTCGCGTTGCCGCCGTTGCCGCCTGGGCCGCCCTTGTCCACACCAGGGCCAGCCACTGGCGCGCATACCGCGCCGACACCGCCGCCGCCGGCGACCGCCTCGGCAACACCGTTCGGGCCGTAGAGTTTCTGCGCGTGCGCGGCTTGCGCCTGCGCGTCGCCACCGGAACCAGCGCGGGCCTCTGCGCGTGCGCCGTGGCCACCGCGGCCATCCGCAATGCCGTCGCCCGGCGGTCCGTCCTGACAAACGAAACACGTCCCGCCCGGGCCCGCGACAGCCTTCGCCTTGCCCCCCGCGCCGGACTTCGCTTGCAAGGTTGGTTCGACCGTGGGCCCTGCCAGACGCCGCGGCTTCTGATCGATCACCGTCGCATGCCCGCCGCGCTCGACCTCGGCCAGAACGGGGCGCGCGCTCGCCAAATCGCCGCACGCATCGCACCCGCGAACGCCGAGCGCGGTCGCAGCGCCGCTCGAGCCGCCCCGCGCGAGCGAAAGCGCCGCCGCACCGGCGACGAGCCCCAGCCCCGGGCGCGCCGCGACGGCGACGGCGTCGCCGCCAGCTGCCGCGACCGCGTGTTGCGCGAGGCCGTCGCACGGCGCGAGCGACGCCGCGCGCGACACGCCTGCGTCGCCGGCGAGCGCCTGGGCCTGGCCGGCGTCCCCGCCGCGCCCCGCGCTCATCACGGGCGTGAGACCGAGCGCATCGAGCAAGCCGAGCCCGCCTTCGCCTGCGCGGGCCGTCGCCGCGCCGCCAGCGCCGGACTCGGCCAGCCCATCACACGGATCAGCGACGCCGCCATCACCCGCTTCGGCGATGGCGCCTCCGCCACGACCGCCAACGCTCGCGGCGAGCGCGCCGGCTGTCGCCCGTTGCGAGAGAAACAGATCGCCAGCCGCGCCGCCGCGCGCGCCCACCGCCTGGTTGCTGCCGCCGACGGATTGCGCCGTGCGGGCGCAGGCGTCAACGCCGGCCTCCGCGCTGACCTCTGCGTCACCGCCGCGACCGCCAGAGCCGGTGCGCAGGGTCGCGCCGGCACGGATGTCGACACCGCCTGTTGCGACGAGACGCAGCGGTCCGCCGCGACCACCTGGCCCGGCAGTCGCGCTCGCGAAGCCGCCTGCCGGAGCTCTGGCGCTCACGTCGCCGCCGGCGCCGCCGTCGCCGGCAGTGAGCGCCGCGCCCGAGCACACAACGAGGCGGCCCTTCGCGGTGAGCGAGACCGCGCCGCCAATGCCGCCGGCTTGGCCGATGGCGCGCTCCTGGCCGGCAACGCTCGCGGCTCCGGCGCCGATCTGCGCGACGAGCGTGCTCGTCCCCGCAAGCGCCTGCGAGCCGGCCCACGCGATCGACACCGAACCGGCGCTCCGCCCGTCCACTGCTTGCGCTGGGGTTGCGCGGAAGTGCACCGCCGCTGCTTGTGCACAAGGATCGGTCGCTGCTTGTCGCGCGGCGCTGCGCGCGGTTGTTTCCGCGACGACGTCGATCTGGCCAGCAGCGACGGCGGTCTGGCCGTCAGGCTCCGTCAGCGTCGCGACGACGCGATGCACGCCAGGCGCGAGCGCTGTCACGAGTTGCTCCCCGGCCCCAGCTTCGACGCCATCGATCGACCACGCGATCGTCGGATCGTCGCTGGCGGCGTCGCCGCTGGCTGAGAGCGCGTAGCGCGCGACGAGAGCCACGGCGCCAGCGACCATCGGTAGCGCGGGCAACGCGATCGCGATCGCGGGATGCGCCGCCGCCGCCGCCGGAGCGTGCGCGACCACCGTGATCTCGGCCGCGCAGGCCGTGGTCGCGGCAACGACGCGGTATGCGCCCGGCGCTGCCGGCGTCCATACGAGCGAGGTCGAGACGGCCGCCTGCGCCACGTCAGCGATCGTCCAGGTGACGCCGGCGCCTTCGTCGCCTTCCAGGCGAAACGTCGTCTCTTCTGCCACCGTGACAAACAGCCGATCGCTTTCGAGCCGGCACGTGCTCGGAGAAGTCAGAAGACGCGCCGTCGGCTCGCTCATCGTCAACGAGGGCGCTGCGATCTCGACCGGCACCAGTTCGCGCCCGAGAGTGTGTCGCGCAAACACCGAGACACCGCAGCCATCGGCATCGATCGGCGCGGTCTGCTCGATACGCCCGATGAGCGCGTAGCTGCCGCTGCCTCCGAGCTCGAGCTTGCATCCCGTGTGCTCGAGCGCGCCCTCGATCACGCTGTCTTCTGTGACCTCGAAGCGGGCGTCTCCGGTGACGACGAGCACAGCACCGGCGCCGACGTGAAGCGCGCGATACACATGCTCACCCGCGCCGAGCTCCGTGCGCTCGCTGACAATGAGCACGTCGCCGGCACTTGGATCGGTGAGCTCGGCGGGTGCTCGGCAAGAGGTCAACAGCGAGAATAAGATGAAGCATCGCGGCATGGACCTCCCCTGGCATCAAGTCGAGGACACAAGCTGTGCGCCGCGTCACACGTGCGCCGCTGCTGTCGCCGCCCAAGCTCGAACCGTCGTCCTAACGAATATGAGCTTTTCTCGGTGACCATCTGTCGATAACCCTGGCGATGAAAGTGACTTCACCCGAGAGTGTATGGCCAACCGGGGCGCCGGCGAGTCCCCGGTGGTTCGGTCTCACGAACGTCAAGCAAGCACGAGACCTGCTCGAATCCGGTCACGATCCCGCCGTCCGCAACGACCGCGGGGAAACGCCGCTGATGGCCTGGGCCGGGGCCTATCCCTACCAGCGCACCCTACAGTACTGGGCGTTGGATGAGCGGCCGCCCGAGTACGAGCTCACGGCCGTGGTTGCGGCGTTTGCGAAGGCGGGCATCGACGGTCGAGAGAGAGATGCCAACGGTCGAAATGTCTTCGAGCTCTTGGCGCACAAATTGGCGACCGGCTCCGGCTACCAGTTGTGCACGGAGCACTGGCTGCCGGCATTGCGCGCAGCCTACCCTGCGTTGTGGGCCGAGTTTTCAGAGGACAGCCCGGCCGACGCGGCCGCGCTGATTCGCAGCGCCCAGCTTCGTGGCGGGATCCGCGCGCCCGGAGAAGCGAGCGCCGGAACTTGCCGCGTCGAGTCACCCCGGCCGAGCTTGTCGGATTCGGTGGCTCGGCGACCTCCCGCCGAGCCGGCGTCGTGCACCCGCGTCTTGAGCATCGACGCTGGCTGGCTCGTCCTCGGCAACCTGCGCAAGCACATCGAGCAATTCGCCACCGGCTTCCCCGAGGTCGAGGTGCGCGTGTCAATGTCTTACGGGCTGTTCTCGCGCCAGGCAGACATCGCGGTCATCGGCAAACCGAACGACGTCGACCGCTTCGTACGCGCCTTCGAGGCGGCGGTCTGAATCTCTGCCGTCGAGGCAGCGACGGCTTCGCGTCCGATGAGCTTGGGCCCACTTGCGTTGGTGACGCTGTTGAGCGAAGTTTCGCCCGCGATGAGTCCGCCCGTCGGCGCTAGGCTATGACCACGGAAGCGAAAGTCACGGCGGATGACGACTTCCTCGACGCCGCGGCCGCTCTGCTCAATCGCCGCAGGGTCTTCGCGCTGAGGTTTGGCGCTGCCGCGCTCGTGCTCTTCGGGATCATCGACGTGGCCTTTCTCGGCGTCGATCGAGGATCGATCTTCGTGAGGATCACGTGGGCAGCGACAGCGCTCCTCGTCGCGCATGGTCTCGCGCGATCGGCCAAGAACCGAGGCGAGCGTTTGCTGATGGTCGTCGGGGTGTCAGCGCCGCTCTATTACGCGGCTCTGCTCCAGTATCATGGCGGCGCCAACGGGGTCGCGTTCGCCTTTTTCCTTATCTTTGCCGATTGTCGTCGAGGTCCTCTTCAGCGGCGCCCTCGAAGTCGCGATCGCGACCTCGATGACCACCTTCGTCGTCGGGCTCGCACTCGTCGTGCAGAGCGGCGCAGGCGCAGCCGAGCTCGCCAAGTGGGCGGCGGCGCTTGCCGGTGGAGCCGCGATCGCGATCTACGCGGCGATCTTGGGTCGACGCGCGCTCGCGGCGGAGCTTGCGCTGAATCGAGCCCGGTTGCGCGCACTCAACGACGCCGCCGAGAGCGACGCGGCGCGGGCCCGCGCGGAGCAACTCGCGCTGCTCGGCATGCTCGCCGCTGGCCTGGGGCACGAGGTGAACAACCCGCTCGTCGTTCTGACCGTCAACTTGAAGGCGCTCGCCGAAGCGCTTCGGGGCGGTCATGTGTCCGACCGTGAGCTGCGAGAGCTCGTCGCCGAAGCCGAGCTGAGCACCAAACGCATCACCGCCGTGATGCGAGAGCTCAGCGCGTTCGTCCCGGTCGATCGCGATGCAGAGCACTGCGAGCTCGTCGCGTTGGTGCGCGGAGTGATCGCCGAAGAGAAACCGCGCGGACTTCTGGTTCATGATGCGCTCGCCGACGGGCCACTGCACGTCATGGCGTTCGCTCCCCAGCTGCGTCGGATCATCAAGCAGTTGCTGGTCAGCGTGGCCGAGCGGTCCGCCGCCACGGTTCGCCCCGAGGTGTGGACGAGCGTCACGTCCGACGCCGACAGCGTACTCCTGTCCGTCGAGGACAACGGCCCAACGCTTTGGAGCGGGACGGCGGACTCGGACACTTCGACGTTCTCGGTCAATCGAGGCACGAGCTCGGGCCTCGGTCTCGCGCTTGTCCGCGAGTCTTTGCGGCAGTGGGGTGGCGACCTGGTCGTGACGGGCAGAGCGGGCGGCGGCGCACGGATTGTCCTGCGATTCCGCGCCGCGCCGGCGACCGTCGGCAAGGACGGGTAGTCACCGCGCGCGTCCGTTGCAGCGGTCTCCCCGCATAGGGATTGCGTTGCATCGGCGCCTCGATACACTCGAAGAACCGTGTTCATCAGACTCGCGACATTCGTGCTCATTGGCAGCCTCGGTGTCGCGGCTTGTCGCATTGCCCCCCGCAGCTATGTGCCGCTCGAGGGGGTCGCGCTCGGAGGCGGATCGGTGGCTGGTGGCGGGCAGGGCGTCGGCGATCCGGACGCGCCGATCGTCCTGTTGTCGGCGCCGCCGGCGAAGCTGCAGGGCGGTGCGAGCTGGACCTTCGACTACACGCTGACGGCGCAACACGAGCTCGTCGCCGCGCAGCTGCAATACGCGCGCGACGGCGAGTCTGTGACCTCGTTCATCAGCGTCGATCCCGCCGCGACGCAAGGCAGCTTCGAGCTGCCGCGCGACGACGTCGACGGCGCGCGTTTTTCCTTGGTCGCGATCGACGCGCAGGGAAAGCTCGGCCGCGCGGTGAGCGCCGCGTTCAGCGTCGATTCGACGAGCCCGACTGTCCCGAGCTTTCTGCTCGACGTGCCGGCGCTCACGAACCAGCGCGCTGTCTCGCTCGTCATCCCGAGCTGCGCTGACGCCGCGGCGCTCATTCTCGTCGAGGACGCCACCCTCGTTGCCGCAGCGGCGCCCGAGTGGTTCTGGCAGCCGTGCGTCGCGCATGGGACGCGCGCGGCTGCGCCCTCCATCCTGCTCGAAGATGTCGACGGTCCGCACACGCTCTTCGTGTGGGCGCGTGACGAGGTCTCCAACGCGACGCCGGCGCCGGTGTCCGTACCGCTGACACTGGACACGACGGCGCCGCAGCTCACCCTCTCGCCGCTAGCGTCCGTGTTGCCTGGCGGTGAGGTCCTGAGCGTCGCCTATCTCGCGAGTGACGCCTATGGCCTCGGGGCGCTCGAGCTCACGTTGAGCGCCGGCGGCAGCACGCTCGCGTCGCAGCACGTCGCGGTGGCTGAAAGCAGCGCCGCGATCCTGCTCGACATCCCGCAGACCGACATCACGGGAGCGAGCCTCTCGGCCCGTCTTTTCGACGCCGCCGGCAACAGCGCCTTGGTGACGCAGGGGAGCCTGGTCATCGACGCCACGCTGCCTTTGCCGCACGCGATTGGCGCCACCGGGCTCACGGCGATCGCGAACGTCGCCGTCACCGTGTCGAGCTGTGCCGATGCGCCGTTCGTGTTGGTTTCGGAGAACGCGACGAGGCCGGCGCCCGATGCCACCGGCTGGCAAGACTGCTCCACCGCGGCAGGCGCGTTCACCATCGCGCTCGCGCCCACGCAAGGCGTCCACACTTTGCACGGGTGGTTCAAAGACGCAGCGGGCAATGTCTCGCTCACAGCGACGAGCGCGAACGTCGACTTCGACAGCCTGGCGCCGAGCGTCGCCTTGACGGTGCCAGGCGCGGGCGTCGCTTACAAGCCGAACCTCCCGCTCAACATCACATGGACGGCGCTCGATGCGCATTTTGGTGCGACGCCCCTCGTGCTCGAGCTCTCGAACGACGCCGGGGCGAATTGGCAGCCCATCGCGAGCGCGGTGGCGAACACAGGCAGTCTTGCCTGGACGACGCCGGCGCTCGAAGGCGACTATCAGCTCCGGCTGAGCGCCATCGACCTCCTCGGTCAACAAGCGAGCGCGAGCGTCGCGTTTTCGGTCGACGGCACGCCGCCGACGGTCACCTCGGTCGTCATCAACGGCGGCGATGCCTCGACTGCGACGATCTTCACGACGACGGCGGTGACCGCGAGTGACACTAAGCCAACAGCGTTTCGTTTTCGCCTGCGCGAAGTGCCCCCGGGGACAGCTTGCGCGGTGCACTACGCCGACGATGCCTGGCGTGACCCTGGGGCGGCGAGTCAGTCCCTTGCGCTGCTGCTCACTCCGCTCGACGGCAACAAGAAGATCTGCGCTTGGGCCAAAGACGACGCGGCGAACGTCAACCCGAATGGCGCGGGTTTCGACACCATCGACTACTTCGTAGGGAACCCGCCCGTCGTTCGCTCCTTTTCGGTTCACGACGCGGGCGGCGGGCGAAGCTATGCGCTCGGCGCGCCGGTGTCGATCGACTGGCGGGTCACGGACGTTGAAGGCTTGACCGACCAGCCGATCGAGCTCGCCTATACGACCAACGACACGAACTGGCAGCTCATCACGCCCGCCTACGGGCCGACCGGCAGCACCGGCGATTACACGGACAGCTACCCTGGCTTTCTTGCGCCGAGCAGCGGCTACTTTCGCGTGCGCATCCGCGCTGCCGACAAGAACGGCAACACCAGCATCGCGGTCACCTCCGATGCGCAGAATACGCCTGCTTGGTCGATCTATCTCGGCACGGACGATGTTGGGATCGGGGGCGGCGCCCTCAGCGCGGAGCTGTCGACGCCACGCTGGAACAACTTCGCCATCAGCCCAAAGACCAACGACATCTACGCGATGAGCGAAGGCGTCGGCGTCCTCAAGCTCAATGCGCGCACCGGCCGCGTCTCGCGCTTGCTCGAGTACGGCCCGACGAACCTGCCGGACTCGGGCCCGCTGCCGGCAGATGCCCGGGTCGGGACCTCGAACCTCTGGTTCGACTCCGCCGGAAGGCTCGTGCTGCTCGTTGCCGCGGCCGGAAGCACGGTGCAGGCCAGCTCCGCCTTCTATCAGATCGATCTGGAGACGAATCAGGTGACGCGCCTTTTGGGAGGGGTCGGCGCCACCGATCCCAACGCGGGCGCCAGCAAGGACACCGCCTTCGTCCTGTTCGGCTCTTTTACGCTCGATGAGCTCGACGCGCTCCACTATTTCACGAGCTGCGCGCCCGGGGCCTTCATTACCGCTGGCTACGACCTCGGAACGCCGACGCCGCTGCGCCTCATGCGTGCGACGCGGGCCTCCGACGGCACCGTGACCGCAGTCTCGCAGGTCGCCGGAAGCTGCGTCGGAGGCGCCACCGATCCCGGCCCGGGCGCTGGTCCGTTCCCGGCGCTGACCACGGTCCTTTCACAAGGCCAATACGCGGTGCTCGCCGGTCTTGGCGCATACACTGACCCAGTTGTGGGCGCCGTCGTCTATTACTCGCTCTACAACTCGGACCGCGTCTACAAGGTGATCGGCGGCAACATCTTCGCGACGAGCATCCCGCATCCGGCGAGCGGCCTCGTTTTTCTTCACCCGCAGACGCACCATGTCTTCACGTCCGCGAGCCCGCCTGGCTATGATGGCATCTACGAGTTCGCGAGCGGCCCAAGCGGCCCGAGCGGCCCCACGGGCGAGGTGCAGATCGGTCTGTACGCGAACGGCGCCGGCAGCGGCGACTGCGTGCGCGACGGAGTCAACGCCACCCTCGCCTGCGTCAACGCGTACTTCGGGATGGCCGCCGCGGCCGACGGCACCGTCTTCTTCACTGACGGACCGGGCGTCAGTCACTACGCGACCTACCGCATCCGCTACCGCGACGCCGCGGCAACGGTGCGCACGATTTTTGGGTCGCTGCCGTTCTTTTCGGACGGGCTCGCACGCAACGTCGTGCGCGGCCGATTCGGCGGCATCGCGTGGAAGAACACTGACACGCCCGGGTTCTTGCGCGGCCTCTATTTCAACGACCGCCAGGCGCCGTTGTTTGCGCGTGTAGAGGACGATTCGGGCGGCTCAACGATAGGGGCGGTCGAGGTCCTTTGGGGCAACCAACAGGGCAACGATGCCATCCCGGCAAACGGCACTGCGCTCGACGCAACGCAGTCGATGGGCCCGCCGTACTCGGGCGGCGATGGCTACCCGCTCGCGTTCGACCCGGTGAGCGGTGGGGTCTGGCTGCGGGCGCGGACGACGGTCGTACGCATGAGCAGCGCGCATACGCTCGAGCGCGTCCAGGCTGGGGGCTACGCGTTTTGGGAGGACTTTCTCGACGGCAGAGATCCGCGCGAGGGATCTCTCTATGTCTTTGGTGGCGTGCAGAACTTCACCTTCAAGAACCAGGGCCTCTTTCTGATTGGCGGCTACCCGACCTTGGGGCACGCCGTGCAGACGCACCTCTCGCTCTTCGATTTTGGTGCGCTCACCGTCAAGAATCTCATGGGCGGCTCGGCCAGTGGGTCGGCGCCGGACGCGCCGAGCGGCCCGGTCACGCCTGCGATGCCCTTGCCGGCGGCCTGTCTGCTGTTGGGCCCGTGCTATCTCAACTATCGCGCCGCCGATGATCGACTCTACATCATGGAGCAGATCTACTCTGGCGGGCAATATAGCTCGAAGCTCCGCTGGATCGGCGAGCCTGGGCCATCAGGCGCCACCGGTCTCGGCAGCGTGACCGGCGCGACCTTCTCTGCTGCGTCGGAGCCAGCGGCGAACTTCGCCTTCGATCCGCGCGACGCCAACCGCTTGTTCTACATTCGTGGCGGTGGGCTGTTCTGTCGGCGGCTCGGGGGCACCGCCGATTGGTGCGACGATACCCGGCTGAACCCGGCCGTCTCCACTTTCTCGATCGGCAACATGGCGAACCAATTCAGCTTCGACGATCCTGTGGCGCCGACGAAGCTCTTCATCTCGAGCGGCGATCGCTTCGTGTTTCGCTACGACCTGCCCCCATGAGAGTCAGCAAAGTCCGATGTTCTACGGCGCTCACATGATCGCGCTCTGGCTCGTGCTGGCCGCCGCGCCGCTGCCGGAGCACTCGCTGGTCTACACCAACCTCTTCGCCGCGCGCCTGAACCCGCTCGGCGTCACCGATCAGCTCCGTCTCGCCTACCGCCACCGGCTGTTCGACAGCGAGTCGCCGTTGTTTCAACCAGCGAACTTCAGCGCCGGCGTGACCACCGAGCTGACGCCCGCGAACGCGCGCTTCGGTCCGAGCCTCGAGCTCACGCCGCTGGCGGCGCTACAGCTCTACGCCGCCTACGAATTCGTCGGCTACTTCGGCGTCCTGCAGAACGTGCTCGCGCTCGACTCGCCCGAGCACGAGGTCTCCGACGCGACGCGGGCGGCGCTGGCGGCGGCGCGGCAGAACCGCCCGATGGCCGGCGGGCGGCTCACGCTCTCGATCCTCGTGCAAGCCAAAGTCGGGCCGATCGCTGTCCGCGCACAGCTGCAGTTCTTCCGTTACGACATGCGGGGACAGCCCGGTGAAAACGTCTTCTACGAGCCAGGCGTCGACATGCTCGTGCCGATGCACGGCTTCTTCCTGCAGCACGACGCCGACGTGCTGTACGTGACGAACTTCGGCCTCATCGCCGGGGTCAGGCACTCGCTGGCACATTCGCTCGAAGACGCCCCGCGGGTGAGCCCGGGCTTTGGCGGCCTCAACTCGCAGCATCGGGTCGGGCCGATCGCGCTCTACGAGTTCTTCAACCGGCCGGGCGCAGCGTTCGATCGCCCGTCGCTCGGGCTGATCGTGCAGTGGTATCTTCAGCACCGCTACCGGACGGGCCAAGAGACGACGCAGGCGTTTCCGCAAATCGTGCTCGCCTTTCTGTTCGCTGGCGAGCTCTGGCGAAAGTGAGCGCCCTCTAGCGCAGCTTCGCGCGCAGAAACGCGAGCACGCGCTCGGTGGCCGCGGCGGTCGGATGCCCCGGTGTGTCGACGCGATCGCGGCCGAGCACCGAGTGCGACTTCGTGGTGAAGCCGTGCGTGTTTTGTGGGCCCGAGTCGATCTCGATGACTTCGAACGCGTCGCCGAACGCGGCCGCGAGCGTCGAGAAGCGCTCGCGCGGACACAAAGGATCGTGGGTGAACCTGAGGCCGAGCACCTCGGCGCCACGCTCACGGATCACCGCGAGCGTCTCCGGCGCCGCATGCAGCCCGCTTTGCGCCGCTTTCCGATCGGCACCGGCAGGCCCGGATGCGCGACGACCGGCGCCAGCACCCACGGATCGAGCATCAGTGTGAGCGCGAAGTTGCCGGTCATGCACAAGCCGATGGCGCCGACGCCGCGGCCACCGCACCGCTCGTGGAGCTGCTTCGAGAGCGCGCGCAAGGTATCGGTGATCGGGCTCGCGCGATGGCTCGCGAGCAGCGCGAACTCCTTGCGCACGCAGAGCTGGAGGAAGGTCTTCGCCGCGCCCAGGTTGCTGAACGGGGCGATCGGGCCGAAGAGGTGAGGGATCGCGACGGTGAAGCCTTCGCCGGCGATGCGCGTCGCGAGCGCGGTGACAGGCGGCGTGATGCCCGGCAGCTCCGGCAGGAGCAAGACGCCCGGCCCACGCCCGCGCTGGTACACGTCGAAGGCGCCATTGAAGCTCGTCTTCTCGAAGCCGTCCATCGCCTTCAGTTATGCCAGCGTTTGCCCGCGACGGCGTTGATCTTCCGCATCGCCCATGGCAGCTGCGCGCTTTCGTCTTGCGAGGGCAAACATGGGCAACTTGGGCGTAGTGAAGAGCGGTCTGATTCAGTGCAGCAATCCGATCAACGACGAGTCGCAGCCGGTCGAGAAGATCCAAAAGGCGATGCTCGAGAAGCATCTGCCGCTCATCGAAGAAGCCGCCAAGAAGGGCGTGCAGATCCTCTGCCTGCAGGAGATCTTCAACGGCCCCTACTTCTGCCCGAGCCAAGACAAGCGCTGGTACGCGGCGGCCGAGCCGATCCCGGGCCCGACGACGAAGCTGATGCAAGAGCTCGCGAAGAAGCACCAGATGGTGATCGTCGTTCCCATCTACGAAGAGGACATCCGTGGCGTCTATTACAATACCGCCGTGGTCATCGACGCCGACGGCAGTGTCCTAGGCAAGTATCGCAAGCAGCACATCCCGCAGACCAGCGGGTTTTGGGAGAAGTACTACTTCAAGCCTGGAAACCTGGGCTACCCGGTGTTCAAGACGCGCTACGCCACGATCGGCGTGTACATTTGCTACGACCGCCACTTCCCGGAAGGCGCGCGGCTCTTGGGCTTGAACGGCGCCGAGATCGTCTACAACCCGTCAGCGACGGTGGCCGGGCTCTCGCAGTACCTCTGGAAGCTCGAGCAGCCGGCGCACGCCGTGGCCAACGGCTACTACGTCGGCGCGATCAACCGCGTGGGCACCGAGGCGCCGTGGAACATCGGCCGGTTCTACGGCTCGAGCTACTTCGTGAACCCGCGCGGGAAGATCTTGGTCGAGGCGAGCGAGGACAAGGACGAGCTCGTCGTGGCAGACCTCGATCTCTCGCTCATCGATGAAGTGCGGCAGACGTGGCAGTTCTATCGCGACCGCCGGCCGGAGACCTACGAGGGCCTCGTCGCCCTCTGAGCGCGAGCACGAGCGCCACAAAGAGCCACGCGAACGTGGATGCGCCGGCGCCGTTGCAGCCGCCGCGGATGGTCCCATGGCGCGCGTTGATCGACTGACGGCCGAGGTCTTCGTTCGGCTGCGCCTGCGTCGAGCTCGTTCCCGAAGGCTCCGCACCTGTTGGCGCGCCGCCGCCGCTGACCTTGCCCGCCGCGGCGACGACGGTGATCTCGTGGTCAACCGGCGCGCTCGTTTGGCGCGCGTCGCTGACGGCCAGGTGCACGGTGATCTTGCCGGGCGCGCTCGCGGTCAACGTCGCCTTGCTCGCCATGACGTTGACGAGCGCACCGCCGCTCGAAGTCCACGCGAAGGTCAGCGCGTCGCCTTCGGGATCGGATGAGCCGGTGGCGTCCAAGCTCGCAGGCTCGCCGACGACGATCGTGCTCGGGGCCACGATCTTCGCGACGGGCGGCGCGTCGATCGTGGTGTAGCGTTCGGAGATCGCCGTCCAAAACGCCGGGTCGTCGCCTTCATAGCCGATCTGAAACATGCCGACGCCGCCGAAGTCGTGGGACTTCACGAGGTCCATCTTCTTGGCGAACGAGGCGACGTCGTCGAGCCACATCTGCCGCGCGCCGTAGGCGTCGTAGTACGCCGCGTAGGGCTGCTCGGACGCGGTGTCGTAGCTGCCGGAGGCGATGCGGCTCTTTCCGCTGGCGCACGTCGGCGCGTAGGTCGGCGCTTCCGGGCGCGCCACCGTCGATGACGGCACGCTCGTCGAGCTCGTCGGCCAGCTGTAGCCGTACCAAGGCAGGCCGATGACGAGCTTCGCCTTCAAGTCGCCGACCGCCACGTCGAGCTTCGCCAGCGACGTCGTCAAGTTCGTCGGGCCCCACTTCGTGCCGTCGTTCTTCGGCGTCACCGGTCCCGCCGTCGGTGCGCCCTTCCAGTAATAGTCGTAGGCCATGACGAACGCGAGGTCGCTGTTCTGCAAGATGCCGACGTAGTCGTAGCCCTTCCAGCCGGTCGGGGGCGGAATCGCGGATGACACCGAGTAATCTGGGTGGATCGCGTGGAGGGCGTCGGACGTCGCTCGCAAGAAGTCGACGTACGCTTGCTTGCTCGCTTCCGGCACGACCTCGAAGTCGAGGCTGACACCGTCGGCGTCGTAGTCGGTGACGAGCTTCTTCATCGTGGCGACGGCTGTCGTCTTGTTGGCGAGCAAGGTCGCGACCGAGCTCGGGTTCGCTTCGGTGTTGAAGTTGATGAGGCCGATGACGAGCGCAATGCCGCGCGCCCGCGTCTCTTCGCGGAGCGCCTTGTACGTCGCACCGCCGAGGCCCGCCGTGCTGCCCATGGAGCCGCTCGAGTTGATCGTGGGGCCGAACCACACGATGTGCGTCAGCTCGTCCCATCCTTTGATCTGCGTCAGCGTGTAGCCTGCTGGAAAGTAACCGTAGACGACCCCCGTATGGACGCGGTTCGGCTCGCTGCGCGCGGGCGACGGCGGACTCGCAGGCGTAGGTGAGGTGGGGACCGCGTCGTCGATCTCGCCGCGCATCGCCTTTTGGTGCGCGGAGTCGACGATGAGCGGCTCCGGATCGGCGATGGGGGCCGCCGCACCGAAGAGCATCGGGGTGAGCAAGAGCAGGCACTGTTGCACGTAAACGTCATCGGACGGAGGGCGACATTTGTTTCCCAGACCTTGCGAGCTAGAGGAAGAGGCGCTCGCGGCCCTCGCTCAAGACCACCGCGACGACCCCGCTCGTCAACGGCGCCAGCACGACGCTCGCCAGGCCGACGATCTGCAGCGCGAGCGCCATCCCCCAGAGCTCGGAGACGATCACCGTCCGGTACTTGAACAGCTCGAGCGACGCCCGCATCGCCGCACGCACGCTCGTGGCGCCATCGGCCACCGAGCGCACGGCGAAGCCGAAGACCATGAGGAAGAGCAGGCCCGGTAGGACCCCCACCAGGAGCCCTGCGATCGTGCCCCAGAGCAGCGCGAGGCCGGTCTTCATCGAGAGGCCCATGTCTCCATCGAAGCCAGAGAAGAGGATCGCGGTCTCAGGCGCGCGATCCTGGGACAGCGCCCGCAAGTAGCGAAAGTAGCCGACCGAGATCGGGCCGAGCAGCGCGCCGAAGGACACGATCGACCCGAGCGGCAACACCAGCCCGACGAGCAAGTGGACGTGTGGAGCCCGGCGCCAGATTTGCCAGGATCGCGAGAGCACGGAGAGGAAATCGAAATCGCCCGCTTCACGCATTCGTTGCCTCCTGTTGACTGCTCGGCGTTGACTGCTCGGCGATCTGTACGCGAAGGCGACGGTCAGGTGTCAGCGCGAAGCACAAACGATGCGCCACGTGCCGCTTCGTGATCGCGGTCACCGCCTACGATTTCCCGCAAACCTTGACGGCACCCCAGCACCCGCGACTAAGCGGGTCACGTCATGAGCAAGCAACGTCGCCATAGGGACCGCCGCCTCACGAGCAACCCGACCGCGGCGGAGCGTCGCGACGCGGCCCGGATCGATCGCCGAAAGGGCGACGATCGCCGCACCGACGTTCGCGTCGCGATCGATCTCTGGATGGAGGAAGTGCGCGGCGATGAAGTGTACTTCCGCCGCTCCTGCGACCTGTCCGAGGGCGGCGTGTTCTTCGACCAGTCGATCCCGCACGCCGTCGGCACCAAGGTCACGCTGCGCTTCGGCCTGCCCGGCACCGACGCGAGCGTGCAAGTGCGCGGCGAGGTCGTCAGCGCCGCCCGCGCGACGGACGGCCTCGGCATGGGCGTGAAGTTCACCGAAGTCCGCGCCGATGATCGCGCGGCGATCCGCAAATATGTCGACGCCATCGTCGCGCGGCGCGGCCCGGCGCGTTAGCTCGCCGCGGTCTGAAATCATAAGGAAACCTCGATGCTCTCTTGGACGCTCCTCGCCTGCGCTCTTCTGAACGCCGATGCTCCGCCGGCGGCGCCGCCTTCGCTCGCCATTCCACCGACGCCGCCGAGTGAGGCCGCGTCGCAGCCAGCGTCGGCGCCGAGCGAGCCCGAAGCCGCGCCACCTGCCGAGGAGAGCGCCAACGACGCGTTCTCCGGCTCGTATTCGCTCGGACCCTTCGAGATCAGCGGCCGCGGCTTCATCCAGAACGACCTTCGCTTCGTCGTCTTCGAGCGCAACAACATCGAGCGGCAAAGCACCTACGTGCGCAACGAGACGCAGATCATGGGGCGCCTGACGGTCGCTGTCGGCGAGCATGTGAAGGCCGTGGCCCAGGCGCGGCCCCTCTTCACCGGCATCGCCCGCACGGCCGAGTTCAATGACCTGCTCGACCGCACGAAGATCGATCCGTTCTGGATCGAGCTCGACGACGCCTTCATCGAGCTGACGAACGTGGCGCCGGGCCTCGACTTCAAGCTCGGCCGGCAGACCGCGGTGTGGGGCACGAGCGACTTCTTCAACCCGACGAACGTGCTGAACGCGCGCGACTTCTACGATCCGTTGACCTTCGGCCGGCCGATCTCGAACCAGATGATCCTCGCGCGCTACCAGACGCCGATCGATCTGTCGTTCACCGCCATCTACATCCCGGTGTTTCGTCCCTCGCGCTTGCCAACCACGGCGCCGGCAGCGTTCTCGGGCGGCGCGACCGTGGCCGATCCCCGCGATCAGCGCGCGCTCGCCGACCTGCAGGCGTTCCAAGCGAACACGCAGGAGACCTTCGGCTTTCCGATCAACAACACCGTGGTGCCGCTGCCGAAGCCGCCGGCGCCGACGATCCAAAACGGCATGGCCGGCGCGAAGATCAAAGGCTCGTTCCTCAACATCGACGCGTCGCTCTCGTATGCTTACGCCTACTGGGACCTGCCGTCGCCCACGCACGCGACGGTGACCACGCTGCGCGAGCAGGCGCCGGGCTCGTTCCTGCCGTCGCGCGTCGACACCGTGACGGTGATCGATCTCACCTACCCGCGCTTTCACATGGTCGGCCTCGACTTCACGACGTCGATCGAGAAGCTCGGCGGCCTCGGCTTTTGGGGCGAGATTGGCTTGTTCATTCCGGAGGCGGTGAACTTCTCGGTCGACTACGGCCCGGACGCTGACGCCACACTGCTGCAAAGCCTCTACGGGCGCGCGCTCCCGTGCAGCGAAGCGCGCCCCTGCCCCGTCATCCGGAAGACGCCGTTCGTCAAAGCCACCGCCGGGCTCGACTACACCTTTGCGAAGTGGCTCTACGTGAACGCGCAGTACATCTACGGCTTCGTCGACGAGTTCGGCACCGACTTCTTGAAGCACTATTTGATGAGCAACATCGACATCAAGCCGTTCGGCGAGGACTACACGCTGCGCTTGAGCGGCGTCGTCAACCTGGCCGCCGACGCCTCAGCCGTGCTCTTTCCCGCGCTCATCCTAAAACCCTTCGCCGGCCTCGAGATCTACGCCGGAGCGCTCCTGTTCATCGCCAAGAGCAGCACGCACAAGTTCGGCAAACCGGAGAACGGTTCGTCGCAGGTGTTCTTACGTTGCCGATTTAGCTTTTGATCGTGGCCGTGAACGTGGCCGAGATCAGAACGTGCGGAGGTTCAGGAAGACTTTCTTACCGGGTTTGACTTCCACGTCCGGGATCGTCTCCGTCCGCACGACGCCGCCCGCGGCGGAGTGGAAGGTGACCGTGACGTTGTGCTTGCCGGCCGGAATGTAGGCCTTGGCGATGTCGATCGTCGCCGGCAGGAGCAGCCAGCTGCGCACGTCGGCCTTCTCGGTCGCCGCACCAGCGACGGACACCGCGGCGCCCATCAGCTTGCCGAGGCCGCCACCGCCCGCTTGCTCGGTCGCGACTTCCGCGGCCTTGGCGGCGATGAACTTGGCGATCGCGCGCGCGATCATCTTGGCCTTCACGCGGCCCATGCGATCGGCCAAGCTTTGCACGGCGATCGCGGCGACGTCTTCGAAGGTCTCGGTCTTCGACTCGGTGCCGGAGACGCTGAGCGTGGCGTAAGCGATGCTCTTCGTCTTCATCGCATACTCTGGGTACGCGACCTTGATCGCCTTGCTGTCGGCCACAGTCTCCCAGGTCTTCTCGATCTTGTACGGCGCTTCGCCGTTCAAGTGGAGGAGCACGATCTCGCCCTTGTCTTTGGTGTCCGCCGGCTTTGGATAGCTGAGGTTCGGGAACTTCTTCTTCAGCGCCGCGAGGTCTTCGTCGAAGCGGAGCGCCTCGGCCGCGCGCGCGTAGTCCTGCACGAGCAAGGTCGGCACCGGCGTCTTGTACTTCGGCGTGTAAGATTTTTCGTACGCCTCGAGCGCCTTCTTGTAGGCGATGAGCGCGTCGTTCAGGCTCTGCTGGTCGGCCTCGGTCTCGTACATGCAGCCGATGAACCAGCGCACGAACGCGTCTTCCGAGTACTGCGCGCGCGCCTTGGCCGCTTCGTCCTTCTCGTCTTTGGCACCCTTCGTGATCCGATCGTTGAGCTGCGTCAGCTTCTCTTCGACGCGGCGGGCTTCGACGAGCGCGCCTTCTTTGTCGCCAAGGCCAGTGAAGTTCAAGGCGCCGACCAAGTGGATCAGCACCTTCTCGAACTCTTCACCTTCGTACGGAAGCACGTTGTCGTTCGTGAGGAACGCGCCGATGTTCTTCGACACGCTCTCGGTATACAGCGCCTCGATCTTCTCGTCGGCCTTCTGAACGAGCTCGTTCGACTCTTTGTATTGCTTGGCGAGGTGCAGCGCCATCATCTTGTCCATGTAGAACAGGACGGCGTTGTTCTCTCCGTAGATCTTGTCCTTGTTGCCTTCGATCCAGTTGGCGGCGTCAGAGAACTTCTGCTCGACGAGCATGCCGCGCATCTGCTCGTAGTTGTTCTGCGAGTTGACGCCGCACGCGGAGAGGGCGGCGCCGAGGCAGAGCCCGAGCGCAACGCTATGGAGCTGCGTGATAGAACGAGACGATTTCACGGAAGGATCCTTTCGGCTGAAGTTTGACTACGCGCTCGTTACCACTTGGCGCCGGCTTGATTGATCACCTTCTTGATCTTCTTGTCCCCGATCCACGCCTTGCTGTTGTCCGAGAGGCTGATCAGCTCGAGGTTCACCTGGTAGAACTTCACCTGGGTGCCGCCGTCGCGTTGGTTGATGACTTCGATCGAGCCCTTCAGCGCGAAGTTGGCGCCGAGCTCCTTGCCGCCGCTATTCATGGTGTCGTCCGACGCGTTGTCGGCTTGGTCGGCGCGCTCGGCGCGGATGCTCTCGCGCTCGCTCGCCGAGGCGACGAACTTGATGCGGCCGT
Source organism: Deltaproteobacteria bacterium (assembly GCA_020848545.1). GTDB lineage: Bacteria > Myxococcota > JADLHZ01 > JADLHZ01 > JADLHZ01 > JADLHZ01. The sequence continues at coordinate 33,357 of JADLHZ010000104.1, read as the reverse complement.
CTTTAATCAGCATGCGCTCGAGGTCCTTGGCGAAGGTGCCGACCGCGATGTGCTCGCTCGCCTTGTTCTTGATGAGCTGCACGATGACGACCGGCTTCTTGCCGAGCTCTTTGGTCGCGTTGTCGACCCAGCCGTCGCCGAGGCAGCTCGAGATCATCTCTTGCGCGACGAGGCGCGAGTCGGTGTCGTTCCATTTGTCGCTGATGTCGGTGACCTCGCTCTCCGAGACGCGCGTCACCTTCTTGTCATCACCGCAGCTGACAACGAGGCCCACAAGCAGCAAGCTCAACCATCTGGTCTTCATGTTATTTGGCTCCCTTTATGAATCGGTGTTTGTACCTGATGTTTTTCGATGTGCAAGGTTAGCAGTGTCACGAAATCACGCCCGAGAACGCGCCGAAGCTTGCGACGTCAAAGGCGGGTGTCGATCTTCACCTCGAGCGCGATCTTGCCCGTGTAGGCGTTGTACACCTTGAAGTCGGTGCGGCGATCGCCGGGCCGCCCGTAGAACTTTCCGACGACGATGAAGTCGACGCCCTTCTTGTGCAGATCCTTCATCTGCTTCTCTTTGGCGCTGCCGCCAGTGCCGTAGGCGTTGAGCAGCATCTCGCCAAGCTCGTCGTAGTCGACCGAGCCCATGCGCTCCATGTCCGACAACCGCTCGGCGACGCTCTCGCGAAACTTCTTCACCAGCGCTTCGTTGTCCTCCGCCTCGTCGACGATGTTGCCGATGCCGACGCGCGCCTTGTACTTCTTGGTCGAAACGATGTCGCCCATCTGCAGCGTGTCGCCGAGCGACTTCTTCGTATACGCCGCGACGAGCGTCTTCTCGCCCGCCTCCACCTTGCTCACGAAGATCTCGCCGACCTTGTTCTTGCCACTGACCTCGTCGTGAAACACCTCGAGGCGCGTGCCGAGCGGGATCTGGCCGAACGCCGACTTGCTCGACACGCTGACGGTCTTGTCGTCGGTCTGCACCTCGGCCACTTCGCCTTCGACCGTAGGCACCAAGCGCTGAAGGTAGCCGGTGAGCAGCTCGGCGGCCGCGTAGAAGTGCTTCGGATCGGTCGCGAGCATGCCCTCGGCAGCGGACTTGGCGACCGCTTCGCCGGTGATCTCGCCGATGAACTGCTTCGCCAGGATCTTGATGGCGACGCGCAGCGACGCGAGATCACGGAACGACACTTCCTTGGCGACCTCCATCTCGGCCGTCTCGATGTTGACGAGCCGCGCGGACAGCGACCACGCGTCGCCGAGCGCGCTGATCCGGCCCATGACGCAAAAGTCTGCCGCGAGCGCCTTGCCGAGCTGACGTTTGATCGTCGACGGGTCGACGAAGCCGCTCATGTTGAGCTCGTGCTCCTTCAGCACCTTGTCGAGCTTGCTGCGCTCGAGCACACGCACCTTCTTGCCGTCGACGAGCTGCACGGTGAAGTACTCGACCGCGTTCAAGCCGAGCTCGTACGCCTCACCCGCGCGCGGCGCTTCGAAGGGCAAGATGACGACGATCGGTTTGTCTTTGGCCGCGAGCGCCGGCGTGGCGATCGCGACGCTGGCGAGAAGAAAAAGAGTAGAGGTGATTCGCATCGGGGCACTTTCGAGCGACGTTGAAGGTCGTGCTGCTCGTCGTGCCGTCGCCGTTGCCGTCGCCGTCGCCGTCGCCGGTCGTTTGAGGCCGACTTCGCCGCGCCTAGAAACCCTTCTTGCCGAGCTTCTTCTTCGTCTTCCCGCTCATCTCGCCCATCATGTCCTCGAGGTCCTTCATCTGGTCCTTGAGCAGCTTGTCGATGCTGTACGGGCGTTTTTGCGTCTCGATCTTCGCGTTCTTCGGCAGGTCGTTCGCCGGCACGGCGCTCTTGTTCGCCACCTCGTTCGAGGCCTTCGCTTCGGCTGGCGGCGGTTGCTCGACGGCGGCGGGTGGCGCCTCCTTCGCGGCCGGCGGTGGCGCGGCGGTCGCCACGGCCTCCGGCTTCTTCGCTTCAGGCTGCTTCGCCGTATTTGGCGCGACGTTCGCGGCGACGGCCTCGGATCCCGCCGGCTTCGTCGCGTACGCGAGCGTGAGCTGCTGCGTCTTCAACCAATCGACCGCGACGCTCGACTTCAGCGAGAAGTTGACCGCGGTGATCGCCAACCCGTCGGCGGCCTTGCGCGCGATCATCGTATTGATGCCGATGATGTTGCCGTACTCGTCGAAGAGCGGTCCGCCCGAGTTGCCGCGGTTGAAGCTCGCCTCGGTCTGGAACACGTGCTTGCCTTTGATGCGATCGAAGTTCTGGATCATCGTCGAGACGGTGCCCGTCGTCAGCGTCCACAAGCCACCTTGCTCGGGATGGCCCACGGCGACCACGGGATCTCCGATGTTGACGTCGCTCGGATCGCCGAACTGCACCGTCGGCGGATCGGCCGGCGCGTTTTCCAGCTGAAGGATCGCCAGATCGAGCTCGGCCGGCGGGCTGTAGGCCTTCACCGTCGCCGTGTAGCGCAGCTTCAAGTCCTGCGCGTTGTCGCCGCTGACCTTCGCCGGCTTCAGGAACACGTAGGTCGTCTTGTACGGCTGCCCGCTCGCGTTCAGAATCACGTGCGCGTTGGTGACGACTTTGCCGTCCTTCGTGATGATCGACCCGGTGCCACCCGAGCCCGTCTTGCCGTCGTCCGACGAGAGGATCAGCACCACCGCGGCGCCGCTCTTCTGATAGATGTCGCGCGGGCTCATCGCCCCGGCGCGGCTCGCGACGCTCAAAGAAAACGCGAATACGACTAACAAGAACGCACGCTGCATGGTTTTACCCTTTCACGGTCCGGTCAAAACGAAGGTCTCGAAGAGGCGCACGCTCACTTGTTTTTGGCGTGCTTGGCCTCTTCCTTCTCGAGATCGTCGAACGCGGCCTTCGCGCGCTCGCGGATTTTTTGGTTGGTCTTTTCGTTCTGCGGATAGGCCTGCTGTAGGCGGTTATTCAGCTCGGCGACCGAGCTATTCGTATCGAGACACGCGAGCGCGTAGGTCGCACGTTGGCGGCCGCGCGTCCCGGTCTCATCGTACCAGTACGAGATCACTTGCGCGCCTTGCACCACCGCATCGGTGGCGAAGCTCTGCGCTTGGGTCACGTACTGCTGGTCGACGTAGTTCTCGCCGCTGTTGGTCGATTGAATGTCGATCATCACGCTCTCGACGCGCAGGCTCAGCGTCGACGCGAGCTGCGTACGCGCGTTTTCGGCCGCGTAGACCTTGCCATCTTCGCGGAAGAACGTCGGCTCCGCCGAGCCGAGCGCGCAGATCTTGCCCTTCACGTCGGGTACGCGGTCGACCCACGGAGGCACGTTCGGATCGTTCGCGGCGTTGGCGCGCGGCGGCGGCGCGCTGCCACCGCCACAGGCGCTGAAGGCGGCGCACAAACCGGTGCCGAGAAGAACGATCCCGAGTGACGCGGTGAAGCCGATCCGGTGTTTCATGTGCGATGCTCTCCCGATCTCGAATGCTATCAGTCGTCGTCCGTTTCGCCTGAAAAAGACGCGACGTCTGAAAAAAAAGGGCCCGAAGGTTTCGCAACGCTTCGGGCCCTTTTTCATTTCAGCGATTCACACAGTGCATTGACACCCTGTGCTGATTACTGCGCCTTGCGGGCTTCGGCCTTCGCTTCCTCTTTCTCGAGGTCGGCGTGCACGCGCTCGGCATTCTGCTTGATGTAGTCCTTCGCCTTCGCGGAGAGCTCCTTCATCTTGCCGATGCTGTCCGAGAACGCTTGCAGGTCGAGGCGCGCGAGCGAGTACATGGCGCCCGTCTCACGGTCCTTCCAACGATCGACGATCTGCACGCCCGAGAGGGTCTGCGCGCTGAAGGTCTTGATCGCGTTCTCGACGTTCTGCTCTTCGCTCACCTTGTCGCCATCCGACGTGCTCGCCATGTAATCCTTCATGAGCGACGCCGAGTAGGTCTCGAAGATCTTCGTGATTTCCGCGCGGGCACGGTTGTCCGCGGTCGTCTGCAGGAGCGCGATGTTCTTGATGTTCGACGCGACGCCGACACCGTAGAACACCTTGGCGCCCTCAGCGCCGAACGCGCCTGAGCCCTTCGTCACCCACTCCGGCCCGGACTGGACAATCGGAGCTGCTTGCGGGGCGGGCTTGTCGTCCCCGCAACCCACGACCATCGAGAACGCCGCCACCGTCAAAAAGCTCTTCATCGTCAATCGCATTCGTATCCTCCAAATTTCCTATCGTCCCCAGCCGGGGAACTTGTTGAACCTACGCTACGCTGCCTTTTTCCGCATGGAAAAGTGCAGCGGGGTCTAACGCGGAGTCGAGTGCGAGTCAAAAGTGCGGAGAGAAATGAATGAAGATCGTGCACGCTGCTGCTCTGACGCGCGGGCGAGGCGAACATTCACGCCGCGCGCGCGACGGTGGTATCGGCTCGTCTCCGATCGACGGCTGAGGGGACACTTGTGCACGTAGCGCGTATCGCGAGCACGTATCGCGAGCACGAGTCGCGAGCACGAGCACGAAAGACCGAGCACGAATGACCGCGTACAAGAGCTCGTAGACGATCTTTTGTGCACGGCAGTTCGTGCTCGCGACTCGTGCTCGAGTTCACGTGCTCGCCTTGTTCTTGAATTGCAGGAGGGGGGGAGGCGGGCGGGCAGAACGGAAGCGACGACTTACTTCTTCGTCTTCTTCTTCGACGCCTTCTCTTCGCTCTTGTCGGCCGACTTCGCCGCCTTCTTCGCCTTCGCCTCGCCGGCGTCCTTCTTCGGCTTGGCTTCCTTGGCCGGCTTGTCCGCCTGGCCTTCGCTGGCGCCGTCGGCCTTCAAGAGCTCGAGGATCGACATCGGCGCGGCGTCGCCGACGCGGTTGCCGATCTTCAGGATGCGCGTGTAGCCACCGGGGCGGGTGCGGAAGCGCTCGGCGATCTCACCGAAGAGCTTTTGGATCACCTCGCGGTTGCGCACGGTCTTGAACGCGAGCCGGCGCGCATGCACGTCGCCGCGCTTGCCCAAGGTGATCACCTTCTCGACCATCTTGCGAACTTCCTTCGCCTTCATGTCGGTCGTGGTGATGCGCTCGTGCTCGAGGACGCTCGTGACCTGGTTGCGAAGCATCGCCATACGGTGCTGCGCTTCGCGGCCAAATTTACGGTGAATATTCTGATGTCTCATTGTGCCGCTCCGCGGCCTTTCCAAAAAAGGCGAAAACCAACTCTATCAACGCGTCCTCACCATGAGGCGCGCTCCCACGACGCATCTATACTACGCGCGCTTCAATTCCTTCGGCGGCCACGCATCGAGCTTCATGCCGAGCGAAAGGCCCATGTCCGCGAGCAGCTCTTTGATCTCTTTGAGCGACTTGCGGCCGAAGTTCTTCGTCTTCAACATCTCGGCCTCGGTCTTCTGCACGAGGTCGCCGATGTACTTGATGTTCGCCGCTTGCAGGCAGTTCGCCGCGCGCACGCTGAGCTCGAGCTCGTCGACCGATCGGAGTAAGTTCTCGTTGAACTTCTCGGCCGGCGGCGCCGCCTCTTCGACCTTGAGATCTTCCTCTTCGTCGAAGTTGATGAAGATGGTGAGCTGGTCTTTGACGATCTTCGCCGCGTACGCGACCGCGTCTTCCGGCGAGACCGAGCCGTCGGTGAACACTTCGAGCACGAGCTTGTCGTAGTCGGTCATCTGACCAACGCGCGCGTTGGTCACCGAGTAGTTCACCTTCTTCACCGGCGCGAAGAGCGAGTCGGTGGCGATGTAGCCGACCGGCAGGCCCGCTTGCTTGTTGCGATCGGCGCTGACGTAGCCGCGGCCCTTCTTGACCACGCACTCGAGGCGCAGCTTACCGCCCTCGCCCACCGTCGCGACGTGGTGCTCCGGGTTCAAGACTTTGATCGAGTCATCAGCCTTGAAGTCCTTCGCCTTCACCTCGGCCGGGCCGTCGACTTCGATCTTGATCGTCTTCTGATCCCAGCCGGCCATCGAGAGCTCGACCTCTTTGAGGTTCAAGATGATGTCGGCCACGTCTTCGACGACTTCCGGGATGCTGGTGAACTCGTGCAGGGCGCCTTCGACCTTGACGGCCGTGATCGCCGCGCCTTGCAGCGACGAGAGCAGCACGCGGCGCAGCGTGTTGCCGAGCGTGATGCCGAACCCGCGCTCCAGGGGCTCAGCGTAGAATTTACCGTACGTCGCCGTCAGCGTATCGCGATCGACGAGCAGGTTCTTCGGACGAATCAAGTCGCGCCAGTTGCGTGCGATGCTCATTGCGTTGCTCCCAGAGTCAGCAGGTTAAAAAGGTAAAGGGGCCCAAGGCGCACAACGGAAGCATGCCTCCGTCCGACACGCCCATTTTCACACGACTACTTCGAGTAGAGCTCGACGACGAGCTGCTCTTGCATCGGCATCGTCACGTCTTCACGCGACGGCAACGCGGCAACCTTGCCGGTCATCTTGGCCGGATCGAGCTCGAGCCAGCCCGGCACGCCACGCTTCTCCACGTTCGCCACGGCCGACATGATGTGCGTGTTCGACTTCGACGAGTCGATCACAGCGATCGCGTCGTTGGCGCGCACGCTGAGCGACGGAATGTTCACCTTCTTGCCGTTGAGCTTGAAGTGCCCGTGGCGAATGAACTGGCGCGCTTCGTCGCGGTTGTTCGCGAAGCCCATGCGGTAGACGACGTTGTCCAGGCGGCGCTCGAGCAACTGAATGAGCTGCTCGCCGGTGATGCCCTTCTTACGCGTGGCTTCGTGGTAGTAGCCGCGGAACTGCTTCTCGAGCACGTTGTAGATGCGGCGCATCTTCTGCTTCTCGCGCAGCTGCAGACCGTACTCCGAGATCTTCGCGCGCGCTTGGCCGTGCTGTCCCGGTGGGTAAGGACGGCGCTCCATCGCGCACTTGTCGGTGTAACAACGCTCGCCCTTCAAGAACAACTTCACGTTCTCGCGGCGGCAGAGACGGCATTTTGCTTCTTTATAACGAGCCACAGTAATTCTCCGTTGTCGACTAGACGCGGCGACGCTTGGCAGGACGGCAGCCGTTGTGCGGAACCGGCGTGACATCGCGGATCATGGAAATGCGGAAGCCCGACGATTGCAGCGAGCGCAGCGCGGCCTCGCGGCCGGCGCCCGGGCCCTTGATGAACACCGCGACGGAGCGCATGCCGTGCTCCTGCGCCTTCCTCGCGGCGTCTTCAGCGGCGACTTGCGCGGCGAAGGGCGTGCTCTTACGCGAGCCCTTGAAGCCCTTCGAGCCGGCGCTCGACCACGACACAACGTTGCCCGAGACATCGGCGATCGTGACGATGGTGTTGTTGAACGTGGCGTTGATGTGCGCCGTGCCGCTCTGGATGTTCTTCTTGACCTTCTTGCCTTTCGGCTTGTTGGTCGACGCGGGTGCTGTTGCTGCGGGTGTATCTGCCATTGTTTAGCCCAACCTTAGCCGACGGGAGTGTTGCGTTTGACCATGCGCTTCGGGCCCTTGCGGGTGCGCGCATTCGTGTGCGTGCGCTGGCCGCGGACCGGCAGGCCCTTACGGTGACGGAGGCCGCGGTAGCAGCCGAGGTCCATCAGGCGCTTGATGTTCAGCTGCACCTCGCGGCGCAGATCGCCTTCGACCTTATACTGACGCTCGAGGATCTCGCGGATCTTCGCGATGTCGTCCTCGGTCATGTCGTCGGTGCGCTTGTCGTAGGAGATCTTCGCCTGATCGAGGATGACCCGGCTGTTCGACGGCCCCACGCCGTAAATGTACCGGAGCGCCACTTCGATCCGCTTGTTTCGCGGCAAGTCTACGCCTGCAAGTCGAGCCATGAATCAACCCTGCCTTTGCTTGTGCCGGGGGTTTTCGCAGATGATGCGGACAATCCCCTTGCGTTTGACCACTTTGCATTTGTCGCAAATGCGCTTGACCGATGCGCGAACCTTCATTGTCGTCTCTCCGAAAAGGCCACTATTCCCGCTACAAAACGAGAGCGCGGCGGCATATCACAGCAGATCTGGCCCTTCAAGGAGCGGGCAAAAAAAAGGCCGCCTTCGTGCATCGGCGGTCATCTTGATGCCTGGCCGATCTACGCCGGCCGCGACAGCACGACGGGGCCGTCCTCGGTGATCGCCACCGAGTGCTCGAAGTGCGCGCTCAACGAGGCATCGTCCGTCACCGCGGTCCAGCCGTCGGCGAGCGTGTGCGTGTGCTTCTTGCCGATGTTCACCATCGGCTCGAGCGCGACGACGAGCCCTGGCCGCAGCCGCGTGGTGGCGCTGCGCAGATAGTAGTTCGGCACCTGCGGCTCTTCGTGCATGCGCGTGCCGATGCCGTGGCCGACGAACTCCTCGACCACGCTGTAGCGCTTCTCTTCGACGAACGCCGACACCGCCGCGCCGATGTCGTTGACCCGCGCGCCGGGCTGAGCCGCGCGGATCGCGACCTCGAGCGCCTCTCGCGTCACGTCGATCAGCGCTTGCGCCGCCGGAGCGATCTTGCCGACGCCGACCGTCCGCGCCGAATCGCCGACGTACCCTTTGTGGATGACGCCGAAGTCGATGCCGATGATGTCGCCCTCTTTGAGCTTCACCTTCTTCGACGGGATCCCGTGGACGACCACCTCGTTCACCGACGTGCACAACACGCACGGATAGCCGTGGTAGCCGAGGAAGGGGCTCTTCAAACCACGCTTCTTCAGCTCGTCGGCGGCGATGCGATCGAGATCCCACGTGGTCGCGCCGGGCACCGCGGCCTGCTCGAGCGCGTTGAGCGTCTCGTAGACGTGCAGGTTCGCCTCGCGCATCACGGCGATCTCGTCTTTGGACTTCAGAACGATCACGCGCTCTCGCTGGCACACCGAGATCGAGGCGTCAACGTTGCGCCGAGTCACACCTAGGCGGAACGACCAAGCAGCGAAGCAGATGGCCCGAGATCGGCGTTTTTTCAGGTGACGACGCGGTTGAGGGCAGTCTCGACGTCGTTCTGCGACTTGCCGCCGTCGAGGCGCGTCAGCTTGCCCTGCGCCTGGTAGTACGCAACGAGTGGCGCCGTCTGCTCGCGATAAACGCGCAAGCGCTCGGCCACGACCTCGGCCTTGTCGTCCGCGCGCTGCACGACGTCGCACTGGCCTCCCTGCGCGCACGGCCCGCCTTTGTACGGCTCCATCTCGACGTGAAAGATGCGAGCGCACTTCGTGCACGTGCGCCGGCCGGAGAGCCGATGCACGACCTCGTCGTCGGACACGTCGAAGAAGATGACAGCCGACAGTGGCATCCGGCGTTCGTCGAGGAGCTGCTCCAGGGCCTTCGCCTGGGGCACCGTGCGCGGGAAGCCATCGAGGATGAAGCCCATCTTGCAGTCGGGTTGATCGAGGCGCGCGGCGACCAAGCGGACGACGAGCTCGTCCGGTACGAGCTCACCGCGCTCGCTATAACCCTTGAACTCCTTGCCGAGCTCACTCCCGCTGCGGATCGCTTCGCGGATGATGTCGCCGGTCGAGATTTGCGGGATGCCCTCGTGCGCGGCGAGGCGCTTGGCCTGCGTGCCTTTGCCTGCGCCCGGTGGTCCTAAAAAGACGACGCGCACGATCGCTTCTCCTCAGGCCAGAAGTGCCAGAATCAGGACGCCCGCCGGCCGCGAATGCGCGGACCCTTGGCGCCGGCAAAGCCGTCGTAGTGCCGCGTGATCAGGTGCGACTCAATCTGATTCACGGTGTCGAGCGCGACCCCGACGACGATCAAGAGGCCGGTGCCACCGAAGTAGAACGGCACCTTGAAATTGTCTGCGAGCAGCGAAGGCAACAGGCAGATCGCCGAGATGTACAGCGCGCCGCCGAAGGTGATGCGGCTGAGCACGTGATCGATGTACTCGGCGGTCTTCTTGCCGGGGCGGATGCCCGGGATGTAGCCGCCGTTCTTCTTCATGTTGTCGGCGACGTCGATCGGGTTGAACGACACGGCCGTGTAGAAATAGCAGAAGAACATGATGAGGCCGGCGAAGAGCACGTTGTAGAGGAGCCCGCCCGGCTGAATCGCCCGTTGCAGGTCTTCCATCCACTTCGCCTGAATCAAGTTGCCGACCGTCGCCGGGAACATCAGCACGGACGACGCGAAGATCGGCGGGATGACGCCGGAGCTGTTCACCTTGAGCGGCAGGTGGCTCTGCAGGCCGCCGTACATCTTTCGTCCGACCAGCCGGCGCGCGTACTGCACTGGGATGCGCCGCTGCCCGCGCTCGAAGAAGATGATCGCGGCGATGACGCCGACCATCAGCACCGTGAGGCCGAGCATGGTCACCGGCTGGATGAGATCGTTCTTCACGTAGTCGACCGTCTGCGCGACCGCTTGCGGCAGACGCGCGACGATGCCGGCGAAGATGATCAGCGAGGTGCCGTTGCCGATGCCGCGCTCGGTGATCTGCTCCCCGAGCCACATGAGGAACGCGGTGCCGGCGGTGAGCGTCAGCACGGTGAGCAAGCGAAAGCCCCAGCTCGGCTCGCTGACGACGCGCGCGGCGTCGACCTTCAGGCCTTCGAGGTACACGGCGATCGAGAAGCCCTGCGCGATGGCGATGAGCACGGCGCCGTAGCGGGTGTACTGGGTGATCTTCTGGCGCCCCTGCTCGCCTTCTTTCTGCAAGCGCTCGAGCGTCGGAACGACGACGGTCAAGAGCTGCAGAATGATCGACGCCGAGATGTACGGCATGATGCCGAGGGCGAAGATCGACAGCTGCTCGAGCGCGCCGCCCGAGAAGAAGTTGATGAAGCCGAGGAGCGTGCCGCGCTGGCTGCTCACGTACTTATGCATGACGACGCGGTCGACACCGGGCGTCGTGATGAAGATGCCGATGCGATAGACCGCGAGCAAAACGACCGTGAAAATCAGGCGTTTGCGCAGCTCAGGAATTTTACCGATGTTCCAAAATCCAGAGGCCATTGTACCTACCGTTTTCGAAGGGAAGTCCGATGCGGGCCCATCTACTTCGTTGCTCGGTCGCTCCGCTGCTCGACGTAGCTCCGCTACGCCTGTGCTGCTCGCTCGGTCGCGCCTCGTAGCTGAACCCGCCTCGAACTTCCGGCGGCTCGCTCAAACTACTTTACTTTACGATTTCTACGGTTCCGCCAGCCTTCTCAATTTTCTCTTTCGCCGAAGCCGAGAAACCTCTTGCCTTCACAGTCAGCTTCTTTGCAAGAGCGCCGTCGCCGAGAATGCGCACGCCGTCGGCGCGGCCGTGGACGAGGCCCTTCTCGCGGAGCGACGCTTCATCGACGGTCTCGCCCGCTTTGTACGACGCTTCGAGCGTGTCGACGTTGACGACCGCGAAGTCTTCGCGACGGAAGTTCTTGAACCCGCGCTTCGGCAAGCGACGGTAGTACGGCGTCTGGCCGCCTTCGAAGCCGAGGCGCGGCTTGCTGTTGCCTTTGCGCGCGGTCTGGCCCTTGCCGCCGCGGGTCGAGGTCTTGCCGTGGCCCGAGGACTCGCCGCGGCCGACGCGCTTCATCTTCTTGTTCGCGCCCTTCGGCGCCTTCATCTTATTGAGCGTGGTCGACATGACGATTAACCCTTCTTGGCCTTCGCCTTGAGTGCCCGGCGCTTCTCACGCATCGGGTTTGCCTTCTTCTGCAGCGTGCCGGCGACCGGCGTGATCTCGAGCAGGTAGTGCACTTGCGTCAGCATGCCGCGGATCTGCGGCGTGTCGGCGATCTCGACGACGTCGCCGACGTGGCGAAAGCCGAGCGCCTCGATCGTGCGGCGGTGCACCGGCAAGCGGCCCGCCGAGCTGCCGATCTGCTTGATGCGGAAAAATTTCTTCGCGTTCATGACACTGTCCTTCCTAGACCCTAGACGGCGACCCGGTCGCACAACGGCGACTCGAGGTCACTCGCCGCGAATGTGCTCGACGCTGACGCCGCGCGCGCGCGCCACTTGCTCGATGTTCTTCAGCCGCTTCAAGCCGCGCACCGTCGCCTTGACGACGTTGTGCGGGTTCGAGGTGCCGAGCGACTTCGTGAGGATGTTGTGGATGCCGGCCGACTCGACGACCGCGCGCACCGCGCCGCCGGCGATGACGCCCGTACCTTCCGAGGCCGGCTTCAACAGCACGCTGCCGGCGCCGTACTCGCCGAGCACTTCGTGCGGGATCGTTCCGTTGATCAGCGGCACTTCGAAGACGTTCTTCTTCGCCTGCTCGCCGCCCTTACGGATGGCTTCGGGAACTTCGTTCGCCTTGCCGAGGCCGATGCCGACCTTGCCAGCGCCGTTGCCGACGACGACGAGCGCCGAGAAGCTGAAGCGCCGGCCGCCTTTGACGACCTTCGCGACGCGGTTCAAATGAACGACGCGATCGACGAACTCGCTGTCTTCTTGATCTCTACCTCTGTTGTCACGCTCTGCCACGTGTCACTCCTGTCCTGAACGATCGAATTAGAACGAAAGACCTTTTTCGCGCGCCGCTTCGGCGAGCACCTTCACGCGGCCGTGATACGGGTAGCCGTTGCGGTCGAACGCCACCTGCGTGATGTTCGCCGCCTTGCACGCCGCCGCGATCGCTTCGCCCACTTGCTTGGCGGCGTCGGCCGGCTTCAATTCCTTGGTCGCGCTCTTCAACGCCTTGGCCATCGTCGAAGCCGACGCGAGCGTCTTGCCGCTCACGTCGTCGATGACTTGCGCGTAGGTGTGCTTGCCGCTCTTGAACACCGTGAGGCGCGGGCGCTCCGCGGTGCCGGCGACGCGCTTGCGAATGCGCGCCTTGCGGTTCAACCGTTGCACGGTCTTCGTGTCGAGCGATTTTCTCTGCAGTGCCATACGAATCTCCTAGCCCGCCAATTACTTGGCGCCGGCCTTGCCTTCTTTGCGACGGATCACTTCGTCCGCGTACTTGATGCCCTTGCCCTGGTAGGGCTCCGGCGGCTTGATCGCGCGGATCTGCGCCGCCACCTGGCCGACGAGCTGCTTGTCGACGCCCTTGATGACGATCTTCGTCTGCTTGTCGACCTCGGCCGTGATGCCCTTCGGCAACGCAAACACGACCGGGTGCGAGAAGCCGAGCGTCAGGTTGATCGACGCGCCCTTCACTTCGGCGCGATAACCAACGCCGTTGATCTCGAGCGTCTTCGAGTAGGTGCTGGTGACGCCTTCGATCATGTTGGCGAGGAGCGAGCGGGCGAGGCCATGGATGGCGCCGCCGGTGCGCTCGGTCGACGTCAACACGACGTTCACCTGCTGACCCGTGACTTTGACTTCGACGCCGGCCGGCAGGATGCCGTCGAGCTTGCCCTTCGGGCCCTCGACGTGCACGGTGCTGCCCTTCGCCGTCACTTTCACGCCCGCGGGCAGCGTGATCACTTTTTTACCAATACGCGACATGGGATTCTCCTAGCCTTCCGCTTACGCTTACGCGATCGAGCAGAGGAGCTCGCCGCCCACTTTGCGCTTGCGCGCTTCGCGGTCCGACAAGACACCCTGCGGGGTCGACAGAATCACGACGCCAAAACCGCTCTGCACCTTCGGGATGTCGGCGACGCCGGTGTAGCGACGCAGACCCGGCTTCGACAGGCGCTTGATCGTCTCGATGACCGGCTTCTTGTGGTCGTCGTACTTCAAGTGGATGTCGAGGACCGGAAATTGGCCCTGGGCTTGGATGCGGAAGTCGCGGATGAAGCCTTCGCTCTTCAGCACGTTGGCGATCGCGGCCTTCAGCTTGCTCGACGGCATGTGCACGTACTCGTGCCCTTGCTGCGAGGCGTTGCGGATGCGAGTCAACATGTCACCGACGGGATCAGTTGTTGCCATTTGTCACCTCACTAAAGCGACTCGGTCGCTCAGACAGCTTCACCACGACGCCTTGATCACGCCCGGGATCTCGCCTTTGAGCGCCCGCTGACGGAAACAAAGACGGCACATTCTGAACTTGCGAAGAAACGCACCCGAACGACCGCAGATTTGGCAGCGGTTGTGCTGCCGCGTGCTGAACTTCGCGGGGCGCGAATCTTTGACGACTTTGGATAGTTTCGCCATGGTTCTTCCCTTTCCTTACTGCCGGAACGGCATGCCGAAGTGCTTCAGCAGCGCGCGCCCATGCTCGTCGGCCGTGGCATTCGTCACGATCGAAATGTTCATGCCCTTGATCTTGTCGACCTTGTCGTAATTGATCTCGGGGAAAATGATCTGCTCTTTGATGCCGAAGGTGTAGTTGCCGCGGCCGTCGAAGCCCTTCGGTGAGATACCCTTGAAGTCGCGCACGCGCGGCAGCGCCACGTTGATCAGGCGGTCCAAGAACTCGTACATGCGGTCCTTGCGCAGCGTGACCATGACGCCGATCGGCATGCCCTTACGCAGCTTGAAGGTCGCGATCGCCTTCTTCGCCTTGGTCACCATCGGCTTTTGGCCGGTGATCGCCGCCATCTCGGCCACCGCCGAGTCGATCAGCTTGACGTTCTGCACGGCCTCGCCGAGGCCGATATTCAGCACGATCTTGTCGATGTGCGGAACCTGCATCTTGTTCTTGAAGCCGAACTCTTTCATGAGCGCCGGCACAATCGTCTCGTCGTAACGTTTCTTCAGTCGCGTTGCCACGTGTCTCTCCTCAACGTATCGGGTCGATTAAGCGAGCTGCTCGCCGCTCTTGCCGACGCGCACCTTCTTGCCGTCGCCGAGCGTCTTGACGTTGACGCGCGTGCCCTTCTTGGTCTTCGGGTCGACCGGCATCACGTTCGAGATGTGAATGGTGCCGTTCTTCTCGACGATGCCGCCTTGCGGGTTCGCTTGGCTGCGGCCCGGCTTCAGGTGGCGCTTGATCGGGACGAGGCCCTCGATCATCACGCGCTCGGCGCCGACTTCGAGCACCTTGCCCTGCTTGCCCTTCTCTTTGCCGCTGATGACGACGACCGTGTCGCCCTTCTTGATGCGTGCAGCCATGACTAGAGAACCTCCGGCGCGAGCGAGATGATCTTCATGAACTTCTTGGCGCGCAGCTCGCGGGCGACTGGCCCGAAGATGCGCGTGCCGATCGGCTCGCCGTCTTTGTTGATGAGCACCGCGGAGTTCGTGTCGAAGCGGATGTACGAGCCATCCGGACGGCCGATCTCTTTGGCCGTCCGCACGATGACCGCGCGGACGACTTCGCCCTTCTTCACCTTCGAGCCCGGCAACGCTTCTTGCACCGAGCACACAATGACGTCGCCGATGCTGGCGTAGCGCCGGCGCGAGCCGCCGAGCACCTTCACGCACATCAAGCTCTTCGCGCCCGAGTTGTCGGCGGCGTCGAGCACCGTTTGCATTTGAATCATGGTCTTATCCTCTTCCTTGCTCGACCTTAGGTCTCGACGGCCTTCTTCAACGTCGACTTGACGCGCCAGCGCTTGTGCCGGCTCATCGGCCGCGTCTCTTCGATCATCACTTGATCGCCGACCTTCGACTCGTTGTTCTCGTCGTGCGCCTGGTAGCGTTCGCGGCGCTTCAAGAACTTGCCGTAGACGGCGTGCTTGATGCGGCGGGCGACCTCGACGACGACCGTCTTGTCCATCTTGTCGGACACGACGACGCCGATGCGCGTCTTGCGATGGCGCTCGCCACCTTTTTCTGCTTGCGGTTTCGCTTGCGTCGCCATGCTCAGGCTCCCTTCTTCTTCGCGGCCTTCGCGGCCGGCTTGTCAGCCTTCGGTGCCTTGGCGGCCTTCGGCGCCTTCCCCCCCGCCGGGGACTTCGATGCGTCGTCCACCTTCGGAGCCGCAGCTTTGACCGGCTTCGGCGTCACCGGCTTACCGGCGAGCGCTTCGTGACGGCGCTGCGTCGCGATGGTCTTCACGCGGGCGATGTCTTTCTTCAGCTCACGCAGCTTGTGCGGCGTCTTCAGCTGCTGCGTCGCGTGCTGGAACTTCGCCTGGAACAGCTCGTCCTGCAGCTTGCGCGCGAGCTTCACGAGCTCACCGACGGATTGCGTTTTCAAGGTCTCGAGCTCGATCATAGGCCTTCCTTCCGGATGACGATCTTGGTCGGAATGCCAATCTTCGCCGCCGCGAGCGTCAGCGCCTTACGCGCCGTTGGCTCATCCACACCGTTCATTTCGAAGAGCATGCGCCCCGGCTTGATCACCGCGACCCAGCCTTCCGGCGCGCCTTTGCCGTGACCCATGCGGGTCTCGAGCGGCTTCTTGCAGATCGGCTTGTCCGGGAAGATCCGGATCCAAACCTTGCCGCTGCGCTTGATGTGGCGCGCGATCGTAATACGGCTCGCCTCGATCTGGCGCTGGGTCATCCAGCCGCACTCGAGCGCTTGCAGACCGTAGTCGCCGAACGCGAGCGTGCCGCCGCGCAAGGCCGAGCCCTTCATGCGGCCCTTCATCTGCTTGCGATATTTGACTCTCGCTGGAGCAAGCATCGTACTCTCCTCACTGCCGCTTCGCGGCGGTCCTAATAAGACTCGGAACTAAGACTGCGGTTTGGTCCCACCCGGCAAAACTTCGCCCTTGAAGATCCAAACCTTGACGCCGATGATGCCGTAGGTGGTCGTCGCTTCGGCGGTGCCGTAGTCGATGTCCGCGCGCAGCGTGTGCAGCGGAACGCGGCCTTCACGGTACCACTCGCGGCGCGCCATTTCCGAGCCACCCAAGCGGCCGGCGAGGAAGATCTTGATGCCCTTGGCGCCGAACTTCAACGCCGTCTGCACGGCCTTCTTCATCGCGCGGCGGAAGGCCACGCGGCGCTCGAGCTGCATCGCGACGTTCTCGGCGACGAGCTGGGCGTCGGTCTCGGCTTTGCGAATTTCGTGGATGTTGACGAAGACCTCGTTCTCCGAGAGGCCTTGCACTTCGCGCTTCAACTGCTCGACGCCGGCGCCCTTCTTGCCGATGACGATGCCAGGACGCGCGGTGTAAACGTTGACCTTGACCTTATTGGCCGCGCGCTCGATCTCGACTTTGGCGATACCGGCGGCTTCCAAGTGCTCCTTCACGAAGGTGCGGATGCGGATGTCTTCGTGCAGCCACTTGGCGAATTCCTTCTCGGCGTACCACTTGGAGTCCCAGGACTTGTTGATTCCAAGGCGCAGACCGATCGGATGGACTTTTTGACCCATAGCCTCTCCAGCGCCGGAGTCACGCTCCGACAATTTCTTCTTCACCACCGGCAACGCAGCGCGCTACCGCCGTTTCGCGCTTCGTTTGGCCCGGACGAGCAGCCACCGCAAACGCGCATCAGACAAATGAGGCGGCGCTCTTACGTGTTCATGTGGGCGTTGTCTAGGGGCGTGGCACGATTTTTCGCGGGCGAAGTGCGATCCGCACCGAAATCTCGCTTGTGCCGAGGCCTGGTGCCAATATCGCGCGCGGAGGGGAACGATCATGACGAAGCTCATCTATCTGTTGCTCGCCGCGGCGATCGGCATTCAGCTCTTCATCCACTACCCGGCGCTGCCCGACAGGATGGCGTCGCACTACGACCTCGCTGGCAACCCGAACGATTGGATGTCGAAGCAAGGCCTCGTCGCCTTCTACCTCGGCACCAGCGGCTTCGTGCTCGGACTCTTCGCGCTGATACCACGGCTGATGCGCATCCTGCCGACGTCGCTGATCAACATGCCGAACAGGGACTACTGGCTCGCGCCGGAGCGCAAAGAGGCCTCGCTCGCCGTGATGGGCGTCTACATGGACGTCTTCGCCGCCGGGGTCGGCGTGCTGCTCGTGACGGTCTTTGAGATGACGTTCCGGGCCAACGAAGGCGGCGACGGGCGCCTGCCGTTTCCCGGGATCGTGCTCGGCGCGTTCCTCGCCTTCACGGTCGCATGGATCGTGGCGCTCACGCGTCGCTTCCGCAAGCCAGCAGCGGTCTAGACGAGAGAGAGCAACACCCGCGGCGAAAAGCCGATGAGCACAGTCAGCGCGCACAAGATCGCCAGCGTCGCCAGCTCCCGCCCATCGAGATCGGCAAACGCTCGGTGCTCGGCGCGCGCGGGGCCGAAGCAGGTCTTCTCGAGCAGAGAATACGCGTAGACACCGGCGACGAGCGACGAGCCGAGCGCGGCCAATGCCAAGAAGGCGTTCTCGGCCAACGCTGCAACCAAGATGAGCTGCTCGCCGATGAAGCCGCTCGTGCCGGGGAGCCCGATGCTGGCGACGAGCGCGAGCACGAAGCACACAGTCAGCCGAGGCCACACAGACGCCATGCCCGAGAACGCCGTCCGATCGGCGCTACCGCCACGGGCGCGCATGAACGCCGCGATGAACACGAGCGCCGATGAGGTGAGGCCCGCCGAGACGAGCATCATCAACGCGCCGCCGGTGCCTTCGTTCGACTGGATGAAGATGCCGAGCACGACGAGGCCGGCGTGGCTGACGCTCGCGTAGCCGACGAAGCGCCGCAGGTTCGCCTGGTAGAACGTTCCGAGCCCGCCGTAGAGCGCCGTCCCCACCCCGAGCGCGCAGCCGATCCAGCCAAAGCGACGCGTCGCGTCCGGCGTCAGCGGCAGGAGCACACACATGATGCCGTAGGCGCCGATCTTGAGCCCGACCGTCATGACTGCGGCGCCGACCGGCGCGTCCGCGAGCAAGCGCGGCAGCCACGTGTGCAAGGGCACCAGGCCAGCCTTGACGCCGAAGCCGGCCAACAAGAGGAAGAACAAGGCCGTCTGGAGGTCGCCATCGAGCGGCGTCGCGGCCAACGCGGCCAGATCGAAGGTCTTCGCCTCGACGCCCACGAGCAGCACCGCGGCCATCAAGAACGCCGACGCGACGAACATGTAGAGGGCGTACTTCAGCGCGGCGTCCAGGCGCATCGGCCCAAGGCCGGCGGTGCTCGTGAGGATGAAGACGGGCACGATCGTCAGCTCCCAAAACACGAAGAAGAGGAGCAGATCGCGGGCGACGAACACGCCAGTGAGCGCACCTTGCAGCAGCAAGAGCGCCGGCAACGCTGTTCGGGCCGGACCGAGCGCGCCCTTTTGCCAGACGACGAGGCCCGCGAGCAGCGCCGTCAACACCAAAAACGGCAGGCTGACACCGTCGACGCCGAGGGCGTAGCTCGCGCCGAGCGCAGAGACCCACTCTGCACGCTCGACGAGCTGCAAGCCGGGCTCGTGAACCGAAAAACGCGCGACGGCGACGAGCGTCAGCCCGAGGTTCATCGTCACCGCAGCGCGCCCGAGCAGGCGTCGCCAGCGTTCGTCCGGCATGAGCCACACGGCCGCGGCGAAGATCATCGGCAAGAAGACGATGAGGCCGAGCAACGGCACGTTCATCGTGGCGCCCCCTTCGTGACGCTGACATCCGGGGATGGCGCGAGCATGGCGACGCCCGAGAACGCCCCGCGCACCGCGTGGTGCATCGCGCTCAGCAACGGCGAGCTGAGCAGGCCGAGCGCGAAGACGATCGTCACGATCGTGCCGCACACGAGCCACTCCTTGCGATCGAGATCGCTGAACGTGCGACCCGCCGACTCTCCGGCGACAAAGAACGCGCGCTGATAGTAGATGATGAGGTAGGCCGCCGTCATCAGCGATCCGAGGCCCGCCGCCGCCGCGACCATCCAGTGCCGCTCGAGCGCGCCGAGCAAGATCAGGTGCTCACCGTTGAAGCCGCTGGTGCCGGGCATGCTCAGGCTGCCGAGCGCGATGAGCAGGAACATCACCGAGAGCTTCGGCATCGCGCGGGCGAGCGCCGGCATGCGCGTCAGGAGCATCGTCTTCGTGCGGGTCGAGATCGATGCGCTCAAGAACGCGAGGCCGGCGGTCGAGAGGCCGTGGCTGCCGAGCTGCAAGAGCGCCCCGCCGATCGCGTCGTCGTTGTGCGCGCTCATGGCCAGCAAGATGATGCCCATCTGCGACACCGCCGAGTAGCCGAGCCAGAGCCGCACGTCTTCCTGCACGAGCGCGACGAGGCCCGCGTAAATCGTGCCGATCGCCCCGAGCCAGGCGAGGAAGGTCCAGTGCGCCTCGGCCGCGCCGGCGCAGATTGGCCAGACGAAGCGCAGCATGACGAAGGCGCACGACTTGATGCCGAGCAGGAACACCGCGGTGACCACGGTCGGGCTGTGCGCGAGCACCTTGGGCAACCAGCCGTGAAAGGGAAAGATCGGCACGCGCAAGCCGAGCGCGCAGATCATCACGGCGAACAGAATACGCTGTGTTTCGTCGTCGAGCTGTAGGGCCACGAGGTTCGGCAGATCAAGCCGCAGCGCTCCGAGATCAGCAGACGTGCGGGCGCCGAGCCAAGCGACAGCGCCGAGCAAGAGCGCCGCGCTGATCGCGACAATCTGCAAGAAGTGTCGGGCGGCGTCCCTGCGCTCGGCGTCCGCGCCTTGCTCGCCTGGCAGCCGCAGCAGCGCATACCCGAGCAGCCCTTGCGCCACGAAGGCGAGCCAGATGACGCCGAGGTCGAGCGAGCAGAACATCGCCATCGTCGCCGCCTCGAGGCCGAGCACGGTCGCGTAGTAGCTGCGGCTCTCGCGCTCCTTTTGCACGACGACGAGCAGCGTGGCGATGGCGCTGAGCGGCACGAACATCAAGGCGAGGCCATCCAAGTGCCACGACCAGCCGAGGAACTGCTCACCTTCGTGCGTCAGCGCGCCGTCGTAGACGACCTCGGCGGCCGCGATGGCGGACAACCCGAGCTCGGCGAGCGCTGCGAACAATGTCAGGCGCGCTGCGGCGTGATCGCTCGGCGCCCGCGCGACGATCAAAGCGATCAAGATCGGCACGACGACGAGCGCGAAGAGCAACCACTCCATCAGAGCACCCACACGAGCAAGAGCACCGCGGCGATGAGCAAGAGCGGCGCGAGCGGATGGGCGAACACGCGATCGAGACGGGCGAAGCGCGCGCCAACCAGCGAGCTCGCGAGCGGAACGCCGTCGCGCAACGCGCTCTCCAGCCACCCTTCGAGCGTCTTCACCATCGTCGCGGCGGCGGTGAACGATTGACCGACGAAGCCGTCTCCGCGCGGCCCGTCCTCGTCCGCCGATCCCTCGCGTGAGGGCCGGGGCGCCGTCTCTCTGCGCGCCGACCCGAGCAGCCGTTCGACGAGACGCGTGTCGATGCGATGCACGATCCGCGCGAGCACGTAGAGCGGCTCGATGAACAAGCGCGCGTAGACTTGATCCATCCAGAAGCGCTGGTGCGCGGCAGCGTAGAGGCGGCTCGGGTTCGCCGGCCGTGCAAGCAGCTGCACCGCCCGCGACCAATCGGCGACGAGCAGCACGATGAGCACCGAGCGCACCGCGAGCGCCCACAGTGGTTCGTCCGCAATGCCTGGTGCGCTGCCGTTGTCCCACGCGGCGAACGCCTTCACCGGTACGAGCACCGACGCGAGCGCGAGCGCCGTCATCGCCAGCAGCAACCCCCACGCGACGGCAACATGCGCGGGCCGACGAGTGTCGAAGCGACGGCGCATGAAGCTCGCGAGGTAAAAGCCGAGGCCGAGGATGAAGCAAAGCACGATGCAGGCGAACATCCAGGCGAGGCGCGGCATCTCTGAGAGCTCGTAGCCGGGTGGTGCATGCCCGCCGCGCACGACGATGGCCGAGAACACCGGCACCGACGCGAGGAGAACGATGACGCCGTGGCCAATCCACAGGCCGCCAGGCTCGGGCTCTTGGCGGCCGGGAGGCTCGGATTCGATCGTCTGCAGGGCCGACGGCGCAAAATAAAACGCGCGCATCTGCCACACGGCGTTCGCCACGAGGTGAACGATGGCGAGCGGCACCGCGGCGAAGGCGATGCACACGAACATGAGGCCGAGCTGCGCCGCCGTTGTATACGCGAGCTGCGACTTCACGTCGCTCAAGGTCATGCGCACGAGCGTGCACGCGAACGCGGTCAAGCCTCCGACGATCGCCGTGGCGACGAGCACGCTCTCGGGCAAGATCGGCTCGCTGCGTGCAAGCAAATAGACACCGCCGCTCACCATGACGCCGCCGTAGAACAGCGCGCTCGACGGCGTTGGCCCTTCGACGGCGTTGCCCACCCACGCGCTGAACGGCAGCTGCGCGCTCTTCGCTGCTGCCGCGACCAACAAGCACGCGCCGATCGCCGCTGCAAGGCCGGGAGGGAGCGTGGAACGATGCACGTCCGAGAACGCGACACTGGCGCTGCCAGTCGCCATCAGCGCGATCGCCGCGAGGAACGCAACGTCGCCGATGCGCTTCGTCACGATCGCCTTCGTCGCGGCCCGGACGGCGCGCGGGCGATCGTGGAAGAAGCCGATCAAGAGGTACGAGCAGAACCCAGCGATCTCCCAGCCGACGAATAGCCAGAGGTAGTCTCGCGCGAGCACCGCGCAGCTCATCGCCGCGTGAAAGAGCGCGAGCACGGCGAAGTAACGGCGGTAACCAGCTTCGCGGTGCAAGTAGTCGCGCGAGAAGCGCGCCGCGAAGGTCACCGCCAGGCTCACCAGCAGAAAGAGCGCGGCCGACAGCCAATCGAGGTACAGGCCGACATCGATCGTCAGCTTGCCGCGATCGATCCAACGCGCGAGCCGGAGGTCGCGCGGCGTCGGATCGCCGGCGACGGAAACGAAGAGCGCGACGGCCAACGCTGAGGCATAAAGCAGCGGCACGAGCGCGATGACGTAGACGCGGCGCTCGGGCGTCCTTCGCGTGCAGCCGAGCGCGATGAGCAACGCGGCGCCGAGGCTGGCGATAGGCGACGCGGCGACGAAGAGCTCAAGCATCGACGCCTCCGGTCACGCGACAGGGCGGCAAGAAGTCTCGGTGGTTCGCGTACCAATCACGGGATCGCGCGACGGTCGGCAGCGCCTCTATAGTGCCCTTCCAGTCGACGAAGCCCTGGCCCTCGACGAACACCGAGATCGCGCGCGTGTCCGGATCGACGACGGCGAGCTGTACCCACCCGTTGCCGACGAGCTCTTTGATCGGCGGCTGCCGCTCGTAGATCGCGCCGAGCACCGCTGGCTTCGCTTCGACGATGAGGAGCAGGCGCATCGGCTCGTGGATCTCAGTCATTTGTCGCGGCAGGCCCGTGCGGAGATCGCTGCGGGCGCCTTCGACGACGCCGACGAGGCCCGAGATGTTGTGGGCGAGCTTCGTGTCACAGCCGTAGCGGAGAGGATCGACCGTCGAAAAGTAGTACTCGAGGCTGATGCCGGCGCCGACCGGACCCACCGCCAGCAGGATGCGCTCCAAGATGCGGCCGTCCGAGTCGGTGCGCGGATCGTAAGAGACGAGGAACAGACGGCGATCGAAGAAGCGTCCAGCGGCGAGCGAACGGCGCCCGACGAGGCACGAGGCGTTCGTCGCGTGACCGAGCTCGGGCCGCGCTTGGCTCGGATCGAGCGCGCGGGCCTCGACGTGACGAAGCGCGGCCGGGGCCGAGATCGCGAGCGACGCCGACACGAAGCGCCGGCACCGCTCGTGCGCCGAGCGCTCACGGGCGGCGTCCATCGCGGTGCGCAAGCGCGCGAGGTCGGCGGCATGTCCGGGCGGAACGCGATCGACATCGAAGTAGACGATTTCTTCGCTGCAGGTGTTGTGCTCGGCGCTGACGAACCAGGTGTCGGTCGGGAGGGCGAGGCCACGCGTCCGCAAGCGCTCGCGCACGCCGGGGTGATTCGCCATGCGCGCGAACGCCCGGGCGTTTGGGCCACCATGCTTTCCGCCGCACGCGCCGCAGTCGTACGCCGAGAGATGCGGGTTGTTCACGCTGCTCGAGCCGTGCGCGCAAAGCACGACGAGCCGCGCAAGAACGTCGACGGGGCCCCCAAAGAGACCGACGTTGCGCAAGGTGCCTTCGACGCGATCGGCTTGTTCGTCGAGCGAGAAGCCGGCGCGCAGACCGCCCTCGTGCTCGACGGGCTCCTTGGCGTCCAGCGCGATCGTCGTGACGACCGGCGGCGCCAGGGCATCCTCGAGGCGGGAGATGGCCCGACGCGCCGCGCGCGGGAACAGGAGCGCGCCGACGAGCGGCACGAGCGCGAGCCACGCCGCGACGTGGGTGACGACGGCGCCGACGAGCGCGTCGTTCTTGGCGTGACGAACGATGTCGAAGAGCAGCTTCTTCCAGCCGCTGACGAAGCCGGCTCGCGCAAACGCGCGCGCGTCGACGGCTTGCTCCCGCAGGAGGTGCACGGGCTCGACGACGACCGGACAGAGCGCGTCGGTGCTCTCGCTGAACGCGCCGCGAAAATACATCGCGACCCCGAAGAACCCTGCCGCGCCGAGCGTCTCGATCTCGCGATCGAGCTCCTCCAAGTGCCGGCGAAAGCCCTCCTCGCGCTCGTCGATGCAGAAGACGACCTGCGCGGCTGGCCGCCGTTCGCGCACGTGCCAAGGACCGGGCTCGCCTTGCAACGCTGCAAGCACGGCATCACGATAGTTGATCTCGTACGCGCGCTGCCAAATCGCGCGCTGCGCGTCGCGGGAGAACTGCGCCACTTCGCCGGAGAGCTCGCTCTCTGGACGCTTTGCCGCCAGCGCGATCGCTGCCGTGCGCCGCGCATTCTCGCGCGATTCGCCGCTCGCGAGCTCTGCTCGCACCGCCGGATCGCACGCCGCCCATAAGGTATCGGCGAGCCGCAGCCACTTCGCCGCCGTGCGGTACGGCGCTTCTTTGCTTTCGATGAGCGTGCGCGCGTCCTCGGCGATCGGCTCCGGCAAGCGGCCGGCGAACAGCTCTTGCCGCACGAGCAATTCGTGGCTGCGGCGGCTGAAGTACGCGCGCAGCGCGGAGATCTCGGCGTCCTCGTGCCAGTGCTCGGCACACGCGCGTTGCAACGCAGACACTTCATAGAACAAGCGCACCGCCAAGAGCTCGACGAGGTCGATGGGCTCTTTCTGCTGCCGCGCGTACGCTTTTTGCGACGCGCGCCACGCGATCATGCCGCCGAAGCCTCGCAGGCGTACGAGCAACGCGGTCAAGTACGCGCCCCACGCCGCTTCGTCGACGCCGAGCAAGCGCAGCCCGTAGATCACGGCGTCGGCGGGGACGAGCGGCCACTCGGCGAGCAGGCCGCCGGCGTCGAAGCGCACGCTGAGGGCGAGCTTGTCGCCTTTGAGCGTACGCCAAGCCGAGAAGAAGCCGTGCTCGCGATGAGGCATCGCCCACGCCGCGAGACCCTCGTCGCAAAACGCCTGCAGCAGCTCGATCATACGCTCATCGATCGCCGCCTCGATGTCCTCACCGGTCAGCGCGCGCACGAGGCCGCCGAGTGTCTCGCCGCGGCTCAACCCGGCGAACGTAGCGGCCACTTGCCGTTGCGCGTACCGTCGCATCGCCTCCCGCGGATCGTGACGCTCGAGCTCGGCGTAGACCTTGGCGCTGACGGAGCCGGCGTCGAGCGACGCCAAGGTCGCGAGCGCCGTGAAGCCCTCGCGCCCGAGGCATCCCTTCTCGAGATCTGCGAGCGCGCGTCGGGCGAGCGCGCGCTGCACGCCTTCCGCCGCCGAGGCGGCGCGATCGGTCAGGGCGGCCTCGAGCGCATCGTGCTGCGCCGGGCTGAGCGCGACCGCCGGGCCGTCGTCGAAAACGGGTGGCGTGTCGATCGCGGCGTCTGACGCCCACGTCTGGCGCGGCAGAACGAGCGGCTCGTGTAACATGATTTGCAGGCGCAGGCGCCGCTGCTCGGGATCCGTGACTCCGGCGGCGATGAGCGCGGCGTCGACGTCACGATCGGCGATGCGGCCCCTCAGGTAATGCGCGCGGAACTCAGAAAGCGAGAGGTAACCGGAGCCGAGACTCCGCGCTTCCGCCTCGGCGAGCGCCCGATCGAAGGCCAAATGCTGCAGCCCGTGCAGCGTGTTGTGATGGATGAAGGTGCGCATCGGGCCTTGGCCCGGAAGCAAGTGCCCGGCATGGGCCACGATCTCACGCAGGCGCTGGCGCTGCGCGTCGTTGAGCGGAAAGCCCTCGACTTGCCGTTTCCACTGCACGCCTGCCGTCTCCTACCGCAGCCCGTCTTGCTCGATCGCCGGCAGCATCGCCTGCACCGTCGGCCGAATGACGCCGAGCAGCGGTGACGGCACGATGCCGATGACGAGGCAAAGTCCGACAAGGATGGCCGCGCCAATCGTTTCGCTGCTCGACAAGTCGGTGACGTCGGCGCCTTTGTAGCCCTTCGAGAAGAACATGCGACCGATGTTGCGCAGGCAATAGGCGGCGGTGATCAGCACGCCGATCGTCGCACAAAGTGCCCACGCGCCGAATCGCGCGAGCGCGCCGAGCATGGCGTTGAGCTCGGCGATGAAGCCGGCGAAGCCCGGCATGCCCATGTTCGCGAGCAGCGCGAGGGCCATGAACGCTGCGTAGACCGGGACGCGCGCGCCGATGCCGACGAGATCCTCGAGCTGGCGCGAGTGCGTGCGCTCGTAGATCGCGCCGACGAGCAAGAACAACGCACCGCTCGTCAGGCCGTGCGTGAGCATGGTCATGCTGGCGCCGACGAAACCGCGCTCGTTCAACGCGGCGATGCCGAGGATGACGATGCCCATGTGACTCACCGACGAGAACGCGACCATCGCCTTCAGATCCGTGCGGCGCCAAGCGAGCACCGCGCCGTAACCGATGTTGACGACGGCGAAGATCGACAGGACCGGCGCCAACGCTTCGAGCCCGAGCGGAAGCATCTGACCCGAGCGCATGATCCCGTACGCGCCCATTTTCAAGAGGACCGCCGAGAGGAACATGCTCGCCGGCGTCGGCGCTTCGACGTGCGCGAGCGGCAGCCAGCCGTGCAGGGGCACGATAGGTAGCTTCACGGCAAAGCCGAGCAAGAAGCCGGCGAAGATCTTCGTTTGAAACGCCGCGTCCCAGGTGTCGCGGGCGGCGAGGTCGGCCACCATGTCGAAGCTGTGGCTCGGCAGGTACACGTGCACCGCGAGCATCGAGACGAGCATCACGATGGAGCCCGCGAAGGTGTAGAGAAAGAACGTGACTGACGCGAGCACGCGCTTCTCGCCGCCCCACATGCCGATGAGGAAGAACATGGGGATCAGGGTGATCTCCCAGAATACGTAGAAGAGGAACCAGTCCTGCGAGAGGAAAACGCCGAGCACGGCGAACTCGAGCACGAGCAGCCACGCGAAGAAGATCTTCGCTTGATCGCGCTGGCGCACCGCCACGAGCATCGCGACGAAGCCCATGAGCGTCGTCAGCAACACGAGCGGGAGCGCCAAGCCGTCGACGCCGAGCGCGTAGCTCATGCCCATCTCCGGCGCCCACGGCCTCCGCTCAACGAGCTGCAAGGTCGCCAGTGACGCGTCGAAGCCGACCGTGATGAAGATCGACCACGCGAGCGTCGACGCGGTCCCCGTCAGCGCGAGGGTGCGAAGCAAACGGCCGCGCGAAGCGGGCACGACGGCGATGATCAACATCGCGACGACCGGCATCCACAAAAGGATGCTCAGCGCGGGCACCGACGCAAGCCAAGCACGGACCAAGACCTGCACCGGACCTCCGATCGATAGGTGGGTACCTAGTGATTTTCTCGTTGGTTAATCAAGCCCCTACAGGACTTCGATCCGCGCGACGGCGTGATATGGGACCCACGACAAGCGATTCTTATCGTCACGAAAGTGGATCACCCAGCCGCTGCCGCCGACGCCTTCGACGACGTCGAGCACGCGGCCCGAGAGCGTTTCGCCGCGGCTCGTCAACAAGAGCACTGGCTTCATGCCCTCGACGAGCGACGCGAGCCCGAGCTTCTTCGCTCCGGTGGCGTCGAGGTACGCGGCGACGGCGTCTCGATAGATCTCGTTGGCGGAACGCAGGCGATCGGCGAGCAGGCTGGCCAGGTTCGCAAAACAGATCGCCGCGAGCTTCGGGTGCTCGCGCGAGATCTGCTCGAACTTCGGCCGCCCGAGCGCCGCGAGCACGCTGGCCTCGGTGGCCCGCGCGCCGGCGCTGCGCCTTCTGCCGTCGACGAAGCTCATCTCGCCGAAGATGTCGCCGGTATGAAAGGACGCGAGCACGCGCTCTTGGTCACCGTGGATCTGCTTGTAGACTTCAATGGCGCCGCTCTCGATGATCAGCATCGAATCGCCGAGATCGCCCTCGTTGAACAAGCGCTGGCCGGCGGCGAGCTCGATCGGCTGGCAGGCCTTGCGCAAGATATCTACGTCGCTCGACGAGAGTCCCGGGAAAACTTTGCTGAAGCTCAACGCGGCCATTGGCGCCCCCAACGTTCAAGGTCACTTTACAGCAAAATTTCCGCGCGGCACCTGTTCCGTCATGAGACATTGAGGGCGATGAGCGACCTCGCCGCTGCCTTGCGTGCCCACTTCGGGCGAGACTTGCCGATCGATCGTGTGATCGCGTCGGAGGACGTGTTCAAGCAGTCGATCGTGCTCACGCCGGATCGTGCGGTCGTCGTCGAGGATCGCTTGGGCAGCCTCGTCGTCAAAGGCGACTACCCCTACGCCGGCGCCGATGGCGCGGAGGTGCGCGAGGGCTTCCTCGGCAAGGAAGTGCACTTGCGCACCGCGGGCGGCAGCGTGCGCTTACAGAAGCTGCGCGCCGACGACGCAGCCGAGATCGTGCGGCGTTTCGGCGGGAACGCGAGCGTGGCAGCGGCACCGCCGATGTCGGAGGCGCCCGCCACGCCCATCGCGCCGTCGCGACCACAGCCTCCGCCGGAAGAGCGGCCGGCGCCGCCGTCGTATCCCGTGACGCCACCGCGCGCGACCGCCACGGCCGCAGCGCCGCCCTTCGATCTCAAGAACACACTGGTGAAAGCGGCGCAGACCGCCGCGCTGATCGCCCTCGTCTGCTTCATCATCTACCGCATCATCCCCTACTACGGCGGCATGTTCTGGTTCGTGCTCGCGAGCCTGGGCACGTGGACCGCGACAGCGATGTTCGGCGCCTGGCCCTTCCATCGCGATCGCATGGGCGCGATGGCACGCTTCGGCTTGGGCGCCGGTGCCTTCGTCGCGTTTTGCAACTTCGCGATGCGCTACATCGGCCTGTATCAGCTCATCTCGTTCGTGCAGGCCGCGACGGCGTGGGCAATCATCAGCGTCGGGTACTTCACGCTGCGCGGATCGAAGGTGCCGCTCGATCGCGCCGCAGCGGTCGGCGCCGCTTTCGGCGTCGTCGAATGGCTCATCTTGCCGCACGTGATCCCGAACTTCTTCGGCGCGTACACGGAGTACGGCGCCTCTGCGTTCGCCATCTTCCTCAACGCGTGGCTGTTTTGGTCGGCGCAGTACTGGCTCGAACGGGCGCCGACGTCGCCGCTGAAGGGGTGATCGATGCTCCTCTTGACGCTGCTCCTCTTCGCGCGCACGCCGGCCGTCGAGCTCAAAGATCTCGGCTTTCGCATCACCTACGACGACGCCAGCGGCGGCACGATGCACAAGGCGAAGCGCGTCGTCCTCGCGATCACGGACGAGCTCGGTACGCGCAAGACGACGCTCGACGTCGGTGACGGCGGCCTGCCGTTGTTCACGCGCGCCCTCGCACTTCCCGACGGCTACGTGCTCGTCCTCGGGTGGATGTCCGGCGGCAGCGGCCTCGACGTGCATGTCGCTTGGCTCATCGCCACCGACACCATGGACCCGCCGCTGGTCGTCGACACGCTGTATCTCTTCAAGGCGCGCAGCGGGCCGAGCCTCGCGTACGACGAGACGGGTGCGTTCGCGTTCTTCTACGACGATCCCTGCCCGCGCGACCCCGACTTGCCGCAATCGTCCGTTCGGAGCCTGCGCGGCGGTCTGCACCTGCTCTGCAAGCTGCCGGCGCAGCCTTCGACCGCGACGTGGAAGATCTACGAAGACGCGCCGTCCGTGAAGAAGGCCGCGACGCTGCGTCTCGTCGTCCGCGTGAAGGACGGCGCCTTCGTGGTCCAGCGCTGAGCCGCGACCGAAAACTTCCCCGGTCCCTTTTCGTGGGATCTGGCAAACCATTGTCGTGCTGTCGATCCTTCTACTCGGAGCGTTCATGGCGGCGACGGATGATCCGGGGTGGCGGCTGCCGGCGGGGCACTATACGCTGAGGCCGAGTGGGCAGGAGCTGTGCCTCGACGCGATCGAAGTCGACAAGAAGCCGCGGCTGCGTTTGACCTTCGATGGCCCGAACCAGCGGCACCCGATCGTGATCGACGGCCCCTACCGCGTGACCGCGATGAAGATGGGCGATTTTCATGTGCACCTCCAGATCGAGGCGATCCACACGAAGACGCTTTCGAGTTGCCGCAAGCGCTGGGATGACACGACGCTGCCGCGCACGACGCAGCTCGACACGAAGCTCGAGCCCGGCGCCACGCTGAAGCTCACCTTGCAGTATCGCTGTAGCGAGAAGAAGAATTCGGTGCAGCTGTGCCTGCACGACGCGGGCGCCGACGGCAAGCAGGTCGCGTGCAGAGTGCTCTACGACTTTGCGTCGAGCTGTACGGAAGGACCGGCGATCGACGGCGCGTTGATCAACCCGCCCGCGATGCTGCCGAAGAGGAAGTGACGATTACGCTTTCTTGGCGGCGCTGCGCTTGTCCAAAACGAAGGTGACGTGGCAGGTGCGCTTCAAGATCCGGTTGGCCCGGCCCATCGCGCGCGGACGGAAGCGCTTCATCTGCGGCGCTTCACCGACCTGCGCGTCGGCGAGGATCAGCTCGTCGATGTCGTAGCCGCCCTTGGCGTCGGCGTTCGCCACCGCCGAACGGAGCAGCTTCGCCAAAGGACGCGACGCGCCTTTGGCGGTGAACGTCAGGATGTTCAACGCTTCCTCGACCGGCTTGCCGCGCACGAGGTCGACGACCAGGCGCACTTTGCTCGCCGGCATGCGCAGCAGGCGCAGCTCGGCCCGCGGCGGCGCCGCCTTCTTCGCTTCACGACGCGCTTGCGTCTTCAATTTTTGTCGCTTCGACATGACGTCCTCCTCAACCTTGCGCCGGCGCAGCGCCCGGAGCGCCCGCGGTCTTGACCTTCTTGTCGCCCGAGTGACCGTGGAAGGTGCGCGTCGGCGCGAATTCGCCGAGCTTGTGACCCACCATGTTCTCGGTGACGAAGACCGGAATGAACTTCTTGCCGTTGTGCACCGCGACCGTGTGGCCGATGAACTCCGGCAGAATCGTCGAGCGGCGCGACCAGGTCTTGATCATCGCCTTCTTCTTTTGAGCGTTCATGGCCTGCACGCGCGTGAGCAGGTGCTTGTCGATGAACGGACCCTTCTTGACTGAACGTGCCATGGCTGTTTCCTCTTCCTCTTCTTACTTACGACGCTTCACGATTTGGCTGTCGGTGCGCTTGTTGTTGCGCGTCTTGTGACCACGGGTCGGCTGACCCCACGGCGTGACCGGGTGACGGCCGCCGGAGCTCTTGCCTTCGCCACCACCGTGCGGGTGATCGACCGGGTTCATCGACACGCCGCGGTTGTGCGGACGGCGACCGAGCCAGCGCGCGCGGCCGGCCTTACCGATCGTGATGTTCTCGTGGTCGAGGTTACCGACCTGGCCGATCGACGCGACGCACGTGAGCAGCACCTGGCGCACCTCGCCCGAGGGCAAGCGCACCTGGGCGTAGTCGCCTTCTTTGGCCATCAGCTGCGCCCCGGCGCCGGCCGAACGCACCATCTGCCCGCCCTTCCCAGGACGCAGCTCGACGTTGTGGATCGTCGTACCGATCGGGATGTTGGCGAGCGGAAGCACGTTGCCCGGCTTGATGTCGGCGCCTTCCGACGAAATCACCGTGTCGCCCACGTTGAGGCCGGCGGGCGCCAGGATGTAGCGCTTCTCGCCGTCGACGTAGGTGATGAGCGCCAAACGGCACGTGCGGTTCGGGTCGTACTCGATGGCGACGACCTTCGCGGGAACGTTGATCTTGTTCCGCTTGAAGTCGACGACGCGATACTTCTGCTTGTGACCGCCGCCGCGAAAGCGCGAGGTGGTGCGGCCTTGGTTGTTACGCGCGCCGGTCCGCGGCTTCGACTCGGTGAGGCTGCGCTCGGGCTTCTTCTTCGAGACTTCCGAAAAGTCCGCCACCGTCATGTAACGGCGTGAGGGCGACGTCGGGTTGAATGTCTTGACTGCCATGACTCTCTCCTTAAGCCTGAGCGAAGAAGTCGATCGTCTGGCCTTGGGCCAGCGTCACGATCGCCTTCTTCCAGTTCGAGCGACGGCCGATCGTTTGACCCACGCGGCGCTTCTTGCCGTGGTTGATCAGAGTACGAACGTCGGTCACTTTGACGTTGAAGAACTTCTGCACCGCCGCCTTGACGTCGTCCTTGCTCGCGGTCTGCGCGACTTCGAAGACGTACTGGTTGCGGAGGTCGCGCAGCTGCTGCGACTTCTCGTTGATCAGCGGGCGCACGATGATCTCGTGCAGGCCCACCTTCACCTTCTTGGAAATGACGCTCTTCTCTTCGCTCATGACTTTTGCCCTTCAGCGCCCTGGAGCTTCTCGCTCAATTTTTGCGCGGCCTGCTTCGTGATGAAGAGGTGCTTGTAGCGCAGGATGTCGTACACGTTGACGCCGCCCTCCGGCAGGAACTTCGCCTTCTGGAGGTTGCGCGTGCTCTTCATCAAGTTGTCGTTCTTCTGGTCGACGATGAGCGCGCTCTCGGCGTCGAACTTCGCGAGGAAGTCCGCCACCTGGCTCGTTTTCGCGCCCTTGAGATCGAGCGAGTCGATGATCGTCAGCGTCTTCTCTTTGAGACGCAAGGAGAGCGCCGAGCGCAGCGCGCCTTGGCGCACCTTCGCCGGCACGCGGTAGCTGTAGTCGCGCGGCTTCGGGCCGAACGCGACGCCGCCGCCCACCCAGTGCGGGTTACGCGTGGAGCCGGTACGGGCGCGGCCGGTGTGCTTCTGCTTCCACGGCTTCTTGCCGCCGCCGCGCACTTCCGCCTTGGTCTTCGTGTCGTGCGTGCCGCGGCGGCGCGACGCGAGCTGGCTTTTGACCACCTCGTAGAACAACGCCTTGTTCACGTGCGCGCCGAAGACGTCGTCGGCGAGCTCGACGTCCCCGACCTTCTTCTTCTCGATGCTGTAGACTTCGACTTTCATGACTTGATCTCCACGTCGACGCCGGCCGACAGGTCGAGCTTCATGAGCGCGTCGAGCGTGTGCTGCGTCGGCTCCTCGATGTCGAGCAGGCGCTTGTGCGTCCGGATCTCGAACTGCTCGCGCGACTTCTTGTCGACGTGCGGCGAGCGCAGGACGGTGTAGCGGTGAATGATCGTCGGCAGCGGGATCGGGCCGGCGACCTTGGCGCCCGTGCGGCGCGCGGTTTCCACGATCTCACCCGCCGACTGGTCGAGCAGCTTGTGATCGTAGGCCTTCAAACGAATGCGAATCTTTGGCGTGTTTGCGAGCATGTCTCTTCGTCCTTTATTCCGTGATCTTCGCAACGACGCCGGCGCCGACGGTGCGGCCGCCTTCGCGGATGGCAAAGCGCAGGCCGTCTTCCATGGCGATCGGGGTGATCAGCTCGACGTCGATCGAGACGTTGTCGCCCGGCATCACCATCTCGGTGC
>JADLHZ010000103.1 GCA_020848545.1 Deltaproteobacteria bacterium | reverse complement strand
GCCACGGCGTGGGAGGCCAGGGCCATGGATTGGGTCAGGGCTAAGCAGGTCAGGGCTTAGCAACCACAAAGCACGTCGATCGTTCCTGAAGCGACCGCGAGCTAACCTTTTTCAACAGCCTGCTAGCTGCCTCGTTGCTCTGCGCCTGTTACTTCGCGCCGTTGAAGGAGCGCGCGGCGACGGTCGGAGGCGTGGCGACGGCGCCAGTGCTCGTGTTCTCGCCGCCGTCGCCTTCGCCGGAGCCATCGCCGGTGCTCATCGGCGCCGGGCGCGCGGGTTTCTCCGTCGAGCTCTTTCTCGGCGATAGCTGCGACGTGACGCCGATCGCGACGACGACGGCAGACGACAACGGCGAGTTCCGTTTTCTCGTCTCGGCGTTCGCCAACGCGACGACGACCGTGGCCGTGCGCTTCCCCGAAGCCCCGGAGCTCGGCTGCTTCCCGGTGAGCTACGTGCACGACGACATCGCGCCGGCGGCTCCGGCGCTGGCGTTCGTGCCGCCGTCGGGAGCCACGTTGACCCCGGAGCTGCAGGCCGACAGCGAAGCCGACGCGACGATCGCCGCGTTCGTGGCGAGTGATTGTACCGGCACCCCGTTCGCGTCGGTCGTGACCAGCGGCGCGATGACCGCGACCGCGTACAGCTGCGCGCTTTCGTCACCCGCGGCGAGCGGCGCGCCGGTCCACGCGCAGTGCTGGGGTCGCAACGCGGAGAATCAGCGCAGCGAAAACGTCCCCGGTCCCTTTTCGGCGACGCAGCCGGCGCCGGCGACGATCGGCGTGTTCGACAGCGGCAGCGGCGCGCTCGACTTCGTGCCTGCGGCGCTCGCGGGCGGGGGGCGGCATCACCTTGCGACGGCCGACGGGGCGCTGGTCAGTTGGGGAGCGGCTGACCGCGGGCAGCTCGGCGATGGCGCTGCCTCGGCGTCGGGGATCGCGCGCGTTCGCGGTGTGACGAAGGTGCCGGCGATCGCGGGCAGCTCGGCACGGGTGAGGCGAAGGACACCAACGTGTTCACGCCCGCGCTCGACTTTCCCTGAACTTTTCCTGAACCTCGGCGCACTTTCGGCTACACCTGGCTGATGCTCGAGACGATCGCCCCGGGTCCTGAAGCCGGTGCCGTGAGCGCGCTGCAGCGGCGCGTCGACAAGCTGAGCTCGCTCCTCGACGTGGCGACCGCCATGGCCGCCGAGCGCGACCTGAACCAGTTGCTCGCGGTGATTCTGCGCGAGGTGCGCGACGTCGTCGAAGCCGATCGTTGCTCGCTCTTCATCATCGATCACGAGCGCGGCGAGATCTGGTCGAAGATCGCGCAAGGGCTCGAGATCCGCGAGATTCGCATCCCGATCGGCGTCGGCATCGCTGGCTACGTGGCGCAGACCGGGGAGAAGGTGAACCTCGCCGACGTCTATGACGATCCCCGCTTCGATCGCACGTGGGACAAGAAGACCGGCTACCGCACGAAGGCGATGCTGTGCGTGCCGATGAAGAACCGCGACGGCCGCCTGACCGGGGTGATCCAAGCGATCAACAAAACTAGGCCAGCAGGACTGTCCACGGGGAAGACGGCCGACGAGGTCTTCACCGCCGAGGACGAAGAGATGCTGCGCGCGCTCGGGGCGCAGGCCTCGGCGACGATCGAGAACGCGCTCTTGAACGACGAGATCGATCACCTCTTCGAAGGCTTCGTCAAGGCGAGCGTGTATGCGATTGAGT
Organism: Deltaproteobacteria bacterium; assembly: GCA_020848545.1. Taxonomy (GTDB): domain Bacteria; phylum Myxococcota; class JADLHZ01; order JADLHZ01; family JADLHZ01; genus JADLHZ01. Next base: position 3,763 of record JADLHZ010000103.1, on the reverse strand, counting down.
CGCGTGATCCGACCACGAGCGGCCACAGCGAGCGGGTCGCCGTGTTGACGCTCGGCATCGCCGACTCGGTCGAGCGGGCAGGGGGCGCCGGCGCGAGCTACCGGGCGCTCCGGTTCTCGCCGGCAGAGCGCAAGGAGATTCGCTACGCGTCCTTGCTGCACGACTTCGGCAAGGTCGGTGTGCGCGAGCATGTCTTGGTCAAAGCGAACAAGCTCTTTCCGCTCGAGTTCGAGATGATCAAGCAGCGCTTCGAGGTCATCAAGCGAAACGCCCAGGTCGAGGCATGGAAGACGAAGTTTGGCGTCGTGTGCGAGCACGGCCAGCGTGGGCACGAGCACGCCCTGCAAGGTATCGACGCCGCGCTGCAGGCGTTTCTGAACGAAGCCGACGACATGCTGCGCTTCATCACCGAGTGCAATCGGCCGACGGTGCTCGCCGAGGGAGGCTTCGAGCGCCTCCACGAGATCAAGCAGAAGGTCTACGAGAGCTTCAGCGGCGAAAAACTGCCCTACCTCGGCGATCAGGAGCTCGAGTTTCTGAGCGTGCGCCGCGGTAGCCTCACGCTCGCCGAGCGCGGTGAGATCGAGTCGCACGTGGTTCATACCTACAAGTTCCTCGTGCAAATTCCCTGGACGCGCGAGCTCAAGCGCGTGCCGGAGATCGCTTACGCGCACCACGAGAAGCTCGACGGCGGCGGCTATCCGCTGAAGCTGCCCGGCCAGAGCATCCCGGTGCAGTCGCGCATGATGACGATCTCGGACATTTACGATGCGCTGACCGCGAGCGACCGGCCGTACAAGAAGGCGCTCCCGCACGAAAAAGCCGTCGACATTCTGTATGACGAGGCGAAGCAGCAAAAGGTCGACAAGGACCTCCTCGACGTCTTCGTGCAGGCCAAGGTGCACGAGACCTTGAAAGAGGTGAAGCCGGTGCCGATGGCGGCGTTGTCGCGGCTCGATCATAAGACGACGCCCGAGATCACGACGCAGGCCCAAGCGAAGGTCGCCGCGTCGAGCACCGCGCCGATCGCCGGCGCCACCGCGAAGGCGGCGATCGCGGTCGCGACGAACGTGGCGATCTCCGTGCAGAAGATCGGCGAGAAAGCCCCGGCGCCCGCCGTGAAGAAGGCGAAGACCGTGGCCGCGATCGCCCGCGCGCCGCGTCAAAAGACGACGAAAAAAGCGAACAATGCCGGCAACAAATCGCGGCGCGTGTCGAAGACGAAAAGGAAGAAGGGTGCGCGTTAGTCGAGCGTGACTGGGCGCAGGGCGAAGCTTTGACCACCGAAGGCACGGAAAAATCCCGGAGCGGCTCCGGATCGCATAGCCAGCCCGGGAACCAACGCCTCGGGCAGTACGAGCTCCTCCGCAAGATCGCCGCCGGCGGCATGGCCGAGATCTTCCTCGCCAAGCAGACGGGCATCTCGGGCTTCGAGCGGATGCTGGTCATCAAGCGCATCCTGCCGCACCTCGCCGAGAACAAAGAGTTCATCACGATGTTCTTGGACGAAGCGCGCATCGCGGCGCAGCTCACCCACCCGAACGTCGTGCAGATCTACGACCTCGGGCGCATCCCGAGCGACGGCCCCGTCCGGCACCCCGACTCCTATTACATCGCCATGGAGTACATCCACGGCGAGGACATCCGAAAGATCTACAACCAAGAGGTGCAGCGTTCGGCGCGCATCCCGACCGAGCTCGCCGCCCACATCATTGCGCAAGCGGCGGGCGGCCTCGACTACGCGCATCGCAAGGTCGACATCAGTGGTCAGCCGCTCGGCCTCGTGCACCGCGACATCTCGCCGCAGAACTTGCTCGTCACCTACGACGGGCACGTGAAGATAGTCGACTTCGGCGTCGCCAAGGCCGCCAACAAGATGGCGCAGACGCGCAGCGGCGTGCTGAAGGGCAAATACTCGTACATGTCGCCCGAGCAGGCGCAGGGCATGAAGATCGATGCGCGCACCGACATCTTCGCGCTCGCCGTCGTGCTCTACGAGATCACCTGCGGCGTGCGCCTGTTCAAGCGCGAGAACGAGCTCGAGACCTTACACGCGGTCATCGCGTGCGAAGTGACTCCACCGTCGAAGATCGACCCCGGCTACCCGGCCGAGCTCGAGAAGATCGTGATGAAGGCGCTGGCGAAGAACCCGGCGCGCCGTTACCAGACCGCCGGCGAGCTCGCGCGGGAGCTCGACGAATACGCGCAGAGCGTGAGCAAGGCGCTGACCGCGCGCGACGTCGCCGGCTACATGCAGGATCTCTTCGCCGACAAGCTCGCCGAGGAGCTGCTCGTCGGCCACGGCATGTGGGACGAAGAGCATACGGACGATCGCCGCGCGCAGGAGCAGCGCGACGAATTGCGCGGCCGCGATCGCGCGACGGGCGGCACGAAGTTCCTCACCGACGGCGAAGGCGGCGAGCAGGTCACGAAGAACGATCGCGGCAGCCAGCCGTCGTCGCCGAGCCGCTCGGGCTCGAACGGCAGCGGTCGATCGCAGCCCATCGCGCAAGAGCCTAGCGTGCTCGATCCGAGCCTGAAGGCCGACACCGCTGGCAGCGGCGGCTGGTCGAGCCCGTCGAACCCGAAGACGCGTGACACCGCGCGAGACGACATCGAAGGCGCGCAGAGCGAGCTCGACATGTCGGTGGCGACGGACGCGGCCACGCGCGCCAAGGCGTTCGAGCCGATGGTCGACATGCCGCTGACGGTGATGTCGCAGACCGAAGTGTCCGAGAAGGCGCAAGCGCCGGGCGAGAAGAAGACCGCGATCGGCTTTGCCATCGGCGGCGCGGCCCTGCTCGTGCTGCTCTTCGCGCTCGTCTTGGGCGGCGTGTTCGACGACGCCGAGCGCAGCGGCCCGATCGTCTTCAACAGCCGGCCGCCCGGCGCGACGATCTACCTCGACGGCATCCCGTTGACCGAGGGCAAGACGCCGCTCGAGCTGCCGCGCAAGATCGCGCTTGGCTTTCACCACGTGAAGTTTCAGCTCGACGGCTACGAGGCCGCCGAAGCGCAGATGAACGTCGTCTCCGGATCGAAGAACACCGTCGAGCTCGAGCTGAAGCCCGTGGCCGTCGTGCCGCCGGCGACACCCGAGCCCGACGAGAAGGCGCCGCCGAAGGTCGATGCGCAAACGCCGCCGCCTCCGGCCGACGCGGCGAAGAAGACCGATGCCGCCAAGAGCGAGAAGGTGGCGAAGGTCGCTGATCCGCCGCCGCAAAAATCGAAGGCGCCGGGGCAGCTTACCGTGAAGTCGCGCGTGCCGCTGCGGATCTACGAAGGGAAGACCCTGCTCGGCACCGCGCCGTTGACCAAGTCGCTACCGCCCGGGCGCCACAGCCTGCGCGCCGTGCACGAGATCAGCGGTTGGAGCGAGACGCGCACCGTGGAGCTCGCGGCCGGTGAGACGACGAAGCTCGATTTCTCGACCGGCTCCGGCTACCTGCGCGTCAATCTGCAGCCCTTCGGCAACGTGAAGATCGGCAGCTGGACGGCCGAGACGCCGATCGCGCCGGTCGAGCTGCCGGTCGGCACGTACACCGTGAAGCTGTGGAACCAAGAGCTCGGCAAGTCGGAGACGACGCAAGTGCGGATCACCGACGGCAAAGAGACGATGCTCGAACGGAAGTGGCGCTAGTGCCGCGACCGCGTAAAGATTGCCCGTAGTCGTCGCCGTTGACGTCGCCGTCGCCGAACAAGGCGATGTTCGAGGCGAGACGAAAACCGTTTCGAGCTCATTGCTCGAGGCGAACTTCAATGC